>NZ_JBHSAX010000021.1:28452-46313 GCF_042650385.1 Nocardia jiangsuensis
GGTACTCGGCGCGGCACTCGCGCGGCACCTGGTCGCGGCGGGCGCGCGCAGGCTGGTGCTGACCAGCCGCCGGGGCGCCGAGGCACCCGGCGCCCCGGAACTGGTGGCCGAACTCGCCCGCGCGGACGCCCGGGTCGAGGTGGTGTCCTGCGATGTCGCGCACCGCGGCTCGGTCGCCGCGCTGCTGGCGGGAATCCCGGACCTGACGGCGGTCGTACACGCGGCCGGCGTGCTCGACGACGGCACGGTCGAGTCGCTGACCCCGCAGCGGATCGAATCCGTGCTGGCCGCCAAGGCCGACGCCGCCCGACACCTGCACGAGCTCACCCGTGACCGGCCGCTGGCGGGGTTCGTCCTGTTCTCCTCCGCCTCGGCGACCTTCGGCAATGCCGGACAGGCCAACTACGCGGCGGCCAATGCCTACCTGGACGCGCTGGCTGCCGCACGGCGGGCGCACGGCCTTCCGGCGGTATCGATCGGCTGGGGGCTGTGGGAGCAGGCCAGCGCGATGACGGGCGCGCTGACCGGCGCCGATCACGCCCGCCTGGGCCGCGGCGGCACCCGCGCGCTCGCCACCGCGCGCGGACTGGCGCTGTTCGATATCGCCGCTACCGCGGCGGAACCCGCGCCGCTCGCCATCGTCCTCGACCACGACGACCTGCGCGCCCGCGCCCGCTCCGGCGCGGTGCACCCGCTGCTGCGCGACCTGGTGCGCGTCCCCGCCCGCCGCTCCGCCGCGGCCGGCTCGGATTCGGCCGCCGGGCTCGGTGCCCGGCTGGCGGCCATGACCGCGACCCAGCGCCACCGGCACCTGCTCGACCTGGTCCGCGCGCACACCGCGACCGTGCTCGGCTACCCGGACGCCGCCGGGATCGGCGCCGACCGGGCCTTCCGGGACCTGGGCTTCGACTCCCTCACCGCCGTGGAGTTCCGCAATCGGCTGGCGGCGAGCACCGGCCGCACCCTGCCATCGACCCTGGTCTTCGATTTCCCGACCCCGGATGCCGTCACCCGGCACCTGCTCGATGCCGTCGCCCCCGGCCCCGCGGCCACCGCGAGCACCGCCGCGGTGGCCACCGAGGACGCCGTGGTCGTGGTGGGGATGGCCTGCCGGTTCCCCGGCGGGGTCGGCACGCCGGAGCAACTGTGGGACCTGGTGATCGGCGCCGGTGATGCCATCACCCCGCTCCCCGGTGACCGGGGCTGGGATCTCGACGGCCTCTACGACCCCGACCCGGACAGCGCGGGCACCTCCTACACCCGCGAGGGCGGCTTCCTGCACGACGCCGGTGATTTCGATGCCGGGTTCTTCGGGATCTCGCCGCGCGAGGCGCTGGCCATGGATCCGCAGCAGCGGTTGATGCTCGAGGTCGGCTGGGAGGCGCTGGAGAGCGCCGGCGTCGATCCGAAGTCGTTGCGCGACAGTGACACCGGGGTGTTCGCCGGGGTGACCTACCACGATCACGCGTCCCGGCTGCGAAGTGTGCCCGAAGGACTGGAAGGGCTGCTCGGTACCGGTAGTTCGGCGAGTGTGGTGTCGGGCCGGTTGTCGTATGTGCTCGGCCTGCAGGGCCCGGCCATGACGGTGGATACCGCGTGCTCGTCCTCGCTGGTGGCGGCGCACCTGGCGGCGCAGGCGCTGCGCGGTGGCGAGTGCTCGCTGGCCCTGGCGGGTGGCGTGACGGTCATGGCGACGCCGGGCACCTTCATCGATTTCAGCCGCCAGCGCGGGCTGGCCGGGAACGGCCGCTGCAAGGCCTTCGATGCCGCCGCCGACGGCTTCGGCCCGGCCGAGGGCGTGGGTGTGCTGGTCCTGGAGCGGCTCTCGGACGCGCGGGCGAACGGCCACCCGGTGCTCGCGGTACTGCGCGGCAGCGCCGTGAACCAGGACGGCGCGTCGAACGGGCTGACCGCGCCGAACGGCCCGTCCCAGCAGCGGGTGATCCAGCAGGCGCTCACCGCCGGCGGATTGACCACCGCCGAGGTGGATGTGGTCGAAGCGCACGGCACCGGCACCGCCCTCGGTGATCCCATCGAGGCCCAAGCCCTCATCGCCACCTACGGGCAGCAGCGCGCGGAGCCGCTGTGGCTGGGGTCGATCAAATCCAATATCGGCCATGCGCAGGCGGCGGCCGGGGTCGCGGGCGTGATCAAGATGATCATGGCGCTCCGGCACCGGGTCATGCCGCCGACACTGCACGTCACGGAGCCGACACCGCACGTGGACTGGTCCGCGGGCACGGTCGAGCTGCTCACCGGCGCGCGGGAGTGGCCGCGCAACGGCCACCCGCGGCGCGCGGCGGTCTCCTCGTTCGGGATCAGCGGCACGAACGCCCACCTCATCCTCGAACAGCCGCCCGAGCCCGCGCCGGCCACGACCCCGGAACCGGTCGCCGAGGGCCCGGTGGCCTTGGTCGTCTCCGGTCGTGGCCGCGCCGCCGTTGCCGCGCAGGCCGCCCGGCTGGCCGACCGGCTGCGCGAACGCCCCGAGCGGGCCGTCGACGTCGGATGGTCGCTGGCCTCGACCCGCACGACCTTCGAGGACCGCGTCGTCGTGCTCGGCGACGATCTCGGCACCCTGCTCGGCGGGCTCGACGCGGCCGCCCGCGACGAACCGCACCCCGCCGTGGTGTCCGAGCCGGAAGCGGGCGCCGCCACCGGCCTCTGCCTGCTGTTCGGGGGACAGGGCGCGCAGCGGGTGGGCATGGGAAGGGAACTCGCCCGGGTTTTCCCGGTCTTCGCCGATGCCCTGGACGAGGTGTGCGGGTACCTGGACGAGTCCTTGCGGGACGTGATCGACAACGATCCGGTCCTGCTGAACGAGACCCGCTACACCCAGCAGGCGCTGTTCGCGGTCGAGGTCGCGTTGTTCCGGTTGCTCGAATCCTGGTCGATCGCCCCCGATTACGTGCTGGGGCATTCGATCGGTGGCCTGGCCGCCGCGCATGTGGCGGGGGTGATGTCGTTGCCGGATGCCGCGCGGGTGGTGGCCGAGCGCGGCCGGTTGATGCAGGAGCTTCCCGGTGGCGGTGCGATGGTGTCGATCCGGGCGGGGGAACAGGAAGTACGCGACTCGATCGGGCTGGTGCTGGCGGACAGCAGTGCGGTGTCCTTGGCGGCGGTGAATGCCGCTGACGCGGTGGTGATCTCGGGTGAGGAGGACGCCGTCACCGAGGTCACCGGGTACTGGTCCGCCGCGGGCCACCGGACCAAGCGCCTCCCGGTCTCGCACGCTTTCCACTCGCCCCACATGGACCCCGTCCTGGACGATTTCCGCGACATCCTCGTCGGCGTCGAGCTGCATCCCCCGCTGATCCCGGTGATCTCCGACAGCACCGGGGAGCCGCTGACCGCCGAGCAGGCCACCTCCCCCGAGTACTGGGTGCGCCACCTGCGCGACACCGTCCAGTTCTCCCGCGCCCTGGCCCATCTCACCGAGCAGGGCGTCAACCGCTACCTCGAGCTCGGCGACGGCGGTCTGGCGAGCCTGGTGCACGAGGGCGTCGCGGCGGGATTGTGGCGCGGCGAGAGCGAGGTGACGGCGGTGCTCACCGGGGTGGCGCGGGCCTGCACCGCGGGCGTCCACGTCGACTGGGCGGCCTTGTACGCGGGACGCGGTGCCGAGCGAATAACGCTGCCCACCTACGCATTCCAGCACGAACACTACTGGCTCCCCAGCGGCACCGCCCCGGCCACCTCGGCGGAGGGGATCGACGCCGAGTTCTGGGCCATGGTCGATGCCGGACAGCTTCCCGCGCTACCGTCCGGCACCGATCCGGCGCCGGTGCTGGCCGCGCTGGCGGAGTGGCGGCGCGCGCGGCAGGCCAGGTCGGAGCTGGACGAGCTGCGCTACCGGGTCGACTGGATCCCGGCCACCGCGCCGCTCGGCGACGGGCGGCTCACCGGCACCTGGCTGCTCGTCACCGCACCCGGCGCGGAGGAGACCGCCGCCGCGTGTGCGCGGGCGCTGACCGCGCGCGGTGCCACCGTCCGGGAGTCGGAGGCCGGTGATCGGCAGACCTGGCCGGAGCGCCTGGCCGGTGAGCCGCCGACCGGAGTGCTGTCCCTGCTCGGGCCCGCGGGCACGCTCGCGCTGGTACAGGGGCTCGGTGCCGCGGGGCTGCGGTCACCGCTGTGGTGCGTGACGCGCGGCGCCGTCTCGGTGGCGGGCTCGGACCCGCTGACAGCGCCGGAGCAGGCCATGATCTGGGGTCTCGGCCGGGTCGCCGGACTCGAACACCCGGACCGCTGGGGCGGCTTGATCGATCTTCCCGCGCAGCTCGACACCCGCGTGGAGCGGGCGCTGGCCGAGGTGGTGACCGGCACCGGCGGGGAGGACCAGGTGGCCATCCGCTCGGCGGGGGTGTACCTGCGCAGGCTGGTCCCCGCTCCCGGCTCGGGCGCGGAATCGCCCGCGGAGCTGGACGGCACCGTCCTCGTCACCGGCGGCACCGCTGCGCTCGGCGTGCACGCCGCCCGCTGGGCCGCCGCCCGCGGCGCCCGGCGGCTGGTGCTGCTGAACCACGCCGCCGCCGCATCGGAGCTGCCCGATCTCCCGGTGCGATCGGTGCGGTGCGATCCCGCCGATCGTGCCGCGATCGCCGCGGTGCTCGCCGAGATCCAGCCGCTCACCGCCGTCGTGCACGCCGCCGGGCGCGGCGCCGACGACGTCCTCGACGCCATCGACCCCGACCGGTTGGACGCCGTGCTCGACTCCGAGCGGACGGCCGCCCGCATCCTGCACGAGCTCACCGCCGAGTTCCCGCTCTCGGCCTTCGTGCTCTTCTCCTCCGCCGCAGGCGTGTGGGGCGGCGGCGGTCAGGGCGCGTTCTCGGCCGCCAACGCCTACCTCGACGCGCTGGCCGAGCACCGCCGCCAGGCCGGGCTGCCCGCCACAGCCGTGGCGTGGGGGCCGTGGCACGAGAACGGCGGGCACGAGAGCGGCGCAATCGAGGGCGGCGGGCACGAGGGCGGTGCTGCCGAGAGCGCGCAGGCCCGCGAGCGTTTCGATCGGCAGGGCCTGCGCACCATGGACCCTGCCGCCGTCATGGCGGTGCTGGACGGCGCGACGGCCTCCGGTGGGCGCACGCTGACTGTCGCGGACGTCGACTGGGCCCGGTTCTACCCGACCTTCGCGCTGGCCCGCCCGCGCCCGCTGCTCGCCGCGCTCCCCGCCGTCGTCGAGCTGCTGAACCGGCAGGACGACGACGGCGCGCCGAACGAGGCGAAATCGGAGTGGGTGGCCCGGCTCACCGCGCTCTCCGGCGCGGATCAGCAGCGCCTGGCGCTCGACCTCGTCTGCACCCACGTCGCCACCATCCTCGGGCACGCGGGGCCGCGGTCGGTCGAGCCGGACCGGCCGTTCCGGGAGGCCGGATTCGACTCGCTCACCGCCGTCGAGCTCCGCAACCACCTGAACCGCGCAACCGGCCTCGCGCTCCCGGCGACGTTGATCTTCGACTACCCGACGCCGCGGGATATCGCGGACCACATCCGCGCGCTGCTCGATGTGCAGCGGAACGGCGAGGCGACGCCGGTGGCCGAGCGGGTGGCCGCGCTGGAGCAGGAGGTGACCAGGGCGATCGCGGAGTTCACGCAGGCGCCCGAGCGGATCGATCCCGACGAGATCGCGAGCGTGGTCGCCCGGATGAAATCGGTGCTCTCCCGGTACGAATCGGTGCGATCGCTGGCCCGGCCGGAGGCCGCGGACCGCGATCTCGAAGCCGCGTCCGTGAACGAGCTGCTCGATTTCATCGACGAAGAATTCGGAAGCGTTGCGGAATAAGGGGCTTTCCCATGGTTGAGAACGACACGCCAATGGTCGACAACGACACACTGGTCAAATATCTGCGCCGGGTGACCGCCGATCTGCGGGACAGCCGCCGCCGGGTGACCGAACTCGAGGAACGCACGGCCGAGCCGCTCGCGCTCGTCGGCATGGCGTGCCGGTACCCGGGGAACGTGCGCTCCGCCGACCAGCTCTGGCAGCTGGCCGCGACCGGTGGCGAGGGAATCTCCGGATTCCCGGCCGACCGCGGCTGGGACCTGGAGGCCCTGTACGACCCGGACCCGGAGAATCCGGGGACCTCCTACACCCGCGAGGGTGGCTTCCTCCACGACGCGGGGCAGTTCGACGCCGGGTTCTTCGGGATCTCACCGCGCGAGGCGCTGGCCATGGACCCGCAGCAGCGGCTGCTGCTGGAAACGTCCTGGGAGGCGTTCGAGACCGCCGGGATCGATCCGAAGTCGTTGAAGGGCAGCGATACCGGCGTCTTCGTCGGCATGAGCTACCACGACTACCTCGCCCAGCTGGATGCCGTACCGGAGGGGCTGGAAGGCTATCTCAGCACCGGCAATTCGGCGAGCGTGCTCTCCGGCCGGGTCGCCTACGTCTTCGGGCTGGAGGGCCCTGCGGTCACGCTGGACACCGCCTGCTCCTCGTCGCTGGTGGCGCTGCACCTGGCGAGCCAGGCGCTGCGCCGGGGCGAGTGCTCGATGGCGCTGGCCGGGGGAGTGGCGGTGATGGCGACCGCCGCCTCGTTCGTCGACTTCAGCCGCCAGCGCGGCCTGGCCGCTGACGGCCGCTGCAAGCCCTTCGCCGGGGCCGCGGACGGCACCGGCTGGGGTGAGGGCATCGGCGTCGTCGTGCTGGAGCGGCTCTCCGACGCCCGCGCGAAGGGCCATCCGGTGCTGGCGGTACTGCGAGCCAGCGCGGTGAACCAGGACGGCGCCTCGAACGGCCTGACGGCGCCGAACGGCCCCTCCCAGCAGCGGGTGATCCGGCAGGCCCTGGCCTCGGCCGGGCTCGGCGCCGCCGATGTCGATGTGGTCGAGGCGCACGGCACCGGCACCTCCCTCGGCGATCCCATCGAGGCGCAAGCGCTGCTGGCCACCTACGGGCAGGACCGCACCGACCCGCTGTGGCTGGGCTCGATCAAGTCCAATATCGGCCACACCCAGGCCGCGGCGGGCGTCGCCGGGGTGATCAAGATGGTGCAGGCGCTGCGGCACGAGCTCATGCCCGCGACGCTGCACGTGGACGAGCCGACGCCGCACGTGGACTGGACCGCGGGTGCGATCGAGCTGCTGACCGAGCCGCGAGCGTGGCCCGCCAACGGGCATCCGCGCCGGGCCGCCGTGTCGTCGTTCGGGATGAGCGGGACCAATGCGCACGTGATTCTGGAGCAGGCGCCGGAGGTCGACGAGGTCGAGCCGGTCGAGGCGCGGGGGCCGGTGGCGTGGGTGGTCTCCGGTCGGGGCCGGGATGCTGTTGCCGCACAGGCGGGCCGGCTGGCGGAGTGGGTGCGCGAGCGTCCGGAGCTGGCGCCGATCGATGTGGCGGGCTCGCTGGTGGCGACGCGGTCGGTGTTCGAGGACCGGGTCGTGGTCGTCGGTGCGGACCGCGAGGAGCTGCTGTCCGGATTGGAGGCCGCGGCAGCGGGTCTGCCGCACCCCGGTGTCGTGACCGGTACGGCCGGTCCGGAGTCCGGTGTGGTGTTCGTGTTCCCCGGCCAGGGTGGTCAGTGGGCCGGGATGGGGCGCGAGCTGCTGGCGGCGTCGCCGGTCTTCGCGGCGCGGATGGACGAGTGCGCCGAGGCTCTCGCCCCGCATGTTTCGTGGTCGTTGCGCGATGTCCTCGGTGACGAAGAGGCACTGGCGCGGGTGGATGTGGTGCAGCCCGTCCTGTGGGCGGTCATGGTCTCGCTCGCGGCCGTCTGGGAATCGCGGGGTGTGCACCCCGCTGCGGTGATCGGTCACTCGCAGGGTGAGATCGCCGCAGCCGTCGTCGCCGGTGTGCTGAGCCTCGAGGACGGTGCCCGGGTGGTGGCGCTGCGCAGCGCCGCGCTGCGTTCGCTGAGCGGCAGCGGGACCATGCTCTCGGTCGCCGCGCCCTTCGAGGAGCGACCGGGGGTGTCGGTCGCCGCCGTGAACGGCCCCGATTCGGTGGTCCTGTCGGGCACGACGGAAGCCTTGCGGCGGGTGGTGGACGAACTCGGCGAGGAAGTCCGGACCCGCTGGCTCCCGGTGGATTACGCTTCGCACTCCCCCGCGGTGGAGACCCTGCGCGACGAACTGGCCCGCACCCTGGCCGGGGTGACCCCGGCCGCGGGCCGGATCCCGCTGTACTCCACGGTCACCGCGAGCGTCATCGACACCGCGACGATGGATGCCGGGTACTGGTACGAGAACCTGCGCGCCACTGTCGATTTCCACGGCGCGGTCACCGCCGCACACGCGGACGGCCTCACGAAGCTGGTGGAGGTCTCCCCGCACCCTGTCCTGCCCGGCGCGGTCACCGTTGGCACGCTGCGCCGTGATCAGCCCGAGCAGCGCCAGTTCCTGCTCGCTGCGGCGGAACTCTTCGTCACCGGCACCCCGATCGGCTGGGAGACGGCGGGCCGCCGGGTCCCGCTGCCCACCTACGTGTTCCAGCACCAGCGGTACTGGCTCGAGTCCGCCCGTTCGGGCGGTGCGGACGCGACCGGGCTCGGCCTCGGCTCCCTGGGGCATCCGCTGCTCGGCGCGATGATCAGCGTCGCCGAGGCCGATACCGTCGTGCTCACCGGCACGGTGTCGCCGCGCACCCACCCGTGGGTGGTCGATCACGCCGTTCTCGGCTCGATCCTGTTGCCGGGCACCGGGTTCGTGGAACTCGCCATCTGCGCGGCCGATCAGATCGGCTACGGCCGGGTGGAGGAACTGGTCGTGCACGCACCCCTGATCCTCGGCACGGTAGCCGAGCCGGCGCCGGGCGTGACCGAGATCCAGATCGTCATCGGCGGCCCCGACCCGGACGGCGGCCGCGGAATCGACATCTACTCCCGCCCGCAGGACCAGGACGCGCCGGATCGGCCCTGGACGCAGCATGCCACCGGCGTCCTCACCCCGGACGCCGCCGCACCGGCCGAACTCGGATCGGGGGCTGCCTGGCCGCCCCGCGGTGCGGAATCGGTCGCGATCGACGGCCTCTACGAGGGGCTGGCCACCGCCGGATTCGGCTACGGCCCCGTCTTCCGCGGGCTCCGGTCGGTCTGGCGGGACGGCGGCGACGTCTACGCCGAGGTCGCGCTCCCCGGCTCCGCGGAGAACGCGGGCTTCGGACTGCACCCGGCGCTGCTCGACGCCGCACTGCACGCGATCGGCGCGACCGCGCTGATCGGGACCGACGGCGCGGGGCAGCTGCCGTTCTCCTGGTCCGGCGTCACCCTGCACGCGAGCGCCGCCGAGACGCTGCGCATCCACCTGCGCCGCTCGGGCGCCGCCGACGCCGTCACCCTGACCGCCACCGACCCCGCCGGTGCGCCGGTCGTCACCGTCGATTCCCTCGCCCTGCGTCCGGTCACCGCCGACCAGGTCCGCGTCCGCCGCGGGCCGGACGATCTGTACGTCCTGGACTGGACGCGCGTGGCCACCCCGGCGGCCGCAGCGAGTGGCTGGGCGGTGCTGGGAACCGCGGGACGCGGTGTCGCGCCCGGGTTGTCGGCCCGCGGGGTTGCCCCCGCGCTGTACAGCAGCGTGGCCGAGCCGGCGGCCGATGGCGCCCCGCCGGAGCTCGTCGTGCTCGATCTGACCGCGCCGACCGGGATCGGCCCCGCCGCCGTGCGCGATCAGGTCTGCGCGACCCTTGCGGTGGTGCAGGAGTGGTTGCGCACGCCCGAGCTGGATTCCTCCCGGTTGGTGGTGGTGACCAGCGGTGCCGTCGCCGTGCCGGACGGTGATGTCACCGATCTCGCCGGTGCGGCGGTGTGGGGGCTGATCCGCACCGCGCAGTCGGAGGAGCCGGACCGCTTCATCCTGGTCGATCTGGACCCCGGCGCGGTGCGCACCGGGCTGCTCCCGGAGGCGGTGGCGACCGGCGAGCCGCAGGTGGCGCTGCGCGCGGACGCGGTGTTCGTGCCCCGCGTGCACACCATGGATCTCGGCACCGAGGCGCCGCCGGTCACCTGGGACGAGGGCACCGTGCTCGTCGCCGGCGGCACCGGGGTGCTCGGCGCGATGATCGCGCGGCACGTCGCGGCGCACGGCGCACGACACCTGCTGCTCACCAGCAGGCGCGGGATCGAGGCGCCGGGCGCGCGGGAACTGGTCGCCGAACTCGCGGCCATGGGCGCCGAGGCCGAGGTCGCGGCCTGCGACGCCGCGGATCGCGGCGCGCTGGCCGCGGTGCTGGCGGGCATTCCCGCCCACCGCCCGCTGCGCGTCGTCCTGCACACCGCCGGTGTGCTGGACGACGGCGTGCTCGATTCCCTCACCCCCGAACGGTTCACGGACGTCTTCGCCGCGAAGGTCGACGCGGCCTGGCACCTGCACGAACTCACCGCCGAGTTGCCGCTGGCGGCGTTCGTGCTCTTCTCCTCGGCGTCGGGCACCTTCGGCAACGGCGGGCAGGCCAACTACGCGGCGGCGAACGCGTTCGTGGACGGCCTCGCCCACCATCGGCGCGCCCGCGGGCTGCCCGCGGTATCGCTGGGGTGGGGCCTCTGGGCGCAGGCGAGCGGCATGACCGGACACCTGAACGAGGACGACCGCAGGCGGCTCGATCGCAGCGGCGCGGCGGCGCTGCCGAGCGGCAAGGGGCTCGCCCTGTTCGACGCGACCATCACGGCACCCCGCGCGGCCGTGCTGCCGATGCGGATCAATACCGCGCTGTTGCGCAAGCAGGCGGCGAACGGCGGGCTGCCCGAGACGTTCCGCGAGCTGGTCCGGGTGCCGAGCCGCCGAGCCGCGAGCAGCGGCACCGGCGCCTCCGGCGAGCTGGCCGACCGGCTCGCCCGGCTCCCGGAGGCCGAGCAGCTCGGCGCCGTGCTCGAGGTTGTGCGCGCCCACGTGGCAGCCGTGCTCGGCCACACCGACGCCGGGCAGGTCAGCGTGGATCAGGCCTTCCGCGACCTCGGATTCGACTCGCTCACCGCGGTCGAGCTGCGGAACCGGCTCGGCGCCGCGGCCGGTGTGCGGCTGCCCGCCACCCTGATCTTCGACTACCCGACCCCGACCGCCATCGCGGAGTTCGTGCTGCCCCAGGTATCGGGTCGGACGCCGGAGCGGCAGCGGCCCGTTCCGGTCCGCGCGGCGGGCACGGACGAGCCGCTGGCCGTGGTCGGCATGGCGTGCCGGTTCCCCGGCGGCATCGGCTCCGCCGACGAGCTGTGGCGCTTCGTCCTGGACGGCGGCGACGGAATCTGCGACTTCCCGACCGACCGCGAATGGGATGTGGAGGCGCTCTACGACCCGGATCCGGAGAATCCCGGCACCTCCTACACGCGGCAGGGCGGATTCCTCCGCGATGCCGCGCAGTTCGACCCCGGGTTCTTCGGGATCTCGCCGCGCGAGGCGCTGGCGATGGATCCGCAGCAGCGGCTGCTGCTGGAGAGTTCCTGGGAGGCGCTGGAGCACGCCGGGATCGATCCGCGGTCGTTGAAGGGCACCGACACCGGGGTCTTCGCCGGCGTCATGTACCACGACTACTCCGCGCGGCTCGCCTCCGTGCCGGAGGGGATCGAGGGCTTCCTGGGCACCGGGAACGCGGCGAGCGTGCTCTCCGGCCGGGTGGCGTACGTGCTCGGGCTGGAGGGGCCCGCGGTCTCGGTGGACACCGCCTGCTCCTCGTCGCTGGTGGCGCTGCACTGGGCGGCGCAGGCGCTGCGCTCCGGCGAGTGCTCGATGGCGCTGGCCGGCGGCGTCACGGTCATGGCGACGCCGACCAGCTTCGTGGAGTTCTCCCGGCAGCGCGCGTTCGCCCCCGATGCCAGGTGCAAGGCGTTCGCCAAGGCCGCCGACGGCACCGGCTGGGGTGAAGGGGTCGGCGTGCTCGTCCTGGAGCGGCTCTCGGACGCACGGGCGAAGGGACATCCGGTGCTGGCGGTGCTGCGCGGTAGCGCGGTGAACCAGGACGGCGCCTCGAACGGGCTGACCGCACCGAACGGCCCGTCCCAGCAGCGGGTGATCCGGCAGGCGCTGGCGGCAGCCCGGCTGACCGGTGCCGAGGTGGATCTGGTCGAGGCGCACGGCACCGGCACCTCCCTCGGTGATCCCATCGAGGCCCAGGCGCTGCTGGCGACCTATGGGCAGGACCGCACCGAGCCGTTGTGGCTGGGGTCGATCAAGTCGAATATCGGCCACACCCAGGCCGCCGCCGGGGTCGCGGGCGTCATCAAGGCGGTGCAGGCGCTGCGGCACGGGGTGATGCCCGCCACGCTGCACGTGGACGAGCCGACCCCGCAGGTGGATTGGGCCGCGGGCGCGGTCGAGCTGCTCGGCGCCGCGCGCGCGTGGCCGGAGCACGGCCGCCCGCGGCGGGCCGCGGTCTCCTCGTTCGGGATCAGCGGGACGAATGCCCACGTGATTCTCGAGCAGGCGCCGGAGAGCACCGAGGTGGAACCGGTGGCTGCCGAGGGGCCGGTGGCCTGGATCGTCTCCGGCCGCGGCGCCGCCGCCGTCGCCGAGCAGGCGGGCCGATTGGCCGGGTGGGTCCGTGAGCATCCCGGACTCGCACCGGTCGATGTCGCCGGTTCGCTGCTGTCGACGCGGTCGCTGTTCGAGGACCGGGTGGTCGTGGTCGGCGACGATCACGAGGAGCTGCTGTCCGGATTGGACGCGGCGGCCGCCGGTCTCCCGCACCCCGGTGTGGTGACCGGTTCCGCGCGCCCGGGTCCGGGTGTGGTGTTCGTGTTCCCCGGCCAGGGTGGTCAGTGGGCCGGAATGGGCCGTGAGCTGCTGGTGTCCTCGCCGGTCTTCGCGCAGCGGATGGACGAGTGCTCGGTGGCCCTGGCTCCCCACGTCTCCTGGTCGTTGCGCGATGTCCTCGGTGACGAGGAGGCGCTGGCCCGGGTCGATGTGGTGCAGCCGGTGCTCTGGGCCGTGATGGTCTCCCTCGCCGCGGTGTGGGAGTCGCGGGGTGTGCATCCTGCCGCGGTGATCGGGCACTCGCAGGGCGAGATCGCCGCCGCTGTCGTGGCCGGTGCCCTGAGCCTGGACGACGGCGCCCGCGTGGTGGCGCTGCGCAGTGCCGCGCTGCGTTCCCTGAGCGGCAGCGGGACGATGCTGTCGGTCGCCGCTCCCGTCGAGGAACGCCGGGGGGTCTCGATCGCGGCGGTGAACGGCCCCGATTCGGTGGTCCTCTCCGGCACCGCCGAGGCCCTGCGGCAGGTCGTGGCCGAACTCGGCTCCGATGTCCGAACCCGTTGGCTGCCGGTGGATTACGCCTCGCACTCCCCGGCGGTGGAGGCGCTGCGTGCGGAACTGGTGGAGGTGCTGGCCGGTGTCGAGCCGGGCCCGGGCCGGATCCCGCTGTACTCGACGGTCACCGCGAGCCTCCTCGACACCACGTCGATGGACGCCGGGTACTGGTACGAGAACCTGCGCACCACCGTCGATTTCCACGGCGCGGTCACCGCCGCACACGCGGACGGCTTCACGAAACTCGTGGAGGTCTCCCCGCACCCGGTACTGCCCGGCACGGTCACCGTCGGCACCTTGCGCCGCGACCAGCCCGAGCAGCGGCAACTCCTGCTCGCAGCGGCGGAACTCTTCGTCACCGGCACCCCGGTCGACTGGAACTTCGGCGGACGGCGGATCCCGCTGCCCACCTACGCTTTCCAGCACCAGCGCTACTGGCTGGAATCCGGTGCCACCGGCACCGGCGACGCCCGCGGCCTCGGCCTCGGCGCGGTCGCGCACCCGCTGCTGAGCGCGGTGGTGGAGATGGCCGAGTCCGGCACCGTCATCCTGACCGGCCGCCTCTCGGCGCGCACCAACCCGTGGGTGGCCGATCACGCGGTACTCGGCTCGATCCTGCTGCCAGGCACGGGATTCGTGGAGCTCGCGATCTGCGCGGCCGACCGGGTCGGCTACGGCCGGGTCGAGGAACTGGTCATCCACACGCCGCTGATCCTCGGCGCGGCGGACGACCCGGCACCGGCCGCGACCGATGTGCAGATCGTGGTCGCGAAACCCGGTGCCGACGGCGGCCGGGAGATCGACATCTACTCCCGCCCGCACGACGACGACAGCCCGGACCGGCCGTGGACCCACCACGCCACCGGCACCGTCACACCGGAGACCACCGAACCCGCCGTACTCGGGGACTGGCCGCCGCGCGACGCCACCCCCGTCGAGCTCGACGGCCTCTACGACAACCTCGCCACCACCGGCTTCGCCTACGGCCCGACCTTCCGGGGGCTGCGCGCCGTCTGGCGGGCAGGCGACGACGTCCACGCCGAGGTCGCGCTCCCCGAAGGCGCCGAAAGCACGTCGGCTGGAACAGCCTTCGGCCTGCATCCGGCGCTGCTGGACGCCGCGCTGCAGGCCGTGACGCTCAGCGCCGACGAGCGGCTCGACCTCGGCGGTGTCGGCTACGGGATGCTGCCTTTCTCCTGGTCCGGCGCGGTCCTGCACGCCACCGGCGCATCCACGCTGCGGGTCCGGCTGCGCGCCATCGGCCCGAACACCGTGCGGCTGGTGGCCACCGACCCCGCGGGGAACCCGGTCGTCTCGGTGGACTCGCTGGTCCTGCGGCCCGTCGCCGCCGATCAGCTCGGGGCGCGGCGCCCCACCGAGAACCTGTACGCGGTGCGCTGGGTTCCGCTGCGCGCCGCCACCGCCCCGGCACCGGAACGGTGGACCGTCCTCACCGCGCCGGACTCGGCGGGTATCGAGGAGCTGACCGGCCCCGACCGGCCGACGGCGACCCTCGACGAACTGCTCGCGGCCGACCCGCCGGAGCTCGTTCTGCTTCCCTGCACCGGGCCCGCCGAACACGCCAGGTCCGGGGTGCGCGCGGCGCTCGAGATCGTCCGGGCCTTCGTCACCGCGCCGCAGCTCGAATCCACGGTGCTGGTGGTCGTGACCAGGGACGCGGTCGCGGTCGATCCCGGCGAGCCGATCGCGGGGCTGACCGGCTCCGCGGTGTGGGGGCTGCTGCGCGCGGCCCAGGCCGAGCACCCCGGTCGCTTCGTCCTCGTCGACATCGGCCGCGATCCCGTCGACCCCGCGGTCCTCGCCCTGGCCTTGGCCAGCGGCGAACCGCAGCTGGCGCTGCGCGGCACCGCGATCTCGGTGCCGCGCCTGCACCCGGTCCGGCCCGAACCCGCCGAAGCGCCACGCGACCGGGACGGCACCGGCACGGTGCTGATCACCGGCGGCACCGGCACGCTCGGCGCGGCGGTGTCCGAGCACCTCGCCGCCGCCGGAGCCGGACGGCTGCTGCTCGTCGGCAGGCAGGGCCCCGCCGCCCCCGGCGCGGACGACCTGGCGGCCCGGCTCCGGGCGCTCGGCGCGGAAACCGAGATCACCGCCTGCGACGTCTCGGATCCCGACGCCCTGCGGCGGCTGCTCGCGGAGATCCCCGCCGATCGGCCGCTGCGCTCCGTGGTGCACACCGCGGGCGTGCTGGACGACGGCGTTCTCGAATCGCTCACACCGGACCACATCGACCGGGTCTTCGCCCCGAAGGCCGACGCGGCCTGGAACCTGCACCTGCTCACCGCCGATCTGCCGCTGGATTCGTTCGTGCTGTTCTCGTCGGCCGCCGGCACGTTCGGCAGCGCCGGGCAGGGCAACTACGCCGCGGCGAATGCCTTCCTGGACGGGCTGGCCCAGCACCGCCGCGCTCGCGGCCTGCCCGCCATCGCGCTCGCCTGGGGGCTGTGGGCGGAGGCCAGCGGCCTCACCAGCCACCTCGACAGCACCGATCGCAGCCGGATCAACCGGGCGGGCGGGCTCGCGCTCTCCACCGAGCAGGCGCTGGCGCTCTTCGACGCGGCGGTCGGCGGCGGCTGCCCGGCGGGCACCCTGCCCATCCGGATGGACCCCGCCGTGCTGCGCGCCCAGGCCGAAGCGGGCAGCCTGCCACCGCTGCTGCGGGACCTGGTCCGGACCCCGATCCGGCGGGCGGCCGCCGGCTCCGCGGCGAGCGACAGCGACTTCGCGGCCCGGCTGGCCGCGCTGCCCGAACCCGAGCGCCGCGCGACCGTGCTCGACCTGGTCCGGGCACACGTCGGCGCGGTACTCGGCTTCACCGACCCCGGGGGCGTCGACGTGCGGCGGGCCTTCCGGGAGCTCGGCTTCGACTCGCTCACCGCGGTGGAGCTGCGCAACCGGCTCAGCGCCGCCACGGCGGTGCGGCTACCGGCCACACTGATCTTCGACTACCCGACACCGGCCGCCATCGCGGATTTCGTCCTCGAACGGGTGGCCGGGACCGCGGCCGCGCAACCCCGGATCACCGCCTCCGCCGTGCCGGCGGGCGAGCCGATCGCGGTCGTCGGCATGGCCTGCCGCTTCCCCGGCGGCATCCGGACACCGGAGGAGCTGTGGCAGCTCGTCGCCGACGGTGGCGACGGCATCGCCGGTTTCCCGCTGGATCGCGGCTGGGATATCGGCGCCCTGTACCACCCCGACCCGGACAATCCCGGTACCTCCTACACCCGCGAGGGTGGCTTCCTGCACGACGCGGGCGGGTTCGACGCGGGCTTCTTCGGGATCTCCCCGCGCGAGGCCGTGGCCATGGACCCGCAGCAGCGGCTCCTGCTGGAAACCAGCTGGGAGGCGCTGGAGAACTCCGGCATCGACCCGAAGTCGCTGAAGGGCAGCGACACCGGGGTCTACGCCGGGCTCATGTACCACGACTACTCGGCCCGGCTCACCTCGGTGCCGGACGGCGCCGAGGCGTTCCTCGGCATCGGCAACGCGGGCAGCGTCGCCACCGGCCGGGTGGCGTACGCCCTCGGCCTGGAGGGTCCGGCGGTGACGGTGGATACCGCATGTTCGTCGTCCCTGGTGGCCTTGCACTGGGCCGGTCAGGCGCTGCGGTCCGGGGAGTGCTCGATGGCCCTTGCGGGTGGAGTGACGGTGATGGCGACGCCGGGGACGTTCGTGGATTTCAGTCGGCAGCGTGGGTTGGCCGCGGATGGCCGGTGTAAGTCGTTCGCGGGTGCGGCCGATGGTACGGGGTGGAGTGAGGGTGTCGGTGTCGTGGTGTTGGAGCGGCTCTCCGATGCGGTTGCGAAGGGGCATCCGGTGCTGGCGGTGGTGCGGGGGAGTGCGGTGAATCAGGATGGTGCGTCCAATGGTCTGACGGCGCCGAACGGGCCGTCCCAGCAGCGGGTGATCCGGCAGGCCCTGGCCTCGGCCGGGCTCGGCACCGGCGATATCGATGCGGTCGAGGCGCACGGCACCGGAACGTCCCTGGGTGACCCGATCGAGGCCCAGGCCCTGCTGGCCACCTACGGGCAGGATCGCGCCGATCCGCTGTGGCTGGGGTCGATCAAGTCCAATATCGGCCACACCCAGGCCGCGGCGGGCGTCGCCGGGGTGATCAAGATGGTGATGGCGCTGCGCAACGGCGTGCTGCCGGCGACGCTGCACGTGGACGAGCCGACGCCACACGTGGATTGGTCGTCGGGTGCCGTCGAGTTGCTGACCTCCGCGCGGGAGTGGCCGGTCAACGGCCACCCGCGGCGGGCCGCGGTCTCCTCGTTCGGCATCAGCGGCACCAACGCGCACGTGATTCTCGAGCAGGCACCCGACATACCCGAACCTGAACGGGCCCCGGTCGAGGGCCCGGTGGCGTGGGTACTCTCCGCCCGCGGCCCGGAAGCGCTGGCCGCGCAGGGGCAGCGGCTGGCCCAGTGGGTGCGTGCGCACCCCGAGCTGGAGCCCGCCGATATCGGCTGGTCACTGGCCGCGGCGCGATCCGTCTTCGAGCATCGCGCCGTGGTGATCGGAAGCGATCGCGACGAACTGCTCGCGGCCTTGGACGCGGGCGTCGGCTCCGGCCCGAGCGCGGGCGGGCTCGGGATGATCTTCGGTGGGCAGGGTTCGCAGCGGCCGGGGATGGGCCGTGAACTCGCGCGGGCTTTTCC
>NZ_JBHSAX010000022.1:0-313909 GCF_042650385.1 Nocardia jiangsuensis
GGCGGGTGTCGCCGGAGGCGATCGTTCCGGGGTCGGGGGGCTGGGGGACCGCGCCCGGCGTGCTCGCCGCCTCCGCGCCGGGGCCGGTGCCAGGTCCGTTGCCCGCGGAGGCGCCGGAGGGGCTGCCGCTCGAGCAGGCGGTGCAGACGCCGACGCCCGCCGCGGTCCCCGAGCCGATGATCACCATCCCCGGGCTGCCGCCGATCCCGTGCGGGTTCTTCTGCCCGCCGCCCCCGCCGCCCGCCGTGCAACCCGGTGAGCCCGGGCCGCGCGCCGAGGAGCTGCCGCGTGCGGCGGTGCCCGCTCCCGCCCCGCAGCAGGTGGCGCCGCAGGGGCCCGCGCCGGTGGAGTTCGGCCCGGACGGGCAGCCGGTCGCCCCCGGCCCGGACGCGGCGACGCCGCCGCCCCCCGGCCTCGTCCTCCCCTTCGGCATCACCATCCCGTTCCCGGTCCCGCCCGCCCCCGCCCCGTAACGCTGTCTGCCGACGCTGCCGGGCGGCGGGGATGGCGTGGCGGGGGCGGCCACGGCCGGGCGCGCCGGGCGCGTCAGCCGACCGGGGTCAGGGTTCGTAGCCGGACCAGTACGAGGTCGGCCACCGCGGCCATGCCCGCGGCGGTGGGGTGACAGGGTGTGCCGTGCGCGGGGCGGCCCGGTACCGGGACGAAGAAGTCCGAAGTCCACGGGACGGGGGAGCCGGGGGCGTGCGCGAGGCTCGGGGTGCGGACGTCGATCAGGTGCGCCCCTGCCCGCTCCGCGGCCGCGGCGGTGCGGTCGGCGAGTGACTCCGCCAGGTAGCGGTAGTGCCGGTCGGTGGGCGGTTCGTCGGGTCGCGGCGGGCCGAGTACCGACAGATAGTTCACCACCAGCAAACGTGCGTTCGGTGCCTGGTCGCGCACCGTGCCGAACACCCGGTTCAGCCGCTTCCCGATCCCGCCGAGCGCGCGGCCGGTGGCCGCCTCGTCGGCGGAGCGGCGGGCGGCGGGCAGCAGCCGCACCGGCGACGGCATGCGCCGGGCGATCAGGAACGCCGTCAACCCGATGTCGTTGCCGCCGATGGTCACCGTCACGAGCTCGGTGTCCGGGGTGACGGCCATGCGCTGCGGGGGGCTGCCGTGCTGCCGCTCGTGCAGGATGTGCGCGCAGGTCGCGCCGGAGCTGGTGACATCGGTGAGCCGCAGCCCGGCCGCGCCCGCGATGAGGTGCGGGTAGTTGCGGCTGGAGCGGCCCGCCGCGCGCACCGAGCCGGGGGCGCGCGGCGGAATACCGGGTCCGGAGGCGAAGGAGCTGCCGAGTGCGACGTAGCGGCGGCCGCGCCAGGGCGCGAGCGCGTCGGCGATCCGGTCGTCGGAGAGCTGTGCCACGGTCACCACCCGTGCCCTGCGGGGCGGGCCGTCGCGGCTCCGACCGCGAGGCCGTACGGCACCGGCTGGAATCGCGCCCGGTCTCGCGGGGCCGGCCGGAGCCGCGCTCGGTCTCGCGGGGTTGGCTGGAATCGCGCTCGGTCTCGCGGGGCCGGCCGGAATCGCGCTCGGTCGCGCGGTATCGCGATGACCGGAAACCGGCGTACCGGAGCGCGGCCGTCGGCGGCGGTGCGCGAACCTGCTCCGGGCACCGCGGTCGAACGGGGCCGATCGCTCATCGGCTGCTCTCCTCGCGCCAGGCGCCGGAACTCCCCGGACCGGCATCCGTGCAGCCACTCTAACCGGCGGTCTGTTCTCCGCTACCAGCGGGCGCGCCGGAAGCCGCCCTCGGAGTCGAGGACCTGGCCCACCATCCAGCGGCCCTCGTCGGAGATCAGCCAGGCGATGAGCCGGGCCGGATCGTCCGGTTCGCCCGCCCGGCCGCGGGGGAAGGCGGCGTGCACGGCGGCGGCGAGGGCGGGGTCGAGGTCGGTGCTGCCGGGGGAGAGGTAGCCGGTGTCGACCGGGCCCGGGTTGACGGTGTTCAGCACGATGCCGCGCTCGATGAGCTCGGCCGCCACCGTCGGCGTGAGCCCGGCGAGCACCGATTTGGCCGCCGCGTAGGCGATCTCGCCCGGCATCGGGCCGAGGTGCTGGCCGGAGGTGAGCCAGACGACCCGGCCGCGATCCGGCACCGCGCCGCGCTCCGGCCGGTACTGCCGGGCGAACGCCTGGGTGAGCAGCAGCACCGAGCGCGCGTCGACCGCCCAGTGTCCGTCCAGCATGGTGGCGTCCACCTCGAGCAGCGTGCCGTCGCCGCCGCTGCGGGCATGGTTGGCGACCAGGATGTCGAGGTGCCCGAACTCGGCGACGGCGTCCTCGATCAGCCGGTGCGCGGCGTCGGGGACGGCGAGATCGGCAGCGCGGTCGATCACCGTCGTGGTGGCGGCGAGTTCGGCGCGCAGCGCGTCGGTGTCGTCGGCGCCCCACGGCTGCCGCTCGTCGTGCGGGCGCCAGTGCGCGAGGTAGAGCGCGGCGCCGCGCTCGGCGAGCCGCCGGGCGACGGCGAAGCCGATACCGGCCCGGCGGCCGACGCCGGTGACCACGGCGACGCGGCCGGTGAGATCGCGGGGAAGGGGCATGGCCCCATCGGAACCCGGGAGACGCGCGACGGCAACTGGATTTCGCGGCAGTATTCCTCGACAAGAATATTCCGGACAGTGAATGCTTTGCCGTATGGAACAGATCGCGGCGGCGCTCGGCGATCCCGCTCGCTGGCGGCTGGTGGAGCTGCTCGCCGAACGTCCGCGCTCGGTGGGCGAGCTCGCCGAACGCACCGGGCTGCGCCAGCCGCAGGCCACCAAGCACCTGCAGACCCTGGCTCGTGCGGGGCTGGTCACCGTGGTCCCGCTCGGGCAGCGGCGGGTCTACGCGCTCGAGCCCGCTGTGCTGGGCGCGCTGACCGATCGGCTCCGCGCGCTGGTCGCCACGGCCGCGGTGCAAGCGGGCGAGCGCGACGTCATCGCGCGGTATCGCGCCGCCATCGAGGCCGAGGCCGCCATCGCGGACCGGAGCCGGTGGGCCGACGGCCGCGCCTACGCCTTCGAGCGGCTCCTCCCCGCACCGCGGGAGACCGTCTGGCGCTACTGGACCGAGCCGGAGCTGCTCGCCGCCTGGTGGGCGCCGCCCTCCCTCACCGTCACCGAGGCCGTGCTGGAGCCCGTGGCGGGCGGGCGCGCGGTGCTCGAGTACCGCGACGCCGAGGGCCGCTACCGCTCCGCGGGCCGGGTGCGCCGGGCGACTCCGGAGGAGCTGCTGGAGTTCGAGCTGTCCGTGCTCGACCCGGCGGGCGGCACGACCTTCACCGGCCACTACGACGTGACCCTCGAACCGGCGGCGGCGGGCACCCGGCTGCGGGTCGCCGTGCGCGTCACCGGAACCACCGTCGAGGCCGTCCCGGCCATCGCCGGAATCGAGACCGGCTGGGGCCAGGTGCTCGACAATCTCGCCGACGCCGTCGGCACCCGTTCGAAGGAGACCCCCGCATGACCGGACGCCGTGTGCGCGCCGATATCAGCCTCACCCTCGACGGCCGCTACAGCGGGCCGGACGGCCCGGGCGACCTCGGCGCCATCGTTCGCTACGCCACCTCCGACGTCGCCCGCGACCACCTCGCCCGGCTGCACGGGGGTGCCACCACGGCTCTGCTCGGGCGGCGCAACGCCGAGGGGTTCCTCGGCTACTGGCCGTCGGTCGCGGACGACGAGGACGCCGACCCGCGCGACCGCGGCTACGCCGCCTGGCTGGTCGAGACCGAGAAGGTGGTGCTCTCCCGGACCCTGACCGCGGCGCCGTGGCCGCGCACCCGGGTGCGCGCCGCCCCGGTCGAGGCGGTGGTGGCCGAGCTGAAATCCGATGGCACCGGCGACATCCTGGTCAACAACAGCGCCAGCCTGATCCGGCCGCTGCTCGCCGCCGACCTGCTGGACCGGCTGTACCTGACGATCTGCCCGGAGATCGCGGGCGGCGGGCAGCAGCTGTTCACCGACGGGCTGCCCCGCTCGCGCTGGACGCAGACCCGGCAGGAGGCGGGCGAATTGGGCGAGCTGGCCCTGGTCTACGACCGGGTCCGGTAGCGCGAAGGCCGAAACCCGCGCGACGGGGGGCCGCTTCGCGGGTTAGGTTCGGCGGATGCGCGCGATCGGAACCGAGGGGCAGCGGGCCGCGACGGCGGCCGGGGCGACGGTCCTGCTCTGGGCCTCGGCCTTCGTCTTCATCCGGGCGGCGGGCGAGCACTTCTCGCCGGGCGCGCTGGCGCTCGGCCGGCTACTGGCCGGGGCCGTGACGCTGCTGCTGATCCTGCTGGTGGTGGGCGAGGGGTTGCCACCGCGCGCGGCGTGGCGCGCGATCGCGATCACCGGGGTGCTCTGGTTCGGCGTCTACATGGTGGCGCTGAACTGGAGCGAGGAGTACGTGGACGCGGGTACCGCGGCCATGGTGGTGAACATCGGGCCGGTGCTGATCGCGCTGCTCGGCGGGGCGTTCCTGGGGGAGGGGTTCCCGCGCAGGCTGCTGGGTGGGATCGCGGTCTCCTTCGCGGGCGCGATCGTGGTCGGGCTCGGCACCGCGCAGGGCGGCGCCGCGGCCGGGGTGCTGCTCGCGGTGCTCGCCGCGATCACCTGGGCGATCTCCACCATCGTGCAGAAGCCCGCGCTGGCGGTGGCTTCCGCGCTGCAGGTCACCACCGGCGGCTGCGTGGTCGGCGCGCTCGCCTGCCTCCCCTTCGCCGGGCAACTGGTGCGCGAGGTCGGCGCGGCGCCGCCCGCCGCGACGCTGAGCGTGCTGTACCTCGGTGTCTTCCCGACCGCGCTGGCCTTCACCACCTGGGCCTATGCCCTGGCCAGGACCACGGCGGGGCGGATGGGGGTGACCACCTACGCGGTTCCGGCGCTGGTGGTGCTCGGCTCCTGGCTCGCGCTCGGCGAGGTGCCGGTGCCGCTCGCGCTGCTCGGCGGAGTGCTCTGCCTGGCCGGGGTCGCGGTGGCGCGCAGCGGGCCGAGAACGCGGAGCGGCCCGGCGGTGCAGACCGCCGGGCCGCTCGAGGAGAGAGATCAGACCGGGACGCCGCCGTAGGTGCGGCGGTGCCGCGCCTCCAGGAAGGACAGCAGCCCGAAGGCGATGAGCCCCAGCGCGATCAGGATGAGCAGCCACGGGCCGAACGGGGTGCCCGCGAAGTCGCGCAGCACGCCGTCGACGCCCTCGACCTGCGCCGGGTCGTAGTTCAGCGCGGCCACCAGGGCGGCGAGGCCGATCGCGGCGACGACGGCGCCGCGGGCGATGTAGCCGGCCCGGCCGAGCCAGACCGCCGCGGTCCGGGAACCGCGGGTCATCCAGCCCATCCGCAGGTCGTCGGTGAAGTGCAGCCGGGCGCCGCGCACGATGAGCAGGAGCCCGAAGGCGAGCACCGCGATGCCGAGCAGCGCGACCACGACCTGGCCGCCGGGCCAGGCCAGGATGCGGGTGGTGAAGTCGCGCGCCACCACTTCGCCGGGTGCGGGCAGCCTGCCGTTCACGACGAAGCGCAGGGTGAAGAAGAAGGCGAGGGCGTAGAAGATGCCCGCGACGGCCGCGTAGGCCCGGTGCCCGCCGGAGACGGTGCGCCCGGCCGTGGCCACCTGGGTGAAGCGCCACACCGCGAGCGCGGCGAAGCCGAACACCAGGATCCACAGCAGCAGGTAGCCGAGCGGCTGCTCGGAGAGCGCGGCCAGCGCGCCGACCTCGTTGGCCGAGTGCTCGGCGGTGCCGACCGCGAGCATGAAGCCGAGGACGCCGAGCACGATGTAGGCGATCCCGCGGGCGATGAAGCCGAAGCGGGCCACCTTCTCCAGGCCGCGGCTGTTGCTCACGGTGCTGCGGCCGCGGGCCCCGCCCCCGCCGCCCCGGCGCCAGGAGCGCCTTCCGGTCGTCCGGTTCGCGCCCCGGCGCCGTCCGCCCGATCGATCACGGCGCCGATATGTGTTGGCACGCTGGAACATGCTGAGCTCCTTCACTCTCTGTGCTGCGGGGCATGCCCACTTCCGGCTGCGTGACACGAGGTGCCGCGTACCCGACATCCCATGCGGCACTTGCATAACTCCGCCGCGACGGTGAAAAGCCCTGCTGTGCTGCACCGCGACCCCGCGACAACCGTGCGCGGCGCGGGGTGCAAGCCCCGTGGACGGCACCGCCCCACCGGCGTGTCGGCGGTGTGGCAGAGTGTCCGCAGGCGCTCGATACCGGTGGCGCGGTCAGCTGCGATTCGAGAGCTTGGACGACACCATGAATACCCGTGCCCGGGGGACGACCCGGCTGACCGTCGAGACCTGGTTCCAGCTCGTGCTCGGCTCGATGGTGGTGATCGTGCTCGCCGGTGCGGTCGCGGGGGCGAGCATGATCGCCCGCACCACAGTGAGTTCCACCCTGGTCATCGGCAAACTGCAGCCCGCGCTCGCGGAGAGCTACCGGTTGCAGGCGGCGCTGATCGACCAGGAGAACGGCGTGCGCGGCTACGCCATCGGCGCCGACTCGGTGGCGCTGCGCTCCTACGGCGCCGGCCGGGACGCCGAGGTGCGCGCGCTGAGCAGGTTGCGCGGGCTGCTCGCCGACCGCCCCGACGCGCTCGCCGACCTCGCCGCGGTGGAGGCCAGCGCCCTCCGCTGGCGCACCGGCTACGCCGAGACCGTCACCGCCGCACCGGAGCGCGCCCGCGCCGCCGCCGCCGACGGGCGGCAGCTCTTCGACGCGGTCCGCGCCGGCTTCACCGGGCAGGCCGACCGGCTCGCGGTCGCCCTCGATACCGAGCGCACCGCCATGTACCACAACCGGGACAACCGCAACCTGCTGCTCGGCGGCCTGGTCGTGGTTTTCGTGCTGGCCGCGGTGCTGCTCACGGTGCTGGTGCGCGGCTTGGTGGTGCGGCCGCTCGCCGAGCTGCAGCGCAGCTCGCTGCGGGTGGCGGGCGGGGACTTCGAGCACCGGATCGCCGCGCGCGGCCCGGCCGACATCGCGACCGTCGGGGCCGCGGTGGAGGACATGCGCCGCCGGATCGTCACCGAGCTGCGCTCGGCCCGCGAGCAGGAGGCCACCCTGGTGCGGCAGGCCGCCGACCTGGATGCCCAGACCGTCGAGCTGCGCCGCTCCAACCAGGAGCTGGAGCAGTTCGCCTACGTCGCCTCGCACGACCTGCAGGAGCCGCTGCGCAAGGTCGCATCCTTCTGTCAGCTGCTGCAGAAGCGCTACGACGATGAATTGGACGATCGCGGCCGCCAGTACATCGAGTTCGCGGTGGACGGCGCCAAGCGGATGCAGGTGCTGATCACCGATCTGCTCACCTTCTCCCGGGTCGGCCGGGTGAACGACCGCACCGAGCGCCTGGAGCTGGATCCGGTGCTGGACCGGGCGCTGCACAACCTCGGCTCCGCGATCGCCGAGTCCGGCGCGACGGTGCAGCGGCCGGAGCGGCTGCCCGCCGTGGTCGGCGATCCGACGCTGCTGGAGATGCTCTGGCAGAACCTGCTCGGCAACGCGGTGAAGTTCGCGGCGCCCGGCCGGAAACCGGAGATCGTGATCGAGCACGAGGAGCGCGACGGCACGCACCACTTCGCGGTGCGCGACACCGGGATCGGCGTGCCCCCGGAGTTCGCGGACAAGGTGTTCGTGATCTTCCAGCGGCTGCACAACCGGGAGGAGTACGGGGGGACCGGGCTCGGGCTCGCCATCTGCCGCAAGATCGTCGAGTTCCACGGCGGCCGGATCGAGCTGGACACCGAGTACACCGGGGGCGCCCGGTTCCGCTTCACGGTGCCGGTCGCGGCGGGGTAGCGCACCGAGAGTTCCGCCACCCGCGCTTTCGAGTTCGGGAAGCCGAACTTATGATGGCTCCATGAATCGGATGGTGCTGCTCGTCGTGCTGGCGCTCGGGCTGGCCACCGCCGGCTGCGACCGGGTCGGCGCGCGCGACGACGACGGGCGCCCGGTGGTGCTCACCACCTTCACCGTGCTCGCCGACATCGCCGCCAACGTCGCGGGCGACCGGCTGCGGGTGGAGTCGATCACCAAGCCGGGCGCGGAGATCCACGGCTACGAGCCGACGCCCGGCGACATCCGGCGGGCCGCGCAGGCCGATCTGATCGTGGACAACGGGCTGAACCTGGAGGCCTGGTTCGCCAAGTTCGTCGCCGACCTCGACGTCCCGCACGTGGTCGCCTCGGACGGGGTGCGGACCATCGACATCGCCGCGGACGCCTACGCGGGCAAGCCGAACCCGCACGCCTGGATGAGCCCGCTCAACGTTCAGCTCTACGCCGACAACCTGGCCCGCGCCTTCACCGAGCTCGACCCCGACGGCGCGCAGCAGTACGCCGCCAACGCCGCCGCCTACCGGACCGCGCTGCAGCAGGTCCAGGACGACCTGGTGACCCGGCTCGCCGCGCTGCCGCCGACCCAGCGCGCGCTGGTGACCTGCGAGGGCGCCTTCTCCTACCTGGCCCGCGACGCCGGGCTCACCGAGCGCTACATCTGGCCGGTGAACGCCGAGCAGCAGGCCACCCCGCAGCAGGTGACCGGGGTGATCGAGTTCGTCCGCTCGGCCGCGGTGCCCGCCGTGTTCTGCGAGTCCACCGTCTCCGACGACCCCATGCGGCAGGTGGCATCGGCGACCGGCGCCCGGCTCGGCGGGGTGCTGTACGTGGACTCGCTCTCCGAGCCGGACGGGCCGGTCCCCACCTACCTCGAGCTCATCCGGCACGACGCGGACACCGTGGTGGCCGGGCTGACCGGGAGCGCCGCCCGATGACCCCGGCCATCGCGGTCAGCGACGTCACCGTGCACTACGGCGAGGTGCTCGCGCTGGAGCGCGCCTCGCTGGAGCTGGCCCGCGGCCGGGTCTGCGCGCTGATCGGGATGAACGGCTCGGGCAAGTCGACGCTGTTCAAGGCGATCATGGGCATGCTCACCCCGGACACCGGCACCGTCCGGATCGCGGGCGACACCCCGGCGGCGGCCCGCAGGGCCGGGCTGGTCGGGTACGTGCCGCAGTCGGAGGAGATCGACTGGGCCTTCCCGATCACCGTGCGCGAGGTGGTCATGACCGGACGCTACGGCCGGCTCGGGTTCACCCGCAGGCCGCGGGCGGCGGACCGGGCGGCGGTGGACGCCGCGCTGGAGCGGGTCGAGCTCGCCGGCCTGGCGCACCGGCAGATCGG
Organism: Nocardia jiangsuensis; assembly: GCF_042650385.1. Classification (NCBI taxonomy): domain Bacteria; kingdom Bacillati; phylum Actinomycetota; class Actinomycetes; order Mycobacteriales; family Nocardiaceae; genus Nocardia; species Nocardia jiangsuensis. The sequence goes on from NZ_JBHSAX010000022.1 coordinate 9,144, forward strand.
GCAGCTCTCCGGCGGGCAGCGCAAGCGCGCCTTCGTCGCGCGCGGCATCGCGCAGGGGGCGTCGGTGCTGCTGCTGGACGAGCCCTTCGCCGGGGTGGACAAGCGCTCCGAGGCCACCATCACCGCGCTGCTGCGCGAGCTGGCCGCCGACGGCGCGGCCGTGCTGATCTCCACGCACGACCTGCACGCGCTCCCGAACCTGGCCGACGAGGCGGTGCTGCTCATGCGGAAGGTGCTCGCGCACGGCGACATCGACGAGGTGATCCGCCCGGAGAACCTGGTCCGCGCCTTCGGCCTGGACCCGATGGCGGGCGGCGCCCGGTGATCGACCTGCTGCTCGACCCGTTCGCCTACGACTTCATGGTGCGCGCGCTCGCCGCCACCGTGATCTCCTCGGTGGTCTGCGCGATCCTGTCCTGCTGGCTGGTGCTGATCGGCTGGTCGCTCATGGGCGACGCGGTCTCGCACGCGGTGCTGCCCGGGGTGGTGCTCGCCTACATCATCGGCGCGCCGTTCGCGCTCGGCGCGGTGGTCTTCGGCTTCCTGGCGGTGGCGCTGATCGGGGTGGTGCGCGACACCAGCCGGGTCAAGGAGGACGCCACCATCGGCATCGTCTTCACCACGCTGTTCTCGCTGGGGCTCGTGCTCATCTCGGTGACCCCGAGCCAGACCGACCTGAACCACATCATCTTCGGCAACCTGCTCGGCGTCGCCCCCTCGGATCTGTGGCAGATCGCGGCGCTCGGCGCGGTGGTCTTCGTGACCGCGGTGGCCAAGCGCCGCGACCTCACGCTCTACGCCTTCGACCCGACGCACGCGCACGCCATCGGGCTGAATCCGCGGCTGCTCGGCGCGCTGCTGCTCGGGCTGCTCGCGCTCACCGCGGTGACCGCGCTGCAGGTGGTCGGGGTGGTGCTGGTGGTGGCGATGCTGATCATCCCCGGCGCCACCGCCTACCTGCTCACCGACCGGTTCGGCCGGATGCTGCTGATCGCGCCCGCGCTCGCCGTCGTCGCGGCGGTGACCGGGTTGTACCTGGCCTACTACTGGGACACCTCGGCGGGCGGCATGGTGGTGCTCGCCCAGGGCGTGCTCTTCGCCGCGGTCTACCTCGTCGGGCCGCGGCACGGGCTGATCGCCACCCGCTGGTCGGCGGCGCGCAGGCGCAGGCGGGCCGTGCGCGCCGGCTGACTCAGACCAGCGGTTTGCCCGCCGCGATCCGGCGCCGCATGTCGGCCAGGTGCTTGTCCAGCGGGTACTGCGGCCACGGCTCGGGCAGCCGCTGGATGACGAAGCCGAGGCCGCGCATGATCAGCTCGAAAGCGCGCTGCCTGCGCGGCCCCCAGTCCAGCCCGAGCTCGTCGCGGAACCACTGCGGCAGGTAGCCGGTGGTGAAGAAGCGGTTCACGTGCTTGCCGAGCAGCTGCTGGACCCGGCTGTACGGGCCGAGGTCGACCACCTGGTCGAGCAGGTAGCGGCGCACGCCCTCGTCGATGGAGAGCTGCGGCAGCATGGACTCCCAGTACGCGGTGAAGGCCGCGCGGTCGGCGGGCCACAGCTCGGCGGGCATCTGCAGCGTGGTGCCGAACCGCGCCGACTCCCGGTACAGCGCGTCGGAGAACTCCTCGGTCTGCTCGCCGTAGAGCAGCCGGAAGGAGTCGGCGGTGCCGAGGTAGATGCAGCCGGCCACCCAGAGCTGCAGCTTCGGGTCGAAGGCGTTGTAGCGCACCTCGGCGCCGGGCTGCGAGCGGACCTGGCGGTGCGAAGTATCGGTGGCCTCGCGGTAGGCCACCCGCTCCTCCTCGGTGCCGAGCATGGCGACCGCGAGGTAGGTGAGCGTGGTGCGGCCGCGCTTCTGCGGCCGGAGGTCGAAGCGGCCGCTGGCCACCGTGCTCTCCACGACGCCGCGGCCGACCGGCGCCAGGCTCAGCTGCATGATCACGTTCGCCGGGCCGCCGAGCAGCGCGCCGGGACCCGCGATGAAGCGGCGGCGGTCCGTCGGCTCGGCGCCGGGCGTGCTGGGCACCGGCTGGATCGAGCGGGTCATCTCCGACCTCCCGAGAGTTGATGAAACAAGTTGGCACCAAGTCTCTCATGTAATCAGCTGTTCAACAACGATCGCGCCTCCGATGACGCCGGATGTCGAAATAAGTGAATGAGTATTCTGCTCCTGCGCTACGCTCTGCGCACCCATCCGTCATCGCTGAGGGAGAACCGCCGTGCGGCTGCAGGAGCTGACCCGTCCGCTCACCGATTCGCTCGCCGCGGCGAGCGTGCTGGTCCGGCGCGGCATGCTGGATCCGCTGCGCCCGGACCACACCCTGCGCACCGCGCGGGACGCGAGCCGCTACGGCCCGTTCACCACGGTGCTGCGCGCGGCGGCGCGGCGCTGGCCCGAGCGCACCGCGGTGATCGACGATCGCGGCGGGCTGACCTTCGCCGAGCTGGATTCCCGCTCGGACGCGCTGGCCCGCGGCCTCGCCGCAGGCGGCCACGGCGCGGGCACCGTGCTCGGCGTGCTCTGCCGCGACCACCGCGGCATGCTGCTGGCGATGGCCGCGGCCGGGAAGCTCGGTGCCCGGGTCGTGCTGCTCAACACCGGGTTCGGCGGGCGGCAGCTGGCCGAGGTCGCGGTGCGCGAGCGGATCGCGGCGCTGCTGCTCGACGCCGAGTTCCTTCCCCTGCTCGCCGCGGCGCCGGATGCCATCGCGCGCATCCTCACCAGGTCGGACGGGGCCGAGCCCGGGGTGCTCACCGTGGACGGGCTCGTCGCCGCGCACGCGCCCGAGCCGCTGCCGACCCCGGCCAGGGCGGGCGGGCTGGTCATCCTGACCAGCGGCACCACCGGGACGCCGAAGGGCGCGCCGCGGGAGAAGGTCTCGCCGCTGCAGTCGGCGCAGTTCCTCGACCGGATCCCGCTGCCGAAGGACAGCGCCATGGTGATGGCGGCGCCGCTGTTCCACGGCACCGGGCTCTCCCAGCTCGGACTGGGCTGGGCGCTCGGCAACACCGTCGTGCTGCGGCCGGGGCGCTTCGACCCGCGCTGGACGGTGGCGGCGGTGGCCGAGCACCGGGCCGCGAGCCTGGTGGTCGTCCCGACCATGCTGCAGCGCATCGTCGACCTGCCCGCCGCCGAACTGGCCGCGCACGACACCTCTGCCCTGCGGGTGATCTTCGCGGCCGGATCGTCGGTGTCGCCGGATCTGAGCAGGCGGACCGCCGAGCTCTTCGGAGAGGTGCTGTACAACCTGTATGCCTCCACCGAGGTGGCGGTGGCGGCGGTGGCGACGCCGGAGGACATGCGGCTGGCGCCGGGCACCGTGGGGCGGCCGCCGGTCGGATGCCGGGTCGCGCTGTACGACGAGCGGCGGGCGCGCATCACCGAACCCGGAGTGGTCGGGACGATCTTCGTCTCCAGCGGGCTGAGCTTCGCCGGGTACACCGACGGGCGGACCAAGGAGACCGTGGACGGGCTGCTCTCCAGCGGGGACGTGGGGCACTTCGACGCCGAGGGACGGCTGTTCGTCGACGGCAGGGACGACGACATGATCATCTCCGGCGGGGAGAACGTGTTCCCGCTCGAGGTGGAGAACCTGCTGGTGGAGCGGGCGGATATCGCCGAGGCGGCGGTGGTCGGGGTGCCGGACGCGGATTTCGGGCAGCGGTTGCGGGCGTTCGTGGTTCCGGTCGAGGGGGCGTCGGTGGACGTGCGGGAGATCAAGGACTACGTCAGGGCGGGTCTGGCGCGGCACAAGGTGCCGCGGGAGGTGATCGTGCTGGACGAGCTACCGCGGAACGCGACCGGGAAGTTGCTGCGGCGGGCGCTGCGCGAGTACGGGGCGGACACCGCCGGATGAGTGCCTCCGTCGGGCGCCGGACCGCCACCGAGATCCTCGACTACTTCGGGAAGTGCCCGCGCTGCGGGTATCCCGCCACCGCGTGGTTGCACACCGTCGTCGCCGACGGGCGTACCAGGCGCGAGGTGGTCGGGGTCTGTGATTCGCCCTGCGGGTGGAGTGGGCCGGTCCGGGTCACCAGCATGACGAAGCAGGGGCGGTAAGCGTCGGTCGGGCGAGGGCGGCGCGCACGGCCTCGGCCACCCCGCGCGGGCGGTGTGCCCGCCGGGGAACATCCCCGCGGGGTTCAGGAGTGCGGCGCCCGCAACTCCAGATCGGCGACCTTCACCAATCCCGCGTCCGAGCGCGCGGTTTCGAGCACGAAACGCCCGCGCCGCCCGTCCAGGTGCAGCGCGGCGAGCGAGTTCCCGAAGTGCGGCCCGCTGATCTTCTCCCAGCGCACCGGGTCCGGCGAGATCCCGCGCCGATCGGCGAGCCGGCGCAGCGCCCGTGCCAACCGGCGCCCCCAGGCCGCGGCGAAGACGGCGTGGAAGATCTTCGGCGGCTCGTTGTGCACCGGCGAGCAGACCAGCTGCAGCACCGTGGATTTCGTCGGCTCCGGGTAGTCGGCGCGCGCGGCGTAGCTGTGGTGCACGTCGCCGGAGAGCACCGAGATGGTGGCGGGCGCGTCCGGCGCGCTCCCGATCCGCCGGATGAGCGCGGCCAGCCGCTCGAAGGAGGCGCGGAACGCGGGCCAGTGCTCCAGATCCGCCTCCTGCCGCACCTTCTCGCCGAGCCTCCCGCGCCACCCCGGCAATGCCGCGGCGCGCTCGTTCAGCGACTGGAAGTGGCTGAGCGCGGGCGGCATCAGCCACGGCAGCGACGACCCGATGAGCAGGTGGTCGATATCGCCCGCTGCGTTCTCCTCCAGCCAGTCGAACTCCTCGGCGCCGACCATGAGCCGGTCGCCGTCCAGGATGCGCCCGTTGCGGGTGTCGATGACGAGCAGCCGGACCCGGCCGAAATCGCGGCGGTAGCTCCAGCGCACCGGCTTGCGCCCGTCCGCCTCCTTGTCGGCCGCGGCGCCGAACTCCTCCAGCAGCTCCCCGACGTCGCCGCCGTGCGCGGTGACCGTCCGGTACAGCTCGTCGGCGGCCAGATCGGCAGGCGCGAGATTGCCCAGATGCTGGTACACCCAGTACGAGGCGAGCCCGGAGCGGATGCGCTCGGGCCACCAGGGCAGCTCGGCCATCTGCTCGCGCCAGGTGCGCGAGGTGTTCCAGTCGTCGCGCACGTCGTGGTCGTCGAAGATCATCGAGGTGGGCACGGTGGACATGAGCCAGCGGATCTCCGGGTCGGCCCAGGACTCGTGGTACAGCTCGGCGTACTCGCGGAACGAGACCACCTCGCCCGCAGGCTCGGCCCCGTTCCGCCGCTGCGCCAGCCACTCCTTGATCCGCGGCGTGGGTTCGTCGGCGTACACCTGGTCGCCGAGCAGGACGAGCGCGTCCGGCCACTCCGCCTCGGGCAGCTCCTTCATCCGCAGCGCGTAGGTGTCAAGGGCGTCCACCCCGACCTTGTCCGCGGCGAGCGCGCCCGGCGTCACCTTGGCCGCCCGGCAGGAGCCGAAGATCAGGGAGCGCACCTGGTGCGTGCGGATCCGGCTGGGCGGGAACTCCGAATCCGGCTCCGGCCACACCCGGGCGCCGTCCAGCGCGACCTCGTACGGCACCGAGCTGTCCGGCTCCAGGCCGGTCACCGTGACCAGGGCGAAGTGCAGCTCGCCCACCTGAAAGGTGCGGGCGCGGGCGCCGAGCACCGTGACCTCGCAGGGCGCGTCGGTCTCCACCCACACTGTTGCCGAGGTGGCGTCGACGTGCCGCAGCACCGGACCGAGAACCAGTTCCGCCATGATCTCGACGGTACGTCGCCCGCGCCGCGGCGGCTCGCCGAATCGGCCGGCGCCCTTCGCCCGGGCGCGCTGAACACCTCGAACACCGCCTCCGCGCGGTCTCGCTCGCGGGTACGCCGGGCGGCAGGCGGCCGCGAGGCCGGCCGGCTGCGGGCGGGAGGCGTTCGGTCAGGTGCCGGGCGGCGGGCCTGCCGTCCGGGTCGGGTCGATGACGGCGAAGACCTCGTCCTGGGGGCCGCGCAGGACGCCCATCCGGCCGACCGGGCTGTCGTCCGGGCCGCGCAGGACCGTCGCGCCGAGTTCGGTGGCGTGCCGGAGCGCGGCGTCGGTGTCGTCGACCTGGAACCAGGTGAGCCAGTACGGCGGCCCGGCGGCCTGGTTGATGCCGCCGAGCGGGGCGCCGTCGGGGGTGTGCGCGAAGGTCGAGTAGACGATGTCCGCACCGTCGCCGATCTCCCCGTACGCCCAGCCGAAGACGCCGGTGTAGAACTCCTGCGCGCGCCGGTAGCCGTCGGTGTGCAGCTCGTTCCAGCAGTAGGCGCCGTGCTCGTTGTAGATTCCGGCGCCGTGGTGCCCGCGCGCCTCCCAGACGCCGAAGGCGGCGCCGGTCGGGTCGGCGGCGACCAGCATCCGCCCGGCGTCGAGCACGTCGAACGGCGGGACGAGCACCGCGCCGCCGTTGCCGGTCACCGCCTCGGCGGTGCGGTCGGCGCTCTCGGTGGCGATGTAGGTGGTCCACACCGACGGCATCGCCATCTCGGGGGACTTGGGGCCGATCCCGGCGGCGGCGCGATCGTGGCGCCGCGCCATGAGGTAGCCGCCGGACTCGGCGCCGCCGTCCTCGATCTCCCAACCGAACAGCGCGCCGTAGAACGCCGCGGCCCGGTGCGTGTCGTCGACCTGGCAATCGACCCAGCACGGCGTGCCCGGCTGCCAGGGGGTATTGCGTTCGGGCATGTCAACCTCCTGTGAGGGTAGTCGCTCAGGTCAATCTTGCGCGCGCCAGCGGTGCGGCGCCGGGGTTCCGGCAAATGACTGGCGAATAGGGGTTCCGGAATAATTGCGTTGTCCCCCCAACGCGGAATTCGTACCGTCGGTCGCATGGATCCGATCACCGAGGGCGAGATCCGCTCGTCGTTCGTCAACTGTTCCAAGGGCGAGGCCAAGCGGCTGCCGGTCCCCCGCGACCTGGCCGAGCGGCCCTGGGACGACCTCGACTTCCTCGGCTGGAGCGACCGTTCGCTGCCCGGCCGCTGCTACCTGGTCGCGCCCGGCGCCGACGGCCCGATCGGGGTGGCGCTGCGCTACGAGACCGGCGGCTCCGGGCGGGCCCAGATGTGCACCATCTGCCTGACCACGCACACCGGCGGCGGCGTCTCGCTGCTCACCGCGCACAAGGCGGGCGAGGCCGGGCGGCGCGGCGACTCGGTCGGCACCCTCATGTGCACCGACCTGGCCTGCTCGCTCTACGCCCGCGGCCGCAGACGCCCCGCGCTCGGCAACCGCTACCGCGAGAACCTGAGCACCGAGGAGAAGGTCGAGCGGGTGCGGGAGAACCTGCGCGCCTTCCTCGACCGGCTGCACCGCTGAGCGCTGCAACCCGGCAACCACGGGGTTACGATCCTCGGCATGGCCATCTTCTCGCCCGGGTTCCGGGGCCGGGCCCGCGGGGCCGACGACCGGCTGCCGCCGGGGCAGTACCTGACCGAGGACTTCCCGGTGCTCTCCGCCGGCCCGACGCCGCGGATCGCCCCGGAGCGCTGGAGCTTCACCGTCACCGACGAGACCGGCGCCGAGACCACCTGGAGCCGCGCGGAGTTCCTGGCGCTGCCGCAGGAGCAGCCGCACGTCGACATCCACTGCGTGACCCGCTGGAGCAAGCTCGACACCGACTGGACCGGCGTCTCGCTGGACACCCTGCTCGGCGCGGTCGAGACCCAGGCCGAGTACGCGCTGGTGTACAGCTACGGCGGGTACACCACCAACCTCCCGCTGGACGACCTGCTCGACGGCAAGGCCTGGGTGGCGCACCGCTACGGCGGCGCCGAGCTCGACCCCGAGCACGGCGGCCCGGCCCGGCTGCTCGTCCCGCACCTCTACTTCTGGAAGTCGGCCAAGTGGGTGCGCGGCATCCGGCTGCTGGACCGCGACGAGCAGGGCTTCTGGGAGGCCGCCGGCTACCACGACTACGGAGATCCATGGCGCGAGCAGCGGTACCGGGACGACTGACCGCGGCCCGCGGCTGGCGCCCCGCCGAACTGGCGGGCGAGCGGTTCGAGACGCCGACCGCCCGCACCCTGCTGCTGCGGGTCGCGGACTGGCCCGGGCACCTGCCCGGCCAGCACGTCGATGTCCGGCTCACCGCGCCGGACGGCTACCGGGCGGTGCGCAGCTACTCCCTGGCCGCGCCCGCCGACGGCGACATCGTCGAGCTCACCGTGCAGCGGGTGCCGGACGGCGAGGTCTCCGGCTACCTGGTGGACGAGCTGCCGGTCGGCGCGAGCGTGGAGCTGCGCGGCCCGGTCGGCGGCTGGTTCGTCTGGGATCCGGCCACCGGCGGCCCGGCGATGCTGGTCGCGGGCGGCTCCGGGGTGGTGCCGATCATGGCCATGCTGCGGGCGCGGCGCGCGGCGAACGCGGCGGTCCCGGTGCGGGCGCTGTACGCGCTGCGCACCCCGGCGCAGCGCTACTACGGCCCGGAGTTGGACGCCGACGGCGTCTTCGTCGCCTACACCAGGCGGGTGCCGGAGGGCTACCCCCGCGACCCCGGCAGGCTCACCGCCGCCGAGCTGACCGAGCACGGGCTGGCCCCCGCGCCGGACGTCACCTGCTACGTCTGCGGGCCGACCGGCTTCGTCGAGGCCACCGCGGCGCAGCTCGTCGAGCTCGGGCACGATCCGGCCCTGATCCGCACCGAACGCTTCGGCCCGGCCGGGAGGTAGTCGATGAGCACGCACCTGGACGGAAATGCCCTGGCCGGGCCGCTGGCCGAGATCTTCGCGGCCGAGGTCACGGCCTGCGCCTGCCGCTGCGGAGCCTGCGGTGGGGCGGGGCCGATCGGCGCGGCCCCCGCTTACCTGCGCGGCCCCGGCGCGGTACTGCGCTGCGCCTCCTGCGCGGCGGTGCTGCTGGTGCTCACCGAGACCCCGGCCGGGCACCGGCTGCGCCTCGGCGACGGCGTGAGCCTGATCCTCCCCGAACTGGACACCTGAACGGAGGACTGTCCATAGGATGGCCGGGTGAAAGTACACCTGCAGGTCGACGGCGCACCCGGCCGGGCCGCCGGCCATGCCCGGGAACTGGCCGAGACCGGAGCCGACGGCCTGTTCACCTTCGAGGGCCCGCACGACGTCTTCTTCCCGCTGGTGGTCGCCGCGGGGGCGGGGCAGCTCGAGCTCATGACCAATGTCGCCATCGCCGGGCCGCGCAGCCCGCTGCACCTGGCGCACGCCGCGCACGACCTGCAGAGCTACAGCGCGGGGCGATTCCGGCTCGGGCTCGGCTCGCAGATCCGGGTGCACATCGAGAAGCGGTACGGCAGCACGTGGGGCAAACCGGCCGCGCGCACCGCCGAGACGGTGGCGGCGGTGAAGGCCATCCTGGACGCCTGGGAGGGCAAGGCGCCGCTGAACTTCCGCGGTGAGTTCAGCACGCACACGCTCATGCCGCCGAACTTCGACCCCGGACCGAACCCGTTCGGGCCGCCGCCGGTGCTCATGGGCGCGCTCGGCCCGGTGATGACCCGCAAGGCCGCCGAGGTGGCGGACGGGCTGCTGGTCATGCCGTTCAACACCGACCGGCACCTGGCCGAGCGCACCGCACCCGCCATCGCCGAAGGGCTGCGCCGCTCCGGCCGCAGCGCCGCCGACTTCCCGGTGATCGGGCAGGTCATGGTTGCGGTGGGGCGCACAGAGGCGGAGCTGGCGGCGGCGCTCGCCGGGGTCGGCATGCTGATCTCCTTCTACGGCTCCACCCCCGCCTACCGCCCGGTCCTGGAGGCGGAGGGGTGGGGTGAGGTGCAGCCGAAGCTGAACCAGCTCTCCAAGACCGGCGGCTACGCCGAGATGCGCGCGCTGGTCACCGAGGAGATGGTGCGGCGCATCGGCATCGTCGGCACGCCCGCGGAGTGCGCCGCGCGGATCCGCGCCCGGTTCGGGGCCCATGTCGGCGAGGTCTGCTGCTACTTCCCGGGTTACACCCCCGACCCCGAGGCCGTCGCGGAGCTGGTGACCGCGCTGCACGCCGCCTGAAACACGGCCCCGGGCGCCCGGTGCCCCGGATCAGGCCAGGGGTGCCCGATCCGGGGCGAGCAGGGCCGGGTTGTAGCCGCTGTCCCGCAGCGCCTCGAAGGCGCGCTCCCGATTGCGCGGGCTGCGGAACTCGGCGTGCACCGTCTTGCGCTCCAGGTCGATGTCGTGCACGGCGATGTCCATCGAGGTGAGCACGGCGGTGATGGTGCGGACGCAGTGCTTGCAGTTCATGTCCGGCACCGTGACCAGCCCGTCCGGCCCGTCCTCGGCGTCGGCAGGGGGAGCGGGCACCGCATCGATCCGCCGCACCGCGGCCGCGAACGCCTCGACGAACCGCTCCGCCACCAGGCCGTGCAGCCGCAGCGGGCTGCCGTCCACCCGCTGCCAGCTCGTGGCCGGGCAGACCGGCCGCTCGGCGGGGCCGAGCAGCGCGTACTGCCGGGAGACGAGGTCCAGCTCGTCGTGGTATCTCGCGATGGCCTGCTCGGTGCCGAGCCCCTCCGCGGTACGGGCCCGGTGCATGACCGCGCGCGCCTCGGCGAGCGTCGCGTTCTTCATGGCGTGCAGCGTCGCCACCGAATCGGGGGTGTAGCGCAGCCGCTCGCCGGTGCCGTCGAACGCCACCGGGATCATGCCGCGGCGATGCGTCGAGGCCTGCAGCTCCCAGAACCAGCGCGTCGCCACCGCGCCGAAGATCCCCGAGTCCCGCAGCGCCCGCGCGAAATCCGCCGGGTCACGGTACGGGGTGCGGTGCGCGAGCAGCGCGTGCTGGGTGAGCGCCCGCGCGGCCGCCTCCACCCCGACCCGGACGATCTCCAGCGGCTCCTGATCGGTGGTCGTCCCGGCCAGCACCGCGCGGGCGGGCTCGTCCAGGGCGCGCACCCGGCCCAGGAACTCCGCGTCGGTGCGCAGCGCCCGCCAGAGCTCGAGGAACGCGGAGCGGGCGGCGATCGGCACGATCGGGCCTGGCCCGTCGGCGTGGAAGTGTCCGGTGTTGGTGATGCCGTCCTCGTCCACCCAGGTGAGCCGGTGCGTCGCCGAGGTCACCAGCTCCGGCGGGCAGGGCCGCATGAAGCGTTCGAGGTAGAGCCGCTGCGAGAGCGTCAGGTGATGGCCCGGTTCGGGGGTGAGCGGCACCGCGAGGTAGTGCGCGGTGAACGGCTCGCGCCCCGGCCCGGCCGCGGCGAGCAGCCCGGGGTGGGCGAGCGAGCCGAGCACGCGGGCGAGGGCGGCACGGTCGTAACGCGGTTCCACGGGGACCTCCCGACTGCGTCCGGCGCACGACGACGCGGCGTCGTGCCCGCACGCGTAGTGCTGGCGCGGTGTCCGGCCCCCGGCCAGAATAGCGGCGCACGCCGCGCGGACCGACGAGTTCCGGCGACTCGGCCCGTCGGTACCGACGACGTCGAGGTGAGGAGCCGGGAATGCGAATCGTGCGCGAGGGGATCGGATTCGGGGAGTCGCTGCGCTGGCACGGCGGAAGGCCATGGGTGGCGGACTGGGCCGCCGGGCAGGTGCTCGCGCTGGACGACGCGGGCGGCGCGGAGGTGATCGCCGAGGTCAGGTCCTTCCCGCTCTGCTTCGACTTCCTGCCGGACGGCAGGCTGCTGCTGCTCGACAGCGCCGGGCGCCTGGTGCTGCGCCGCGAACCCGACGGCACCCTCGCCACCCACGCCGACCTGGCCGAATTCGGCACCACCCCGTGGAACGAGATCGTGGTGGACGCGGCGGGCCGCGCCTACCTGAACAACATCGGCTTCGACTTCCCCGGCGGCGAATTCGCCCCCGGCTTCCTGGTCCTGGTCGACACCGACGGCACCGCGCGCCGGGTCGCCGGTGACGTCGCCTTCCCGAACGGCATGGCCATCCTGCCCGGCGGCGCGACCCTGATCCTGGCCGAGTCCTACGCCGAGCGGCTGACCGCTTTCGCCGTGCACCCGGACGGCACGCTCGGCGCGGCAGCGGAGTGGGCCGCCACCCCCGGCGACCACCCGGACGGCATCTGCGCCGACGCCGACGGCGCGGTCTGGTACGCCGATGTCGGCACGTCCCGCTGCGTCCGGGTGCGCGCGGGCGGGGAGCGCTGCGGCACCGTGGAATTCGATCGCGCCGCCTTCTCCTGCACGCTGAGCAGGGGTGCGAATCCGCAGCTCTACCTGGTCGGCCAGCGGTGGGGCGACGAGCAGGGCTGGCCATCGGGCGTGGTGGCCGCGGTGCCCGCTCCCGCGCCCGGCGCCGGGTGGCCGTAACCCGTTCGCGGGCAGCGGCGCCCGTTTCGGCGCCGCACGGCCGGGTAACTCGCCGAACGACCACACCGCACTGATGAGAAGGCGCCATGGCTATCACCAACACCTCGACGGGCTCCGCTAGCCGGATCGCCCAGAACAGCACGTTCGAGCGCGTAGCCCGCGCCGGATACGTGATGAGCGGAATCGTCCACCTGCTCGTCGGCTACATCGCCCTGCGCGTCGCCTTCGGCGGCGGCGGCACCGCCGACCAGTCCGGGGCCATGGCCGAGATCGCCGCCGCGCCCGGCGGGAAGTTCGTGCTCTGGTTCGCCGTGGTCGCCTTCGTGCTGATGGCGCTGTGGCGGCTGGCCGAGGCGGCCTTCGGCAGCGCCAACAAGCCGGACAAGAACAGCAGGGAGGGCGAGGCGTTCCGCCGGGTCAAGGCGCTCGGCACCGCCGTGATCTACCTCGGGCTCGCGCTCACCGCCTTCTCCTTCGCCAAGGGCGGCGGCAGCTCGAGCAGCGGTCAGAACAAGGGCACCACCGCCAAGCTGATGGAGAGCACCGGAGGCAAGGCGCTGCTGATCATCGCGGCGCTGGTCGTGCTCGGTGTCGGCGCCTACTACGTGTACAAGGGCGTCACCAAGAAGTTCCTGGAGGACCTGGACACCAACAGCCAGCTGGCCAAGCGCCTCGGCACCACCGGCTACATCGCCAAGGGGATCGCCATCGCCGTCATCGGCGGCCTGATCGCCTGGGCCGTGTTCGACCACGACCCGAGCAAGGCCTCCGGTCTGGACGGCGCCTTCAAGACCCTCGGCGCCCAGCCCTTCGGGCAGGTGCTGCTGGTGCTCGCCGCGCTCGGGATCGCCGTCTACGGCCTGTTCAACTTCTTCCAGGCGAAGCACGCCAAGATGTGACGTACCGGTTCACCCGGTCGGCCAGCTCGCGCGGACGGCTCAGCATCACCCCGTGACTTCCATCGATTTCATCGGGGTCGATGCCGAGCCGTTCGCGCACGACTGTGCGCACGAAGTCCGCCGGGAAGAACCGGTCGTCGCGGCAGAGCAGGAACCGGGTCGGCACGTCCGGCCAGGCGTCCAGCGGAACCGGGACGTCACCGTCCTCCACCTGCTCCCGGCCGCGCGCCAGCTCCTCGGCCGCCAGCTCGGCGGGCACGTCGTGCAGGAACGCCGCGACCATCTGCTCCTCGGTCTCCATCGGCAGCTCCAGGCCGAGCGCGTCGTAGCCGCTCTTCGACCACCATTCGTTCGGCGCCTCGCCCGGCGCCGGGATCATGGCGCTCACCAGGATCAGCTGCTCAACCGGGCGCCGCGCCGCGAGCACCGGCGCCACCAGCCCGCCGTACGAGTGCGCCACGACCACCACCCGCTCCGCGTCGCCGAGCTCGGCGGCCAGGAAGTCCGCGTACTCCGCGATCCCGGTCTCCGGGTCCTCGATCGGCAGATCCGGCGCCAGCACCTCGTACCCGTACTCCCGTAGCAGCGGCGCGACCAGGTGCCAGTCCCAGCCGCTGGCTCCGCCGCCGTGGATCAGCAGGACGGTGATGGGGGAATCGGTCATGGTTCGAAAGCCTAGACGCCGGGGTTGTCGGACGCCGATGGCAGGATTCCCGGTCATGACCGCCTCGGGGGACGATGTCCGCGCCTACGCCCTGTCACTGCCGGAGACCGCCGAGGAGTTCCTGTGGCAGATGCCGATCTTCCGGGTGGGGCGCTCGCTCTTCCTGACGCTGCCCGACGACGAGACCTCGATGGCGGTGCGCTGCCCGATCGTCGACCGGGACGAGCTGGTCGCCGCGGAGCCGGAGAAGTTCTGGATCGCCTCGCACGAGGCGGGGAACGCCTGGGTCCGGGTGCGGCTCGCGGCCCTGGACGACCGGGATGAGCTGTGCGCCATCGTGCTCGACTCCTGGCGGCTGGCCGCGCCGAAGCGGTTGCTCGAAACCTGAGCAACCGACCGGACAGCCCCCGGAGCCCTCCCGATACTGGCAGTTCGCGCCGGGTTTGCTCGCCGGAAGCCGCTCTGCCCGAACGTGAGTTGTCCCGGGGGCGCGGGGCGAGAATCGTCGGAGGCATGCATTCCGATGACTACGCCCAGTTCCTGCCCCCGGAGTACCGGGAGCGGGCCCGCGTCGCCCCGGTCTCGACCTGGTGGCAGTGGCGCGGCCGTCGGGTGCACATCGCGCGTGCGGAGCTACCGGAGGCCGGTGTGCGCGTACTGGTACTGCACGGCGGCGGCGGGCACAGCGGCGCGCTCTGGCCGCTGGCCGCCGCGGTCGCGCCGGACGGCGTCGAGCTGCTCGCCGTGGATCTGCCGCTCTACGGCGAAACCGTCGAGCCGGACCCGCGCTCGGTGCGGTACGGCGACTGGGTCGAGCTCGTCTGCGACCTGGTGCGGGCCGAGGCCGCGCGCGACCCGCGGCCGCTGGTGCTGTTCGGGGCGAGCATGGGCGGGATGCTCGCCTACGAGGCGGCGACCCGCACCGGCGCGGCCGCGCACGTGCTCGCCACCTGCCTGCTCGACCCCGCCGACCCGGCCGCGCGCCGCGCCGCGGCCCGCACCCCGGCGGCCGCGCGGCTGGCGCCAGGGCTGGCCGCGCTCGAACCGGTGCTCGGCGGCGTGATGATGCCGATGCGGCTGCTCGGCGATCTCGGGCGGATGAGCGCGAACCCGGAGCTGACCCGATTCTGCGCCCGCGACCCGCGCGGCGGCGGGGCGCGGGTGCCGCTCGGCTTCATGGCCAGCTTCCTGACCTTCGAGCACACCGCGCCCACCCGCTACACCGGCCCGCCGGTGACGCTGGTGCACCCGGCCGACGACGCCTGGACCCCGCCCGCGCTGAGCCTGCGGGTGCTGGAGCGGATCGCCGCGCGCACCGAGGTGGTCCTGCTCGAGGGCTGCGGGCACTTCCCGGTGGAGCAGCCGGGGCTGGATCAGCTCGCCGCCGTCTTGCTGCGGCTGCGCGACACCGTTCCGCCGGTGCGCCGGAGCGTCGGCGAGACCAGTTGATCGGTGCCGGTCGACACCCGGTGCGTGCGGTCGTGCCGCCCGGGGTGGTCGCCGCACCGGTTGGCTGCGCGGGGTCGTGGGCCCAAATCAGCGCCGCAGCCTGCGGTCGGCGGTGCGCAGCACCAGCTCGAAGCCGCTTCGCACGATCGGTGTCCAGACCCGGGTGAGCAGCCCGGCCGCGATCGGCGTCGCCACCGCGAACTCCGAGTGCCAGCGCACCCGCGTTCCGCCCGGCACCTGCTCGCAGGTGATGCTTCCGGCCTCGTGCCGCAGCGGGGGGACCGCCCGGACGATCCGGTACTCCATCCGGTGCGGTGGCTCGTACCCGGTGACCAGCTCGGTCAGTGCCAGCGCCGCCGTCACCACCTGCCGGACCGCCCCGGCGCCCTGCGGCACCGAGGCTCCGGGGGTCACCAGCCGGGCGCGGAGCACGCCGGGCACCGATCGATAGTTCGCCGAGTCGGTGAGGAAGCCGAAGACCTCCGCGATCGGGGCCGCGATCACCCGCTCCACCTCGACCGTGCGCAGCGCGGTCATCGCGCCCGGATCCGGCGGGCGGATCGGTCCGTCTCCGGCAGAACAGCGAGCTGCACCATACCGCTCCCTCCACTCGAAATGCGCTCGCAAAAATGCGAACCCCAGCTAACTTAATGGTTTCCGTGCGCCGGTGGAGGCGAAATTCGCGCGTTGTTTCTGATCGATATGGACCACGGGGTCTTGGAATCGGCGGTAACATCGCCGTCTGAATCGTGTGGTGTGCCCTGATCCGGGCCACCGGGAGCAGGGAGGTTCTCGTGGGCGTCGAGGTCAGGACCGAAGGGGTCACCAAATCGTTCGGCTCGCAGCGGATCTGGCAGGACGTGTCGCTGACGCTGCCGTCCGGCGAGGTCAGTGCGCTGCTCGGCCCGTCCGGGACGGGCAAGTCGGTGTTCCTGAAGTCGCTGATCGGGCTGCTGCGTCCCGAGCGCGGCTCCATCTACATCGACGGTGTCGACATCACGACGTGTTCGAACAAGCAGCTCTACGACATTCGCAAGCTCTTCGGGGTGCTGTTCCAGGACGGTGCGCTGTTCGGGTCCATGACGCTGTTCGACAACGTCGCCTTCCCCCTGCGTGAGCACACGAAGAAGTCGGAGTCCGAGATCCGGCAGATCGTGATGGAGAAGCTGGAGCTGACCGGTCTGATCGGGGCCGAGGGCAAGCTGCCCGGTGAGATCTCCGGTGGTATGCGCAAGCGTGCCGGGCTGGCTCGCGCGCTGGTGCTGGATCCGCAGATCATCCTGGTCGACGAGCCGGACTCGGGGCTGGATCCGGTGCGCACCTCGTATCTGTCGCAGCTGCTGATCGATATCAACGCTCAGATCGACGCGACGATTCTGATCGTCACGCACAACATCAACCTCGCGCGGACGGTTCCGGACAATATCGGGATGCTGTTCCGGCGCCAGCTGGTGATGTTCGGCCCGCGCGAAGTGCTGCTCACCTCCGACGAGCCGGTGGTGAAGCAGTTCCTCAACGGCCGCATCATCGGGCCGATCGGCATGTCCGAGGAGAAGGACGAGACCCAGATGGCGCGCGAGCAGGCCATGGTCGACGCCGGGCACCACCACGGCGGTGCCGAGGAGGTCGAGGGGATCGCCCCGCAGATGCGGGCCACCCCCGGCATGCCGGTGCGCCAGGGCATGCTGCGCCGCAGGCAGCGGGTCCAGGAGATCCTGCACACCCTGCCGCCGAACGCGCAGACCGCGATCCGCAACTCCTTCGAGGACGGCGAGCGCACCGAGGTGATCGACCAGTACCCAGCGACGGCGCAGAGCCGCTACTGATCCGCTCTGCGTTGTGTGGTCTTCGTGACGCCGCAACGCGGTCGCGGCGGGTATACCGCCTGAGGAGTAGGACCCGCCCGACAGGAGAAGCCGATGAGCGCCGTGCGCACCGAGGACCGGACGATACCGGGGCGGCAGGGCGCGATACCGGTCCGCGACTACCTGCCCGCGGAGCCGCGCGCGGGGGCGGCGCCGATGATCTGGCTGCACGGCGGCGGCTTCGTCACCGGTGACCTGGACACCCCGGAGTCGCACCGGGTGGCGCTGCGGCTGGCCGCCGCCGGGCGGCTGGTGCGCGCGGTCGACTATCGGCTCGCGCCCCGGCCCTGGGGGCGGCGCTCGAAGCACACCCCGCCGGGGCACCACTACCCCGCCGCGCTGGACGACGTGGTCGACGCGAGCCGCGCGCTCGCCGCCGAGCACGGGCGGATCGTGCTCGGCGGAGCCAGCGCGGGCGCGTGTCTCGCGGTGACCGCGGCCCAGCGCCTGCCGGGCACGGCCGGGTTGCTGCTCTGTTACGGCCTCTACCACCCGGAACTCCCCGGCTTGCCCGGCTCGGTGCGCAGGCGCACCAGGGGGCTCGCGGGGTACCGCCAGTTCACCCCGGCGGCGGTGTACAAGATGAACGTCAACTACGTGGGCCACGAGGAGCTGCTCACCGGCGGCGCCTTCCCCGCCGGGACCGAGCTGACCGGCCTGCCGCCCACCCTGATGCTGGACGCCGACTTCGACACCCTGCGCGCCTCCGGCGAGGCCTTCGCCGCCGAACTCGCCGCCGCAGGCGTCCCGGTGGCGCACGCCGTCGTCCCGCACTCCTGGCACGGCTACCTGAACCGGCACCGCCTCAACGGCTTCCGCTTCGCCCTCACCGCCATGAACGGCTGGCTCACCAAGCGCGACGCCGCCATCGCCCGCACCCCCTGAGCCGCGGGTCAGCGACCGGCGGCGGCCAGCCCGCGCCGCACCGCCTCGGCCACCGGAGCGGGCTGGTCGCCGTCGAGGTCGAGCCCGCCGACCGGCTCCAGCGGCGGCTGCGCCAGGAACCGCGGTACCCGGCCCCGGTGCGCCTGCGCGGTGTGTACCAGAAACGGGTGGCACAGGAAGACGTCGCCGATCCGGCCGGTCGCCGCGACCACCCCGCACCCGTCGGTGGCGGGCACGACCTCGGCGCAGACCTCCATCCAGTCCCGCCCCTCCGGTCCCGAACCGCGGAGCAGGGGCGGCACGGCGAGGTGCGACCCCACCCGGAGCAGCGTCGGCGCGTCGTCCGCCCCGACATCGGAGAACAGGAACAGCATCAGCAGCGCCCGCCCGCGCGAGCGCAGATCGACCCGGGGCCCGCCGCCGGCCCCGGTGAACGACGCCTCCACGTGCCACCCCGCCGCCTCCGGCGGCTCGGAGCTGGGGAAACGCAGCGGGAAGGTGCCGAGCCCGAGCCGCGGCCGCCAGCGGCCCGCGCCCACCAGCCGGTCGTACGCCGCCACCAGCACGTCGGTGCCCGCCGCCGCGGTGAACGGCGGCGAGCTCAGCCCGGGCACCCAGATCAGCGGGCGGGTCCAGGCCGCCGGATCGGCGGCGTCGAGGCCGATGTGCGCCCAGAGTTCGGCCGCGCAGCGCAGCCCGAGATCACGATCGAAGGCGCCTTCGACGCGCACGAACCCATCGGTGATGAAGCGCTCGACCGCCGCGTCGTCCATGGGCGGTGAGAATGCCACCCGGGGACGGCCACCTCAACCGAATTCCGGCCCGCCCCCGGGAGCTCCGGGGGCGGGCCGGGTTCAGCCCAGTTCCGCGGCCCGCGCCCAGACCCGGTGCTCGGGCAGTGCGGCGGCGAGCACCTCGAACCCGGCGGTGAGCCCGGGGGCGGCGTCGACGCCGGCCGAGCCGGTGTCGATCCCGGCGCGGGCGAGCGCCCCGGCACCGCGCTCGGTGTAGGCGATGCCCTTGAGGTGCCGGTGCGCCTCCTGCAGCAGCACCCCGAGCTTCGGGTGCGCGGGCGCGGCGGCGATCAGCAGGGCGTCGAACTCGATCGAGCGCGCGGTGTCCAGCGTGCGCGAGATCGGCACCGGACCGAACTCGCCGCCGTGCGGGCCGATCACCAGCGGCGTCACCCCGGCCGCGAAGGCCGCCGCGACGGCGTCGGCCAGCTCGCCGGTGTCGGTGTCGTCGTCGGCGACGATCCCGACCAGCCTGCCGTCCACCGGCCAGGTAGCGCCGAGCTGGGAGAGCGCGGGCGAGGGCGTCACCTCGGCGAGCTCGGGCGCGGGGCCGTCGAGCGTGAGCCCGAGGTTGCCGGCGACGATGCTCGCCAGCTCCTCGTCGATGTGCCGCAGCACGGCGAGCGTGCGCTGCTTGATCGCCTTCTCGTACACCTTGCCCAGCTCGAAGGAGTACGCCTCGGCCACGTGCGCCCGCTCGATCTCGGTGAGGCTGGTGTAGAACAGCCGGGCCCCGCTGAAGTGGTCGTCGAAGCTCGCGGGTGCCTCGCGGACCTTGTTCCCGACCACCATCTCCGGGAACTCGATCAGCGCCTCGGCCGGGTTCGCGGTGAACGGGCAGCCGCCGTCCAGGCTGTTCGGCCGGTACGGCGCGACGCCGGTGTGCACGGCGGTCTGGTGCATGCCGTCGCGCAGCATGTCGTTGACCGGGGCGTGCGGCCGGTTGATCGGCAGCTGCCCGAAGTTCGGCCCGCCCAGCCGGGTGAGCTGGGTGTCGAGGTAGGAGAAGAGCCTGCCCTGCAGCAGCGGGTCGTTGCTGACGTCGATGCCGCGCACCAGGTGGCCGGGGTGGAAGGCCACCTGCTCGGTCTCGGCGAAGTAGTTGCGCGGGTTGGCGTTCAGCGTCATGGTGCCGATGATCCGCACCGGCGCCAGCTCCTCCGGCACGAACTTGGTGGGATCGAGCAGGTCGAAGCCCTCGAAGGTCTGCTCCTCGGTGTCCGGGAAGACCTGCACGCCCAGATCCCACTCCGGGAAGGCGCCCGCCTCGATGGCGTCGGCCAGGTCGCGGCGGTGCAGGTCGGGGTCGACGCCCGCGGCGATCTGTGCCTCCTCCCAGACCAGCGAGTGCACCCCGAGCCGCGGCTTCCAGTGGAACTTCACCAGCGACGAGCGGCCGTCGGCGTCGATCAGCCGGAAGGTGTGCACCCCGAACCCCTCCATGGTCCGGTAGGAGCGCGGGATGCCGCGGTCGGACATGTTCCACAGGGTGTGCGCGGTCGCCTCGGTGTGCAGCGAGGCGAAATCCCAGAAGGTGTCGTGCGCGCTCTGCGCCTGCGGGATCTCCCGGTCCGGGTGCGGCTTGGCGGCGTGCACCACATCCGGGAACTTGATGGCGTCCTGGATGAAGAAGACCGGGATGTTGTTGCCGACCAGGTCCCAGACGCCGTCGGCGGTGTAGAACTTGACGGCGAAGCCGCGGGTGTCGCGCACGGTGTCGGCCGAGCCGCGGGAGCCGAGCACGGTGGAGAAGCGCACGAAGACCGGGGTCTCGACGCCCTGGGCGAAGAGCCCGGCGCAGCTGATCTCGGTGGCCGCGCCGTTGCCGACGAAGACGCCGTGCGCGGCGGCGCCGCGGGCGTGCACCGCCCGCTCCGGGATCCGCTCGTGGTCGAAGTGGGTGATCTTCTCGCGCAGGTGGTGGTCCTGCAGCAGCACCGGGCCGCGCGGCCCGGCCTTGAGCGAGTGGTCGGTGTCGCGGAGCTTGCCGCCCTGCGCGGTGGTCAGGGTGGCGCCCTGCTGATTCCGCACGCCCGGCTCGCCGCCGGTGGGGGAGACCGGGGCCGGGCCGCGCTGGTCGGCCTTGGGCGGGAGTGGTTCGCGCGGGGTGGTCGGCTCGTCGAGCGGGGCGGGTTCGGTGCCCGGCACGCCGGGCGGTTGCGGGGTTTCCGGCATTGCGGAAGGACCTCCTCGATCGGGGCTGGCGGGAGACCGGATCGTGCTACCCGGCACCCCGGCTCCGAAACGCCGCCCCGGTCAGCCCCGCTGATGCACCGTCAGCAGCACGTGGTCGAAGACCGTTCGCAGCCGGGCGGGCACATCGACGCCGTCGGCCACCGCCGCGCAGAGCAGCTCGGCGAAGCGGGCCGGCGCCAGCCCGTGCTCGGCGGCGCGGGTGCGCAGCAGTTCGTCCGCGCGCCCGGCCGGGATGCCGTAGACCACCATGAGCATCCCCGCGGCCTGCTCGATCGGGCCGCGCAGCCGCGCGTACTCCGGCAGCGCGGCGTCGATCAGCGTCCGATGCTGCGCCAGCACCGGGCCGGTGAGGTCGATGTAGAAACCGGCGAGCCCGGCGGGGCCCGGCTCGGCGATCGCGATCACCACCCGGCCGTTGCCGCCGGCGTCGGTGAGCCGCTGCCGCAGGCAGAACCCGCCGCCGCCGCCGACGGCGGCGAGGAACACCGCGCGATCGTCCGGGTGCTGGTGCGCCGCGAGCAGCTCCGCGGTCGGCACCACCTCGCCGAGTTCGTAGCCGTGCATGGCGGCGGTCTCCGCCGACCACTGCCAGCGCTGCTCGGCGGCCAGGTGGCCGAAGGTGCCGGTGCGCAGCGCGGCGGGGGATCTCCGGCGTCTCATGAGCCAGGGTCGGCGGGGGAGTTGGTCATGGCCGTTTCAGTATCGTCCAGCTGTTCGGCGGGGCTGTGCGCGGGGCGGTGCCGCCGCTCGGCCGCGGCGTGCGCGGCCCGGAGCAGCTCGGGAAGCACGGAAGCCGTTCGGCCGCCGGGGTTCACCACCGCGAGCCAGCCCGCGCCGCCGTAGAGCGGGTGCGCGAAGAGGGTGTCGGTGGCGGCGGGGTCGGGGGCGGGCACCCCGGCGCGCGGCGGGTGCCCGGTGTGCGCGGCGAAGGCCGCCGCGCCCGCGGCGATATTGAGCCGGAAGCGGTCGGGGGCGCGCAGCCGCGAACCGGTATCGCCGGGGTAGTCCTTGGTCACGATGGTGGCGAAGGGCTGGGCGCGGGGGAGTTCGCCGTCCGGGGCGTAGAAGAAGAAGGTGTCGCCCCAGGCGATCTCGGGCACGCCGGGGTCGCCGGGGCGCGGGCACTGTGCGAGCACCCCGTCGAGCGCGGAGACGAGGCGGACGATGTCGTCGATTTCCATGCCTTCGAGCGTTACATTCGAGTGCTTGTGGAGACTTCCGACCGTACGACCGGGGATTCGGGCCACCCGACCCTCCACTACGGCACCGCGCAGCTCGCCCGCCGCGCCCGCTGCTCGGTGCAGCACGTGCGCGACCTGGAGCGCGCGGGGGTGCTCCCGCCCGCCCGGCGCGCGGGCAACGGCTACCGCCGCTACGGCGACACCCACCTGCGCTGCCTGCTCGGCTACCGCGCGCTGGCCGCCGCGATCGGCCCGGCGGCGGCGAAGGAGCTGCTGCGCGCGCTGCACCGCGACCCGCTGGACGCCGTGCTCGCCCGGCTCGACGCCGCGCACGCCGAGCTGCACCGGGAGCGCGCCGAGCTCGCCGAGGCGACCGCGGCGACCGCCGCCGTCGCGGCCGAGCCGGTGCCGGATCCGCGCCCGGCCGACGCCATGGGCATCGCGGAACTCGCTGCGGCGCTCGGTGTCCGGGCCTCGGCGCTGCGGCACTGGGAGGCCGAGGGGCTGATCGGCCCCGGCCGCGACCGCGGCGGCGCCCGCCGCTACACCCCGGGCCAGGTGCGCGACGCCAGGATCGTGCACCAGCTGCGCGCCGCCGGGTACCGGATCGGGGCCGTGCGCGCGGTGCTCGCCGGGCTGCCGCGCGGCGGCACCGCCGCCGTCACCGCGGCGCTGGTCGCCAGGGAGCGCGAGATCGCCGCAAGGTCGCTGGCGCTGCTGAGCGCGACCGCCGCGCTGGCGCCGCTCTGCGGAGCATGACGGATCTCTCACCGCCGGGCGCCGGCGGGCAGGGCATGCTCGATGAGGCGGCGATGTCGAATGAAGGGTGCCCCATGTCCGCGCTTTCCCACGGTCCGGAGCGGCCCGTCCGGTTCGGGTGGATGCGGCCGTGGCATCCGAGCCCGCTGCTGCGCCCGCTGGACCGGATGGAGGCGGTGCTCCGGCTGGCCGTCGTGGTCGCCGTGCTGCTCACCGTTCCGCTGGCCTGGGGGCTCGGTACCGAGGTGTACGCGGCGGACGCGGCCCGCATCCGGGTCGAGCGGGCGACCAGGACTCCCGTGCAGGCCACCGTGGTCACCGAGCCGGTCGAGGTCGCGCCCTACACCGCCCGGGCCACCGTGCGCTGGGACGAGAACGGCAGGGCGGGCAGCGCCGAGACCTCGGTGCCGCAGACCGCGGCGGCGGGCGACCGGATCACGCTCTGGCTCGACCCGGCGAACCGCCCGGTCCTCGCGCCGCGCAGCCCGGACGCCGCCCCGATCGGCGGGATCGGCACCGGGCTGCTCGTCCTCTCCGCCGCCGCCGGGCTCGGCTGGATGCTGGTGCGCGCGATCGCCCTGCTGTTCGACCGGCACCGCTACGCCGCCTGGGGCGCGGCCTGGGAGCGCAGCGCCCCGCGCCGCTACCGCGACCCGCCCGCGGCGGTGTAGCGCAGCCCCCAGCTCCGCTCGGCGCGCGCGCCGGGCGCCAGCCGGACCAGCCCGCGCCCGGAGTTCAGCGCGTCCGGCGGCGCGGTCATCGGCTCCACCGCCACCGCGAGGCCGCGCACGCCGTCACGCGGGAAGATCCGGGGCGTGAAGACCTGGGCGTACCCCCAGCCCGCGCCCTGCAGCAGCTCGACGGCGGCGCCGTCCGGCGCGGTCAGCCGGGCCGCGACGCCGTCCACCGGGACCACGTCGCCGAAGGCGGTGTCCAGATCCAGCTCGCCGACCCGGACGCCGCCGCGCAGGTCGAACGCGGTGCCCGCGACCGGATGCTCGGCCACCGGGTTCATCCGCTCGTCCGCCTCGAAGCGGGTGCCCGCGTGCAGCGTCAGCACCAGCTCCTCGATCGGGTGCGCGCCGACCCGCAGGTACGGGTGCGCGCCGACCGCCCACGGCGCCGCGCGCCCGGAGTGGTTGCGCACGCTGTGGGTGACCGCGAGGCCGTCCGGGCGCAGCGCGTACCGCACGGCGGTGTCGAGCGGGAACGGCCAGCCGTGCTGCGGCGGGATCAGCGCGCCGAGCGTCACCGCGTCGGCGCTCTGCTCGAGCACGGCGTACTCGGTGTTGCGCAGCAGGCCGTGGATGGCGTTGCCGCGGGCCGGTTCGGTGAGGTCGAGCTGCTGCGCGGCGCCGTCCAGGGTCCAGCGGCCGTCGCGCACCCGGTTCGGCCACGGGACGAGCACGAGGCCGCACCCCTGTGGCGGCGGCGCGGTGGCGGGCACCGGTTCGGTGACGGCGACCCGGTCGACGGTCAGCGAGCGGAGCACGGCGGCCACGGTGCCGATCTCGGCGCGCACGCCGCCGGACTCCAGCGTGACCGCCCTTCCGGTGGCGGTGATGGCGGATTCGAGCACGTCGTGAGCCTACGGGGAGAATTGCTGGCTATCGTGGGGCGGTGGCATCCGGAATCGTCAAGCGGCAGGCGCGGCTCGCCGACGGCCGCGAGCTGATCTACTTCGACGACGCCGACACCCGGCTCGGCCCCGAGCGCCGGATCGACACCAGGGCGCTGGAACCGCGCCCCGGCACCGCGGCCATGCGGCTCGACGTGCTCACCGGGGAGTGGATCTCGATCGCCGCGGCCAGGCAGAACCGGGTGGTGCTCCCGCCGTCGGACCGCGACCCGCTCGCCCCGCAGACCCCGCTGAACCCCTCCGAGATCCCGGACCGCTACGACGTCGCCGTCTTCGAGAACCGCTCGCCCGCCTTCGGCCCCGCGCTGCCGCCGCTGGTCACCGGCGCGCCACCCGCACCGACCGGCCTCGCCGACCTGGCCGAGTTCGGCCTCGGCCGGGAGCTGACCGCGGTGGGGCGCTGCGAGGTGGTCTGTTTCAGCCCGGAGCCGACGGGCTCGCTCGGAACGCTCGGCACGAGCCGGGCGCGCACCGTGATCGAGGCGTGGGCCGACCGCACCGCCGCGCTCGCCGCGCTGCCCGGGATCGAGCAGGTCTTCCCGTTCGAGAACCGGGGCGAGGCGATCGGGGTGACGCTGCACCACCCGCACGGCCAGATCTACGCCTACCCCTACGTCACCCCGCGCACCGCCCGCCTGCTCGACGCCGCCGAGCGGCTCGGCCCGGGATTCCTCGGCGACATCCTCGACTTCGAGCGGGCGGGCCCGCGGGTGGTGCTGGCCGGTGCGCACTGGACCGCGTTCGTGCCCTTCGCGGCGCGCTGGCCCATCGAGCTGCACCTGCTCCCGCACCGGCACGTTCCGGATTTCGCAGGCACCGACGAGGCCGAGCGCGCCGAGCTCGCCGAACTGCTGCCGCGGTTGCTGCGCGGCGTCGACGCGCTCTACGGCACCCCGACGCCCTACATCGCGGCCTGGCACCAGGCGCCGGTGCGCGTCGGCCGGGACGCGCTGCGGCTGCACCTGCAGCTCACCTCGCCACGGCGCGGCATCGACACACTCAAGTACCCGGCGGGATCGGAGGCGGCCATGGGCGCGTGGATCGGGGACATCCCGCCGGAGACCGCGGCGGCCCGCATCCGGGAGGCGCTGGCATGAGCGGCTCGGGCCGGGAGGCGGGAGCGGAGCGGGACAGCGACGGCGTATCCCCGGTCGGGCCGGAACTGCGCAGCGGGACCGCGCGGGAGCTGTTCCGTCAGCTGACCGGGGGAGCCGAGGCGGGGGTGTGGTCCGCTCCGGGGCGGGTGAACCTGATCGGCGAGCACACCGACTACAACGAGGGCTTCGTGCTCCCGTTCGCCATCGACCGGCGCACCGAGGTCGCCGCCGCACCGCGCACCGACGGGGTGCTGCGCGTGGTGAGCACCTTCGGCGGAGAGCCCGTCTCGCTCCCGGTGGCCGACCTGGTCCGCGCGCACGCCGGCGGCGAGCTGCGCGGTTGGTCGGCCTACCCGCTCGGCGTCGCCTGGGCACTCGGCGAATTCGGCGCCGACCTGGCTGCCCTTCCCGGCGCCGACCTCGCCATCGACTCCACCGTCCCGGTCGGCGCCGGCCTCTCCTCCTCGGCGGCGATCGAGAGCGCGGTGGCGCTGGCGCTGACCGAGCTGTGGGGTCTCGCGCACTCCAGGGAGACCCTGGCGAAGGTGGGGCAGCGCGCGGAGAACGACGCGGTCGGCGCGCCCACCGGCATCATGGACCAATCCGCCTCGCTGCTCGGGAGACTCGACGCCGCCGTCTTCCTCGACTGCCGCTCGCTCGCCGCCGAGGTGGTCCCGCTCGGCTTCGCCGAGGCCGGGCTGGTGCTGCGCGTCATCGACACCGGCGTCCGGCACGAGCACGCCACCGGCGGCTACCGCGAGCGCCGCGCCTCCTGCGAGGCGGGCGCCGCCGCGCTCGGCGTCCCCGCGCTGCGCGACCTCGAGCCCGGCGACCTGGACCGGGCGCGGAAGCTGCTCGACGACATCACCTTCCGCCGGGTCAGGCACGTGGTCACCGAGGACCGCCGGGTCCTCGACACCGTGCGCACCCTGCGCGCCGACGGCGCCGCCGCCATCGGCCCGCTGCTGGACGCCTCGCACGTCTCCATGCGCGACGACTTCGAGATCTCGGTTCCCGAGCTGGACGTCGCGGTGGAGTCGGCGCGCGCCGCGGGGGCGCTCGGGGCGCGGATGACCGGCGGCGGCTTCGGCGGCGCGGCCATCGCGCTGGCGCCTGCCGACGCTGTCGCGGCGATCTCCGAGGCGGTCGAGCTGGCCTTCGCCGCGCGGGGTTTCGCGCCGCCGACGCAGTTCACCGTCGTCCCGTCGGACGGCGCGCACCGGGACTCGTGAGCCGCGGCCGGTCAGCTCAGCCGCTGTGCGACCCGGCCCGCGCGGCGGGCGCGACCCGGCGCAGCACCGCACCCCCGGCGAGCCCGGCCACGATCAGCCCGATCCCGACCGCCGCCTGCGTGCCGTCGGTGATCAGCCCGGCGACGCCGACGCCGATCAGGTAGGGCGGGAACCAGTCCAGCAGCCGGGCCACCGGCCGCGGCGGCTCGGTCGGCTCGCCCGCCCGCTGCGCCGCCCGGTTCGGTGCGTACTCCGGGTACCACTCGGTGAAGGCGATGGCGAAGAGCGTGAATCCGAGCTGCAGCACCCACCCGGTCCAGAAGTTGTCCGGGTCGTGCTGCACCCCGTCGGCGAGGAAGCCGAGCAGCGCGTTCAGCCCGAAAGACGCGGTCCAGACCCCGGTGATCGCGTAGTTGACGCGCAGGAAGAGCGGTGAGACCCAGTACTCGCGGGGCGTCTGCTCGCGCGCGTACTGCAGCGTGAACGGCACTCGCGCGAGCAGCGAGGAGAGCGCGAAGAGCGCGAGCGCGATGTTCGAGACCTCCCCGGCCCACAGCTCCAGCCACTCGATGGCGCCGGGCGTCGCCAGGATCCCGATCACCGCCAGCGTGCCGAAGAAGGCCAGATCGAAGAGCTCCAGCAACTTCACCGAGGTCCCGTGCCGCCGGGCGGCGACGAAGACGAGCAGCGCGATGCCGAGCGCCGCCGCCACCGCCTCCTCGAAGCGGCCGGGGCCGTTGAACAGCGACATCACGATCCACGGCGCGAGCCCGGCCAGCGGGGATTCGACGAAGCGGTCGATCAGTCCGGAGCCGGAGACGTGCGGACGGTTCACTGCGCCCTCCTCGACGGTCGGGATCTCAGCGTAGACCCGCGTCCGGCGAATGTCTGGCAATCAGCGCCGCGGCGGTGAGGTGCTCCACAGCGCGAGCCCGATCAGCACCGGCTGGAAGAACAACCGGAGCAGCCGCTTCCGGTCGGTGTCGAGGCCGAAGCCGTCCCGCTTGCTGGTGTACTGCGCGACATTGCCTGGGAAGACCGCGACGAAGAAGAGCGCGAGCAGCCTGCCGAAGCGGGCCCGGTCCCGCGAACTCGCGGCGAGCAGCGTGCCGAGGGTGATCTCGACCCCGCCGGAGGCCATCACCACGCCGTCCTCGTCCAGCGGCGTCCAGCTCGGCACCTGGGCGCGGAAGGTCTCCCTTCCCCAGAAGAGGTGGCTGAGCCCGGCGAACACCATGCCGCCCGCCAGCCCGTACCGGACGACGTCCCGAGCGGTCGAAGAAGAGGTCATGCGGGCTGGGCTACCCCGTGCGCGCGGCGCCAACCCGTGGCCTTCGCCGCCGGTTTCCGGGCCCGGAAACCGGACACCCCGCCGATGGAACGCCCCCGACCCGAGAGGAGC
Organism: Nocardia jiangsuensis; assembly: GCF_042650385.1. NCBI lineage: Bacteria > Bacillati > Actinomycetota > Actinomycetes > Mycobacteriales > Nocardiaceae > Nocardia > Nocardia jiangsuensis. The sequence continues at coordinate 37,453 of NZ_JBHSAX010000022.1, forward strand.
ACGCGATGCCGGACAGGGACACCATCGCCCAGCTGAACCAGGACATCACCACCGCCGACAACCTCGGTGACACCGAGACCGTCGAGCGGCTGAAGGGTGAACTGGAGAAGGCGAAGCGGGCCGCCGAAACCGGGGACGCGAACCTGGAGTGAGCGCGCGCGGCGGGGCCGGTCCGGCTCCGCCGCACCCGGCAACCCCTGGGCTAGGTTCGGTGGCGACCGTCCGAGAGGGGAGATCCATGCCGGATTACGAGAACCACGCGGGCACCCGCCCCGCCGCCTGGTACGAGGACGCCTCCGCGGGCGCCGGGTCACCCTACGCGGGCCGCCCCGAGCCGGTGCGCGAACACCGCTACGCCACCCTCACCTACGAGGTGACCGACCGCATCGCACGGATCACCTTCGACCGCCCCGAGCACGGCAACGCCATCACCCCGGACACCCCGCTCGATCTCGCGCACGCCGTCGAGCGCGCCGACCTGGACCCGGCGGTGCACGTCATCCTGGTCTCCGGCCGCGGCAAGGGCTTCTGCGGCGGCTACGACCTGGCGCTCTTCGCCGAGCAGTCCGGCTCGGCCGACGACCCGGACTCCACCCTCGGCACCGCGCTCGACCCGATGGTGCAGGCCCGCAACCACAACCCCTGGGGCACCTGGGATCCGGTGCTCGACTACCAGATGATGAGCCGCTTCAACCGCGGTTTCGCCAGCCTGCTGCACGCGAACAAGCCGACCGTCGCCAAGCTGCACGGCTTCGCCATCGCCGGCGGCACCGACATCGCGCTCTACGCCGACCAGATCGTCTGCGCCGACGACACCCGCATCGGCTACCCGCCCACCCGGGTCTGGGGCATCCCCGCCGCGGGCATGTGGGCGCACCGCCTCGGCGACCAGCGCGCCAAGCGACTGCTCTTCACCGGCGACTCGCTGACCGGCGCGCAAGCGGCCGAGTGGGGGCTCGCCGTCGAATCCTGGCCCGCCGCCGAACTCGACGCCCGCACCGAGGATTTCGTCGCCCGGATCGCCCGCATGCCACTGAACCAGCTGGTCATGGCGAAGCTCGCGGTGACGAGTTCGCTGCTCGCCCAGGGCGTCGCCACCTCCGGCATGATCAGCACCGTCTTCGACGGCATCTCCCGGCACACCCGCGAGGGGTACGCCTTCCAGCTCCGCGCCGCCACCGCCGGGTTCCGCGAAGCGGTCCGCGAGCGCGACGAGCCGTTCGGCGACTGGAAGGGGAGCCCCAAGGGCTGACCGCGCCAATTCGATTGCCACCGGCCGCATGCCGCGCCGCCGCCGCCGATTCCCGGGCCGCCCCGGAATCCGGCTGTGCGGAGCGGGGGCAGTGGCGAGTACCGGGCCATCGACCGCCCCGGCGCGACTACCCCTCGGTCGCCACTGTGACCGGGCTCAGCGCTCCGAAATCCCCTCCGCGCGCGCGAAACTCGCCTCCTCCGGGCTGACCAGGCCGAGCAGCGCCAGCGGGCGCTGGGTGACGGTGTTGGTCAGGTAGGTCATGACGATGGCCCAGCGGTTGACCCCGCGCGGCACCGCGAGCGTGTGGTAGGCGCGGGTGACCGCCTTGGCGAGCAACCCGGAGAGCGGGATGCCGAGCGGGTTGGCGACGGCGAAGCGCGGGCCGAGGTCGACGACCAGCCCGAGGTCGCGGTGCCGGTACGGCGCGAAGGTGCCGATCCCCAGGCTGGCGGCGACATTGCGGGCCAGCGTCTTGCCCTGCCGGGAGGCGTGCTGGGCGGTGGGCGGGGTGATCTCGCCGGGCTTGGTCAGATCGGGCACGGCGGCGGCGTCGCCACCGGCGAAGACCGACGGGTGGCCGGGCACGCGCAGCTCGGCGTCGACCACCAGCCTGCCGCGCTCCAGCGGCAGGTCGAGCGTCTCCAGCACGGGGGCGCCGGTCACGCCGGTCACCCAGGCGACGGTGTGCGTCGGCACCTCGGTGCCGTCGGTGAGCACCACCCGGTCGGCGGCGAGCTCGCGCAGCGAGGTCTCCAGCCGGATCTCGATCCCGCGGCCGCGCAGCTCGTGCAGCACCTTCTCGCCGAGTTCGGCGCCGACCTCGGGCATGACCTGCTTCGCGGTGTCGAGCAGCAGGAACCGGAGGTCGGCGCGGTCCAGGCCGCGGCGGCGCGCGTAGTCGTCGGCGAGCGCGCGGAGCTGGGCGATCAATTCGGTGCCGGCGTAGGAGGCGCCGACCACCACGACGGTGCGCCGGGCCCGGCGCACCGCCTCGTCCTCCTCCTGATCGGCCAGCTCCAGCTGCCGCAGCAACTGCTCACGCAGGTAGAGCGCCTCGGCGACGGTCTTCAGGCCGCGGGCGTGCTCGCGCAGCCCCGGTACGTCGAAGAGCCTGGTCACCGAGCCGGGGGTCAGGACGAGGCGATCCCAGGAGAGGGTGCGCGGCGCGTGGTGCTCGCTGGTGACCGTGATCGTGCGGCCCGCCAGGTCGATCGAGTCCGCGCTCGCCACCACCAGCCTGACCTTCGGCAGCGCGTCCGCCAGCGGGATGGCGACGAAGCGCGGGTCGATCAGCCCACCGGCCACATCCGGCAGCAGCGGGGTGTAGAGCATGTAGTCCTGCGGGGTCACCAGCACGATCTCGATGTCACGGCCCGACTTCGCGACCCGCCCGCACAGCTCGCTCGCACAGGTGAAGCCGGCGAATCCGCTGCCGACGACGACGATCCGTTCACGGGTGCTGGTCTCGGGCACGGCGCACCCCTCCTTCGATTCGGTTACCGGGGGCGTTTCCCGGCTGGCGCCGCCGAAACTCAGACGGCCAGCCCGATGGCGAGGATCACGATGCCGAGCAGCGGCGCGACCAGCTGGATCAGCGCGGGCCGCAGCTTGCGCGGGTCGGAGAGCAGCAGCACCAGCCCGGCCGCGACCATGCTGCCCGCGCCGGCGAACACCAGCGTCGCGCCGACCGCCCGATGGTCGAGCGCCACCGCGACGATCCCCGCCACGATCATGAGCGCCAGGAAGAGGTTGTAGAAGCCCTGGTTGAACGCGAGCGGCTTGGTGATCTCGGCGTCCTGGGCATTCACCCCGAAGATGGCCCTCGTGCGCGGTGCGGTCCAGGCCAGCGATTCCAGTTGGAAAATGTACATGTGGATCGCCGCGGCGATTCCGGCCAGGACGAGTCCGGTGACGATCATGGGGCGGCCTCCATCGGTTGCGTGCAGGGCTCCCAGTATGGACGCGGCACGGCCGCGGTAGCGGTATGGCACAGTCGGTGCCGTCGTGGCGCGGTGACGAGGAGGCTGTGGGTGCGGGTCCGGGGTTCGGTGGCCGGGCGGCTCACCGTGGAGGGGTGGTTCCAGCTGGTGCTCGGGCTGATGGTGGTGCTCGTGCTCGCCGGCGCCACCGCGGGTGCCCAGGTGATCGGGCAGACCATAGCGAGCTCGAACCGGCTGATCGACCGGTTGCAGCCCGCCGCCGCCGAGGCGTACCGGCTGCAGGGCGCGCTGCTCAACCAGGAGACCGGGGTGCGCGGCTACGCCATCACCGCCGACCCGCAGTTCCTGCAGCCCTACCAGACCGGCCGCCGGGAGGAGGAGCAGGCCGCCGCCCGGATCCGGGAGCTGGTCGGCGACCGCCCCGAGCTGCTCCGCGACCTCGAGGAGATCGAGCGCGCCGCCGCCGCCTGGCGCGCCGTGCACGCCGAGCCGGTCACCGAGGCCACCACCCCGGAGCGGGCCGCCGCGGTGGCCGCCGCGACGGTGACGCCGAGCAAGGTGGTCTTCGACGGCCTGCGCGACCGGTTCCGCACCCAGAACGCCGACTTCACCGCCGCGCTCGCCGCCGACCGCGCCGACCTCACCCACACCAGGCACGTCCGCAACACCGTGCTGGTCGGCCTGGTGGTGCTCTTCGTGCTGGCCGCGCTGGCGCTCACCGCCATCGTGCGCAGACTGGTCGCGGATCCGCTGCGTGGGCTGAGCGCCGCGTCGCTGAAGGTGGCGGGCGGGGAGTTCGATCACCGTATCGAGGCGCGGGGTCCGTCGGATCTGCGGACGGTGGCCGAGGCGGTGGAGGACATGCGGCGCCGGATCGTGGCGGAGTTGCAGTCCTCGCGGGCGCAGGAGGCGAAGCTGGCCGAGCAGGCGGCGGATCTGGATGCCCAGACCGTGGAGCTGCGGCGGTCGAATCAGGAGCTGGAGCAGTTCGCGTATGTGGCCTCGCACGATCTGCAGGAGCCGCTGCGGAAGGTGGCGTCGTTCTGTCAGCTGCTGGAGAAGCGGTACGGCGATCAGCTCGACGAGCGGGGCAGGCAGTACATCGACTTCGCGGTCGACGGTGCCAAGCGGATGCAGGTGCTGATCAACGATCTGCTCACCTTCTCCCGGGTCGGCCGGGTGGACGACACCACCGTTCCGATCGCGCTGGACGGCCCGCTGGACCGGGCGCTCGGGAACCTCGCCGAGATCGTCGAGCGCGCCGGGGCCACGATCGAGCGGCCCGCGGCGCTGCCCGAGGTGCTCGGCAACCCGACCCTGCTGATCATGCTGTGGCAGAACCTGATCGGCAACGCGGTGAAGTTCGCCGGCCCCGGCGTGCCGCCCGCCGTGCGGATCGAGTACGCCGAGGCGGCGGCGGGGTGGTACGAGTTCGTCGTCTCGGACAACGGGATCGGCGTCGCCCCGGAGTTCGCCGAGAAGATCTTCGTGATCTTCCAGCGGCTGCACAACCGGGAGGAGTACTCCGGCACCGGGATCGGGCTCGCGCTGTGCCGCAAGATCGTCGAGTTCCACGGTGGCCGGATCGCCGTCGACACCGGCTACACCGACGGCGCCCGGTTCCGCTTCACCCTGCCCGCCCCCGGCTGATCAGCGCAGCGCGGCCGCGATCCGGAGCCACTCCTCCCGCGGGAAGACGCGCGGGTCGGCGCGGAGCACCTGCACGCAGACGTGGTCGGCCCCCGCCTCCCGGTGCTCGGCGATCCGGCGCAGCACCGCCTCCTCGTCACCCCAGGCGATGATCGCGTCGAAGAGCCGGTCGCTGACGGTGGCGATGTCCTCCTCGGTGAAACCGGAGCGCAGCAGGTTGTTGGCGTAGTTCGGCAGGGAGAGGTAGCCGCGCAGCCACGGGGTGCCGATCTCGCGCGCCTCGGCGGCATCGCCGGTGAGGATGACGGTCTGCTCCGGCAGCAGCAGCGGGCCCGCGCCGAGCACCTCGCGCGCGGTGCGGGTGTGCTCGGGCAGCACCAGGTAGGGGTGCGCGCCGCGGGTGCGCTCGGCGGCCAGGGCGAGCATCTTCGGGCCGAGCGCGGCGAGCACCATGCGGTCGGCGGGCACCGGGCGCTCGGCGGCGTCCAACCCGTCCAGGAACGCCTTCGTCGCGGCGAGCGGCTTGCGGTAGCGGCCGGGGGACTTCGCGTCGACGAGCGGGGCGTGGCTCACCCCGATGCCGAGCAGGAAGCGGTCGCCGTAGCTCGCCGCGAGCCGGTGGTACGCGGCGGCCACGTCGGCGGGCTCGTGCATCCAGAGGTTGAGGATGCCGGTGGCGATCACCGTCTTCGAGGTGGCACGCAGCAGGTTCTCCACCGCGTCCAGGACCGGTCCGCCGACGTCCGGGATCCAGAGCGCGGAGAAACCCGCCTCCTCCAGCTCGGCCGCGGCCTCCGCTGCCTCGACCGGGTCGCTGTAGCGCAGCGGGGAACTCCAAATTCCGACACCTGAGAGATTCACGGTCGCCATCTTTCACACCGTTCGGTCGCCTCGCCACCCGCGCCGGTCAGGGCGGGGTCGTCGGGGTGGAGGACGGGGTGGTCGTCGGGGGGAGTTCGCGGGCTTCGGGGGGCGGGGTGGTCGTCGTCGTGGTGGCGGGTGCGGGGGCCGGTGGTCCCGGCACGGGTGCGGGGGTCGTCGTGGTGGTCGCCGGGGCGGGGGGTGGTGCGGTGCCCGGTGTCGGCGAGGTGGTCGGGGCGCTCGTGGTCGGGGTGGTCGAGCCGGTGGTGGTAGCGGTGGTGCTGCTCGACGGCGCGGACTGTGCGCGCAACCCCGCGGCCGGGCAGGCCACCGAGGTGGTGGTGACGGTCAGGTTCTGCTGCGCGAACTCGCTGGAGACGGCGGAGCCGTTCGTCGCGCGGATCTCGGCGACGGCGGCGTTGCCGGTGCGCTGGCCGAGATCGAGGTCGGCGACGGCGATCGTGCTGGTCACGTTCTGCCCCGCCTGCGCGGGGCCTGCGATGTTCTGGCGGGTGAGCATGCTGTTGCGGCTGGTGCCGTCGCGCACGATCAGCGTGTAGGTGTACGGGGAGCCCAGGTGCGGCCAGGTGAGGGTCACGCGCGGGGCGGCGTCGGCGCAGGAGACCGAGGCCGGGCCCGGCACGTAGGCCGGGGTGCCGTTCTGCTCGGTGCGCAGCACGCCGCAGTCCAGATCCTCCGGGGTGATCAGCCCGATGAGCAGCACCTGCTGCACGCCGTAGCCGCGCCAGGCGGTGCTCACGGCCCCGGAGGAGACGGGCGGGCCGGGCAGGACGGTGTGCACCTCGAGGTCGTAGAGGTAGGGCAGCGCCAGGCGGGCGGGCAGCCCGGCACCGGTGATCACGAAGCTCACCGTGTCGCCGGCCGCGGCGGGAACCGTGGTCACGTCCCACGTGCGCCAGATCGTGCCGCCGAGATCGCGCAGCACCAGACGGTAGAGGTAGGGGGCGCCGATGTGCCGCCAGCGCATCGTCACCGGGTCCGGCCCGGTCGCGGGCGTCTTCGAGCACGTCACGTAGGAGCCCGTGGAGAACGGCTGATTGATTCGCGGCACGAACTCGGTGCGCGAGGTGAAGGCACCGCTGTTCGCGGCCGCCGCATCGGTGGCGGCGGCCTGCGCCTCCGGGGCACCGGCCGGCCCGGTCGCGGTGACCAGCGCCGCCACCACGACCAGCGGCGCCGCCGCGCGCTTCCCGCCTCCGCCCGGGGCGGTGCGGGGCGGGCGTGGCAGGAACGCGATGGCGAGGAGCAGCCCGGCGAAGGCGCCGCCGAGGAACACCGCGGGCGGGCTCGCGAGCCAGGCCACCGCGTAGCCGAGCTTCTCGACGTGGAGGAAGACCCGCTCCGCCTCGGTCACGGTGTAGGGCTGGGCGTCCTCGGACTCGTTCGCGTCGCCCTTGAGCCGGATGGTCGCGCTGTTGCCGGTGACCGCATCCACCGCGACCACCCGGTGGGTCAGCCGCTCGCCCGCCGCGTTGCGCACCGACACCACGTCGCCGGGGTCGATCTCCGCGGCGTCGATCGTGCGCACCAGCGCCACCGCCCCCGGCCCGATCTCCGGCTCCATCGACCCGGAGCGGAACAGCAGCGGCTTGATCCCGAACAGCAGCGCCGCCGCCGCCGCGATCAGGCAGATCGTCCCCGCCACCGCCCCGGCCGTCAGCGCGATCTGCGCCGGTGTCCGCAAGTCCGGTCGCGCGTGCTTCCCGGCCGGAGCGGACGTTCCGTTCGTGACCCCGGTCGCCGCGGGCACCCCGAACTCGTCTCCGGGACGGGCTCGGGGCGGCGCATCGTCGCGCACGTCCGTCGCACCGGCTACGCCGAAGTAGTCGCTCTCTGCCGCCCGCCCGGCACGGCCCGCCCGCCCGAGCCGACCGCCCGGCCCACTGCCCGCCCCGGTCTCGCCATTCGGTGCGGTTCCACCACGCGCTCCGGCCGGCGCATCCGGAAGGCTCCGTTGCCACGGCGGCCGCCCCGCGGGCACCCCGCTCACGGCTGCCCCGCCGCGGTCGCGGTGAAGGCGAAGCGCACCGACGCCACACTCTGGTTCTGCACGGCGACCGGCGTCGCGGTCGTCAACTGCGCGACCACGCAGAGCGGATCGGTGCCGGTGCGCGCGGCGATCGGCCGCGCCGTCGTCACCAGCGGCGTCGAGCCGCCTGCGGCCAACGTGCCCTGGGCGAGCCGAGTCCCGCTACAGGTTCCGGTGCGCATCCCGTTCGCGGTGGCATTGCTCGCCGCGCCGCCGGGATGGATGGAGAGCTGCAGGTACCCGGCGAGCGCGGCGCTCCCGGCCGGAGTGCTCGCGGCCATGGTGTAGGTCAACGGGATCGTCCCCTTGTTCTGGGCGGTGAGCTGGGCGGCGACGCTCTCGCCCGGCAGCATGCCGGTGAGCGCGAGCGCGGGCAGCGCGAGTTCCTCGGTGCCGTCGACGCGCAGGTCGAGGGTGCCGATGCTGAAGGTGCCCGAGGTGGCGGTGGCCGAATCGCTCCAGGTCGCGAGCGTGCCCGCGGTGCCGAGCCCGAGCACGATGCCGAGTGTCAGCAGCGCGCGCATCCGGGCGCCGGCCCAGTGATTCCCGAGCGCGGTCAGGTATCTCACCGCTCCTCCCGCCTGGCCCGCACCCGGTCCCTGGTATCGGTGGCGAGCGCGAACAGCGCGTACCCGCCGAGCAGCACGATGAGCGCGGCGATGGTGTAGGTCCGCTTCGGCCCGGAGAACCAGTTGTTGACATAGCCGAGGTACGGGATCGAGTACCAGACCGCGCCGCGGATCTGCTCCGGATTCACGATCTGCTCGTCGTCGACCGGGTTGGCGTCGCCCCGGGTGATGAAGCCGATCCGGCCGTCGGCATTGCGCCGGACCTGCACGATCCGGTGCGTCACCACCTCCGGCTGCCCGGACCGGAGCTGATAGGTGATCGGGGTGCCGACCGCGAGGTCGATCGGATCCTCCGGCCGCACCACCACCAGCGTCCCCGGCGGATAGGTCGGCACCATGGACCCGGTCAGGATGGTGTAGCGGTGCCCGCCGACCACCAGCGGCAGCACGATGGTCACCACCAGCAGCGCACCCAGGACGAAGAGCAGCACCCAGGTCAGCACGGACTTCAGCCACCAGCCCGCGCCGGTGGATTCCTCGGGTGGCGCCTCCGGCGCCGTACCACGGTGTGCGTTCACGATGAACTCGCCAGGAAGTCGAAGGTCACGGTCGTGGAGGTGTTCGGGGCGGCGTCCGCGCCGACGGTGGCGCGCACACACCACACGGCGCTCGCGCCCGGCGTGAGCGCCGGCGCCCAGGCCGGTGCACCGGGCACCTGGGCCCCCACCATCGGCCCGCTGTAGAGCGCGGTCCCGCCGGGCGCCGCCGATGCCGGGCAGCCGGATTCCGTGCCCACCAGCCAGATCTGCAGCGTGAGCGGCAGCGCCGCCGAACTCTGCCGCACGTTCTGCAACCGGTAGAACATGGTCACGTCACCCGAGTTGCGGACGGTGAGCGGCTTCTGCACGACGGCGGCCGGGGCCAGGTCGGTGCCGCCGAAGGCGTCGAAGACATAGTTGCTCACCTGGCTCGACGCCCCGCCGACCCGCAGCGCGAGCGTGCCGGAGCGGATGATGTCGCCGCCGATCCGCGACTCGCCACGCCAGTAGGCGCCGGACTGCTCGGCCACCCCGAAGACCAGCAGTACCAGCGCCGCACCGGCGATCGCCCACCATCGCAGCCGTCGCATCGGATCCCTGCTAGGGCGCGGGATTCGTGTTCTGCGTGAGCGTGATCGCCACGGCGTTCAGGGTGACGCTCGCGTTCTGCGCCTCCTTGTCCGGCGTGGTCGGATCGAAGGTGAGCCGGGCCGCGACGGTGACGGTCTGGCCGTCGTTCGCCTCGGTGATCTGCGCGTTCGGCAGCACCGCCCCGCTGCTGCTCGTCGCGGTGAGCGAGGTGTCGATCAACCGGGCCCGCAGCGCGGGATCGCTGCCCGCCGCGAACATCTGGGAGGTGTCCGCGGCGAGCGTTGCCGTGAGGTTGTCGCCGTCCGCGCTGACCGTGGTCGTGCAGGTGTAGCGCAGGGTGTCGCCAGGCACGATCCGGAAGCTGGCGACGTCGACCGGCTCGGCGGTGCCGCCGGTGATGTCCTCCCATCCGGTGGCCCCGACCGGGACGCAGGGGCTGAGCGCCAACTCGCCCGCGGTGATGGTGCCGCCGCCGGACTGCGTGCTGTCCTGCCAGAAGGCCAGACTACCGGCGCCGCCGAGCAATAGGATCGCGGCGGCTCCGGCGGCGAGTGCCGCTTTTCCTCTCTTGTCCATTCGTCCTCATCCTCACGTCGCTGTCGGCTTGGACAATTGCACTTCGACAATGCCCGGGAATTCGGAGGAGCAAACGTATGGCTAATAGCTCCGTCCGGCACCGTAGAGAGAACTGAACGTGCAGTTCAAGCCGTACGGGGATCGCACTGGACACGAGTCGAGCTTCCCCTGCGAAAAGCGGACCGCTAACCAGAATTCGGCGGCCCCTCGACGAATCCTCCAGTCTCGACGGGCCGCCCGTCGGCACACCTCGTCGGTGCTCCCGAGCGGATCGCCGACGAACTCCGCAGGCGCGGGCTCGCCCAGCACGAGTACACGCCGGACACCCTGCGCCACACGTTCTTCGGCGCCGCCGACACGCTCCCGGAGACGCATCCGGCCCGGCGGAACCCGGGGCGTGCGGGGTGCGGCCCGTATCGGTCGTTGCCGCGCCGGAATGTGGGCCCGGCGAACGAAACGGGGCATGTGCAGCGGCCGGGTTCGTGGCAGGCCCACTCGGCGGGGGAGTGCTGCTCTTCGCCCGGCCCGAGGGCCGAGCCGGTTGCCGAAACCTGGGCCCCTGCACGGCCATCCGCTCCGGCGCTCACCGGGCGAGCCGGAGCAACACTCGCGCGAGCGCCGCATCGGCAATAACAATGCCCATACCTGGATATGCGCATCAAACTATGTGAGTGAGCGTCGAACCACGACGGGGTGGTCGTTGCCGGAGCTTGCCGGACTCGTCGAGATGGCCTGGTCGCAGAGCTCTCGCGTGCCATGCGCACCCTGCCGGTCGGCGCCGCGTACGCCGTCTTCACCGGCATCGCCACGATCGTTCGGCACCGCGATCAGCTCACCGTCGGCCGGGTGCTCGCGCTCGGGTCGATCGGGGGCGATCGTGCCGGCGCGGGTCACGAATCCCGGCTGATCCCGGCGAGCGCCGTGATGGCGACGGCGAGCCGGTCGCCGTCGGGGAGCGGGGCGTCGGGGGCGACGGTGTGCAGGAGCCCGAGGCCCTGCGAGAAGACGAAGTGCAGCTCCGCGACGGCCCGCGCCTGATCGGCGGTGAGCTCGGGGTGGGCGTCGCGCAGCGCGTCGGCGAGGTCGCCGAAGCCGCCGTCGAGCATCTCCTGGAAATGCTGCTGCGCCTCGGGGGAGCGGGCGACCCGGACCAGGTTCTCCATGCTGGCGAGCATGGCGGGCCGGTTCGCGGCGAAGGCGGTGGGCATGGCGTTCCAGACGGCGGCGAAGCCGTCCAGCGGGGTGTGTCCGCTGCCCTCGCGGATGCGGTCCTCCATGGCGTCGCCGATGGCGGTGCCGAGTGTGTCGCTGATCGCCTCGGTGATCAGCTGCTCCTTGGAGCCGAAGTGGTAGCCGATCGCCGCGAGGCTGACCCCGGCGGCGGCCGCGATCTCCCGCGCGGTGGCCTTGGCGACGCCGCGCTCCACGATCACCTGCCGTGCGCCGGCCAGCAGGTCTTCCCGATTGCCCATGGGCAGACCGTACACCAGCGTCTTAGACGTTTGTTCTAGACATCCGTGCAAACCTGGCTTATACATATGTCTCAGACGTTCGTTTCAGGGAGAGGTCGGTCATGCAGGTTCTGATCAGCGGTGGCGGTATCGCGGGGAACGCGCTCGCACTCGGGTTGGCGGCGAGGGGAATTCGCCCGACGGTGGTGGAGCGCGCGGCGGCGCCGCGGCCCGGTGGGCAGGCGGTCGATCTGCGCGGGCAGAGCAGCGCGGTGGTGGAGCGGATGGGGCTGTTACCCGCCGTTCGTGAGCGCAGGCTGCACGAGCGCGGCATGGCCTACGTGGACGCGCGGCGCCGGGTCTACGCCAGGATGCCCGCCGAGATGTTCGACGGCGCGGGCCCGGTGGCCGAGCTGGAGATCACCAGGGGCGACCTGAACGACGTGCTGCTCACCGCGCTCGGCGACGGCGCCGAGTACCGCTACGGCGAGTCGATCGCCGCGCTGCACGACGACGGCTCCGGCGTCGACGTCACCTTCGCCTCGGGGCTGTACGGGCGGTACGACCTGGTCGTCGCCGCGGACGGGCTGCACTCCGGCACCAGGGCGCTCGCCTTCGGGCCGGAGGAGCGGTTCGCCACGCACCTCGGCGGCGCCATGTCCTTCTTCACCGTCCCCACCCCGGCCGACGCCGAGCCCGGGTGGTTCTCCCTGCACCCGGCGGTCGGGGTCGCGGTCGGGATCCGCCCGGACGCCGACCCGGCCACCGCCAAGGCGATCGTCACGCTGCGCGCCCCCGCCGATCCGGCGCTGCGCGGCGATCCCGCGGCGCAGCGGGAGCTGTTGCGGCAGAGGCTGACCGGGGTCGGCGGGCACGCGCCGGAGATCCTGGCCGCGCTGCCGGAGACGCCGGACTTCTACTTCGACGAGCTGGTGCGGGTCGACATGCCGTCGCTCTCGGCCGGGCGGGTGACGCTGCTCGGCGACGCCGGGTACTGCGGGTCGCCGCTCACCGGGATGGGCACCGCCATGGCCGTCGTCGGCGCCTACGTGCTCTGCGGCGAGCTCACCGCCGCGCCCGGCGACATCCCCGGCGCGCTGGCTCGCACCGAGCGGGTGCTCGCGCCGCACCTGGAGCGAGCCAAGCAGGTGCCCGGCGGCGGCATCAGGGCCATGGTGCCCGGCTCGAAGACGGCCGTGCGGCTGGCCCGCGCCGCCGCCGGGGTGATGACCTCCCGGGCGGCCCGCCCGCTCGTGCGCCGGATGTTCACCGGAGCGGACGAGGCCGCGGTCCCGGTCTACTGATCCGGCCCGGCCCGGCGATCCTGGAATTTGCTGCAACCCGTACTCACGCCTACTGTGGCCGGTCACAAGATACGTGGGCGTAGGAACTGGATTGCACGGGACCGTCCCGGCTCGCCCGCGGACCCCGGCGCACTCCGATACCGTCTGTCGCCGCACGGTCGGGAGAACGAGACGGTGGGCGAGGAAGGAAAGCGGCGTGGAGGACCTGAGGGGTACCGGGGAGCGCGACACCCGCGCGGCGACGCACGCGGCCTTCCACGTCGTGCTGACGCTGCTCGAGGTCGCGGAGAGATCGGGGATGCCGACGCTGGAGCGGCTGGAGCGCGCGGTGCGCACCTGCGCCCAGCAGGGCATCCCGGCCCCGCGCGTGCTGGACGCGGTGAACGAGGGCATCGACGACGCGCTGCACCGCTGGCCCGGTGCCCGCCGCCCGGCCGCCACCCCGGAGACCGACGACTACCGGGCCGCGCTGCGCGGGGTCATCCTGCGCGGCTACGCCTCCTGACCCTCGGCGGCGCCGGCGAGTGCGATATCGGTCACCTGCGTGATCAACCCCGCACCCCCCGTGGGCATTTCCGCTACGGGTGGAAGGGCGGGATCGGCATGTCGGCGCCGAAGATGTCAGGGATGTCGGTGCTCGGGCGGTCCGGGAAGCGCGCCGGGCGCTTCTCCAGGAACGCGGAGACCCCCTCGCGGGCGTCGGCGCTCGCGCCGCGGGCGAGGATGCCGCGGGTCTCCACCCGGTGCGCGATCATCGGGTGCTCGACGCCGAGCCCGCGCAGCAGCATCTGCCTGGAGAGCGCCACCGAGACCGGCGCGGAGTGCTCGGTCAGCGAGCGGGCCAGCGCATACGCCTCGTCCAGCAACCGATCGACCGGGTAGAGCCGGTAGAGCAGCCCGGCCTCGTGCGCCTCGGCGGCCTCGACGAGGCGGCCGGAGTAGACCCAGTCCAGTGCGGTCTGCAGCGGCACCAGCCGGGGCAGGAACCAGCTGGAGCCGGACTCCGGCACGATGCCGCGCCGGTTGAAGACGAAGCCGATGCGCGCGTTCTCGGCGGCCAGCCGGAAGTCGGCGGCGAGCGTCATGGTGATGCCGACGCCGACCGCGGGGCCGTTGATCGCGGCGATGATCGGCTTGCGCGACTCGAACATCCGCAGCACCACCCGGCCGCCGCCGTCGCGCCAGTCGTCCGGGGCGACGAAGGTGTCGGCGCCGGCCGAGAGGTCGGCGCCCGCGCAGAAGGCGCGGCCGGAGCCGGTGAGCACGACCGCGCGCACGGCGTCGTCGGCGTCGGTGCGATCGAAGGCCTCGATCAGCTCGTTCTCCATCGCCGTGGTGAAGGCGTTCAGTTTGTCCGGGCGGTGCAGCGTGATGGTGGCGATCTCGTCGGTGATCTCGAGGCGAATGTCGGGCATTCGGACAGCATGCCACGACAGCATGTCCGCCCCGGCTGCCCGCGGGCCGGGCTCAACCGGCCAGCGCGGCGTCCACGCTGTCGAAGGTCGGGATCACCTTGACCAGGCCGGTGGCCTCCATCGGCCGGTGCACCGCCCTGGAGGCGGCGATCCGCAGCTCGGCGCCCTCCGACACCTGGATGAGCGCGTTCAGCCCGGCCGAGTCGAAGAACGGGACGGCGGTCAGGTCGGCGATCACGACGCCGGAGCCCGCCTCGGCGAGGGCCTGCTGGAGGCGGGGTGCGGTGATGATGTCGACCTCGCCGCGGGCGGTCACCACGACAGCGGCATCGACCGACCTGACCTCGACGTGGAAATCGCGGGGCGGATCTGTGAAGCGCACGGTGAACCTCTCTCGACGGCGACAGCCGGGCGTGGTCGGATCCGGCGGTGGCCGGTGCCACGCGGGATCCCGCCGCGGGAGATCGCGGGAAGAGTTCGCTTGCGGCTGTGAGCTCAACCGCGTACTCAGCGTATCCCATGGGAAACCGCTTCCCCGGCCGTTGCGCCGGGGGGCGTCGCCGGGAAAACATACCGCAGGAAGGTCACCCGGCGCCGGGCTCGGCTTCGAGGGTGAAGTACACCGTGGTGCCCGCCCCCGGCGCGGATTCCAGCCACAGCCGGCCCCCGTGCCGCTCCACGATCCGGTCCACGATGGCCAGCCCGGCGCCGTGGCCGCCACCGCGCGACTCCCGCGGGTGCAGCCGGCGGAAGAGCCGGAGCACCTCCTTCTGGTCGTCCTCCGGAATGCCGATCCCGTTGTCCCGCACGAAGTACACCGGGACGCGGCCGTCACCGCGCACCCCGATCTCGACCGTGCGCGGCGCCTCGTCCGCGGCGTACTTGGCGGCGTTGACCAGCAGGTTGATCAGGATCTCCTGCAGCCGGTCCGGGTCGGCCGGAACGGTAACCCCCGGCTCGGGCAGCGTGATCGCGACCCGCTGCTCCTCCAGCCTCGCGCCCGCGATCTGCAGCGCGCGCTCGGTGGCGGCGCGCAGCTCGACCGGCTCCCGGCGCAGCTCGCCCTGGCCGAGCTGGGCGAAGTGCAGCAGCGAGTTGATCAGCTCGTCCATCCGGACCGCGAGCGTGCGGATGGTGCCGAGCCTGCGCACGGTGGTCGGATCGAGGCTGTCTCCCGCGTCCTCGCCGATGAAGGTGGCGGAGTTGGAGATGCCGCGCAGCGGCTCCTTGAGCTCGTGCGCGGCGGCGTGCGCGAAGGTGTCCAGATCGTGGTTGACCCTGCGCAGTTCGGTGTTCAACGCGGCGAGCCGGGCGGTGTGCCTGAGCACGACGGTGGTGATGGCGTGGCCGAACTCCTGCACCACGGCCTCGTCCGGGGCGGTCCACGGCACCGAGCAGCCGCGCACCACCGCCTGGTACACCGCCGAGGAGCCGCGCGGGGTGAGCCGCTCACCGCGCGGGCCGAGCCGCACCGGCTGCGCGGGGTCGGTGGCCCAGGTGCGCGCGGCCCTGCGCTCCCGGCGCAGCCAGGCGATGCCGGTGCCCGCGCCGTCCAGCGCGAGGACGAGCGCGCCGCTGAGCGCGGGGGAGAGCGCGGTGAGCTCCGGGTCGTGGTCGCCGAGGCAGCCGCTGCTCCAGACCTGCCCCGGCGCGAGCGCGGGCAGCCGCTGCCACAGCGTCTCCAGCGCGGTCGCGTCGAACTCGGCGGCGTCGCCGTGCGCGATGGTGCGCGCGAGCTCGCCGGTGCTCATGTCGGCGGCGCGCAGCACGACGGCGTCGGCGGGTACCAGCTGGGCCAGCAGCGCGCCGTTGTCCCGCACCGACTGGCCGATGTCGGTGTCCAGCGCGGTGACCAGCTGGGCCAGCGCCTTGCGCGCGGTCTGCCTGGCCCGCGAGGTCTCGGCGTCCTGCAGCGCGGCGAGCTGCAGCGAGAGCATGACCCCGAAGAACTCGCAGGAGGTGCGGACCTCGGGGCTCAGCGTGCGCGGCTCGACGCCGTGGCAGGCGATCAGCCCCCACAGCTCGCCGTCGCGCAGCAGCGACACCGACATGGACGACCGCACCTCGATATTGCGCAGGTACTCCAGGTGGAAGCCGGAGACCGTGCGCAGCGTGGAGTCGGAGAGGTCGAGCGGGGCGCCGGTGTCGGAGAGCAGCGGCGGCACCAGCACCGCGGTGTCGTCGTCCACGTCCTGGATGACCCGGATCCAGTTGCGCTCGTACAGCCTGCGCGCCTGCGGCGGGATGTCGGTGGCCGGGAACCAGAGCCCCTGCCAGGGGTCGAGGCCGTCGGCGACCGACTCCGCGATCACCTCGCCGGGGCCGTCGCGCCCCTCGAAGCGGTAGGCGACCACCCGGTCGTAGCCGGTGAGCGCGCGGATCTCGGTGACCGCCGCGGCGCAGGCGGCGAGCACCGTCCGCGCGTTCTGCAGCCGGGTCAGGGTGCTGCGCAGCCGGGGGTAGAAGCGGGCGAACTGGAACGGCCGCTCGACGGCGGCGGGCTCCAGCTCGATGACGAGCACGCCGTCCGAGCGGTAGACGGTGGCGTCGAACTCGGGGCCGCCGGGCGGAATGTGCAGCCCGAGCAGCCCGCGGTCGCCGGTGGGCGCGCGCAGCGTGTCGTGCACGGCGGCGAGCCCGTCGGAGCCGATCAGCTCCGCCGCCGGGGTGCCGACCAGGCCGGCGGCCGAGCGGCCGAGCACCCGCTCGCTGTTCGAGCCGGCGACCGCGATCACGTCCGCGGCGTCGATGGCGAGCAGCGTGCCGTAGGACTGGATGCCGCCGAGCCGGTGGATCGGCTCGTTGACGCACTGCGACAGGTCGAACGCGGTTCCCGCCGCCCGCTCGGCCGCCAGATCGCGGTCGTCGAGCCGGAACAGGGCGTCGTCATCGGAGAGCGACGTCATCGCAGCTCCTTCCGTATGGGTCGCCGGGTGGAGCAAATGTGGCGGAACCTTACAGTAGGAGTCGGACCGATCGGGGTCCGCCGGAGAGCGGGAGGACGAGCAACCCATGCCGACGACTCCGCGCACCCCGTGGGCGACGCTGCTGCACGCCTCCTGGCGCTCGGCCTTCGACGCCCGCAGCGTCGCCCACCTGCCGGACGAGCTGGTCGGCGGGCTGCTCTCGCTGCCGGGCGTGGTGGCGACCTTCGCCGTCGGCGTCGCCGCCGCCGACGCCGCGGTCGCCGCGCGCTGGGCCGACCGCGACGGCACCGCCGTCGTCCCGGCGACGCTCGCCGCCGAGCTGGCCGCGCGCGCCGCGGAGTGGTATCCCGACCGCGCCGACGGCTCGGCCGAGGCCACCCTGGTCGAGGTCGAACCGACCGAATTGGAAACCCGATCACCCGAACTCGCGGCCAGGCTGACCGCGCTCGGCGTGGCCGCGCTGCTGGTGGCGCCGTACCGCCCGGTGGCGGGGCCGTGCGGACTCGTCGCGCTGGCCACCGTCGCCGCGCACCCGGTGACGCCGGATACCGTGACCGCGCTGCGGCAGGCCCGCGACATCATGATCGCCATCGATCGGCAGGTCGCCGAGCAGCGGGTGCTCGCCGACCGCAGCCTCGCCGATGCCATCCTGGCCGAGGCGTCGCTGCGGATGGGCTCCTCGCTGGAGATCGAGGAGACGCTGCGCGCGGTGGTCAGGATGATCGTGCCCGGCCTTGCCGACGGCGCCGCCGTGCACATCGCCCGCGGCGGGCAGATGGAGCTGGTCGCGGTGGCGCACCTGGACGCGCGCCGGGAGCGCAGCCTCGGCGAGCACCTGCGCGCGGGCCGCTGGGCGGGCGCGCCGGTGGTGCAGCGCGCGGACCGCTCCGGCTGGGAGGACAGCCCGCTGCCCGCCGGGCTCCCGCCCGACGCCAATCTCGACACCACCACGATCTCGGTGCTGCGGGCGCGCGGCCGCGACGTCGGGCTGCTGACCCTGTTCCACCGGCACGGCTCGCCGCGCAGGCCGACGCATGCCTTCCTGCGCAACCTGGCCGGGCGGGCGGCGCTGGCGATCGACAACGCCGCGCTCTACGCCCAGCAGCGCGCCGACGTCATGTCGCTGCAGCAGCACCTGCTCCCGGCCGCGCTGCCGGAGGTGCCGGGGCTGGAGATGGCCACCGCATACCGGGTCGCCGACCACAGCCTCGACGTCGGCGGCGACTTCTACGGCCTGGTGCACGAGCCGGAGCACACACTCACCGCGCTGATGGGCGATGTGTGCGGCCGCGGCGCGCCCGCGGCCGCGCTCACCGGGCTGGCCAGGCACACGCTGGAGACCATCCTGGCCGAGGGGCACAGCCCGGAGCGCGCCTTCGACATCCTGAACACCAAGATGCTGCGCACCGGCGTCAGCCGCTTCCTCACCCTCACCGCGGTCACCCTCGACCTGGCCGCGGGTGGCCGGGAGGGGGTGCCGATCCGGGTGCTCTCCGGCGGGCACCCGGCGCCGCTGATCCTGCGTCGCGGCGGCGAGGTCGAGCAGCCGGACTGCTCCGGGCTGCTCGTGGGGGTCCGCCCGGAGCTGGGGCTGAAACCCTACGACGGCGTGCTGCGCACCGGCGACCTGATCCTGCTCTACACCGACGGCCTCACCGAGGCGCGGGACGCGGACGGCCGGTTCTTCGAGGACGAGCTGCCCGCGACGCTGGCCGGGCTGCGCGACCTCCCCGCCGCCGAGCTCGCCGAGACGCTCGCGGCAGGTGCCGACCGCTACCGGGTCGGTGACGACGCCGCCGTGCTCGCCATCCGGCACCGCGGGGAGCCGTCGTGACCGGGCAACGCCTCGTCCTCGTCATCGAGGACTCCGCCGACGACCGGGAGGCGATCGAGCGCGCGCTGCGCGCCTCGCACCCGGACCTGCTCGTCGAGTTCGTCGCCGACGGCGCGGAGGGGCTGGCCCGGCTGCGCGACACCGGGAGGCCGCGCCCCGCGCTGGTCCTGCTCGACCTGAACATGCCGGGCACCGACGGCTACACCGTGCTGTCCCGGCTCCGGGCGGAGCCCGCGGCCGCGGAGCTCACGGTGGTGGTCTTCACCTCGTCGACGGCGTCCAGTGACATCGACAGGTGTTACGCCGCGGGTGCGGACAGTTATATCTACAAGCCGGTGGATTTCGCCCTGTTCCGGACGGTGCTCCAGGGTGCGGTCGACTACTGGCTGGAGCAGGATCGAGACCACGAGAAGCCGGAAGGGCCGCTGCCACCGGGGTGAGCCGAGACTCAGGTGTGTATCCCGGAAAGACGGGTAGGCCCAGGAATGCCGGTTTCGACGTGAAGAGGAGAGATGGACATATCAGATCGCTCCCCGCGAGCGTTGGAGATCGAGTTCCCCGCGCGCGCGGCCGAACTGGCCGATGTCAGACACGCACTGCGCGACTGGCTCGCGGAGAACACCGCCGACCCGGACCGGGCCTACGACCTGCTGCTCGCCGCCAGTGAGGCGTGCACGAACTCGGTCGAGCACGGCCACCGCGAGGACGGCCGGGTGATCACGCTGCGCGCGGAGGTCGACGGCCGCAAGGTCTGCATCACCATCACCGACGGCGGCACCTGGCACCCGGCCGACGAGGACGCCGATTCGCACCGCGGCCGCGGCCTCATGCTGATCCGGGCACTCGTCCCGGACACCAGGGTGATCGTCGGCGACGCCGGAACGGTTGTCGAGCTGAGCGCCCCGCTGCCCTCCTGAGCAGCGCCTTCCCGGCCTGCCGGTGAACCGGTCCGGGGCGGTCCGCCGCTCACCCCGGCTGACGCCGCACTCCCGAGTCCGGCGCGCGCCTGGCCCACCAGGCCCTGGCCAGCCCGGCGCCGCCGACGGCGAGCCGGCGCGGGATCCCGACCCGCGCCCGCTGCTCGAAGACGGCGAAGTCGCTCGCCTCGATCCGGTCGAGGATCTCCGAGTACAGCGTGAGCGCGGTCGCCACGCAGGCGCGCGAGCGCGGCTGCAGCAGGGCGATGCCGTCGGCCGCCTGCCGGTAGATCGTCCGGGTGAGGCCGTGCTGCTCCGCGAGCGCCCGACGCACCCTCGGGTCGGTGCGGCGGTGCGCCTGGCACCAGAGCAGCAGGTCGCGGTCGACCCCGTGCGCGGCGAGTTCGTCGGCGGGCAGGTAGACGCGGTCGCGGGCCAGGTCCTCGTTCACGTCGCGGAGGAAGTTCGTCAGCTGGAAGGCCTTGCCGAGCGCCGCGGCGTAGGGGGCGGCCTCCGCCTCGTCGCCGACGGTGCCGAGCACCGGGAGCACCTGCAAGCCGATCACCTCGGCCGAGCCGTAGACGTAGCGGTCCAGCGCGGCCCGGTCGGGGTAGTCGGTGATCTCCAGGTCCATCCGCATGGAGGCGAGGAAGTCGTCGAAGAGCGCGTCGGGGATCCTGTAGCCGCTGGCGGTGTGCAGCACGGCGGCGAGCACCGGGTCGGCCTCGGCCGCGCCGGACCGGAACTGCGCCGCGAGCGTCGCCAGCCCCTCGGCGCGCTCGGCGGTGGAGCGTTCGTCGAATTCGTCCAGGATGTCGTCGGCCCGCCGGGCGAAGCCGTAGAGCGCGTGCACGGCGGGGCGCTGGTCGGGGGCGAGCAGCCGGGTGGCGAGGAAGAAGGTCTTGCCGTGCCTGGCGTTCAGCACCCGGCAGGCCCGGTAGGACCCGCGCAGGGCGGTGTCGGTGATGCCTGCGGCGTCGAGTTCGGTGCGGGTCATGGGCGGTCCGATCGGGTTGGCTGCGTGGTTCCGGTGATCCGGTCGGCGGCCAGCCGCCCGGAGATGAGCACCGGCGGGATACCGACGCCGGGCACGGTCGAGCTGCCCGCGAGGACCACGTTGTCCAGGCCGCGGATCATGTTGGCTGGCCGGAACGGGCCGGTCTGGGCGAAGGTGTGGCCGAGCGCGAACGGGCTGCCCGCCAGCATGCCCTGCCTGGCCCAGTCCGCCGGGGTGACCACGCGCAGCAGCTCCGGATTCGGCAGCGGTTCGGGCAGCCTGGCATCGGTGACGGCCAGCACCTCCTCGGCGTAAGCCGGGGCGAAGCGGTCCCAGTTGATCCGGCCGCGGTCCAGGTTCGGGGCCGGTGCCAGCAGGTAGAGCAGGTCGCGGCCGGGCGGGGCGAGCGCCGGATCGCCCGCGGTGGGCCGGGTGAGCAGCAGCGACGGGTCGGTCATCACCCGGCCGTCGGTGATGATGTCGCGGAACGTCTCGTCCCACGCCCCGCCGAAGAGCAGCGAGTGGTGCGGCAGGTCCGGCACCGCGTCGACGCCGAGGTGCAGGATCACCGCCGATGGCGCCGGATCGACCTTGACCGGACGCCGGGAGCGGTGCCCGAGCAGGTCGTAGGTGGTGTGCAGCTCGGTGGTGAGGACGAGCGCGTCGGCGGGCACCCGCTCCCCGTCGGCGGTGCGCACCGCGCGCACCCGACCGCCGTCCCGCTCCACCGCCGAGACGGTGGCGCCGTAGCGGATCTTCACCCCGGCGGCGGTGGCCGCGGCGGCCATCGCGTCCGGCACCGCGCGCATGCCGCCGCGCGGGAACCAGACCCCGGAGATGGTGTCCATGTAGGCGATCACGGCGTACGCGGCCAGCGCCTTGCTCGGCGCGACCCCGGCGTAGAGCGACTGGAAGGTGAAGATGCGGCGCAGGTCCGGATCGGTGATGTGGTCGGCGACGGCCCGGTCCCAGCGCCGGAAGCCGCCCAGCGCCACCAGCTTGGCCAGTGCGGGGGAGACCAGGGAGAGCGGCGAGTCGAAGTTCGACGCGATGAACCCGTCGAACTCGGCCTCGTACAGCCGGCTCAGCCAGGTACGCAGCCGCAGGTAGCCGCCTGCCTGCGCGGGCCCGGCGAACTCGGTGATGGCGGCGGCCATCAGCCCGGGGTCGTGGTGCACGTCCAGCGCCCTGCCGTCGGCGAAGCGGGCCCGGTAGGCCGGGTCGACCCGGTCGAGGGTGAGCCGGTCCGCGGTGCGCTCGCCGACCGCCGCGAAGGCGTCGTCGAGCAGCTCCGGCATGGTGAGCACGGTCGGGCCGGTGTCCAGGTGGTAGCCGGCGATGTCGGCGCGGCCGGCCCGCCCGCCGGGGACGTCGTCGCGCTCGAGCAGGGTGACCTCCCGGCCGCGGCCCGCGAGGTGCATGGCGGTGGTGAGCCCGGCCAGGCCGGCGCCGACCACAACGACACGGTCGGTACGACCGGGAACAGTGCGCATCGTGCTGCTTCTCCTCAGAGTTCGCGGGTGGTGCAGATCAGCGCCATGCCGTCGAGCAGGCGCAGTTCGGGCTCATCGATCCGGGCGCCCCGGATCCGGTCCCTGGCCTCGGTGACCCGCTCGGTGATCATGGCCTCGATCCGCTCGGCCGCGCCGGTGGCGCTGATCAGCGCGCGCGCCGCGGTGACGGCGGCGGCGTCCAGCGCGGGCGCGGCCAGCAGCTCGGCGAGGGCGCGGGCGGTGGCCGGGTCGGCCATCTCCTGGGCGGCCACCACGACGGTGGTGGCCTTGCGCTGGCCGAGGTCGCTGTCGGCGGGTTTGCCGGTGGTCTCGGCGCTGCCGTAGACGCCGAGCACGTCGTCGCGCAGCTGGAACGCCTCGCCGACCAGCGTGCCGTACCGGGAGAGCGCCTCGACCGTCTGCTCCTGGCAGCCGGCCATGAGCGCGCCGAGCTCCAGCGGCCTGCGCACGGTGTAGTTGCCGGACTTGGCGCGCGCGATGGCGAGCACCGACTCCAGCGTGGGGGTGACGCGGGCATCGTTCACCAGGTCGGCGAACTGCCCGAGCGCCAGCTCCACGCGCATCCGGTCGTACCGCGGCCACATGCGGGTCAGTGCGCGCTCGTCGATCCCGCTCTCGCGCAGCATGCGCTCGGACCAGACCAGGCAGAGGTCGCCGAGCAGGGTGGCGGCCGACTCGCCGAACCGGGCGGCGTCGCCGGGCAGCCCGAGCTCGCGGTGGTGCGCCGCGAAGGCGCGGTGCGCTGCGGGTTCGCCGCGGCGCAGCTCGGCCTCGTCCATGACGTCGTCCTGCAGCAGCGCGAAGGCCTGCAGCAGCTCCAGCGCGGCGGCGGCGCGCAGCGCGGCCGGGCTCGGGTCGGCGCCGCAGAGCCAGCCGAGGTACAGGAACATCGGCCGCAGGCACTTGCCGCCGAGCGCGTAATGCCGCAGAACGCCGTCCAGCGGGATTCCGCTGATCGGCTCCGGCTGGTTCCGCTGCACGAACGATTCGAGTTCGCGGGTCACCTCGGTGCGCACCCCGGCCCGCCAGCGAGGCGGCGAGCACTCCTCGCCGTCCGGCGTGGTCAGGAGGTGGTGCACCCGTTGTGGCTCGGAGAACACGGCACTCACTCGAACTCCTCGTCTGCGGTCGGGCTGGTCGTCATCGTATCGCAACGATGCACAAATGATGCATCGTGTGCGGGGCGTTCACCTACGTTTCGATACGTGCGCCGGGGCGGATGGGACCGTGTTGGGTAATTTTCTTAATCATCGATTTGCCCGGATTTCGCCGGGTGAACCCGCTGATTTCAGAGGCGACGACGGCAACCAGGGCTCGCCGTCGCGCCGAGCGCCGATCCCTTCATCGGCCCCGGTCGGGCCGCGCTCGAACAGTCGCTCGCCGGTTTCGAACCGGTGCCCGGCCTCAGGGCAGCGGGGCCGACCAGCGCAGCACGGTGCCCCCGCGCTCGCCCTTCTCCAGCCCGAAGGTGCCGCCCGCCTCCTCGGCCCTGGCGGCGAGGTTGGCCAAGCCGCTGTAGCGGCCGGTGCGGTCCGGAAGGCCGGTGCCGTCGTCGGTGATCAGGATGGTGGCGTCGTCGTCGACGGTGAGCACCACCGAGATGGCGGTGGCGCCCGCGTGCCGCACGGCATTGCTGACGCCCTCGCGCAGTACCGCCTCGACGTGGTCGGAGAGCGGCGGCCCGAGCACCGAGACCGGGCCGGCCAGCCGGACCGTGGTGCGCAGCCCGCTGTCCGCGGTGGTCTCGGAGACGATGCCGTGCAGCCGCTTGCGGAAGGTCGCGGAGTCGGCGGCGGTATTGCTCTGCAGGTCGAAGATGGAGTGCCGAATGTCCTGCACGATCGACTGCAGGTCGTTCACGGTGTCGGAGAGCCGGGTGCGGATCTCCGGGTTGTGCGAGCGCTGCACCGTCCCCTGCAGCGAGAGCCCGACGCTGAAGAGCCGCTGGATCACGTGGTCGTGCAGGTCGCGGGCGATCCGGTCGCGGTCGGAGAGCACGTCCAGCTCGCGCATCCGGCGCTGCTGCGCGGCCAGCCGCAGCGCGAGCGCCGCCTGCCCGGCGAAGGCCGTCATGATCGACTGCCCGGCGACGTCCAGCGGCGGCGCGCCGTGCGGGCGCAGCGTGGTGAGCACGCCGATCACGGTCGTCCCCGCGTGCAACGGCAGGATCAGCGCTGGCCCGAACGAGGTCTCGCGCGGGAAGAGCGGCGCGGGTGAGTAGTCGGCGACCGAGACCGGGCGCCGGTCCCGGAAGGCGGCGCCGGAGCGGGATTCGTCGATCGGGATGGTGCGCCCGGTGATCGGCCCGGAATCGGCGCCCGCGGCGGCGACCACCACCAGGTCGGTCACCTCATCGTGCGGGATGTCCGGGTCCTCGGGCAGCGCGAGGAAGGCGCAGGCGGCGCCGGTCAGGGTGAGCGCGCGGCGCACGATCAGCTCCAGCACCTCGTCCGGCTCACCGCCGGCCAGCAGCTCGGTGGCGACCTCCTGGGTGGCCTCCAGCCACTGCTGCCGGATCCGGGACTCCTCGTAGAGCCTGGCATTGGCGATCGCGATACCGGCCGCGGCGGCCAGCGCCCGCACCACCACCTCGTCGTCCTCGGTGAACTCCTGGCCGCCGCGCTTCTCGGTCAGGTAGAGGTTGCCGAACACCTCGTCGCGCACCTTCACCGGGACCCCGAGGAAGGTGCTCATCGGCGGGTGGTTGCGCGGGAACCCGACCGACCCGGCGTGCGCCGAGAGCTGCGCCAGCCGCAGCGGTTTCGGGTCCTCGATGAGCAGCCCGAGCACGCCGTGGCCGCGCGGGAGGTCGCCGATGAGCATCCGGCCGCGGTCATCGATGCCCTCGTACACGAACTCGGCGAGCTGTTTGCTGTCCTTGCCGGTCTCCCGCACGCCGAGCGCGCCGTAGCTCGCGTCCACCAGCTCGATGGCGGTGTGCACGATCGTGCGCAGCGTGTTGTCCAGGTCGAGGCCCGCGGTGACGACCAGCATGGCCTCCATGAGCCGGTCCATCTTGTCCCGGACGCCGACGATCTGGGTGATCCGCTCCTGCACCTCCAGCAGCAGCTCGTTCAGCCGCAGCTGGGAGAGGGCCTGGCCGACCGGGGTGTGGCCGTCCATCCGGTCGCCGCCCGCCCCGGCGCGGGGTTCAGCGTCCGTCACGGCCGAGTTTGGAGGCGAGGACCGCGGCCTGGGTGCGGCGTTCCACACCCAGCTTGGCGAGCAGCCGGGACACGTAGTTCTTCACCGTCTTCTCGGCCAGGAACATCTCGGCCGCGATCTGCCGGTTGGTGAGCCCCCTGCCGAGCAGCGCGAGCAGCGTGCGCTCCTGCTCGGTGAGGGTGGCGAGCGGCCCTGCCTTCTGCTCGGCCTGCGCCCGCAGCTTCGCCATCAGCGCGGCGGCGGCCCGGTTGTCGAGCAGCGACTTACCCGCGCCGACCGCGCGGATGGCGTCGACCAGCTCCAGCGTGCCGATGTCCTTGACGACGTAGCCGCTGGCCCCGGCCAGGATGGCGTCGAGCATGGCCTGCTCGTCGGTGAACGAGGTGAGGATCAGGCAGCGCAGCCCGGGCAGCTGGGAGAGCAGCTCGCGGCACAGCTCGATACCGTTGCCGTCCGGCAGCCGGACGTCGAGCACCGCGACGTCCGGGCGCAGCGCCGGGATCCGGGCCAGCGCGTGGGCCACGCTCTCCGCGCCGCCGACCATCTCCAGGTCCGGTTCGGCGTCGATCAGGTCGGCCAGCCCGCGCCGCACGATCTCGTGATCGTCGACCAGGAACACCCGGATCATCGCCGCCCCTCTCCTCGCACCGATTTCGATACCAGCATGACAGGCATAGCCCGGCGCCGGAGTGGAAGGGCGGGGTCGGAAGGGGACGAGCCGAGGAGGCACAGATGCGAGCACTGCGGTTGACGGCGTGGAAGTCCGATCCGGAGCTGGTCGAGGTGGATCAGCCGCACCCGGAGGCCGGTCAGGTGGTGGTGAAGGTCGGCGCGGCCGGGGCCTGCCACTCCGACCTGCACCTCATGCGCGACTTCTCCGACGACGGCCCGGTGCCCTGGCACCCGCCGTTCACGCTCGGCCACGAGAACGCCGGCTGGGTGCACGAGATCGGCTCCGGCGTCACGGGTTTCGAGGTCGGGCAGCCGGTCGCGGTGTACGGGCCGTGGGGCTGCGGGGTCTGCGCGCACTGCGCGCGCGGCTTCGACACCTACTGCGAGAACCCGGCGGCCGCCCCGGTGCCCGGTGGCGGCGGCGGGCTCGGCATGGACGGCGGCATGGCCGAGTACCTGCTGGTCCCGGCGGCAAGGCACCTGGTCCCGCTGCCGGACGGGCTCGACCCGCTGCGCGCCGCCCCGCTCACCGACGCCGCACTCACCCCCTACCACGCCATCCGCCGCTCCTCGGCCGAGCTGACCCCGGGCAGCACCGCCGTCGTGATCGGCGCCGGCGGGCTCGGGCACCTCGCCGTGCAGATCCTCACAGCGACGACCGCGGCGCGGGTGATCGCGGTCGACCTCCGCGCGGAGGCGCTCGAGCTCGCCGCCAGTGCCGGCGCGGACCACACCCTGCGCTCGGACGAGAACGCCGCGCAGGCCATCCGCGACGCCACCGGCGGGCACGGCGCCGACGCGATCTTCGACTGCGTCGGCACCGATCAGACGCTCGCGCTCGGCGCGGCGGCGGGCCGGGTGCTCGGCGACCTCACCGTGATCGGGATCGGCGGCGGCACCCTGCCGGTGTCGTTCTTCTCGGTGCCCTACGAGCTCTCCGTGCAGACCACCTACTGGGGCGGGCGCTACGAACTCGCCGAGGTGCTCGACCTCGCCGCACGCGGCCTGCTGCACGCCGAGACCACCACCTTCGCCCTGGACGACGCGGTCGAGGCCTACCACCGGCTGGAGCGCGGCGAGATCACCGGCCGGGCCGTCGTCGTGCCCTGACGAACCCGATTCGGGGACCTTCGGCCCTGAACACCGGCGGCGCGCGGGTGCACCCTGGACGGGTGATCGAAGGGGCAGTGAGCGATCGGAAAACACAGGCGGGCACGGCGGGGTGCCCGGACTCGGTGGTCGACGAGACCGTCGAGCGGCTCCGCGCGGAGTTCGAGGACCGGCTGGCGGCCGGGGCGATCGACGAGATCGTCCGGCGCTGTCTGAGCGACCTCGCCGGAATACCGGCGGGCTCGCTCCCGGAACTCGCCGAACGCTCCGCGCGGCAGCGGCTGCTGGAGGCGAGCGCGCCGCCGGGCCGGTGACCGCTATCGTGCTTCCATGCCGCCGGAATTCACCTTCAGGGCCACCAATACCGCGCATCGGCTGCTCACCAGGCTGACCTTCGGCAGGTTCGGGCACCGCATCGTCGGCATGCCCTCGCTCGAGCTCACCACCGTCGGCAGGCGGTCGGGGAAGGAGCACGCGGTGCTGCTCACCGCGCCGATCGCGGAGGACGGCGGCTACGTGGTGGTCGCCTCCAAGGCGGGCGAGGACAAGCACCCCGCGTGGTACCACAACCTGCTCGCGCGACCGGAGGTCACGGTCTCGGTGCAGGGCGGTCCGCGCACGCCCATGCGCGCCAGGGTCGCCGACCCCGCCGAGCGCGCCGAACTCTGGCCCCGGATCACCGCGGAGCACCCGATCTACGCGAACTACCAGACCCGCACCGACCGCGAGATCCCGCTGGTGCTGCTGACCCCGCGCGACCGCGCGTGACCGCGGTACGCACCGCCGCCATCCGCGGCGCCCGCCGCACCGAGGTGGCCGCCGTCGCGGAGCTGCTGGCCGCCGCCATGGCCGAGGACCCGCTCTCCCGCTGGCTGCACCCGGTCCCCGAGTGGCGCCTCGCCGAGCTGCGTGGGTCCTTCGAGGTGGAGATCGAGCGGGTGTGCCGGCCCGCGCTCGGCGCGCACGTGCTCGTCGACCCGGACGGCGCGCTGCTCGCCGCAGCGCTGTGGACCCCGCTGCCGTATCGGCTCTCCTGGCTCCAGCAGGCCCGGCTGCGCACCGCGCTGCGCGGGCTGCACGGCGAGCGCGATCCCTACCTGCAGCACGTCAGCGCCGCCACCTTCACCGCGGCCCCGCAGCGCCCGCACTGGCACCTGCTCGCCATCGGCACCGATCCCGCTGCCCGCGGGCATGGCCACGGCCGCGCCCTGCTCGACTTCGGCATCGCCCGCGCCGACGCCGAGGGGCTCCCCACGCACCTGGAGACCACCGAACCGGCCCGGATCGGCTTCTACGCGCGGGCCGGGTACCGGATCGCCGCCGAGGTCGACCTGCCCTACGGCGGCCCGCGCTCGACCATCCTCTGCCGCGAGGCGAGCTGACTCAGCCGTACTGCGCCAGCAGCAGCCCGATCATGCCGATCTCCCTGGTCTGCTCGGTGACCATCTCCCGCGCCGCCTGCTTGACCGGCCCCGCGGTGAGCAGGGCGTCGGCGCCGCGGGCCATGGTGACGCCGCCGTAGTGGTGGCGCTGCATGAGCCGCAGGAAGATGACCTCGGCCTCGCGGCCGCGGGCGGCGGCGAGCGCGTCCAGCTCGGCGCGGGTCGCCATACCCATCGACGTGTCGACGGGCTCGGTGGCGGCGACCGGGGCGCCGTGGTGACCGGTGCCCGGCTCGTGCAGCCACGCCATCGGCTGCGGATTGCTCGGCAGGGTGTTCGCCAGCCGGAGCCAGCCCAGCATGGTGCCGAGCTCGACCCGCTGGACGTCGTCGATCTGCCGGGCGAGCCGGGCGATCACCGGCGTGACGCCGGGGTCGAGGGACTGGACCATGAGCAGCGCCTGCTCGTGGTGCGCCGTCATGTCCTGCAGGAAGGCGATCTCGGTCGCGCTCAGGATCTCCCGCTCCGGTGCCCGGTCCGGGACGAAGAGCGGCCGGACGGCGGCGCCGAGCGTCACCAGCAGGGCGGCGAGCGCGACGAGCGCGGCGCCTGCGACGACGGAGCGGCGGTCCACCCCATGACGGTACCGTGCGCGGTGCATCGCGCACGGTGGAATCAGCTGCGGGCTCAGGGCTCCCAGGTGATCCGGCCACCCTGGAAGTCCTGGGCCTTGCCGTCGCGGAAGTCGTACTCGTCGCTGGTGGGGTAGCCGTAGCGGCCGCCGTCACCGCCCGCCGCCACCCACTTCTCGCGGAGCGCGCCCCACACCACGTGCGCGCCGGAGGCCGAGGCCCAGTAGATCGCGCCGCCGTTGAACAGGTTGTACTTGCCGCCGCGGGCGCCCGCCTGCTCGTCGGTGACCGGGAAGCCGAGCGCGCTGCCCTCCCAGCCGTAGCTGCCCCACTTGTCCCGGATCGAGCCGCTCACCTGGTGAGCGGCGGTGCCGACCGACCAGTAGACCGAGCCGCCCTGGAAGTGCGCGAACCGCCCGGTGTTGCCCGGGGTCGCGGCCTCGCGGGTGGCCGGGTAGCCGAGGAAGCCGCCCTCCGAGCCGAACTGGCCCCACTTCTCCCGGATCGGCCCGGTCACCGTCTGCGCACCGGTGGCCTCGGACCAGTAGACCGCGGCATTGCGCGCGAACCCCTGCCACTTGCCGCCGCGCGCCGCGTCCTGCTCCGGCCCGGTCGGCTCGCCCAGCGCGTCCACCCCGCCCGCCGCGTCGAACTCCACCTCGATCGCTCCGCCGACCTCGAACGGGCCCACCGGCCGCGCCCCCGCCGCCTGCGTTCCCGCCGCCAGCAGCAGTGCCGCCAGCGCGGCCGTCGTCGTCACCCTGGTCGCTCGCATGGAGTTGCCCTTCGCTGGTCGAATGGGGAGATCGGGGTTCAGGGTACCGAGGCGCCGCGGCGGCGGGAGTCAGTGCAACAGCTGACGCCAGTTCGCCGGGACCCGGTCGGCCGGGCCGGGCGCGGGCTGATCGGCCGGTTTGCTCTCCGGGGGTGCGAGCCGCGGGCCCTCGTACATCTGCTCGTCGCGGTAGTCGTAGTACCAGTCCTCGCCGGGCTCGAAACTGGTGATCAGCGGATGGCCGGTGGTGCCCGCGTGCGCGGTGGCGTGCTGGCCGGGGGAGGTGTCGCAGCAGCCGATGTGGCCGCAGGCGGCGCAGCGGCGCAGGTGGAACCACCAGCCGCCGTCGCGCTCGCACTCCAGGCAGCCGGTGCCGCTCGGCGGCGCGGCCGGGTCGATCGGGGAGGTTTCGCTCACCGCTTCATCAAACGCCGCTCGGCGGTTCCGGGCAACCGGTCGGCGAATCCTCAGACCAGGGCATCGGACCAGCGGGCGCGGATGGCGGCGACGGTCTGCTCCGGGGTCTGCGCGGAGGTGTCGAGGCGGAGGCCGACGGGTGGGGTGTGGTCGCGGAACTCGCGGTCGAACTCGGCTGGGGACCAGCCGCGGTAGCCGGTCTTGTCGCGGGCGGCGTCCCTGGCGGCGAGGGTCCGCGAGTCGGGCAGCAGCACGACGACGCGCAGCGGGTGGCCGGTGAGCAGGGTGCGCATCCGCGCCAGTGCGGGGCCGGGGTAGAGGTCCTGGAGCACCGGGGTGATCCCGGCGCCCGCGTAGCCGAGCGCGACCCCGGCGGCGAGCTGCTGCCGCAGGGCCAGCTGGGCCGTGGCCTCCGCGCCGAGCGGCGGTTCGGGCTCGGCGCGGCCGCTCACGATCCAGCGCCGGAAGGTGTCGCCGCGCACGTGTGCGGCGCGCGAGAGCGAGCGGGCCAGCAACTCGGCCACGGTGGACTTCCCGGCCGCCATGGCGCCGGTGATCAGGACGATCTCCGTGGTCATCCCCAGAGGTTAGTGGTGTGTTCTTTCGTCTGGACAGCGAATTTCGGTGCGACACTGCCCAGTATGAGCGATGGGGAGGTTCGCGAGCACGCCTGGCACATCGAGGAGCGGGAGTACCGCAGGCACGAGGAGCGGCGGGGGCGGCGGTTCGCCTACCCGGTGCTCGACCCCGCGCGGACCGCGCTGGTGGTGATCGACATGGTGCCCTTCCACGTCGCGGGCAACCCGTACTGCCGCGGCATCGTCGGCCGCGTCGCCGACCTCGCCGCCCGGCTGCGCACCGCGGGCGGGACCGTGGCCTGGGTGGTGCCCGCCGCCCGCCCGCCGCTCCCGCACGCCGTCGAATTCTTCGGCGCCGAGACGGCGGCGAGCTACGCCTGCTCCGGCGGCACCGGCCCCTCGGCGGAGCGGCTATGGCCCGGGCTCGGCGCCGGAGCCGGCGACCTCTACGCCGAGAAATCCGCCTACAGCGCCTTCTTCCCCGGCCGCAGCGACCTGCCGGAGCAGCTGGCCGCCCGCGGCATCGACACCGTGCTCATCGCGGGCACCGTGACCAATGTCTGCTGCGAGTCGTCGGCCAGGGACGCAGGCACCCTCGGTTACCGGGTGATCCTGCTCGCCGACGCCACCGCCGCGCGCCGCGACGCCGACCACAACGCCACCCTGCACGTGGTCTACCGCTCGTTCGGCGACGTCAGGGCGTGCGCCGAGATCGCCGAGCTGCTCGATCAGGCGGTCAGCGCGGCGCGCAGCGAAACCACCTGGGCGGCGATGTAGTCGCGGGCCACCCCGGTGTCGGCGGCCACCTCGTCGAAGCCGTGGAAGGCGCCGGGCACCTCCAGCACCCGCACCTCGACCCCGGCCGCGCGCAGCCGCTCGGCGTAGGCGAGATCCTCGGCGTGGAAGAGGTCGAGGGTGCCGACGCCGATCCAGGCCGGGGCGAGCCCGGCCAGGTCGGTGCGGCGCGCGGGCACGGCGGCGGCCGGGTCGGCACCGCCCAGGTAGGCCCGCCAGCCGAAGCGGTTGGCCGCGGTGTTCCACAGCCGGAAGGTGCCGGTCTCCAGCTCGGTGCCGGTGGAGCGGTCGTCGAGCATGGGGTAGGAGAGCACCTGGAGCACCGGCCGCACCCCGCCGCGGTCGCGCGCGGCGAAGGCGAGCGCGGCGGCGAGCCCGCCGCCGGCGCTGGCTCCCGCGACGGCGATCCGCTCCGGATCGATCTCCGGCTGTGCGCCGAGCCACTGCAGCGCGTCGTAGCAGTCGTCGAGCGCGGCGGGGTAGGGGTGCTCCGGCGCGAGCCGGTACTCCACCGCCGCGACCACCGCGTTCAGTTCGTCCGCGAAGGTGCGGCAGAGCCGGTCGTTCTGTCGCGCGGAGCCGAAAACGTAGCCGCCGCCGTGGATCCAGAGCAGCGCGGGCCCCGGCGCCGCGGCGAGTGTGGGGCGGTGCACCCGCACCGAGACGTGCTCGCCGATCTCGACGACCTCCGCCTGCCCCTCCGGGACGAGGTCGCCGAGCCTGCGCATCAGCGGCAGCGTCAGCGCGGTGACCGGCCGGCCCGGCAGCAGCCGCGCGTGCAGCCGCAGCTCCGGGTGGAAGGCGGAGGGGTCGAGCCGGGCGCGCACCGCGCCGAGCAGGGCGGCCGGGCCGCCGAGCAACCGTCCGGGTAGCGCCGTCATCTCGGCCCCTTCCCCGCCCTGGGATCGGACGGTGCGTCGTGGCCGGGTCGACCGGCGAACTCTCCGGGAAGTATGCCCGCTCGGCCCCGCCGCGGGGTGCGTTTCGCTGCGGTGGTCTGGCAGGCTGCACCGTGAGCGCTCGCCCCCGTGGGCGGCCCCGACAGGAAGCCGGTCCGCCCATGCCGCACGTGGAGATCAGCCACTTCCCCGCCGACCTCGACGCCGCCGCCCGCGCGCGGCTGGACGCCGACATCACCGCCGCCGTCACCCGCGCCTTCGGCGTCAGGGACGGCGCGGTCTCGATCGGGCTGGCCCCCGTGCCGAAGGAGGAGTGGACCGAGCGGATCCACCGCCCGCTCGTCACCGAGCGCGCCGATCCCGCCGGGCTGCTGCGCAGCCCCGACTACTGACGGCTCGCGCAACCGACGGTATCGCCCGCGGTCGCCGCGATCCGGGCGCCGCCACGTGGTCCGCGTCGAAGATCGCCGACCACTACAACACCCGACACGGAGGTGCGATGACCCCGACGACGACCGGCGCCGCCCTGCTGGCAGCCGTCCTGACCAGCACCGGAGCCGCGCTCACTGCCCCGGTGGCCGCGGCGGCGCCCGGCTGCGGCGACGCCGAGCTGGTCATGGCGCGCGGCACCGACTACTCGAGGCCGGTCGCCGAGAGCTGGGCGTCGGTGGACGACCCGACGGTCGGGCGCCCGCTGGACGCCGCCGTCCGCGCCGCCCGCCCGGAGCTGAACTGGACCCTCTACAACGTGTCCTACCCCGCCGACACCACCGGCCCGCGCTCGCGCGTGATCGGCGCCGTCGACCTCGTCGCGCACCTGGTCGTCCGGACCGTCGAGTGCCCGGCAACGCGGTTCGTGCTCGCTGGGTACTCGCAGGGAGCCGAGGTGCTCTCCAACGCGCTCGGCATGGGCAGCGACGACTTCCCGGCCACCGCCGTCATCCCGCCCGCGCTCGCCCCGCGGATCGCCGCCCTGCTGCTGTTCGCCAGCCCGGTCCACGTCTACAACACCGCCATCCCGGAGCCCTACGCCGCGCGCACCGCGCAGTACTGCGCGGCGCAGGACCCGGTCTGCAACCCGGCGTCCGCCCTGCCCCCCGACGCCGGATACGGGGCGCACACCCGCTACGGCGAAGCCGTCACCGCCGCCGCTGGTTTCGCGGCGGAGCGGCTCTAGGCGGCGGGGCTCGGGAGCCGTCGGCCCCCCCCGGTGCGCCGCGTCGGGCGGCCCGGATCCTTGGGCGCCACCAGTCCGCTGCCCCGCCGGTCGTCACCGGGACCGCGACTTCGGGCAACCCGAAGCGGGCGCGCACCGTCGCCGACCCCTTCCCGCCACCGGTCCAGGATCTGCTCCGCCACCTCGGCGGGGGTGCCGAGGACGAGCCGGTGCCCGCCCCTCGACCCGACCGACGATGTCGCGCAGCGCCGTCGAGCGGGGAGCCCGGAAGTCGCCTGCGATGGGAATTTCGGCGAAGACGGAGCGCGCGCAGTGCCGACGCCAGCATCGGTATCACCGAAGGGTGGCAGGTGGGCAATCGCTCAGCAGTCGCGGCTGGTCGATGCCGCCGTCCTGTTGCCCTCCCGCGCAGCGGATTCGATCGAGCCGGGTGCGGCACGTCGCGACCGTCAGGACGATATCGACGTACATCGAGCAGGCGATCGCCGGAGGTGCCGTCTCGGCGACACAGTGCTGCCACGGCGGGCCCCGCACCGGAAATGGGCCCCGATCGGCCGATACAGTGAGGGTCGTGACAACCACCGGCAGGCAGTACGGCGGTCGCGCGATCTCCGAGCGCAAGCAGGAGCGGCGCGCTCGCTTCATCGCAGCGGCGACCAGGTTGTTCGCTGAACGCGGGTACTCGCACTGCTCGCTCGCCGACGTCTGTACCGCCGCCGGGCTCTCCAAGCGCCAGTTCTACGAGGAGTTCGAGACCCGCGAGGACGTCCTGGTGGCCGCCTACGACCGGATCCAGGACGAGGCCGCCGCCGCCGTCGGCACCGCGCTCTCCCGCCTCGGCGCCGACACCGAACCGCGGGCAGGCCTCACCGCCGCCTTCACCGCCTACCTCGGCTCCATCGACGCCGACCCCCACCGCGCCAAGGTCGCCTTCCTCGAGGTGGTCGGGGTCAGCGAGCGCATGGAGCAGCACCGCCGCCAGCGGCGGCACGGGTGGAGCCTGCTCATCGAGATGGCCGTCGGGCCGATCGCCGGCCCCGGCGCGCACGTCCGCGGCGAACCCATGCTCGCCGCGGGCGCTCTGATCGGCGCGGTCAACGGCGTCGCGCACGAGTGGCTGCTCATGGATCCGCGCCCGCCCGTCGCCGACCTGGTCGACCTGCTCGTCCCGGTGGCGCTGGCGATCACGGTCCCCGCCGACCCGGATACGCGGTAGCGCGGCACCTGCTGTCCTGCGTTCGATGGACAACGGAGCCACTGTGTCCCGGGGTAGCCTGTCCGCCATATCAGCAGTGAACCGGCGGCAGCGGGCGATATCCCGCGTCCGACCGGACGCACCGGGGGAGCGGATGGCGTGGTCGATCGTGCGGTTGCCGGGCAGCGGATGACCGGGAGCGAGCGGACCTCGCGGACCGAACTCGGAACGATCGGAAGCATCCGCTGCGGCATCGCCCGGACCAGCACGCCGTGGGTCCTGCCCTTCGACACCATCGTGGCCTCGGTCGGCACGGGGCTGGGCGGGCTCGCGTCGGCCATTCGCCGACAGTTTCCGGACGCCGCCTGGTTCTCGATCGACTTCGGTGCGATCACACCGGAGCGGCCGGGGCTCCTGAAGATTTCGGTAGCCGACTCGGGAACCTCTGCACTCCGGCGGCTGATCCTGGCGACGCCGCACGATGTGAACTCGGGGTATTCGGTCAGCACTGCGGCCATCGAGTCGGCGACCGACAGCGCCATCAGGCTGGCGGTCCGGAACGGGGCTCGTCGGCTGGCGATACCGCTGTTGGCCACCGGTAACCTGGGAACTCCGATGGCGCCGATCTCCGCAATCGTCGTCCCGGTTGTCCTGGAAGCGCTGAACTCGCCCGCCAATGACGCTTTGATCAGCGTCGACTTCCTTTGTCAGGAAGCGGACGTAGCTGCTCGGATCGCCGATGATTTCCGGTCGACGGCGCGATCCCGATCGTTCGCCTGGAACCCCGCGCCGACGGTGAACGACACAGGTCCGGTCGAACCCGGGCCAACGCCCGTCGACCTCGCGGGTGGTGTGTCGAGGGACTACGTGGATCCCACCATCGGAATAGCACTGCACGAAGACCGTCTCGGAATGAGCCCGTATGCCGCCATGCTCGCCACCGTGATCGCGGAACAGCAGACACCACTGCCGTTGTCCGTCGGTATCTTCGGCGAGTGGGGCTCCGGCAAGAGCTATTTCATGGGGCTGCTGCGCGGGCAGATCGAGGCACTGAGTGGTTCGGATACCGACCGCTACTGCGAGCGAATCGTGCAGATCGGGTTTAATGCCTGGCATTACTCGGATTCCAACCTGTGGGCCAGCCTCGGCGACGAGATCTTCCGGCAGCTGGCGGAATCACCGTCGGCACCGGGCGAGGCCGAACGCCTCCGCGTTGAGTTCGCGAGGAAGACCGATCAGCGTGCGCAACTCGAGTTCGCGACCGCGCAGGCGCGGGTGGCCGCCGCCGAGCTGGAGGCCGAGGTCGACGCGGCCATGGCGCATCGTCAGGTGGCCGGCCGGAATGTGGTCACCGCGCTGCTGGCCTCGCCCACCTTCGGGCGGCGGATGGACGGAGTCTGGCGCGGGCTCGGGGTCGCTGACCGGGTGGAGCAGGCGAAGCTCTTCACGGCCGAGTTGCGTGGAACCCTGGGTGAGGCGGATGCCTTGCGCAGAACCGGCGCCGATCGCGTCGGACGGATCGCGTTGTCCGTCGCGGCGATCGCGATGATCGCCACCGCCGCCGCACTGCTCATCCCGCAGGTGCGCGAATGGGTGGTCGCCCTGTTCGGAGTTGTCACCCTGGTCACCGGCGGCGCGGGCTACAGCCGGCTGACCCGCGCGCACAGCAGCCTGCGCGAACTCCGCGCGATGACCGAGGAGGTGCGGGCAGGGGCGGCCGCGGCCACCGGCGACGACCCGGAGGTCGCGGCGAAGCTCGCGGAGCTGCGGAAGGCCGAGGCCGACCACCGAGTCGCCCAGGCGCAGCTCGAGGAGGTCATAGCCCAGGTAGGGGAGCTCGGCGGTCAGCTGGCCCAGCTCACCCCGGGCCGGAGGCTCTACACCTTTCTCGCTGAACGCGCGCGCAGCGATTCCTACACCCGCAACCTGGGGCTTGCCTCGACCATTCGCAAGGACCTCCAGCAACTGGTGGAGCTGATGCAGGAATGGCGGACGAATCCCGGGGATTCCGGCGCGCCCTGGCAGCCCGCCGATCGCATCGTGCTCTACATCGACGATCTCGACCGCTGCCGCCCGGATCAGGTGGTCGACGTCCTGCAAGCGGTGCATCTGCTGCTGGCGTTCGAGCTCTTCGTCGTGGTGGTCGGCGTGGATCCCCGCTGGCTGATGCACTCCCTGCGCAGCGAGTACGCGAACCTCCTGCATGAATCCGTGACCGAGGACGCGGGGTCCGACCGGCATACTCCGGAGGACTACCTGGAGAAGATCCTCAACATTCCCTTGATCCTGCCCGGCATGCCTTCGGGGAGCGTGGAGCGGCTGCTTCGGTCGTTCGGTGCGGACGGCGGGCGCGCGGTTTCCGTCGCCGACCCTGCGCCGGAGTTGCCCGATGCCGTGTCCGAAGTGCCGGAGGGCGTTGTCGACGCGGAGCGAATCACGATCGAGGCGGGCGCGGACCTCGATCCGGCGCGAACGGCGAGCGTCCCGCCGGAGCCGCTCACCGAACCGGAGATCGCGCTCTTGGCGGCGATGGAATCACTGATCGGGACACCCAGGGAGGCGAAGCGGCTGGTCAACCTCTACCGCATGATTCGGTCCACCCGCGACCTCTCCCCGGCCTCGCGCTTCCTCGGCCTCGACGGTGACCCGGGGGAGTACCAAGCCGTAATCCTGCTTCTCGCCCTGCTCACCGCGCACGCACGGCTGCTGGGGGCGGTGCTCGACACCCGGCCCGATGTGGGCGGTGAGATCCGCGGTGGCCTCGCACACCGGGGGGCCGATACGGTGTGGACCGACTTCGTCGCCGATCTGGAGCCCCGCAGAACGGAGACCGGATGGGCTACGCGGGTGGCCGGAGACTGTTCGGCGGGACAGGTGCCACACTGGATCCACCTGCATCGGGGGATGCTGCGCCTCTCCGCCCTTGTTGCCCTCGCGGATCTCTCCACCCTGCACCTCTGGCTACCGCGAGTCCGGTGCTTCTCCTACGTCCTGGTCGCGGCCGAATCGAAAGGTCGCGCGGATGATCACCGCTGATGCACCTCGTGCCCGCTCACGATGGAGATCCGGTTGAACGCGTTGATCGCGATGGCGATCCAGGCGACGGCGGCGAACTGGTCGTCGTCGAGGTGCTCGCGGGCCGCCGCGTAGGCGCGCTCCTGCTCGTCGTGCGGCGGTAGCGTCGTCACGGCCTCGGCCAGGGTGAGCGCCGCGCGCTCCCGCTCGGTGTAGATCGCCGCCTCCCGCCAGGCCGACAGCACGTGCAGCCGCTGCTCGGTCTCGCCCGCCTCGCGCGCGGCTCTCGTATGCACGTCCAAGCAGCGCGCACACCCGTTCAGCTGGGAGATCCGCACGTTCACCAGCTCGACCAGGTGCCGATCCAGCCCCGCCCGCTTCGCCGCCTGCTTGGCCGCGAACGCGACCCCCACCTGCGTCTTGTAGACAGCCGGGCTCTGCTCGTCGATCTGAATACGGTCACTCATGTCGGGCGCCCGGCTGCTGGTCGGAAGTCACCTTGGCATGATCGCGCACGGCGCGGAAGGCGCGGGTGAGGGCGGGGATGTCGGCGGGGTCGATGCGGTCGAGGAGCGTTTCGCGGACGGCGGCGACGTGCCCGGGGCTCGCGGCGGCGAGTTCGGCGGCGCCGGTGTCGGTGAGCTCGGCCCAGGCGCCGCGGCGGTCGGATTCGCAGTCGGCGCGGCGGACCCGGCCGGAGTGCTCGAGCCGGGTGACGGCGCGGGTGATGCCGCTGCGGCTGGTGCTGCTGGCGTCGGCGAGCGCGCTCATGCGCAGCCGCCGGTCGGGGGCCTCGGCGAGCAGGACCAGGATCTCGTAGTCGGCGAAGGCGATGCCCGCGTCGGTGGTCAGTTGTCTGTCGAGGTCGCGGAAGAGCAGGCGGGTCGCGTCGAGGTAGGCCCGCCAGAGCTCGTTCTCGTCGGTGTCGAGCCACCGTGTCGCGTTCACGTCCTCCAGCGTACGCGCAGTGGTTGACAAGGCAACGATACCGAGTACTGTGCAAGTAGTTGACAAAGCAACGAACTCGGAATCGAGGCACCGTGTCCGCTCCCACCACCCCGCAGATCGACGTCCGCCGCGCAGGCGACCGGCTGAAGACCCGGATCGGCTGGCTCGACTCCAAGCACTCCTTCTCCTTCGGGCAGCACTACGACCCGGCGAACACCCACCACGGCCTGCTGCTGGTGAACAACGACGACATCGTCACGCCGGGCATGGGCTTCGACACGCACCCGCACCGGGACATGGAGATCGTCACCTGGGTGCTCCGCGGTTCCCTGGTGCACCAGGACTCCACCGGCCACTCCGGGGTGATCTACCCCGGCCTGGCGCAGCGGATGAGCGCGGGCACCGGCATCCTGCACTCGGAGAAGAACGACTCCTGGCGGTTCTCCGGCGCGACCGGGTCGTTCGCGCAGCAGCACGACGAGCCGGTGCACTTCGTGCAGATGTGGGTGCTGCCGGACGAGTCCGGGATCACCCCCGGCTACGAGCAGCTGGAGATCGACGACGCGCTGCTCTCCGGCGGGCTGGTACCGGTGGCCTCGGGGATGAAGGAGTACGCCGGCCACTCCGCCATCCGGATCGCGAACAAGTACGCCACCATGCACGTGGCGCGGCTCGGCGCGGGGGACGCGCCGATCACGCTGCCGGACGCGCCGTTCCTGCACCTGTTCGTCGCGCGCGGCGCGGTCGAGCTGGAGGGGACGGGGCCGCTGGCCGAGGGCGACTCGGTGCGGTTCACCGGCGCGGGCGGGCAGCGGTTGAGCGCCTCCGGCGAGGCCGAGGTGATCGTGTGGGAGATGCACGCGACCATCGGGTGAACCGGTGCACGCGGCACCGGGCGTGCGCGGTGGGCTCGCTCAGCCGATCCGCAGGACCCCCGTGATCGTGCCCTGCAGCATGCGTCCGTCCGGCAGGATCAGCGGCGACATCTGCAGCGGGTCGTTCATCACCGTCCCCGGCGCGGGAGAGTCCGCGAGCACCGCGCCGGTGGCCGGATCCAGCACCGTGACCGAGAAGCCATCGGCCGGGGTGGCGGTATCCGGCCCGTGCCGGGTGAGGGTGTAGAGCAGGCCGTCGGCGGTGGACAGGTGCGGTACCGCCGCGCTGCGAATCCCGCTGTCCCACACCGTGTGACACCCCGCTTCGTCGATGTCGACCCGGGTCATGCCGCCGGTGAAGGGCGCGGAGGCCGGCAGCGCCGGTCCGGCGTCCCCGGGAACGGCGGGGTACGGGTACCCGTACGTTCCGGCGACGAAGACCGAGCGCCCCGCCCCGATCGGCGAATTCTCGCTGCCCGGCCCGCCCGCGGTCAGCACCGGCTGCGCGCAGACCATCTCGCCGGTGCCGGAGCGGAAAACGAGTACCCGCACACCGCCGTCGGCATTGTCGACGACGGTCAGGTACTCGGCGCCGGTCCCGGGGCCGAAATAGGTCGGCGTGGAGCCGGTTCCGTGGCTGAGCTGCCCCGGCTTGCGGGCGGAGCCCCGATCGTACGGCGCGCGCCACGCGATCCGTGGCACCCCGTCGGCGGCGGTCAGCTCGTAGAGCGCGTGCGTGGTCGCCACCGCGACGTGGCCGTCCGGCGCCGCCGAGATACTGTTCGCGACCTGCTCGCCGAGCTGGACGGCACCGGTGCGGCCCGCCGGTGTGAGTACCCCGACGACGCCCTTCCCGGTGGCGAACCAGACATTCCCTGACCAGTCCGGCACCAGCCCGGTCACGCTGTCGCCCAGCGGAATCGCGGCGGAGAGGTCGGTGCGCTCTGCGATCTCCAGCCGCCGGCGGCCGTCGGCGTCGCGGCGGTGCGCCACCCGGACCAGCGCGCGATCGCCGTCCACCGCCACGAGCCGGTCGTCCTGGTCCAGGTAGGCGTACACCCCGCCGAGCAGGCTGCCCTTCGCCAGCGGGAGCGCGGCCAGCGAGCCGTGCTCGGGGTCGAGCAGGTGCACCGTCGGCACCTGCCCGGCGATACTCGTGCAGAGCGCGACCACCAGCCCGTCGCGGCCCTGCAGCAGCGTCGGGCAGGCGGCGGCCAGCGGGTCCGCGCGCACCGTGAGCGGCCGGGTGCCGGGGCCGGGATACGGTGTGGTGTCGGAGGATTCGGCATCACCGTGCATGGTCGCCGAGCCGGCCGGGCCGAGGAACGGGTGCTGCGGCGAGCCCGACGGCCAGGCATGCGCCACCCCCGGCGCGGCCAGCAGGCAGGCGACGGCAGCGAGGACGAGCGAACGCATGGGACGCAGCCTAGGGTGCCTGCCGCTCGCGCACCGCTGCCGCCCCGGTGCGAACCGCACCCCCGAGCGCCGCGGCGCGCGAGCCGCGAACCCGGCACCTGCGAAGGTGCCCGGCCGCGCCCGGGAAGGTGTGCGACACTCGCCGGCCCGCGAAGAACGACCCCGCCGCCCCCCGACGGTGCGGCGGGATCGGGTCAGTACGCGCCCTCGCCCTCGGCGACCGCCCGCAGCGTGCGGGTGATGATCCAGAGATCGAGCACCATGGACCAGTTCTCCACGTAGGAGATGTCCAGCTCCACCGATTCCTCGGGGGAGAGGTCCGAACGCCCGCTGACCTGCCACAGCCCGGTGACACCCGGCCGCACCAGCAGCCGGCGCCGCATGACGCCGTCGTAGGAGTGCACCTCGCGGCGTACCTGCGGGCGCGGCCCGACCACGCTCATCTCCCGGCGCAGCACATTGAAGAACTGCGGCAGCTCGTCCAGGCTGTATTTGCGCAGGAACCGCCCGACGGGGGTGACCCGCGGATCGTTCTTGATCTTGAAAAAGAGCGGATTCCCGCCGTTCTCCGAGATCAGCGTGTGCACGTGTTTGTCCGCGTGCACGTACATGCTGCGGAACTTGATCATCCGGAACGGCCGGCCGTCCATGCCGATCCGCTCGGAGAGGTAGAAGATCGGGCCGTGGCTGGTGAACTTCACCGCCGCGGCGATCAGCAGCAGGATCGGCGAGATCGCGAGCAGCACCAGCATCGAGAAGCAGAAGTCGAAGATCGCCTTGCGCAGCGAGAGCGCGCGGTCGTATTGCGGGCGCTCGATGTGCAGCATCGGCATGCCTGCCAGCACCTGGCTCGACATCCTGGTGCCGGAGACGTCCATGATCCCGGCCGCGACGATCAGCTCCGCGCCGAAGGCGTCGAGATCCCAGGCCAGGTGCCGGATGTCGCGCGGGCCGAGCCGGTCGGTCGCCATCACGACGACGGTGTCGGCGCCGGTGCGCCGCGCCGCCCTGATCACCGAGCGGTCGTCGCCGACGATCGGGATCTCCCGCCCGCCGACCGTGATCGAGCCGGGCTCGTCGGGGTTCGGCCCGGCCGCGGTGCAGACCCCGACGACGTGGTAGCCGTACATGTGGTTGCGGTCGAAGTTGTGCGCGATGGCACGCGCCGACTCCGG
Source organism: Nocardia jiangsuensis (assembly GCF_042650385.1). Lineage (NCBI taxonomy): Bacteria > Bacillati > Actinomycetota > Actinomycetes > Mycobacteriales > Nocardiaceae > Nocardia > Nocardia jiangsuensis. The sequence goes on from NZ_JBHSAX010000022.1 coordinate 80,069, forward strand.
CCCGCCGACGACGAGCACCGAGTGCCGGTACCGGCCGAGCGCGCGGTGCCTGGCGGCGCGCCTGCGCCAGGCGGCGCGGGTGCCGACCAGCCCGGCCAGCCCCACCGGCAGCGCCACCGCGAGGTAGTCGTGCGCGGCGTCGGCGCGCAGCACGAAGGAACCGATCGCGAGCGCGCCGAACAGGTGCAGCGTCACCGACAGCAACCGCCGGTACTCCTCGTTCCCGCTGCCGACGGTGCGGTGGAAGCGAGTGTCCTTCCAGCCGAGCGCGATCGACCAGGCGACGAAGACGGCGGCCGAGAGCCCGATCGCGGCGGCGCCGAAGTCCGGCGCCCAGGCCAGCGGGCGCGCTGCCGTGAAATCCACATCGACCAGCTGGGCCAGCAGCGTTCCCGCGGCGATGGCCAGCATGTCGGTGACGACGAGCCGTCTGACGTAGCCGAGGCGCCAGCGGTCCCGCTCGCCGGGGCGGGCGGAGAGGTGGCGCAGGTCGACGGCACCGCCGGTGCCGGTGAGCTCGAGAACCATGTGTGAAACAACCTGCTTGAAGCTTGAAGCGCTAATTCTTCGCAACCGTAGGAAAACGAAGAATTCAGAGGACCCAGCCCGTCCGGCGGCGTCGCGACGGTGCGAATCGAAACCGGGCCGATCTGTTGCGAAGATATTGCCCCCGATGATCGCCGGGCACAACCCGTAGGAGCCAGGTCACAGCCGCATACTGATCGGTATGAGGTGAGCCGGTACGCGCGTACGGAAATTCGCAGGCGGGCCGGGATGCGCTCCGCCCCCGGTGATCCCGGACACCGCTCGCCGGGCCCGGTAACTCGAAACAAGCTGTTCGGGGATTTCGGGGCGGAATCGGTCAGTCTTCGGGTCGCGCGGGGCGCACGGTGATGCTACTTTTTGTCCCGGTCGGTAGAGAAGTGACTTCTCGGGCTGCGGGGCGCCGCCGGCGGGATTGTTGTTTCGATGTGGAGCCCGTGTGCGTTGTCGTCTGTGTGATTCGCTCAGCTTGACCAGTGTGGTCGACCTGGGAGCCACACCCCCCTGTGAGAAGTTCCTGTCCGCCGCCGAGCTCGATCTGCCCGAGCCCACGTACCCCCTGCACCTGCGGGTCTGCGAGGAATGCCTGCTGCTGCAGATTCCGGCGCTGATCACCCCGGAGGAGACCTTCACCGAGTACGCGTATTTCTCCTCGTACTCGGACAGCTGGGTGCGGCACGCGAAGACCTTCGTCGAGGACGCGGTGCTCCGGCTCGGCCTGACCGGCGATTCCTTCGTGGTCGAGGTGGCGAGCAACGACGGTTATCTGCTGCGCAATGTGGTCGCGGCGGGCGTGCCCTGCCTGGGAATCGAGCCGTCGGTGAATGTCGGCGCGGCCGCCCGCGAGGCCGGTGTGCCGACGCTGACCGCATTCCTGGACGAAGAGCTGGCCGAAAAGGTCAGGGCCGAACACGGCCCGGCCGATCTGGTGGTGGCGAACAATGTCTACGCCCATATTCCGGACCTGCGCGGTTTCACCCACGCGCTCCGCGGACTGGTCGCCGACGACGGCTGGATCTCGATCGAGGTGCACCACGCGCTGAATCTGGTCCGCTACGGCCAATTCGACACCATCTATCACGAGCATTTCCAGTACTACACGCTGCTCGCGGCGCAGCGCGCGCTCGCGGTGGCCGGCCTCGCGGTGGCCGACGTCGAGCTGCTGCCGACGCACGGCGGTTCGCTGCGGATCTGGGCCCGCCCGGAGGCGGTGGCCGAGCCGACCGAGCGGGTCGCCGAGCTGCTCGCGCTGGAGGCCGCGGCCGGGCTGCACACCGTCGCGGGCTACACCGTGCTGCGTACCAGGGCCGAGGAGGTCCGCCACGACCTGCTCCGCTTCCTGCTCGACGAGCGGGCCGCGGGCCGGACGGTGGTCGGCTACGGCGCCCCGGGCAAGGGGAACACGCTGCTCAACTGGTGCGGGATCCGCCCCGATCTGCTGGCCTACACGGTCGATCGCAACCCCTACAAGCACGGGAAATTCACCCCGGGGACCCGCATCCCGATCCACTCGCCCGAGCGGATCGACGAGGACCGGCCCGACGTGGTCGTCGTCCTGCCCTGGAATCTCGAGACGGAGCTGACCGCGCAGTTGCGGCACATCGGCCAGTGGGGCGGCCGGCTGGTCTTCCCGCTGCCGACCGTGCGCGTGGTCGATCCGGTTGACACGGAGGTCGGCACCCGATGAAGGTCGTTCTGTTCTGTGGCGGCTACGGCATGCGCATGCGCAACAGCGACAACGACATGGTCCCCAAGCCCATGCAGATGGTCGGGCCGCGGCCGCTGATCTGGCACGTCATGCGGTACTACGCGCACTACGGCCACACCGAGTTCATCCTCTGCCTCGGCTACGGCGCGCACCACATCAAGAACTTCTTCCTGAGCTACCAGGAGACGATGTCGAACGACTTCGTCATCCGCGGCGGCGAGGTCGAGCTGCTCGACTCCGACATCGCGGACTGGACCATCACCTTCGTCGACACCGGGCTGGAGTCGGCGATCGGGGAGCGGCTGCGCCGGGTGCGCACGCACCTGGACGGCGACGAGATGTTCCTGGCCAACTACTCCGACGTACTCACCGACGCCCCGCTGGACGAGGTCGTCGGGCGCTTCGAGCAGTCGGGCGCGGCGGCCTCGATGCTGATCGTGCCGCCGCAGTCGTCGTTCCACTGCGTGGACGTGCTGCCGAACGGCGAGGTCAAGCAGATCACCCCGGTGGCCAAGCTGCCGATCTGGGAGAACGGCGGCTACTTCGTGCTCACCCAGGAGATCTTCGACCACCTGCCCGCCGGCGGCGACCTGGTCGAGGACGCCTGCGGCGCGCTGGCCTCCCAGGGCAGGCTCTTCGGCTACCAGCACTTCGGCTTCTGGAAGCCGGCCGACACCTTCAAGGAGCGCGCCGAGCTGGACACCGGGTACCACCGCGGCGACCGGCCCTGGATGGTCTGGGAGCGTCCGGCGTCGTGATCGCGCTGGTACCCGCGCGGCTCACCGAGATCGCGCTGCTCGGCGCGCACTGCGACGACATCGCGATCGGCGCCGGTGCGACGCTGCTGACGCTGGCGCGCGCCCACCCCGGGCTCCGGGTGCGCGCGCTCGTCCTCTCCGGCGGCGGCACGGCACGCGAAGCCGAGGAGCGCGCCGCGCTCGAATCGTTCTGCCCCGGCGCCGATCTGACGCTGACCGTGCTCGACGTGCCGGACGGGCGGGTGCCCGCGCACTGGGCCCGGGTGAAGGACGCGCTGGCCGCGTTCCGCCGGAGCACCGAGCCGGAGCTGGTCTTCGCGCCGCACCGCGGCGACGCGCACCAGGACCACCGGACCCTTGCCGAGCTGGTGCCGACCGAGTTCCGTAACCATCTGGTGCTCGGTTACGAGATCCCCAAGTGGGAGACGGATACTCCGCGCCCGACGGCGCTGCATCCGGTCGCGCCGGAGGTGGCCGCCGAGAAGGCGGCGCTGCTGGCGCGGCACTACCCCTCGCAGGCACAGCGGCACTGGTTCGACACCGAGTTGTTCCTGGGGCTGGCGAGGCTGCGCGGGGTGCAGTGCTATGCGCCGTACGCCGAAGGTTTTCTGCTGGACAAGATCGTGCTCGATGTGGGAAGTGGGTAGGGCGATGCGGGTTCTCGTCACCGGGCACCAGGGGTACCTCGGCACCGTGATGGTGCCGCTGCTGCAGGCCGGAGGGCACGAGGTGACCGGCCTGGACACCGGATACTTCGCCGACTGCGTGCTCGGCGCGGCGCCGCAGGACCCGCCCGGCATCCCGGTCGACCTGCGCGACGTCACCGCCGCGCAGCTGGCCGGTTTCGACGCGGTGATCCACCTGGCCGCGCTCTCCAACGACCCGCTGGGCGCGCTGGTCCCGGAGATCACGCACGACATCAACCACCACGCCTCGGTGCGGCTGGCCCGGCTGGCCAAGGAGGCGGGCGTGCGCCGCTTCCTCTACGCCTCCACCTGCTCGGTCTACGGCTCGGCCGGGGACGGCCTGGTCGACGAGTCGGCGCCGCTGCGCCCGCTCACCCCGTACGCGGAGAGCAAGGTGCGGGTCGAGGACGACGTCGCCGCCATCGCCGACGACGGCTTCGCGCCGGTCTTCCTGCGCAATGCCACCGCCTTCGGCTTCTCGCCCCGGCTGCGCGCCGACATCGTGCTCAACAACCTGGTCGGCCATGCGGTGCTGAGCGGCGTGGTCAAGGTGCTCTCGGACGGCACCCCGTGGCGGCCGCTGGTGCACGCCGAGGACATCGCGGAGGCGTTCGCGGTGTGCCTGGAGGCCCCGGTCGAGGCCATTCATTGCCGTGCCTACAACATCGGCACCGAGCGGAACAACCGCACGGTGGCCGAGATCGCGAACGCGGTGGCCGACGTGGTTCCCGGCGCCGAAGTCGTCATCACCGGGGAATCCGGCGCCGACCCGCGCTCGTACCGGGTCGATTTCGCCGCCGCCCGGCGCGACCTCGGCTTCGAGGCACGCTGGAGCATTCCGGACGGCGCCGCCCAGCTCTACCGCGAGTACCGCGACCGCGGGCTGACCGCCGACGCCTTCGGCTCCACCTTCGTCCGGCTGGCGACGCTGCGCGCGCTCGGCGAGCGCGGGCTGATCGACGCCGAGCTGCGCCGGGTCAGAACCGATGCGTGAGCCGCTCGGCGGCCAGCAGCTCGCGCCAGCTGCCCGCCGCCCGGTCCCGGGGGGAGACCACGGTGACCGGCTGCGGCCAGGTCAGCGCGAGGTCGGGGTCGTCGTGCGCCACCGCGAGGTCCTCGCCGGGGTCGTGCGGGCGGTCGATGCGGTAGCAGACATCGGCGGTCTCGGTCAGCGCCTGGAAGCCGTGCAGGAAGCCGGGCGGCACGTAGAGGTGCCGGAAGCCGCTGTCGTCGAGCAGGAATGCCCGGCTGCGGCCGAAGGTGGGGGAGTCCGGCCGGATGTCGACCAGGATGTCGTGCACCGCGCCGTGCGCGCAGCGCACCAGCTTGGCCTCGCCGCGGCCGCGCCGCCCGTGCAGCCCGCGGACGACGCCGCGCACCGAGCGGGACTGCGAGTCCTGCGCGAACGTCGCGCTCACGCCCGCGCCCACCTCGGCGTCGAAGAGTTCGGCGTCGAAGGTGCGGGTGAAGAAGCCCCGCTCGTCGTGGAAGGGCTTCGGGGTCAGCAGGAGGACGCCGGAGAGCTCGGTCCGCTCGATACGCACCGGGTGATCGTGCCATGAGCTGCCTGGCGTGCGGGAGCGCCGTGCTGACCCGGGTACTCGACCTGGGCCGGATGCCTGCCGCCGACCACTTCCCGCCCGCGGACGAGCCGGTGCGCGCCGACGAGGCGGCGCACCCGCTGGCCATGGCGCTCTGCGCGGCCTGCGGGCTGGCCCAGCTCGCCGCGGACGACACCGAGACCGCCGAGCCGCGCGGCGTCGAGCCGCGGGCACTGCGCGAGCAGGCCGCCGAGGCGGTCGCGCTGGCCGCCGCGGCGGGGCTGCTGCGCGGGCGCACCGTGCGCGAGTTCGGCAGCCCGCACGGCGGCAGCTGGCTGGAGTTGCTGGCCGCGCGCGGCTTCGCGCCCGCGAGCGCCCCCGCCGACGTGGTGCTCGACTGTTTCGGGCTCATGCACGAGCGTGACCAGCGCGCCGCCGTCGCCGAGCGCGCGCAGGCCACCGCGCCCGGCGGGGTGTTGCTGGTGCAGTACCATCCCGTGCACACCATCGTCGCGGGAGAACAGTGGAATGCGTTGCGGCACGGTCATTTCGCCTACTACAGCCTGGCGGTGCTCCGCGCCATGCTCGGCGCGGCCGGGATGTCGGTCGTCACGGCCTGGGATTTCGGGCTGTACGGCGGCACGGTGCTGATCGCCGCGGTGCACGGCCCGGCCGAGCCGGACGCGGCGGTGCGGCGGGTCCTCGCCCGCGAGGCGGGCTCGGCGGATCCGGCATTCGTCGGCGGGCTGCAGCGCGCGGCCGACCGGCAGAGCGAGACCCTGCGCGCCGCACTGGAACTGGAGGCGGCCCGCGGTTCGCGGGTGTACGCCTACGGCGCCGCGTCCCGCGCGGTGGCGCTGTTCTGCCGGGCCGGGGTCCGGCGGGAGCTGGTGGCCGGGGTGGCCGACGCCTCGCCCGCCAAGCAGGGCAGACGGATGCCGGGCACCGACGTGCCGATCATCGCGCCCGCCGAGCTGGTCGCCGCGCACCCGGACCGGGTGTTGCTGACCGTGCCCGACCTGCTGGCCGAGGTCTCCGACCGGTATCCCGAGCTGACCGGGCGCTGGCTCGTCGGCGAGCCGGCCTCGAGCAACGGGGAGCCGCCGATCCGCTGACGCGCACAGGGGGCGGTGCGGCGCTGTGAGGTCGCCCACTGGCGGCAATCCGGGGTTCCCCGGATTGCCGAATCAGGATAGCTTGACCATTGCTCCGCCGAATTGAACATTCGAGAATTCGGAGCTGCACGTAATGAGGGCGGTATGAAAGACCACGGGACCTGTCTTCGGTCCATCCGATTCGAGCCGTATCCGGCCGAACCGATATTTCCCGCCATATTGCCGACATGTTGCTGAATTCATTTTTATCCCGTTTATAGGAGGGGACATGGTCAGCCTTTCGGTCTGTGTCCCCGCCTACCAGGCGGGACGGACCCTGGAACCGACGATGCGCTCGATCCTGAGCCAGGACGTCGAATTCGAACTGCTCGTCCTCGACAACGCGAGCACCGACGAGACCGGCGAGATCGCCGCGTCCTTCGCCGACCCGCGCGTGCGCGTCGAGCGCAACGACAGCACGCTGCGCATCGGCGACAACTGGAACCGGGTCATCGAGCTCTCCACCGGCGAGCTGGTCAAGGTGGTCTGCGCCGACGACATCCTGCTGCCCGGCTCGCTGGCCACCCAGCTCGAGGTCATGCGGGACCGGGCGTTCGCGCTGAGCTCCTCGCGTTTCCAGGTGATCGACGAGGGCGGCGCGCTGGTGGAGACCGGGCTCGGACTGCCCGGGCTGGACGGCGTGCACGGCCCGCGCGAACTCGCCCGCACCATCGTCCGGCGCGGGCCCGCCGACTTCGGCCCGACCGCGGCCGCCATGTTCCGGCGCGAGCACTTCGACCGAGTCGGCGGGCTCCGCGGCGACCTGGTCTTCCCGATGGACGTCGACCTGTTCGCCCGGGTCGGGCAGTTCGGGCTCTTCTACGGCTTCACCGAGGTGGCGGCGGCGTGGCGGAACTCGACCTTCAACCTCTCCAGCCGCACCTCGTCGCTGAGCAAGCTCACCGAGATGCTGCGCTTCCACCATCGCATCGCGCGTGACTGCCCCCGGCTGCTCTCCCCGCTCGACGTCGCCGTCGGCGACCTGCGGCTGGCGAAGGCGGCGCTGCACCGGCTGCGGGTGCGCACCGGGCACCTGATCCGCACCCGCGGCGGGGGCCGGGCATGACCGGCGCCGCACCGCGGGTGCAGATGACCGGGTCGGAGTGGTTCGGCTCCGCCCCCGGCGGGCTGAACCGCTACTTCACCGACCTCTACACCGCGCTCGCCGCCCGCGCCGACCTCACCGTCGACGCCGCGGCCTTCGGTACCGCGCCCGCGGGCGCCCGCTCCTGGGGGCCGACCGGCGGCTCCACGCTGCACCGGGCCCGCACCGCCTACGCCGACGGCCCGGCCGGAAAAGCCGTGCTCGACCGGCATTTCGCGCTCTACGGCCCGCCCGCGCGGCGCGGTGCCGCGCTGGTCGTGCACTTCCACGGCCCGTGGGCGGCGGAGAGCCGGATGGCGGGCGAGGGCGCCGCGGCCACCCGCGCCAAGTACCTGCTCGAGCGGGTGCGCGCGCTGCGCGCGGACCGGTTCGTCGTGCTCTCCGGGCACTTCCGCGACCTGCTCGTCGCCGACTACCGGGTGCGTCCGGAGAAGATCTCGGTGATCCCGCCCGGCGTCGACCTGGCGCACTTCCGCCCGGCACCGGCGAGCGACGAACCGGTGGTGCTGTGCGTGCGCAGGCTGGAGCACCGGATGGGGATCGACGTGCTGCTGCGCGGCTGGCCCGCCGTGCTCGCCGCGCACCCCGGCGCCCGGCTGGTGATCGTCGGCACCGGCACCGCCGAGTCCGCGCTGCGCGCACGGGCCGAGGCGCTGGGCGCGAGCGTGCGGTTCGCCGGCCGGGTGAGCGACGCCGAGCTGACCGGGCTGTACGGCGAGGCGGCGCTCACCGTGGTGCCGTCGGTGGCGCTGGAGGGGTTCGGGCTGATCGCGCTGGAGTCGCTCGCCGCCGGCCGCGCTCCGGTGGTCACCGACTGCGGCGGGCTGCCGGATTCCGTGCGGGAGCTGGACGATTCTCTGATCGTGGCCGCGGGCGACGCCGAGGCGCTCTCCGCCAGGCTGGTGGCGGCGCTGGACGGCAAGCTGCCCGACGCGCAGCGCTGCCGCGCGCACGCCGAGACCTTCTCCTGGACGGCAGCCGCCGACCGGCACGTCGCGCTCTACCGGGAGCTGGCCGGATGATCGACGCCGTCTTCCTGACCCACACCGCCGCGCCGTCGGGCGCCGAGCTGGCGACCCTGCGGCTGCTCACCGCGCTGCGCGCGGGCACCGCCGTGCGGCCGTCGGCGCTGCTCACCGCCGACGGCCCGCTGGTCGAGCTGCTGCGCGCCCGCGACATCCCGGTCACCGTGCAGCGCAACGACTTCGACAGCCGCTCGCTGACCATCGCCGGATCCGGGCCGCTGCGGCTGGTCGGTGGGGCACTGGAGCTGGTGCGGCTCGGCCTGGCACTGGGGGACACACTGCGCCGCGCGGACGCCGATGTGGTGGTCGCGCAGAGCACCAAGGCGCTGCTGATGGGGGCGGTAGCGGCGCGGCGGGCCGGAATCCCGCTGGTCTGGCAGGTGCACGACCGGATCTCCGCCGATTACTTCGGCCGGGTTCTCGCGGTCGCGCTGCGGGTGCTCGGCCGGTGGGCCGCGCGCGGGGTCGTGGCCAACAGCCGCGCCACCCTGAGCACCCTCGCCGTCCGGCGCCGGCCCGCCGTCGTGGCATACCCGGGCATCGAGGAATCCGCACCGCCGCCGCGCGTGCCGCAGCGCCCCGCCGACGCCGTGCGCATCGTGATGGCGGGCAGGCTCGCCGCGTGGAAGGGCCAGGACGTGCTGCTGCGCGCCCTCGCGCTGACGGCGCACCGCCCCGCCGCGGTGACCCTGGTCGGCGGCGCCTTCTTCGACGAGGAGGAGTACCGCGCCCGGCTCGAGGAGCTGGCCGCCGCGCTGCCGATCCCGGTCGAGTTCACCGGGCACGTCGCCGATCCGGGGCCGTACCTGGCCGATGCCGACATCGCCGTGCACTGCTCGGTGACCGCGGAGCCGTTCGGCCAGGTCGTGGTCGAGGCCATGCGCGCGGGGTGCGCGGTGCTCGCCGCCGACGCCGGCGGCCCGACCGAGATCGTCCGGCCGGAGGTGGACGGCATCCTGGTCCCGCCCGGCGATCCGGCCGCGCTCGCCGCCGCGCTGGACCGCCTCGCCGCCGACCCCGCGCTGCGCACCCGGCTCGCCGCCGCGGCGGTCGAGCGCTCCCGCGACTTCGGGATCGACGCCACCGCGGCCGCGGTCACCGGGCTGCTGGCGACGGTCACCGGCCGCAGGGCGGTGGCCGCGCCGTGAACCGCTACGCGGAGGACACCGTCCCGATCCGGATCGTGCACCGGCACTACCCGGTGTCGCTCGACGGCATGCGGATGCCGGAGTACGACCCGCCGACCGAGGTCATGCCGGCCTTCATGGACTGGCCGACGCAGAAGCTCCCGATCATCGTCAAGCCGCCGCCCGCGGAGCCGGTGTCGCGGGTGCGCGAGCTGCTCGGGGTCGCGCGCGACATCGCCTACGTCAGCTTCGGCAAGTACGGCCAGTACCTGGTGACGGTGGCGACGCTGCCGCTCATGGCCAGGGTGCTCGGCACCGAGGGGCTCGGGCTGCTCGCGATCGGGATGTCCTCCTACTTCATCGGTTCGCTGCTGGTCGACCTCGGAATCACCTCGTACATGGCCGCCCGCGTCCAGGAGTCGAGCGAGACCAGGAGCCCGGCCGAGCAGACCGCGTCGATCAACCGCACCCGCGGTACCTACCTGGTCATCCGCGGCGGCATCCTCGGCGCGGTGACGCTCGCGCTCGCGGTCGTGCTCGCTGTCGGCGCGCCGGAGTACCTGCGGATGATCGCGCTCGGGCTCTTCATCGGCGGCGTCTGGTCCATGTCCGAGGACTGGCTGCTGATCGGGCAGGGCCGGTTCGGGGCCTCCACGCTCTACCAGGCGGTGGCGCGGATCGCGTACCTGCTGCTGCTCGTCCTGGTGCTGCCGCGCATCCCGACCGCCGAGGTCGCGCTGCTCTGCCTGCTCGGCAACTCGGTGCTCTGCGTCGCGCTGACCTGGTGGGACACCTGGCGCGGGTTCGGCCCGCCCGGCCGCCCGCGCGGGGTCGTCGCGCTGCTGCGCGCGGCCGCGCCGGTGGTCACCGGGCGACTGCTGGTGACCAGCTACGGGCAGGGCTCGGCCACGGTGTTCGGCTCGGTGCTCGACGCCGCCTCGCTCGGGCTGTACTCCGCGTCGGACCGGCTGGTCCGTGCGGTGCAGTCGCTGCTCGACGCGATCGGCTTCGCGCTGCTGCCGCGGATGGCCAAGCGCGGCGGCGACGAGCGCTTCTGGCCGGACGCGCTGCGCGCGCTCACCGTCTGCGTGGGGCTGGCCTGCGCGGCGAGCGCGCTGCTCTGGCTGCTCGCCCCGGTCGTGGTGCCGCTGATCTTCGGCGACCAGTTCGCCGATGCGGTGGCGGTGCTGCGGCTCGAGGTGCTGATCCTGCCCGCCACCACCATCACCTCCTTCATCACCACTGCCATCCTGCCGGTGCGGCAGGACACCATCGGCGTGCTGATCGGCGCGCTCGTCGGCACCTGCATCGCGGGCGTCGCGCTGCTGATCGCCGCGCGCACACACTCCGTCTGGACCCTGGTCGGTGGCATCGTGGCCGCCGAATTCGCCGTAGCACTCTGGTATCTCGCCCGCACGCGCGGGCTGATCGTTCGTGAACGTGCCGCGGGCGGGCCGCTGCCCGCCGGCGCGGAAAGAAGGACGCGATGAAGATCCTCTTCGTCGGCGACGACTGGCTCGGCAGCAACGCCCGCTCGCTCGCCGAAGGATTCCGGCACCTCGGGCACGAGGTGATGGTGATCGACTCGACGGCGGCCACGCTGCCGCCGCGGCTCTCGCCGTCCTGGCTCTACGCCAAGTCGCACGAGCAGCGCGCACCGTGGACGGTCGACCGCGTGCACCAGCGGCTGGAGCGGGCGGGCGCCGAGCTCCGCCCCGACCTGGTCTTCGGCTTCAAGTCGGTGCACCTGGACCAGCGCAGGCTGCTCGACATCCCGGCCGCGCTGCACGTGCACTACAGCCCGGACGACGTCGCCAACCCGCAGAACACCACCCCGGACTACCTGGCGCACGAGTCCGAGTGGGATCTGGTGGTCACCACCAAGCGGCACAACCTGCGCGAACTCATGGCCCGCGGCGCCAAGGAGACGCTCTTCGTGCGCAGCGCCTACGACCCGGCCTGGCACCACCCGGCCGCCAAACGCACCACCCGCCAGTACCTGGTCGGGTTCATCGGCGCCTGCCGCCCGGACCGGCGCGACGGCATGGTCTCGCTGGCCCGCACCTACGGCGCGCAGCTGCTGGTGGCCGGGCCGGGCTGGCGCCGGGTGCGGCGGCTGCGCACCACCCGCGCCGAGGTCAGACCCGGGGTGTTCGGCGAGGACTTCTCGATGACCGTCGCCTCGGTGACGGCGAACCTGGTGCTGCTCAACTCCGACAACCGGGACACCCACACCTGCCGTACCTTCGAGGTGCCGGCGGCGGGCGGGCTCTTCGTCGGCGAGCGCACCGACGAGCACGCCGAGCTGCTCGACGACGGTGCCGAGGCGTTCCTCTTCTCCAGCCGGGACGAGCTGGACGACATCCTGGAGCGCTGCGCGCTCTTCCCCGACCAGGCCACCAAGATCGCCGAGGCCGGGTACCGGCGGATCGTCGAGGGCGGGCACAGCTATGCCGACCGCGCGCGGGAGATCCTGAATGCGCTCGACTAGGGTGCCGGAGTGCTGATCGGCAACACCCCGCTGATGATCATCGTGGCCGCGCTGGTCACGATGGTGATCGCCGCGCTGCTGCTCTCCGGCGTGCTCCGGGTGCTGCTCATCGCGCAGGCGGTGTACTGGGGCATGTCCTACGTGGCGCGGCCGGTGGTCCTGCTCGTCGTGCAGCCGGCGGCGAGCTTCGGCGACAACGTGGCCGATCCGCGGCTGGTCGCGCTCGGCTACGACCGCGGCATCGAGGCCGCGCTCACCCCGGTCGCCTTCGGCCTTGTCGTCTACGCGCTGCTGCTGCTCGGGTACGCGCTGTGGTCGCGGCGGCGCGGCCCCCGGCCCCGGCGGCCGGTGCCGCTGGCAGGCGACCCGAACATGATGGGCACGCTCGTCGTGCTCTACGCGCTCGGCACGCTGGCCCGGCTGGCCAGCGTCGCGAGCGGGTCGGCGGGGGCGGCGGGCGAGGTCGCCAGCGCCTCGCCGGTGCTCAGCCTGCTCGCCATGCCCGCCACGCTCGGCGCGGTCGGGCTGATCGTGCTGGCCAGGCCGGAGCGGAACCGGGACACCATGCTGCTGCTCGGCTTCCTGGTCCTCGGCGAGCTGTGGTGGACCACGGCCATCCAGTCCAAGACGCCGGTGCTCGGCGCGGCGCTCGCGGTCGCGGTCCGCTTCGCGCTGACCGGTTGGACCAGGGACAAGGTGCTCGGTATCGGCGCGGTCTCGGTCGCGGGTATCGCGGGCTTCGACTGGCTGCAGTCGCTCAAGTCGACGCCGTACCTGCGTGCCCAGGCGGCCTCGGTCGACGCCGCCTACCCGGAGCCGGTGCGGCCCTTCCTCTCCCTGCTGCGCCGCTTCGACCTGCTGGAGGCGGCGACCGACGCCTACTTCATCGAGCCGGGCAGCTGGCTGACCCCCGACCAGGTGATCACCGCGCTGGCCCGCAGCCTGGTGCCCGGGCAGCTGCTGCCCGGCGAGAAGCTGCAGGCCGGAACGGCGTGGGCGACCGATGTGCGCGGGGCGTCGGTGGACATGAGCCAGGTCTCGGTCTCGCTGGCGGAGGGCAGCATCCCGGAGGGGTACGTGCTCGGCGGCTACGCCGGGGTGGTGATCGGGGTGGTGTTCACCGCGATCGTGCTGATCGCGTGGTCGCGTGCGCTGTACGCGCGACATATGGTTCCGGTGCTGTTCGGGATCGGGCTGATCGAGGTGCCGGTGGTCTTCGAGCGCGGCATGCTCGGCACCGCCGAGACGCTCGGCAAATATCTGCAAGTGGTGGTACTGGCCTGGATGGTCCGCCTCGCGGTGGGCGAATGGCGGCGGCATCGGGAACGGACGACGGCGCCGGTCGCGGCAGGAGTCCCGGTGCCGGTGGGAAGCGAAGGAAAACAATGAGGGAACTCTCCGACTACCTGGCGATCGCGCGCCGCCGCTGGCCCGTCCTGCTGGCCGGGCTCGTGCTCGGTATCGCGCTGGCGGCCTTCTCGGCGCAGTCGACGCCGAAGTCCTACAGCGCGACCAGCACGGTGTACGTGTCGATGGCGACCGGCACCTCGGTGGCCGACTCCTACCAGGGCGGGCTGGCCGCGCAGCAGCGGGTGCGCTCGTACCTGGAGCTGGTCGGCAGCGACTTCGTGCTGGACCGGGTGATCGGCCAGCTCGGGCTCGGGCTCACCCGCGACGAGCTGCGCGGCATGGTCTCGGTGGACTCGCCGCCCGCCACCGCGCTGCTGCGGATCACGGTGACCGACACCGAGGCCGAGCGCTCCCGGCTGCTCACCGACGAGACCGTCTCGCAGTTCCGCGCGCTCGTCGCCGAGCTGGAGACGATCGAGGACACCGCCGCCCCGCAGGCGAGGGTCGCCGTCGTCGACCGCGCCGAGCGCCCGGCCGCGTCCGGCGGCGGCAGTACCAAGCTGCTCGCGCTCGGCGCGGTCGGCGGGCTGGTACTCGGCGGCGGGGTCGCACTGCTGCTCGAGCTCTTCGACCGCAGGGTGCGCACCGGCGCCGAGCTGGCCCCGCTCGGCAGGCCGCTGCTGGGCTCGGTCGCGCTCGGCACCGCCTCGGAGCGCGACGACCTGCGCGCGCTGCGCTCCCGGCTGCCGGAGGCGACGAAGACGGTGCTGCTCACCGGCATCGGCGCGCGTTCCGAGCCCGCACTCGCCATCGGGCTGGCCGGCGCGCTGGCCGCGACCGGGAGCCGGGTGCTGCTGATCGACGCCGACACCACCCGCACCGGCTCGTCAGCGCTGCTGCCCGCCCCGGAGATCGACTGGCCGGTGCGCACCGGCGCCCCGCAGCCGCAGCCCGACCTCGCGCTGGTCGGCGCCGGCGAGGCGCCGGAGAACGCCGCGCAGCAGACCACCAAGCTCGACCTGCGCAACATCCCGGGGAACCCGCCCGCGGACAAGCCGCAGCCGGAGAAGCTCCCCGCCTCGGTCGCGGCCGCCTGGCACACCGGCGGGCTGGCCGCGCTGCTGCGCGGCGACGGCTCGGTGGAGGACGCCGTCACCCCGTGGCCCGGCGGCAACTTCGCGGTGCTCCCGCTCGGCGCCGCCGACGGCCAGACCGCTGACCTGCTCGCCTCCGGCCGGTTCGTCGCGGTGTTGCGGGCGGCTCGGGAGAAGTACGACCACGTGCTGATCGACGCCGCCGCGCCCGGCGACTCCGCGGACGCGGTCGCGCTGGCCAGCCGCGCCGCGAGCACCATCGGCGTCGTCGTGCTCGGCGACGCCCGCACCGACCGGGCCGAGGCCGCGCTGGCCACGCTGACCGCCGCGGGCGCCACCGTCACCGGGCTGGTCACCGTGAACACCGGCCGGAACTGGTGGCAGCGGCTCTCCCGGCGCAGCCCGAGGCGCACCGCGCCCGCGGTGGAACCCGGGCCGGAGCAGTGAGTGGTTTACGCCGGCGGCACCTGCTCGCCGCGGGGCTCGGCGCGGCCGCGGTGCCGCTGGTCGCCTGCGAGGCGCCGGAGGCGCCGGCCAGGACCGGGCCGGTGAGCCCGACCGTGCGCAATGTCCGCGAGTTCGGCGCGCTCGGCGACGGCAAGGCCGACGACACCGCCGCCATCGCCGCCGCGGCGAAGACCGACGGCGCGCCGCCGGTGCTCTACCTGCCCGCGGGCGACTACACCGTCACCGCGTGGCCGGACCTGCCGGACGGCGCCGTCGTCTACGGCGACGGCTCCGACCTCACCACTGTCTTCTGCGACCGGGACACCACGCTGGTCTCGCTGCGGGACAAGCAGCGGATCCGCTTCTCCCGCATGGGCTTCTACCTGACCGGCGAGAACTCCACCGCCATAAAACTGAGCAACTGCTTCCGGTGCGGCTTCGACCAGGTGCTGGTGCGCGGCAACCACATCACCGAGAACCACCCGCGCTACCTGCGGCAGCGCGGCGTCGTCCTGGACAGCAACACCGGCGGCACCGCGTTCATCGACTGCGACATCAACAACTTCGGGGTCGGGCTGGTGACCTCGTGCATCCAGAACTACGTGACCTCCTCGAAGTTCACCAGCAACTGGATCGGCGTGCTCGGCACCGGCAACGACCACAATGCCGGGCTCTCCATCAGCAACAGCGAATTCGTCTCCGACAACGACCTGACCACCACCGACCGGCACATCCTGATCGACGGCGCGGCCAACAACTGGTGGCTCACCAACGTCTGGTTCGAGGGCGCCGAGGTGGCGGTGCAGGTCGGGGTGGCCGGGCAGGGCGGGCCGTCGCAGTTCGGCATGGTGAACTGCAAGGCCTCCGCGCGCTCGGTGGTGCTCGACCTGGTGCACTGCCGCCAGCCCTACCTGGCCAACATCGCCTTCGACCCGGACCCGGGGCGGCGCCCGATCGAGCTGCGCATCGACCCCGAGCGCTGCCCGGAGGGCACCGCCGTCAACCTCGTCTCCAGCGCGGGCGACGACATCGACGCCGGGGCGTTCCCGGAGCACTGGCAGGTGATCGGCCGCGGCCGCACGCACCGCCCCAGCTTCACCGGGACGGTGACGGCGCAGGCCGCGGGCGACAGCGAGATCCTGCGGGCGCGTTCCGCCGACGGCGCCGCGGTCTCCTCGATCCTGCCGAGCGGCGCCTATGTCTCCGACCGCGCCGACGCCGGGGTGGTGCTGCGCGACCCGGAGGGCGGCTACTGGCGGCTGGTCGTCGCGCCCGGCGGCGCGCTGACCACCGCCCCGCTCGGCAGGGATCGGCCGGCCCGCTGAGATGACCGCGCCGCCACCGGAACCCGCCGACCCCGCGCCCGCCCCGGGGCCGCGGTGGCCGGTGCTGCGCCGGGTTGCGGTCGGGCTGGCCGGATTGCTGCTGGTCATCGCCGCGCTGACGGCGGCAGGGTTGCCGGTCTTCGTGCACCCCCAGGTGGATCCGCTGCGCCCGGCCGATGCCATCGTCGTGCTCGGCGGCACGCCGTACGAGCGCTTCGACGTCGGGCTGGAGCTGGCCGAGCGCGGACTCGCGCCGGAGCTGGTCATCTCGGCCTCCACCGGGCTGAACGACCCGGTGATGCAGCGCTACTGCGCGAACGACCACCCCTTCCGGGTCTCCTGCTTCGAGCCGGACCCGTGGACCACGCAGGGCGAGGCGCAGGAGATCGGGCGGCGTGCGGCGGCCGAGCACTGGCAGCACATCATCGTCGTCACCTTCACCCCGCACGTGTCCCGGGCCAGGTACATCGTGGGCAAGTGTTTCGGCGGCGAACTGACCATGGTGGCCAGCCCCAGCCGCACCGACCTCGCCTTCACCGCCTGGATGTACCTGCGCCAGAGCGCGGGCTACCTCAGGGCTTTCACCGAGATCGGCTGCTGAGCCGGGAAGGAGCGACCGTGACGGATTTCTCGCGGAGCAATGCCGCCCAGGCGCGGCTGCACGAACTGGTGCCCGGCGGCGCGCACACCTACGCCAGGGGCGACGACCAGTACCCGGAGGGGATGGCGCCGGTGCTGGTGCGCGGCAGCGGCTGCCGGGTGACCGACGCCGACGGCAACGAATTCGTCGAGTACGGCATGGGGCTGCGCGCCGTCACGCTCGGCCACGGCTACCGGCCGGTGGTCGATGCGGTGACCGCCGCCATCGCCGACGGCAGCAACTTCTCCCGCCCCACCACGCTGGAGCTCGCCGCCGCCGAGGACTTCCTGGAGCTGGTGCCCGCCGCCGACATGGTGAAGTTCGGCAAGAACGGCTCGGACGCCACCACCGCCGCGGTCCGGCTGGCCCGCGCCGTCACCGGCCGGGTGACCGTCGCGGCCTGCGCGCAGCCGTTCTTCTCGGTGGACGACTGGTTCATCGGCACCACCGCCATGTCGGCGGGCATCCCCGAACCCGGCACCGTCTCCTTCCCGTACGGCGACGCCGCCGCGCTGGAGGCGGTGCTGTCCGGGAACGAGGTCGCCTGCGTGATCATGGAGGCCGCGACCGCGCTGCACGAGCCGCCGCCCGGCTACCTGGCCGCGGTGCGCGCGCTCTGCGACCGGTACGGCGCGCTGCTGATCTTCGACGAGATGATCACCGGCTTCCGCTGGGCGGCGGGCGGCGCGCAGGCGGTGTACGGGGTCGCGCCGGACCTGTCCTGCTGGGGCAAGGCGATGGGCAACGGCTTCCCGCTCGCCGCGCTCGCGGGCAAGCGCGAGTACATGGAGCGCGGCGGGCTGCGCACCGACGAGCGGCGGGTCTTCCTGCTCTCCACCACGCACGGCCCGGAGACCGGCGCGCTCGCCGCGTTCCGCGCCGTCGTGCACGCCTACGCCACCACCGACCCGGTCGGGCGGATGGAGCGCGCCGGGCTGCGGTTGCGCGCCGGATTCGAGGCGGTGGTCGCCGAGCTCGGGATCGGGGAGTACCTGCGGGTCGCCGGGCGCCCCTCCTGCCTGGTCTTCCAGACCCTCGACCCGGCCGGGCAGCCCTCGCAGGAGTTCCGCACACTGTTCCTCGGCGAGCTGCTGCGCCGCGGCGTGCTCGGCCAGTCCTTCGTGACCTCGGCAGCGCACACCGACGCCGACATCGACCACACCGTCGAGGCCGTGCGCGGCGCCGCCGCCGTCTACGCCGATGCGCTCGCCCGCGGCACGGTCGACGGCCTGCTCGACGGCCGCCCGGTCGCCCCCGCGCTGCGCGCAACCGCCGCGCCGCGCCGGCTCGCGGAGGTGCTGCGATGACCAGGATCGCCATCGTGCACGAGCGCTTCACCGAGTACGGCGGCTCCGAGGCCGTGGTCGGCGAGTTCGCCCGCGCCTGGCCGCGGGCCCGGGTCTTCGCCCCCCTCGTCGACCCCGCCGCCGCCCCCGACATCGCCCACCCGCCCTGGGACACCATCGAGACCACCTGGCTGAACCGGCTGCACGCCGCCACCGGCCGCCGCTCGCACGCCCCGCTGCTCCCGCTGGTGCCCCGCGCCCTGCGCGGCCTCCCGCTGCGCGAGTTCGACGCCGTCGTGATCAGCCACCACGCCTTCGCCGTGCAGGCCGCGCTCGCCACCGACGCCCCCGTGGTCGCCTACGTGCACAGCCCCGCCCGCTGGGCCTGGGACCCCGCCTTCCGCGCCCGCGAGGCCGGCGGCCCGCTCGGCCGCGCCGCGCTCGCCACCCTCGGCGTGCTCGCCAGGCGCGCCGAACTCGCCGCCGCCCCCCGGCTCACCGGCGTGGTCGCCAACTCCCGCGCCGTCGCCGACCGCGTCCGCGACTGGTGGGGGCTGCCCGCCTCGGTCGTGCACCCCCCGGTCCGCCTCGACCGCTTCGCCCCCGAGCCCTCGATTCCGCGGGAGGAGTTCCTGCTCTTCGCCGGGCGGCTGGTGCCCTACAAGCGCCCCGACCTCGCCATCCGCATCGCCCAGCGCACCGGCCGCCGCCTCGTGGTCGTCGGTGACGGCCGCTACCGCCGCCAGCTCGAGGCGCTCGCCGGACCCGAGACCACCTTTCTCGGGGCCGCTCCCGACGACGTCCTGGTCGACATGTACCGCCGCTGCACCGCCCTGCTCATGCCCGGCGTCGAGGATTTCGGCATCGTCCCGGTCGAGGCCATGGCCTGCGGCGCCCCCGTCCTCGCCGTCGGCTCCGGCGGCGCGCTCGACACCGTGCTGCCCGGCCTCAGCGGCGCCCACGTCCCGCCGGGTGACGACGCTGCCGTGGTCGACGGCTTCGCCGAGGTTCTCGGCACACACGACATCGCCGCCTACACCCCCGCCGCCGTCCGCGCGCACGCGGAGTCGTTCGGCCCGGAGGCGTTCCGGGCCAGGATGGTGGCGGTGGTGGACGAGGCCATGGCGGCCGCCACGGTGTGAGCCGGAGAGGCAGGCGGCGGTCATCCCTCGGCGTGCCGAGAAGCGCGGTCTCTCGCCCCGCCGAGCCGGGTGGGCAGCGGCACGATCCCCGCCCGGCTCAGGTCTGCCGCTGCGGCTCGTACTCGTCGGCTTCCAGCCCGAAGGTCCACGCCACCCCGGCCTTCGCAGTGGCCGTGCCCGGCGGAACCCGCAGCCAGTAGGTGCGGAAACTCCCGTCCGGCTCGGCGGTGGAGTTGACCACCTCGACCATCACGACGTCCTCGTCACCGGGGAGCGGGATGCGCCAGAGGATGCCGGTCTCGTCGCGGTGCACCGGCTCGGCGTGCGATTCGGCGAGGTAGCGGTCGTAGCCGAAGTGCTCGAGCATGACGCGGCGGAGCTCGGCGTTCTCCTCGACCCGGATGCGCTCCGGGGTGAGGGTGCGCAGGTCGGCGACGAGCTCGGCGGGGACCGGCATGCCGCTCCAGGCGTGCAGCGCGAACCCGTCGGGGTAGGCGAGCGCGGCGCCGTCGCCGCAGTGCAGCCTGCCAGCCTCGTCGCGCAGCAGCCGGGTGGGGCGCTCGCTGAGCACGACGGCGTGCTCGTACGGCCACCACCAGCCCGCGGTGCGGGCAACCCCTGCTACTCCGGCCAGTGCGGGGGCGCCGTCGAAGGCCGCGAGCCAAGGGGCGTCGTGCTGGCCGAGCACGGCGTCGAGCAGGATCGCGCGGGTCTCGCCCTCGACGCGGGCGCGGGCCTTCGCATCGGGGGCGGCGCCGATGTGCGCGGCGACGACCTGTTCGCGGACGACCCCGGTGAGCGCGCGGGTGAGATCCCAGAGCCGGGCGCCGGTGTCGGCCCAGCGGGTGGCCCAGCCGTCCTGGCCGAGCTCGGCGGCGAGCCGCGCCCGCTCGGCGGCCCACGGCCGGGTACGTACCCGATCACGCACGGAGGCACCGGGATTCGTCAGCGCGCGGACGGCGGTGACCGCGGCCGCGGGGGAGTCGGCCCAGATCACCGTGGTGGGGGCGGGCAGTCCGGCGCGGTGGTAGGCGAGCCGGACCGCGGCCTCGGCGGCGGGGCGGTCGGCGGGGCCGGTGGTGGCGGCGACGTCACGCCAGGTGTCGATGCTCATCGGTGCTCCCGCGCTCAGTCGGCGACGACGCGGATGGCGGACGGGGTGTACTCGCGCTGCCTGACCACCCGGTACCAGCCGCGCGGCAGCGGGATGGCGGCGTGCTCCTCGTGGCTCAGCCGCCCGCCCTCGGGCAGGTGCAGCAGCATGCGCTCGGCGCCGGTACGCACCAGCTTCCCCGGCGCGACGAGGGCGTGCGCGTGCCCGGTGACCTCGCCGAGCGCCAGCACCATCCGGCCGCGCGCGTCGCGCGGCTCGCCCGCGGCGTCGACCGCGTGCCGCGGCACCGCCTCCTCCGGCACCGGCACGATCAGGACGTCTCCCTGTCGGAACATGGCTTCTCCCCGCGACGTTCGCCGGCGCCCGCTGCGCCGGTCTCGAAGGGAACGTAGCGAGGGGGACCGACAGGTTCCGGCCGGGCCGTCCCGGCCCGGCCGGACGCGCTCGGTGCACCGACGGACGGAACGAGGGTCAGCTACTCATGCGCAAATCGGACAGTGTTCGCATACATGACCTGCCGGGGCGGCCTCACCTCAGGTGCCTGGCGAAGAACCGGTCGGCCGCCTCCCCGGCATACGGAGGCACGCTGGTGTGGCCGCCCATATCGGCGTGCAACGTCTTCTCCGCGGAGCCGAAGGCGTCGAACAGATCCAAGGCCATCTGCCGGTCGTTTCCCTCGTCGTCCCACTGCAGCAGGACATGCAGCGGAATGGCGACCTGCCGGGCTTCGTCGAGTACGGCGCGGGGCACGAAACTTCCGGCGAAGAGGACGGCGGCCGCGATGCGTGGTTCGACCACCGCGAGCCGGGTGCCGATGGAGATCACTCCGCCCGAGTAGCCGACCGGGCCGCCGATCTCGGGCAGGGCGAGGAGGCCGTCCAGGGCGGCCTGCCACTCCGGAACCGCCTCGTCGACCAGGGGAAGGATGAGCCGGTCGACGATCGCGCCGTCGACCGGCCCGCCCGCCGCCAGAGCCCGCTGCAGGTCGGCGCGGGCCTGGTCGAATGCGGCAGAGCGGGGCCGCTCGCCGCTCCAGGGGAGCTCGATGGTGGCCACCGCGTAGCCCTGCGCGAGGGAGCTCCGGGCGCGGGCCAGCAAGCGCGGGTACGAGGCGCGCAGCCCGAGGGGAGGGGGACCGGCCAGGATCAGTGGCGCGGGACCGGATGCGGATCCGGGCGTCCACAGGATGCCGGGGATCCCGCCGAGGGTGAATTCACGTTCGAGGATGTCGTCGTCGAGGCGCTGTTCAGTGTTGAACCGCATGATCGTGCCTTTCGGGAGTGCTCTCGAGCGGCGCTCCCGGGCGACCTATCGCCCGACCGTGACCCCGGAGGGGAGCACCCATGTCGATACTGCGTTCACGGGTACCACCTCCTCGTTCTCTTGCACGGCCTCGGCAAGGTAGCAATGGCCGCAGAGCATCGTCAACGGGTTTTCGCGGTGGTTCCGGGTACCGGCCGGTGCAGGACCAGGGCGGCGACGGTGCATACCGAATATCCGGGCGGAGATCGGTTAGAGTGCACCAGCACATGTCACATCCCCCGGCCGCGATCACGGTGCGGTGCCGACGCCCATCGGGAGTCAGCTCGAATCCCCCGGACGTGAGCGCCCCGCCGTCGGCCGAAATCGCTTCGAGTCGAGGGTGAGAGTCTGTGAAAACTTCCGTGCCGATCGTTGTCGCCGTGCTCGTGGGTTGTGCCCTGATGGGCGCCCCCGCCTCCGCCGCTCCGCCCTATCCGGTCGAACCACCGTTACCCGCCGCCCCGCCCTCGCCGCTGCAGGCGTGGATCGAGGGCACCGTGCCCGCGCCGCCCGTGGCGACCGACGAGGAATCGCTGTGGCGGGCGATACTGCCGTCGCCATCGGGTGACCCGATCCTCGACACCTGGCCCGCCGATCTCGCGGAACGCGCGCCCGGAGAGATCATCGAGGCCAGGGAGGTCACGGCGACGACCGCGCTGCGGGTCGGGATGCCGGTCGCCCGGTCCACGCTGCTGAAGTTCCGCTCCACCTCCGGCACGGGCGCGCCGTCGTTCGGAACCGCCACCCTGATCGTCCCGGTGGCGCCGTGGACGGGCCCCGGCTCCCGGCCGGTCGAGGTCAACGCGCTGCCGATCAACTCGCTCGGCCTGCACTGCACCCCGGGGTATCAGATGTCGCACGGGCTGCTGGACAAGCCGAACGCCGACCTCCCCGCCTTCCTGCCCGCCGTCCGGACGGCGCTCGGCAAGGGCCACGCGGTGCTGCTGCCCGACCACGAGGGCCCCTTCATGGCCTACGCCGATCCGAACGTCGCGGCGCACGTCATGCTCGACGCCATCCGCGCGGCACGTGGTTTCCCGCCCGGCGAGTTCGGCGAGAGCCGGTACGTGGCCGTCGGCTACTCCGGCGGCGCGATCGCCGCCTACGCCGCTGCCATGAAGCTGGACGAGTACGCCCCCGAGCTCGCGGGGGTGCTGGCCGGAGCGGCGGCGGGCGGCGTCGTCACCGACTACGTGAACATCGCGCACCAGTTCAACGGCAGGATCTCCTCGGGCATCCTGCTGACGGTGACGCTGGCGCTGGCGCGCGAGCACCCGGAGATCCTCCGGCACATCAACAACTCGGCCCAGTGGGTGGCGACCTCGCCGCTGCGCGACATCTGCGGTGAGACCTCCGGCCCGCTCGGCATCGTCGGCCTCCCGGTCGAAACCGCCGCGGATACCGCGGCCCCGCTCGACAGCGAGTTCGCGGCGGCGCTCTTCCGGCAGTTCGACCTCACCGCCCGCACCTCCTCGGCGCCGCTGTTCATGTATCACGCCGCGCACGACCCGTGGATCCCGCTCGGCGATGTCCAGCGGGTGTTCCGCGAGCAGTGCGGGCGCGGTGTTCCCGGCGTGTTCCGGGTGGTGCCCGGCGAGCACCTGATCGGCTACGTCACCGGCGCACCGGAGCTGGAGGGGTGGGTCGACGGCCGCCTCCGCGGCATCCCGGCGCCGAGCGAGTGCTGAGTGCCGGTTAGCCCGGCCGGTCGGTGTGCCGGGGCGGCTCGATGGAACTGCTGCGACACCGAGACCCCGGCCGTCCCCGCGATGCTCACAGATAGAGGTGGTCGGCGTAGACGAGCCGGGGCATCGTGGCGGGCGGCTCGGTGCCGGGGACGGGATCTGTCGGGAGCAGCTCGAATTCCTCGACGAGGACGCGCGTCTCCGGGGTGGTCCCCGGGGTGCGCAGGCGCAGGGCGGGGTCGAGGTGCAGCAGCCCGCTCCATCCGGCCGCCAGCCGGGTGCGGCGCCCGTCGGCGGGGTCGCGGGTCACCTCGGCACCCGCGACCGTGCACACGGTCTGCCCCACCTTGGTCCAGCCCAGATCGCTGTCCGAGCCGGGATCACGCACCTGCAGGGTCGCGATCACCTGCCTGCAGGCGGGCAGGGCCCGGATCACGAAGTCGGCGAACTCCTCCGGCGCCGGTGGCGGTACGAGCCCGGGGGTGTCGGTGAGGGCGGTGGCTCCGGAGACGGTGATCCGCACCTGTCCCGCCGCCGGGCGGCTCAGGGTCGCGATCCGCTCGGGCAGCAACTGCACGAAATCGGTGGCCACGGTGGGAGAGAAGAAGCACCCGGGCACCGAGCGCGGCTGGTATCGCGCCAGCGTCAGCCGCACGAACGGCCAGGCGATGTCGGCGGCGTCGAAGACGATGTCGGCGAACCAGCGCCCGCGCTCGCGGTGGTACTCGGGCCGGTACAGGTAGGCCACGCGATCGGCGTCGACATCGGCACGGCCGATC
This sequence comes from Nocardia jiangsuensis, assembly GCF_042650385.1. Classification (NCBI taxonomy): domain Bacteria; kingdom Bacillati; phylum Actinomycetota; class Actinomycetes; order Mycobacteriales; family Nocardiaceae; genus Nocardia; species Nocardia jiangsuensis. Next base: position 104,371 of record NZ_JBHSAX010000022.1, read on the forward strand.
GGGCGGCCCGCGGGCGCGCCGGGATCGAGGCGGAGCTGCAGGGCGCGCTGGTGCCAGGCCGGGGCAACCTGGAGGTCGGTCGAGCTCCGCAGCGCGGCGGTGACGAAGGCGGGGTCGCGACCCCACAGGCTGATCTCCTCGGTGGTCGCGTTCCCGGCGGGGGCGGGGAAGCCCGCGGCCCCGATGAGCACCGCGAGGACTTCGCCGTCCCCGCTGGCGAACCAGGGGCGATCCAGCCAGACCCGGACACCGCTGCGCCGGGTGCGGCGGCGGGCGAGCGGGTGCCCGGGTTCGACGTCCTCCTCCCACCGGAACATCGGCACGACCTCGTGCACGGCGGGTGCCGGGGGCGGTGCCGAATTCGGGTGCGCCACCCGGCGGGCCGGACCGGCGCTGCCCTCGTCGCCGGGGGCGGGCAGCTGGTCGGCGGGGAAGAACTCGCGGTAGCGCGAGGTGCCGTGCAACCGGTAGTCGACCTCCCGATACCTGGTGTCGGGTAGCCGATGGAGCACCGGCCGGAGCGGCACCCCCGGGTCGCGGCTGCCGGGGACTGTCGCGGCGGTGCTGGTGAACAGCGACTCCCCCTCGTCGGCGCCGATCGCGAAGCCGGTCACCACCTCCGCTTTCGGCACCGGGCCCGGCTCGGCGGCGGCGGGGTCGTCCACCAGATCGGTCCAGGACGCCCGCAGCTCCACCCGGTCGGTGCTGGCCCCGTGCACCCGCAGGGATCCGACCAGTTCCGCGCTGGCGACACCGGCGGTGCGCGCGGGTGCGGTGAGCGCGGTCAGCTCCGGCGCGATCGCGGGCCGGACGGTGGCGTGCACCAGCCGCAGATCGATGCTCGGGGTGAGCCACCACAGCCAGCCGTCGAGCCCGGCCTGCTCGAGCAGCATTCGGTCGGCTTCGGCGACGCCGGGATCGTGCACCGCGTGGAAACGCCACAGCCCCAGCCGGTTCAGGTGTTCCCGGTCCAGGACGGTGGAGACCGCGACCGCGATCTGCTCACCGGGCGGAACCCCGACGTCGATGACGTCACCCTCCTGCGCGGCGTGCAGCACCGGGGCGCCGTGCACGACGAGCCGCAGCGGCCGGATCCGCGGCCACTCCCCGGCATAGGGGATGACCACCGACTGCAGGATGCGGGCATCGCGCAGCGAGTGGCCCGCCGCGGCGCGGGAGAAGATCAGCGCGATGCCACGGGCCATCGAGTCCGGCAGATAGGGCACGACCAGCTGGTCCACGTCGTGCACCACATACTGCCCCTCGGCGGGTTGCGCCTCCGGGTCATCCTGCAGCGCATCGAGATCCACCAGGGCGGCCGGATCGGCGCCGGGCGAGGCGTGCAGCGACATCCCGGGCTGCGGCACCGTCGCGGCCGGGTCGTCGAGGTCCTGGATCCGCCGGTGGAAGAAGGTGCCGCGCTCGGCCAGCGCGATGGCGTAGCCGCGGCGCCGCTCGGCGGGGTCGGCCGAGGTCGCGAAGGGGTCGAAACGCCCGTCCAGCTCGGCGTCGAGCTGGGTGGACTTGGGCGGGGCGAGATGGCGCTGCGTGCTGACCGCGCCGTCGGCGCTGTCGCGGATCACCAGGCGGTGCAGCGATTCGCCGAGGGAGTAGGGGGCGCGGGGCACCACTGCCGGGGGCAGCACCGCCTCCCAGCGCAGGAACAGCCGCGGGGTGGTGACGGTCGCGGGGTCGGCCGACTCGGCGGCGAACAGGGCGGCGAACCGCTCCGGCTCGATCGCCAGCTGCGGGCGGACGGCCGGGCGGCCCGCGGCGGCCTCGACGGCGGCCATGGCCTGTTCCACCGCGGCGACCCGATCGTTACCGGCCGGGCGATGCCCTGGATCCGTGCCGCGCGATCGGGCGAGCAGCCCGGTCGCGTCGCGGGCGTCGGCATCGGCGCGCAGGGCGGCCAGATGCGCGGCGGCCGCCGCGACCGCCCCGGGGCCGGGCGGCGCCGTCGCGGTGCCGCGGTCGACGCTGTTGCCTGCCAGATCCACCCCGGCCAGACGGAACGAGTACCGCCTTCCGTAGCGCAGCGCGGGCAGCGAGCGCGGGGCGGGCACCGAGCGGATGCCGAGGCCGTCGGCCGCCGCGGGCGGGCGCTCGTCCTCCGCGCGCAGCAGCTCCGAGCCCGGCTCGCCGCCCTGGCCGCTGTCGTGCACGATGCGCAGCCCGGGCCGGGGCGCGGCCAAGCTCCAGCCGTCCCACCCGGCGACGACCTCGTGCACGTAGTAGGGGTTCGCCGGATCGCCGGGGACCCGGGTCATCGGCGCGTTCTGCAGATAGCCGGTGTCGGGCGCGTCGCTCAGCAGGGTGGTGCCGCGATGGTCCACGCTGACCAGCCGTTCGTGCAGGCTGTGCCAGTGCTCGGTGCTGTCGTCCCACACCTCGAGGCGGTAGCCGCGCGCCAGCGACTCGAAGCCGAGCGGCTGCCGTTCGGCGGGCGGCACCTCCCCGGTGGCGATCCGCGGGGTGAGCTGCTCGGCCGCGGCGACCCGGGCCCGCAACTCGTCCGGACGGCCGATGTGGGCGATCGAGAAGCCGGAGGAGCGCAGCGTGCCGGGGGCGAACGCGGCCGGGTCGCCGTTGAGTTCGCTCGCCCGCGCCCGCACGGTGCCGCGCAACAACTGCTCGAGTTTGAGCCCCGAGGCGTCCGGGTCCAGGTCGAGGACCCGGTACCGGTCGGGCCTGCCGACGGTGAGGAAGCCCGAACTCCACGCGTCGCTGTCGGGCGCGGCGAGGAACCGCTGACCGTCCACCACACAGCGGGTGGCGGGTCCGACCAGTGCGCCGACCCCGTCCACGGTGACATCGCAGCAGATCAGGGTGGCGGTGGCGAGCGCACCGAGGTCCGCGACGCGGAGATCGAGCACGAAGCCGAGCCGCCGGGCCAGCGCGGGGGTGCTGCCGACGGTGGCGGCGCGGGCGTGGAAGTCCTGCACCGGCGGGGCCGGGCGCGGCTCGTGCACCCCGTCGACCGGTGTCGGGGCGTACGTCCGCTGTTCCTCGGGCCGGTGGTAGAAGCGCTGCGCGGCATGGGTATCGCGCAACATGCCCAGCGCCGGATCCTCGGCGTCCCGGTCGCGGGGCGGCTTGTCGAGGAAGTCGCTGATCTCCCGGTCGCATTCGTCCAGCGGCGCCTCGATCGGGGAGCGCCACGGCTGCCGCTCACCGGTCGCCTCGGCCAGGTGCACCGCGGGGCCGCTCGGCTCCGGGGTGGGTTCGGGGCGCGGATCGGCGGGCGGCGCGGGGATCCCCGGCCGCAGCGCGGCGGTGGCGTCGGCGCGCGCGGCGTCGGCGTTCGCCTCGCGCCGGGCCTGCTCGGCCGCCGCGTAGGAGTCCAGCGCGGCCAGCGTGCGGCGCAGGTGCGGGTAGTCACCGGCCGGGACGACGGTGTCGCCGAGCACCCCGAGGATCGCGCGCGCCAGGCGGCTGCCCGCCACCGACGGCCGGGTGACCGGCGAGGAGTAGGCGGAGACGTAGTGCGCGCCGAGCGCGTGCTCGGGCAGGCGGTGGGCCGGGTAGCTCTTCCACGGCGTGTCGGTGGTGACCGGCGCGGGGAACGCGGCGACCGGTGTCTGCGGCGGGAACGCCGTCGCCCAGGCTGCTTCGTCCAGCGGGTCGAGGATCGGCGTGCAGGCGACGGGGCCCGCGTCGGTCCGCAGCACGATCCGCGCGCCGCGCAGCGCCGCGACCCAGTTCGTCAGCGCGGGCACGTCGGCGAGGGTGCCGGTCTCGCCGGGGGTGAGCCGGTGGGTGAAGAAGAGCGAGACGTGGAAGCCCGCGGCCGGGTCGACCGAGTGCGGGAGCGCCGTCACCAGCAGCGCAGCGGTACCGGGCATGGTCAGGCTCCGATCGCGAACGAATCGAGATAGTGGTTCCACATGTCGTGGCCGCCGGACTCCGGCGGCATGATGTCGCGCAGCGTCGGGTCGCCCTTCGAGCCGGCCAGCTGCCGCTCGCAGACGATCTCGACCGAGGCGGAGAAGAACAGCACCTCGACCTCGACGGTCAGGCTCGCGCGCCCGATCAGCTTGCCGGACCGGAAGTGGTAGGTCAGCGACAGCTCGAGGGTGATGCAGGCCGAGATCAGGCCGAGCACGTCCACCTCGCCGCGGATCCGGAAGTAGCCGGTCAGCTGCCCTGTGCCGTTCTCCAGCCGCAGATACACCCCGATCGACACCGACACCGAGCCGGAGGCGACACCCAGATCCACCGCGAGACAGGCGCACGCCTCCAGCCCCATCTCCAGGACGACCATCTTGGCCGGGCTCAGCCGCAGCTCCACCCAGCCGCCGCCGCCGATGCACATGACCGTCAGCCGGAACGGGGAATCCTTGCGGCAGAAGCCGAAACCGACCGTCACCGCCGCGCCGAGGAACGGGATCCGGCAGTCCGCGGAGAGCGTGATGTTGGCCAGCCCGAACACCCCGACGGCGACGCTCGGCAGTGCCAGATCGAAGCCGGCGGTCACCCCGTCGGCGGCGATGTCGACGTACGGCGGGTCGGCGAAGCCGTCGAACGGGATCAGTTGCCGGATCTTCTCGATGAAGGACAGCGCTCCGAGGAATTCGAGCCGGTCGAAGACGACGTCGATCTCCGGCTTGCGCGCCCCGTCGACCCGGAAGCCGAGACGGCCGAAGCGCATCGACAGCAGCGGGGCGCCCGGCATCAGGATCAATTCGAAGGCGCGCAGCTGCGCGCTGATGTCGACGGCGGGCTCGCCGCGTTCGGTGGTGCGGACCTCGACGGCGATCACCAGGCCGTCCGGCCGGGGCTTGAACACCGGGTCGGTGTCGGCGTTCACGCCCGGCGGCGACCAGTTCTTCAGCCTCGGCTGCCATTCGAAGCGCAGCACGTTCGAGGCGAACGGCGCGCGCAGTGCGGCGAGCAGCTCCGAACCCTGGGTGAGATCGGCGATCCGGCGCAGCGCGGCCACGGGCTTGTGCAGGGCGGCGCGGAGCGCGGCGGGCAGCGCCGGGTCGGCCAGCACCGGGTCGACGGCCGACAGGGTCGCGCGGAAGGCGCCGGCCGCGGCCGCGGCTTCGTCGGCCTGTCCGTCGAGTACGGCACGCAATGCCGCGCCCAGCTGCTCGTCCGCCCCGGCCGATCCGGCCCGCGCGGCGTCGACCAGCGTCCGCAGTGCCTCCGCGCGCCCGCTCGCCGCCGCATTGGCGGCGTGCGCGATGTCGTCGCCGAGTTCGGCACCGGCCCGGTCGAGCGCGCCGGTGAACCGGGTGAACTCCGCGCCGAGCGAGCCGAGCACGTCGAGCCGCTCGGCGATCAGGGCGGGAGCCTCGCCGAGGCCGGCGCTGTCGACCAGTTCGACCAGGCTGAACAGGCCGAACAGCTTCGGCAGTGCCCCGGCCAGGAACGTCGCGGGGTCGAGCGTCCCCGCGGCGGCACCGGCCTCGTCACCGATCGCGCCGAGCCGGCGCGAGAGCGCCGCCACCGCGACGCTCGGTTCGACGAAACCGCCTGCGCGATCGGCACCGCCGGCGAAACTCAGGGTCTGCCGGTCGGCGAGCGTGAGGAAGACCTGCGCATTGGCGTCGAAGTCACTCGTGGCATAGCCCTCCGCGTAGCGCGTCTCGACCGGGCCGCGGGGGCGGCCGATCGTGTCCAGCGCGGGGATCGTGACGAAGGCCCGCGCCATGGCCGGCGTGCTGGTCGCCCGGGGTGGATCGGGATCGGCGACGCCGGTGAAGTCGAGGGCGTGCACGGCGAGCGTGGTGTCACCCGGCGTCGACGGCGGAGCCATCGCGACCGCCACGTCCCCGACGGGGACGCGCCGCAGCTCCGGCGGCCACGCGGCGAGGATCGTCGCGGTCGCCGTCACCGTCCGCCCCGGCACGACCAGCACCAGCGGCATCGACAGGGTGATCGGGCGGCCTTCGTGGTCGATACCGGTGACCGTCCACCGGTACGGTTCGCCGCCGATCCTCGGGACCGTCACCTGCGGGCCCTCGGGGAGCGGCGCCAGGTCCGGGGTGACCGGCGGGTCGATCGAGACCGTGCCGAAGGGCAACCGGCGCCGGGTCGCGGCGCCGTAGTCGCGGGTGCGCTCGCGCACCACGATGAAGCTGCGCTGCAGCAGGAACGCCACCGGATCCGGGCCGCCGCCGATGCGCCGCTCGGTGACCTTCACCAGCGTCACCCGGTGCCCGAAGGGGAACAGATACCCGGCCTTCTCGACGCGGACGTAGGCATCGCGCCCCATCGGTGCCGAATGCCGGTACGCCACCAGCGGACCCGGTAGGGCACCCGGCGGCGGCGGAGCACTCCGATAGTCCTCGTCGTTCCACCGGCCGCTCCAGTCGACCCAGGCGCCCACCGCGCTGAGCCGGAGCCTGCGCACGGTCAGCGGGGCGGGCTCGACCGGGACGTCGGCGGCGTTCCGGATACCGGTCTCCGAGGTCTGGCGGACGATCCAGTGCCGATCGGAGGGGGTGAGCGAGGCGTCGAACCCCGGATCGGTGACGCCAGGATCCGCGTCCCGGGTCCAGACCGCGCGCACGATGCGCTGATCGGCGGCGTCCGGGTCGACGTCGGCGAACTGCCCGTCCCGTTCGGTCCGCACACCGAGCAGCGTCGTCCACAGCTCGGTGCGGCCGGGATCGCCCGGCGCGGAGCCGATGCCGGGGCTGTGCGTGAATCCGCCGAGCCGGCTCGGCGAGACGACCAGCCGGAACGGCGCCTCGATCGCGGTGCGGTCCGGCTCCGGCGGCACCGGTACGCCGGGTTCGCCGCGCTCACCGGCGGGTAGTGCCCGGGCGGGGACCCGGAGCGGGAAGGTGCGCAGCGCGGCGAGCACCCCCGCCGTGGTGAACGGGATCTCGGTGCCCTTCGCCACCGCGAACACCACTCGGGAATCGTGGGCCGCCAGAATCCGCGCCACCACGCCCGGTGCGGCCCCGAACCGCTGCTCGAGCAGGTTCTGGCTGCCGAATCGCACGATCAGGTGCGCGTCGTCGCCGACCGCGACCAGGCGGGGGATGCGCGGGGTGCCCGGCTCCGCGGGCCGCACGTCCGGGATGACCAACCGCTGACCCGGGTGGATGCGGTGCGGGTCGCCGATGCCGTTGGCCGCCGCGATGAGCGGGAACAGGGTGGGGTCGCCGTAGAAGCGCGCCGCCAGATCCCACAGCGTGTCGCCCCCGACGACCTCGTGCACCTGCTCGGCGGCGGGTGCGGCGAGGTCCGGGATGATCAGCTCCTGGCCGGGGAAGATCAGGCCGGGGTCGGCGAGGTGGTTCGCGGCGGCGATCAGGGTGAACTTCGTGCCGTCGCCGTAGAAGCGGGTGGCCAGATCCCACAGCGTGTCGCCCTCGGCGACGACATGGGTGGCGACGGTCGGCCGATGATCGGTGGCGAACGCGAATTCGTGTGCCGCACAACGCAGGTCGACCAGGTCGGCGGGGCGCAGCAGCCGGAAGGTGATGGTCGCCGGAGCGGGTGGCGGCGGCATCGGGGGCGCGGGCAGCTCCGGAATCCGCAGCACCTGGCCGGGGACGATGTGGTTCGGGTCCGGTATCCGGTTCTCGGCGGCGATCACCGCGAACGCGGTTCCGTCCCCGTAGAACCGGATCGCGATCGCCCACAGCGTGTCGCCCTCCACCACCGTGTACAGCTGTGCCATCGGTCCATCCCTTCGTGGCGTGCGGCGGATCGTCGTACGGGGGTCAGCGGAACAGGTGCCCGCCGATGGCGGCGGCGACGGCGGGGTGCGCGAGGTACTCGTCGATGTCGTGGGCGCGCTCCGAGGGGTTCTCGACCGGCAGGTCGTCCAGGTCGGGGCCCCAGGCGCGGTGCAGCGGGCAGCCGATGGTGATCGGATCGCCGCCGTACCAGGTGTTGACCCAGGTCCCCACGCGCTCGGGGCGGTTCGCTCCGCCGGTCAGCAGCCGCTGCTGCACGGTGTCCAGCCCCAGCGGGCTGCCCGCGGTGGCGAGCAGGCTCACCCGCACCTCGGGCGGCAGCACGGTGAGCAGGTCCAGCGCCACCACGGTGCCGAGGCTGTGGCTGATCAGCAGCAACTCGCCGTGCGCGGGAAGGTCGGCGAGCACGGCGTCGAGCACGCGCTGCCGGGTCGATTCGTTGTCCAGGTAGGCGGCGACGTCACCGAAGATCGCCCGGATCAGCAGCGCGTCCAGCGCGCTGTGCGCGGCGATCCAGGACAGCCCGTCGCGCACCCGGCTGAGCACCGCGACCCCGGCCCCGCCGATGCTCTCGGCCGTCGCGAGATCGCCGGTCCCGATGCCGGTCTCGGGCATGCCGATGCGGCGGGCCGCCTCGGCGACGACATCCTCGTACAGCACGGACTCGGCGCCGCGCTCGCGCGCCATGCCCGCGAGCAGCCGGTCGCCGTAGAACGGGAAGCAGACGTCGGCGGGGTCCACCGGGCTCAGGCCGGCCAGCGTGAGCCCCTTGTTCAACCCCGCCGTCCAGGTCCGGCGCAGCTCCGCCGGGTCGCGGCCCTGCTGGCCGCGGCCGTGCAGGAAGACCAGGGTACGGCGCCCGCCGAAGGCGCCGGTCCGGCCGCGCACTCCGCGGCCGGTGGCGCGCGCCGACTTCCCCGGCGCCGAGTCGACCGGAATGCGGACGCTCCCGGCCCCGGCCGACAGCGCCGCGGCGGGGCCCAGTTCGTCCAGCAGGGCCCGCTCGGCCGAGCTGTAGTCGCGCCCGCGCAGATCCGTCAGCAGCGCGCTGACCCGGACGCCTTCGTTGGCGACCCAGCGCACCGCGTCCTCGCCGTCGCCGGGTTGCCACCGCGCCCCGTCGCAGCGCAGCGTGTGGCCGTCGCTGTCCTTCGCGGGGACCCCGGCGTGGTGCAGCGCCACCAGCTCCCACTGGTCGTTGAAGACCGGCGAGCCCGAGCTGCCCGGCTCGGTGTCGGAGGAGTAGTGCAGGAAGTCGTCGAGCTGCAGATCGAGGCGGTTGTCGCGGATCGAGATCTCCTTGAGCCGCCCCATCGGGTGCCCGACGATGTTCATCGCCTCGCCGATCACGATCTTGCCCTGCTCGGCGATCAGCGGATTCCAGCCGAACACCGTGCCCGGTGCGACGCCGTCCGGGCCGGGCGCCACCCGGACCAGCGTGTAGTCGAGGCGCTCGCTGGTGACGAAGAAGTCGTCCGGTGCGGGCCGCAGCCGCACCGGTGTGATCGGGTGGTTGTCCACGCCCGCCTCCGCGCGGAAGTCGACCACCACCGACGCGGCCTCCTCGGCGGAGGGGAGCACGTGGTTGTTGGTCAGCAGCAGCTGCGGGGAGACCAGGACACCGGTGCCGAGCGGCAGCTCCCGGCCGTGGCGGATCCGCGAGAGCCGCGCGACGGTGTCGGCGGCGCGCACCCCGCGCGTGAGGAAGTTGACCGCCTGCAGCTCGTTGGTGTCGTCGATGATGCGTTCCAGCGCGTGCGCGCAGTCCACCGGCGCCTGCCTGCCCAGTTCGACGACGGTCCGCGCAGGCACCTCGCCGTGGGCGAGCAGCCGCTCGGCGCGCGCCGCCATCTGGTCGGCGGCGTCGACGACCGCGGTGTGCCGGTGCGCTCGAAGCCGATCCACCTCCGCGCGAGCGCCCGCGTGATCGCGGAAACGCCGCGAGGCGGCGTCGAGCTGCCGCCGCCACGCGGTGGCCTGTGCCGTGCTGCCGGTATCCATTCCGATCACCTCTGCGTGGCCGACGGTGCGATTGATGTCCGCCCAGCGTGGGCCGCCGCGCCGCCGCGATCACGAGTAGCGGGGTACGCGCGTCGCGGTGCACCGGTCGGCCGGAATCGCACCGCACCCGGACACTCCGCGACGACCGCCGGCGGGGTGTGCGCGGCACGATCTCGCCCCTGGGGCGGAATCCCGCTCGCGGAAGTCCGGTACGGCGGGAATCGGTACGCGCGGGCGGGAGGGGCGTGCGGGGCGACCGGCACCGAAGCGTCCGGCTCGGACGCTACGCCCGCCCGGCGCGCGGCGGCGCGCGTATGCCCCTACCCCAGCTCGGGGGGATCGTGCGGCCAGACCAGGGCGGCGAGGTGCTCGCGGTCGGTCGCGTCGAGTTTGCCGCAGGCCCGGTAGATGTGGCCCTCGACGGTCCGGGTGGAGACCACCAGCCGTTCGGCGATCTCCCGGTTCGTCAGCCCGCGGGCGATGAGCGCGGTGATCTCGCGTTCCCGCGCGGTGATCGGCAGCGGCCTGGCCACCGCGACCAGCGCCGGGGTGGTCGCCCCGTCGCAGCGCGCGGCGAGCCGCAGCGCACGCGCCGTCGCCTCGGCGGAGAGCCTGCGCTGCCCGGCATGGTCGTGCCGCGGCACCGCCTGCGCGGCGGCATCGGCGGCGGCCGGGAGCAGCCCCGCGTGCTCGAGCTCGAGGCTGACCGCGGCGAGCCCGCGGGTGCCGGGCTCGGCGACCGCCGCGGCGTGCCTGGCATAGAGCCCGGCCAGCGGCCCCTGCACCCGGGTCCGCAACGCGTCGAGGCGGGCGGCGACCGTCCGGTCACCGAAACGGGCAGCGTGGTGCAGCGCCTCGGCCTCGAAGCCGTACTGACCGCTGCGGTGCGCGAGATCGGCCGCGGCCCTGGCGAATTCGACGGCGGTGTAGCAGTTGTGGTCGGCCGCGGCGACCCAGGCGCGGGCGAGGAGCCGATGCGGCTCGTGCACCGCGGTGTGGCTGCCGCTGTGCCGGTCGGCGGCGACGAGGATCTGTTCGGCGGAGGCGACATCGCCGAGCGTGGCGTAGGCGCGGGCCAGCAGCAGCTGGGCGGGCAACTGCCAGGGCAGCGCGGACTCCGCGGCCAGCGCCGCCAGCGCCTGCTCGAGCGCGCGGACCGCGTCGCGGAGCCGGCCGCGGCACACCGCGACCGCCCCGACCGAGATCTTCTCGATCGCCCAGCCCGCGAACTGGCCGGAGGTGGCGAACTGCCCGGACTCGCAGGCCCGCCGCTCGGCGGCGTCCAGGTTGCCCACCGAGATCAGCGCCAGCACCTCGCCGTAGCGGATCATCGCCCGGATGATGCCGTCGGTCGGCTTCCGGGTGGCCCGGCAGCGGACGGCGATCGGCGCGAAGTCGAGTCCGCGCCCGGCGGGCGGCATCGCGAGTCCGGCCGCGAAGGCCGCGAAGTCGACCGCCTGACGCGGGGAATTCGGCTGCGCCAGCACATGTTCGGCCAGCGTGATGCCGTCGTCGATGCGGTTCTCGTGCACCGCGACCATGGCCTGGATGGCATCGACGGCCAGCCGGAGCGCCGGATGCTCGACGCGATCGGTCATCAGCGTGAGGACGGCGCGGCAACCCGCGGCATCGCCATAGGCCCAGAAGCGCAGGCTCGCCACCGGCAGCCCCCAGATCAGCAGCTCGAATTCGTCGAGTTGCGCGGGATCGAACCCCGCCAGTTCGGCGTAGGCGGCGCGCGGATGCCCCTGCCACAGCAGCGCCCGGCTCAGCAGCTCGGCCGCCGGGAGGCCACCGCCCCGGTCGCGAGCCGCCCGCGCCAGCTTCTCCCCGAGCGGCAGATCGGAGAGCGCCACCGCGTCCTTCGCGGCCGCGATCAACAGCCCGGTGTCCACCGGCTGATCGCTGTCGACGCACAGCTGGGCCATCCTGATCCGCTCGGCGGCGGTGTCGAGCGGATGGTCGCGCAGCGCGGCCACGATCCGGCCCCGGCGCCGTCGCGCCGAGACCCGGCCGAGCCTGCTCCGCACCACCTCGCCGAGCAGCGGGTGGGTGAAGCGCGCCGCCTCGCCGCCGGTGTCCGGCCCGATCGTGATCAGCCCGGCCAGCTCGGCGGCGTCGACGGCCTCCTCGCCCTCGAGGTCGACGAGCAGCTCGAGGTCGAAGGGCTCGTGCAGGGCGAGCATCGTGAGGACGTCGCGCACCGGCTGCTCGGCGCGGGCCAACCGCTCGTGCAGCAGCTCGGCCAGCCCGGACGGCACCGCGGCGGGCCCGCGCAGCTGCCAGATCCCGTCGACCCGGCTCAGTCCGCCTGTCGCCAGCGCCGCCTCGACCATATTGCGCAGGTACAGCGGGTTGCCCGCGGAACGCTCCCACATCACATCGGCGCTCAATCCCTCCAGCGGCCCGCTCAGCACGGCCTCCACGAGCTCAACGCACTGCCGCTCGGCCAGCGGCGCCAGCTCGTACCGCTCCAGGTAGCCGTCCTTCCACAGGGAGAGGACCGCGCCGGGCAGCGGCTCCCCGGCGCGCACGGTGGCCACGATCCGCGCGCTGCCCTCCACCGCGATCTGGTGCAGCAGGGTCGCCGAGAGCTGATCGAGCAGGTGCGCGTCGTCGACCCCGACCACCGGACGCGCTCCGGCGATCAGATTCTCCCGCGCCGAGGAGAGCAGGGCCAGCGGATCCCGCGACGCCGGGTCCCTGATCCAGGGCGCGAAGGCACCCAGCGGGATCGCGCGCGAGGATTCCGTGCACGCCGCCCAGCGCACCGGCGCGTCGAGGTCGGCGGTGACCGTGCGGGCCAGGGTCGTCTTGCCGACGCCGGCCGCACCGACCAGCACGATGCCGCCCGCGGCGGACGTGGTCAGCGCGGAGTGGACGGTGTCGTACTCGACCGGGCGTTCGAGCAGTCGCCAGCTGCCACCCATGATCGAACAGTGTAGGCCGTGCCCTGCCCACACGAGGCGGGTCGGACCGGGTGGTGCGGGTCCGGGTTCGAGTAGGGGTCCACGCTAGAAGACCGGCGCCGGGTCACCGAGGCTGGAATTCCTCCGGCTGCGGCCGGCCATCACCGGAAAGGACGAGACCATGACCCGGACAGCAACGACGTTCCACTCCCACTTCGCGCGCGCGAATGCCGTGCGGGCGAGGGAACTGGCGGTGACGCAGTCGCCGTTCACCATCGAGGTGCGATTCCTCGGCGGCCTGACCGGCACCCAGGAGGCCGCCTTCGCCGCAGCCGCCGACCGCTGGGCGTCGGTGATCGTCGGCGATCTGCCCGACGTCGAGATCGATGACGGCGCCGGCGGCACCGAACTCGTCGACGACGTGCTCATCTTCGCCGAGGGGCGCTCCATCGACGGCCCCGGCAGCGTCCTCGGGCAAGCGGGCCCGACCCTGATCCGGAGCGATTCGCTGCTCCCGATCACCGGCGAGATGACCTTCGACATCGCCGATCTCGCCGGGCTGGAGGACGACGGCCGGTTGCAGGACACCATCACGCACGAGATGGGACACGTGCTCGGCATCGGAACGCTCTGGGAATCGCTCGGATTGCTCAGCGATCCCGGCACCGACAACCCGACCTTCGTCGGCGTGGCCGCGATGGACGAGTACGGCATCCTCAGCGGCTCGAGCGCGAAGCCGGTCCCGGTCGAGAACGAGGGCGGCCCCGGCACCAGGGACGGGCACTGGCGCGACGCCATCTTCCAGACCGAGCTGATGACCGGCTTCATCTCCGGCGCCGGCGTCGCCAATCCGCTCAGCAGGGTCACCGTCGGCAGCCTCGCCGACATGGGTTACATCGTCGACTTCGACGGTGCCGATCCGTTCGAGCTGCCCGACGTGCTCGCACTGCTGGAATCCGGCAGGCAACACCAGCGGATCAGAAGGCAGCACGGGTTCATGCTCCCGACGCTGCCGCGGCGCGTCTGATTCCGCTCGGCCTGTGATCGCCGGCGGGTGCTCGTCAGCGGGGCGCCGGGCGGCGTCGGCCACCCCGCGGTGCAGTCGGCGGTCGCGCGCGGCGCCGGCAACCGGATATTCGCTCCCGCCTGCGGGCGTCGCCGACCCCTCCGGAAAACGGGAGGCTGGTTCGACCGGACGGTCGGTGTGTCGGGGCGGCTTGGTAGAACTTCTGCGACACCGAGACCCCGGCCGCTGGGAGCCCCGCGTATGACCGTCAGTGCCCACCTCACGGAGTGGCACGGCCTGCCCGTGTTCGACTTTCCCGACGCGAAGAGCACGACCGAGCTGCCCGCCGCCGCCGAGGCGGCGTGGCGGATCGCCGTCGATCCCTACGACGACGACCCCGAGAAGTGGCCCGCCGCCTTCGCCCGCTTCCTGGCCGCGGTGGACACCACCGAGGTCACCGCGCTGATCGTGGGCCAGTGGGGCGAGGCGTACGACGTCAGCGTCGACATCGTGGTCGAGGCGCTGACCGCCGCGCGGGACCGGTTCCCGGCGCTGCGCGCGCTCTTCATCGGCGACATCACCTTCGAGCAGGCCGAGATCACCTGGATCGAGCAGGGCGACATCACCCCGCTGCTCGACGCCTTCCCCGACCTGCTCGCCTTCGGCGTCCGCGGCGGGCAGAACCTGGCCTTCCCCGCGGTCGCGCACCAGTCGCTGCGCACCCTGATCGTGGAGGCGGGCGGGCTCGGCGCCGACGTGGTGCGCGGGATCGGCGCCAGCGAGTTCCCCGAGCTCGAGCACCTGGACATCTGGCTCGGCACCTCCTGGTACGGCGCGGACGCCACGGTCGACGACCTGGAGCCCTTCCTGACCGGAACCAGGCTGCCCAAGCTGCAGCATCTCGCGCTGCGCAACAGCGACATCCAGGACGACGTCGCCGCCGCACTGGCCGGCGCGCCGGTGGTCGCCCGGCTGCACACGCTCGACCTGTCCATGGGCACGCTCGGCAACGAGGGGGTGGAGGCGCTGCTCGGCGGCCAGCCGCTGACCCACCTGCGCAAGCTCGACCTGCACCACCATTTCATCGGCGAGCCGCTGGCCGACCGGCTGCTCGCCGAGCTCACCGCCGACGGCGTCGAGGTCGACCTGTCCGGCCGGGAAGCCGCTGACCGCGGCCGCGAGGACCGCTACACCGCCGTCTCGGAGTGACAGTGGTGCCAGGTCCCGGTGGCGGTCCCCGTTCCGATCGCGGTGGCGGTCGAGTCGGGCGCGGTGGTCACCCCGCCCCGCGGATCGCGGTCGTCGGCGTGCCGGCCAACCGGCGCAGCACGCTGTTCGCCGCGGCCGCCGCCGCGTCCGGGCTGCCTGCCCCGCGGCTGCTGTGCTGGGGTTCCGTACTGGCGGGCACCGCCGCCTTCGAGCCGGGCGAACTGGTCCGCCTGGACTCGCCCGGCGAGGATCCCGAGCTGGATCGGCTGCTGCGCGGCCACACCGACTCCACCCGGGTGGAGGGCACCGCCCGCTGGTACCGCCGCTTCCTGGCCGCCGCGCACGCGGTGGCCGAGCGCGCGGCCGCCGACGGTGCCGAACTGCTCGACGCCCCCGCCGATCTCGCGGTGCTCTTCGACAAGCGCCGCTGCCACGCGGTGCTGCGCTCGGCCGGGGTGCCGGTGCCCGCCTCGCCCACCTCCGGCCAGGATGCCGCGCCGGTGCGCGGCTGGGCGGATGTGCGGGCGCTGCTGGCCGAGCCGGGCATGCGCCGCGCCTTCGTCAAGCTCGCGCACGGCTCGTCGGCCTCCGGGGTGCTCGCGGTGGAGACCGCGGGCGGCGGCCGGGTGCAGGCGCTCACCTCGGTGCAGCGCGACGAGCGCGGCAGGCTCTTCAATTCGCTGCGGCTGCACCGCTACCGGAGCGAGCGCGAGGTGGCCGCGGTGATCGACGCGCTCGCCCCGGACGGGCTGCACGTCGAGCGCTGGCTGCCCAAGCCCGCGCTGCACGGCCGCAGCGCCGACCTGCGGGTGCTCGTCGTCGCCGGGCGGGCGACGCACGTGGTGGTGCGGACCGGAAGCTCCGCCATCACCAACCTGCACCTGGGCGGTGCGCGCGGTGATCTGGCCGCGGTCGTCGCCGCGGCGGGGGAGCACTGGCCCGGTGCGCTCGCGGTCGCCGAGGCGGCGGCCGCGTGCTTCCCCGGCTTCTCCCGGGTCGGCGTGGACGTGCTGCCCGGGCTCGGCTGGCGCCGCTGGGCGGTCGGCGAGGTGAATGCCTTCGGCGACCTGCTTCCCCGGCTCACCGGGCTGCCCGGCAGCGGCGCCGAGGGGCTCGACACCTACGCGGCGCAGCTCGCCGCGCTCCGGAGGCGGCCGTGCCCGGTGTGAACCCCGACATGAACGCCGTGATCGGCCACGACGACCTGCTCCTTGTCACCCTGGACACACTGCGCTACGACGTGGCCGCCGAGTTGCTGGCCGCCGGAAGATTGCCGAACCTGGCCAGGCACCTGCCGGGCGGGGAGTGGGAGAAGCGGCACGCGCCGGGCAACTTCACCTTCGCCTCGCACCAGGCCATGTTCGCCGGCTTCCTGCCCACCCCGGCCGAACCCGGCCCGCACCCACGGCTCTTCGCCGCCCGCTTCGAGGGCAGCGAGACCACCGCGCCCCGCACCTGGGTGTACGACACCCCCGACCTGGTCACCGGGCTGGCCGCGGAGGGGTACCGCACGGTGTGCCTCGGCGGGGTCGGGTTCTTCGACAAGCGCGGGCCCATGGGGTCGGTGCTGCCCGGCTACTTCCAGGAGAGCCACTGGTCCCCGGAGTTCTCGGTAGCCGCGCCCGCGTCCTTCGAAGCGCAGGTGGCGAAGGTGGAGGAGATCGTCGCGGCACTGCCGCGGGAGCGCAGGCTCTTCCTCTTCGTGAATGTGTCGGCGCTGCACCAGCCCAACTGGTTCCACCTGCCCGGCGCCACCCGCGCCGACGGCGACAGCAGGGCGACGCACGCCGCCGCGCTGGAGTACGTGGACCGGCACATCGGCAGGCTCTTCGCGGCCGCGAGCGCACGGCGCCGCTGCTGGGCCATCGTCTGCTCCGACCACGGCACCGCCTACGGCGACGACGGCTACACCGGCCACCGGCTCGGCCACGAGTCGGTGTGGACCGTGCCCTACGCCCAGTTCTTCCTCGGGGGACCCGCATGACCACCGCTCTCGCCCTGCGCCCGTACCAGAGCTACATCTACGGCTACCCGCACAAGACCGCGTACCGGCCGCTCGGCCCGGCCCGCCCCGCGCTGCGCGAGCTCTGGGCCGACGAGCCGAAGGATGCGCTCTCCTTCTACACCCACCTGCCGTTCTGCGAATTCCGCTGCGGCTTCTGCAATCTCTTCACCCGGATCGGCGCCCCCGGCGACCTCACCACCCGCTACCTGGACGCCGTCGAGCGGCAGGCGATCGCGGTCCGCGAGGCGCTCGGCGACGGGGAGGTGCGGTTCGCCACCGCGGCGTTCGGCGGCGGCACCCCCACCTTCCTGAGCGCCGCCGAGCTCACCCGGCTCTGCGACATCGCCGAGCGGCGGATGGGCGTCGACCTGCGCGCCGTCCCGCTCTCCGTCGAGACCTCGCCGGGCACCGCCACCCCGGAGCGGCTGGCGGTGCTCGCCGAGCGCGGCACCACCCGGGCAAGCATCGGCGTGCAGAGCTTCGTGGAATCGGAGGCACGGGCGGCGGTGCGCCCGCAGCGCCGGGACGAGGTGGAGACGGCGCTGGCCGCCATCCGGGAGTCCGGCATCCCGATCCTGAACATCGACCTGATCTACGGTATCGACGGCCAGACCGCCGCCACCTGGCGCGGGTCGCTCGACGCCGCGCTGGCCTGGCGCCCGGAGGAGCTGTACCTCTACCCGCTCTACGTCCGCCCGCTCACCGGCCTCGGCAAACGCACCCCGGTGGCCGAGCGGGAGTGGGACGCGCAGCGGCTCGCGCTCTACGCCGCGGGCCGCGACCACCTGCTCGCCGCCGGCTACGAGCAGGTGTCCATGCGCATGTTCCGGCGCGCCGACGCCCCGCGCACCCCGGCCGACCACGCCTGCCAGACCGACGGCATGGTCGGGCTCGGCGCGGGCGCCCGCTCCTACACCGCCGGGTTGCACTACTCCTTCGACTACGCGGTGGAGACCCGCGAGGTCCGCGGCATCGTCGACGAGTACACGGCGACGACCGACTTCACCCGCGCCGAGGTCGGCCGCGCGCTCGACGTCGACGACCGGCGCCGCAGGCACCTGCTGCAATCGCTGCTCCAGGCCGACGGCATGGACGTCAACGACTACCGCGCCCGCTTCGGCGCGGGCCCGCACGAGCACTTCCCGGCCGAGCTGGCCGGCTTCGCCGAACGCGGCTGGCTCGACTCCGGCACCGGTCCGGAGCTGCTCCGGCTCAGCCCGGAGGGGCTGGCCTGGTCGGACGCGCTCGGCCCGCTGCTCTTCTCGCCAGGCGTTCGCGCCGCCATGGCCGCCTACCGGCCGCGGTGACGCCGTGGAGCTGACCATCCTCTACCGCGGCCCGCTGGCCTCCTGCGACTACGACTGCCCGTACTGTCCGTTCGCCAAGCGCCGGGACAGCCGCGAGCAGCTGCGCGCCGACCGCGAAGCCCTCGAGCGCTTCGCCACCTGGGTGGCCGGGCGGCACGGCGACCGGCTCTCGATCCTCGTCACCCCGTGGGGCGAGGGGCTGGTGCGCTCCTGGTACCGGCGCACGCTGAGCGAGCTCTCCCGGTTGCCGCAGGTGCGCCGGGTCGCCATCCAGACCAACCTGAGCTGCCGCACCGGTTGGACCGCCGACGCCGACCCGGAGACGCTCGCGCTCTGGTGCACCTACCACCCCGGCCAGACCCCCCACGACCGCTTCCTCGGCAAATGCCGCGAGCTGGCGGCAGGCGGCATCCGGTACAGCGTCGGCATCGTCGGCTTCCCCGCGCACCTCGAAGCGGGCCGCAGGCTGCGCGCCGACCTGCCGGAGCACGTCTACCTCTGGGTGAACGCACCGGAGGGGCACCCGCTCACCGACGCCGAGGCCGCCGCCTGGACCGAGCTCGACCCGCTCTTCGGCTACAGCCGCTTCCCGCACACCTCCGCCGGGCGGCCCTGCCGCACCGGCGAAACGGTGATCTCGGTGGACGGCGACGGCACCGTGCGGCGCTGTCACTTCGTCCCGGAGGAGCTCGGCAACCTCTACGACGGCTCGTTCCTGGCGGCGCTGCGGCCGCGCGGCTGCCCGCTCGCCGCCTGCGACTGCCACATCGGCTACGTGCACCTGGCGACGCTGCCGCTCTACGACGTCTTCGCCGGCGGTGTGCTGGAACGCATCCCGGCCGCGCCGACGGCCCTGTCGCTGGCACCGATCGGCCACCGCACCGAGACTGGTGGCGGTCGCTGACGCGGCCGCTACGAAAGGGAGCAGCATGGACGCGAACGAGATCCTCGCGGCGGCGACGGATTCGATGACGGTGCGCCGGGTCTACGGCGAGCCGATCGAGCGGGACGGGGTGCTGGTGATCCCGGCCGCCGCGGTGAGCGGCGGCGGTGGCGGCGGTGGCGGCGCCAAGGCCGACGGCGAGCACGGCGAGGGCACCGGGTTCGGGCTGAGCGCCAAGCCGGTCGGGGCCTTCGTCGTCAAGGACGGCTGCGTGCGCTGGCGTCCCGCGCTGGACGTGAACAGGACGGTGCTGGTCGGCGCCGGGCTCGTGCTCTCCGGGGTGCTGGCCGGGGTCGTCATTTCGATCACCGCGATCCGGGGCAGCCGGTAGAGGTCCCCGCAGCACGAGTCGATCGGCCGTCGCCGCGATGACCTTCGGCACTGCGGCGGGCCGCCTCGGCGTGGTGGCATGGAGACGTTGATTCCGAGCAGGAAGGCGGGCGGCCGGTGGCAGAGCGCGAGCCGAGTCCGATCACCGGTGACCCGGTCCGGCACACCGTCGAACTGGGCCGCGCCGAGGCCATGCGGCTGCTGGCGAGCGTGCCCTACGGCCGGATCGTCTTCACGCACAACGCGCTGCCCGCCATCCGGCCGGTGAACCACCTGGTCGACAACCAGGTCATCGTGGTGCGCACCGCGCTGAGCTCGGGGTTCTCGCACTCGGTGCGCGAGGACCGGTCGATGGTGGTGGCCTACGAGGCCGACGAGATCGACCCCGGCACTTCGGCTCGGCTGGTCGGTGGTGGTGACCGGGCTCGCGTACCCGATCACCGCGCCGTCGCTGCTCGCCGAGTACGGCACCAGGCTGCGGCCGTGGGTGCAGCGGCAGACGGACTCGCTGATCGCCATCGAGCCCACCCTGATCACCGGCACCGCGCTGGTCGAGGCCGCTGCCGCCTGAGGCTCACGGCGAAGCTCCGGCCGACCGGCACCGCGGCAGCCCCACCACCGGAGGCGAGGGCAGCCGGACCGGGTCGGTGCGGTAGCCGCGCGCGGAAGACGGTCCTGGCGTGGTGCAGCGCCCCGATCTACGGCACTCGAGACCGGAGATCGGGGCCATCGGTCCCGGCTCGGCCGCCGTGCGCCACCAGGACCGGGCAGTGCGCCCGCTGCACCAGCGCAGTGCTGGTGGAGCCGAAGAGCAGCCCGGCGAAGCCGCCCCTTCCCCTGCTGCCGACCACGAGCAGCTGCGCCGTCCGCGACCAGCGCAGCAGGTGGTGCCGCGGCCCGGAGAGGTAGAGCTCGCGGTGCACCTCGACCTCCGGGTACTTCTCGCCCCACCCCGCCAGCTGCTCGCTGACCATGCGCTTCGCGGTGTCCGCCAGGTCGGGGTCGTCGACGCCGTCCGACGCCCCGGCGAACTCGCCGTACGGCAGGTCGATCCAGGAGTGCAGCACGAGCAGTTCCGCGCCGCGCGCGCTCGCCTCGGCGAAGGCGGTCGCGATCGCGGGCGCGCCCGCGGCGCCGCCGTCCACCCCGAGCACCACCGGACCCGCTGGGCCGCAACGCCGGTCGAACTCGCGGTCGCGGACAACGACGACCGCGCCGTGGCCGTGCGTGCCGACCGCGAGCAGCGTCGAGCCGAGGTGCGCCGCGGTGCCGCCGGTCCCGGTCGCGCCGAGCACGACCATGTGCGCCCCGGCCGAACGATCGATCAGCGCGCCCGCGGGCGCACCCTCGGCCAGCTCGGTCCGCACCCGGACCTCGGGGGCGGTCCGGGCGGCCAGCTCGGCCGCGGCGAGCAGCACCGCGCCCGCCCGGACGCGGAGCGTGCCGACCAGCGGCGCCGCCCCGGTCAGCGCACGCACCGGCTCCAGGTCGACGGCGTGCACCAACCGCAGCGTACGGCCGCGGGCGGCGGCGGTGGCGGCCGCCCAGCGCACCGCGCGATCGCTGCCGGCCGAGCCGTCGACCCCGGCCACGACAGGCGCCGCGACCCGGGGCGGGAACTCGTCGGAGCGAACGGTCATGGTGGTCCTCCCGGAGGCACGGCGGGCCGCGGGTCGGCCCGTACCCTCGAGTCTCGGCCGCGCGCTGACCGATCGGTACGGCCGTGTGCCCCGATCCGGTGGTGGCTTTGGTCCCCGCTCGCAGTGCCGGTCGGCCCATCGCGGAAGGCACCCGATCGGCGGCGTTGTTGCGTGCGGTTCACGGAATAGTCTGCGCGGCAATATCTTCGGCCGATAGGGTACTGCACATGAACCACAAGGTCTGGTTGCTCGGGCGGTCCATCGGCGTCGGCGCGCACATCCTGGGGGAGCGGGTGACACGGCCGCGCGCCCGCGCGGCGGACGACGTCCCGGTCTCCGGCGCCACGCTCACCCCGGAGTGGCTGACGGCGGTGCTCTGCGCCGCGGTGCCGGGCGCCGAGGTGACCGGGTACGAGGTGGCCGGCGGCAGCGTCGGCACCGCCACCAGGACCGCGCTGCGGGTCACCTACAACGACGCCGGGCAGGAGGCAGGGCTGCCCGAGGCGCTCTTCGCCAAGACCACCACCGCCTTCGCCCAGCGCATCCTGCTCGGCGGCGGGCAGATGATCGACGGCGAGACCCGGTTCTTCCGCGATTTCCGCCCGCAGGTCGAGATGGAGGCGCCGATCGGCTACTGGGGCGCCGCCGACCCCGGCTCCTGGCGCTCGATCGCGCTCATGGAGGACATCGCCGAGACCCGCGGCGCCGAGTTCATCGAGCCGACCGCGCGGATCGGCCGGGACCGGATGGAAGACCTGGTCCGCAACCTCGCCAAGCTGCACCGCACCTTCTGGCGGCACCCGGACATCGCCGACCTCAAGAACACCAGGCAGGCGCTGCGGGCATACCTGGCCGCCATCGACATGCGCAAGCGCTGCGAGGTCGGGCTGCGCCGCGCCGATGCGGTGATCCCGGAATCGCTGCGCGGCGACGCGGACCGGCTCTGGGCCGGGGTCGAGCGGGCGATCGCGCTCGCCACCGACGAGCTGCCGCCGACGCTGCTGCACGGCGACCCGCACATCGGCCAGACCTACGTCACCGGCGCGGGCCGGATGGGGTACGTGGACTGGCAGGTGGTGATGCGCGGCGGCTGGGCGCACGACTTCGCCTACACCGTGAACTCCGGCTGCGACCCGGCCGACCGGCGGGCGTGGGACCGCGAGTTGCTCGCCGCCTACCTGGACGAGCTCGGCACCGTGGGCGGCGAGGCGCCCACCTTCGACCAGGCCTGGACGGCGTACCGGCAGCAGGCGCTGTTCGCCTACGCGGCCTGGGCTTTCACGATCGGACGCGCGGTGTACCAGCCGAAGATGCAGTCCGAGCAGACCTGCCTGACCCTGCTGGAGCGGATCACGGCCGCCATCGACGACCACGAATCGCTGGCCGCGCTGGAGGTCTGAGTACCCGGCTCCCGCCCTGTTTCCGCGGTGCTCCGCCGACTCGAATTACGTTCTGCGAAGTATGTTTTCGGCCCGGTGCACGGCTCCGCACCGGGCTCGATAGCATCGTGCGGTCCCGGCTCGCGCCGGTCGACATTCGAGGGGGAGCGGCCGTGCCACGGCGTTGTGGTACGCGGCCCGCCCGTACCGCAGCCGATCAGCAGGGAGAGAACGTGACGAGTACGTCGCAGGCCGGGATTCCGGTTCGATCGTGCCCGGTGGCGCACGGCGCGCCCGGCGACTCCGACGAGCCGCGCGTACCGCTGCACACACCGGACTTCGCGGCCGACCCGCACTACTACTACGAGGAGATGCGCCGCCGCTACGGCGCCATGGCGCCGATCGAGCTGGCGCCGGGTGTGCCCGCCACCCTCGTCCTCGGTTACCGCACCGCCGTTCGGGTGCTGAACGATCCGGAGCACTTCCCTGCCGACCCGCGCACCTGGCAGCAGACCGTGCCGTCGGACTGCCCGATCCTGCCGCTGCTGGAGTGGCGCCCGATGGCGAGCCGCAGCACCGGCGCCGATTTCACCCGCTACCGCGGGGCCATCACCGCGAGCATGGACCAGGTCGACCTCTACGCCCTGCACGAGGTGGTGGAGTCGCTGGCGCTGCCGCTGATCGACTCCTTCTGCGGGGCCGGCGAGGCCGAGCTGATCAGCCAGTACGTCTACCCGCTGGTCTTCGGCATCGTGAACTACCTGCTCGGCTGCCCGCCGGAGATCGGCGCCAAGGTGGCGGCCGGTACCGCCGCGCTGCTGGAGGGGGTCGACGCCGAGGAGGGCAACCGGCTCCTCGGCGAGGCGCTCATGCAGCTGGTGACGCTCAAACGCGGCCAGCCGCGCCGCGACATCACCTCGGACCTGCTGCTGCACCGGGCCGGGCTGGACGACGTCGAGGCCTCGCACCACGTCTCCCAGGTGTACGGCACCGGCATCGAGTTCGAGCTGAACCTCATCGTGAACACGCTGCTGCTCATCCTGAACGACGACCGGTTCGGCGGCCGGGTGCTCGGCGGCCACCTCTCCACCAGGGACGCCCTGGACGAGGTGCTCTTCAACGACCCGCCGCTGGCCAACCTGCTGATCACCTACCCGCGCCAGCCGGTGCTCATCGACGACGTCTGGCTGCCCGCGCACCAGCCGGTGGTGATCAGCATGGCCGCCTGCAACAACGACCCGATGGTCCGCCGCACCGACCAGATCACCGGCAACCGCTCGCACCTGGCCTGGGGGATCGGCCCGCACGCCTGCCCGGCGCAGAGCATCGCCTACCTGATCGCGCAGGACTCCATCGACCAGCTGCTGGACGCACTGCCCGAGTTGCGGCCGAACCTGCCGGATGGCCCGGTCTGGCGGCCCGGCCCGTTCCACCGCGCGCTCACCTCGCTCCCGGTCACCTTCCCGCCCACCCCGCCGATGAATCCGGCCGCCGCCGCTCCGTCCTGACGATTCCGGCCTCGGTCCGGCCGTCGTCCGCGACAATCGGACCGTGGTGCAGTCGAAGGCGCGCGGGTGGACGCCGGCGCAGGCGGGCGAGCAGAGCGGCCGGGTCGCGGTGGTCACCGGCGCCAACAGCGGGATCGGGCTGGAGACCGCGCGGGCGCTCGCCGTTGCCGGCGCCACGGTGGTGCTGGCCTGCCGCGATGTCGGCAGGGCGGAGGCGGCGCGCGCGGCTGTCGCGGAGTCGGCGCCGGATGCGGAGGTGCGGGTCGAGCGGTTGGACCTGGCCGCGCTGGCCTCCATCGCCGAGTTCGCCGAGCGGCTGCCCGATCCCGCGATCGACCTGCTGATCAACAATGCCGGGGTGATGGCCTCCGCGCGCGGGGAGACCGCGGACGGATTCGAGACCGATTTCGGCACCAACTTCCTCGGGCCGTTCGCGCTCACCGGGCTGCTGCTCGACCGGCTGGCCGCCGCGCCCGCCGCCCGGATCGTCACCGTCGGCAGCCACACCGACCGCACCCCGTCCGCCCGGCTCGACTTCGAGGATCTGCAGAGCGAGAACGGTTTCCGCACCTCGCGGACGTACGCCCGCTCCAAGCTGGCGGTCACCACCTTCATGGTGGAGCTGGACCGCAGGCTGGCGGCGGCCGGGTCGTCCGTCCGGGCGCTCGGCGCGCACCCGGGCGGGGTGCGGACCGGCATCCTGAACCAGCAGAACCGCCTGCTGCGCGCCGCCTTCGACGAACGCCTCGCCCGGCTCACCAACTGGTTCAGCCAGAGCCCGGCCGACGGCGCCCGCGCCATCCTGCGCGCCGCGCTCGACCCCGAGGCGCAGGGCGGCGACTACTTCGGTCCCGGCGGCCGGAATCCGCTGGTCGGGCCGCCGGAGCGGGTGCCGATCACCCGGCCCGCGCTGGACCCGGTGCTGGGCGGGCGGCTCTGGGCCGAGGCCGAGAAGCTCACCGGCATCCGCTACCTCGGCCCGTAGCTCGGCACGGCATGCTCCAGCGCCGAACCGGTGGCGGGGCCGCCGGGGATGGCGGAGAATGTGCCGGGGAAGCGACCGTCGGGGAGGCCGCGTGTTCGACCAGCTGTTCCACCGGGCCGCCGTCGCGGCCGGGCTCGCCGTCGTCGGCGCGCTCTGGCTCGCCTTCTTCACGCTGCTCGGCGCGGCGGGCTCGGCGACGCCGTACGTGCTCGGGGTGCTCGCCGTGCTCGGGTTGCTCGGCGCCTGGCGCTACGCCGCCGCCGCGCCGGTCCGGCGCTGGCGCCGCTTCGCCCGGCAGTTCACACCGCCGGTGCGGGACGCGCTCGCCGTGGTGATGGACGAAGCGGGGGCGGGCCGCGCCTGGGCCGCCGCCGGGCTCTCCCGCCCGATCCTGGTGGACCGCGCGGGGGACTGGGGTGTGGTGCCCACCGCCGACGGTGCCGCGCTGCGGATCCGCCGCCGCCCCGGGCACCACGTCCCCGACTACGCGGGCGCCGCCCCGGTGCTCGCCCGCGCACTCGGGGTCACCGCCGTCCGGGTCGTCGGCGGCCCGGCCGGCGTCCTGCACCTGTACCTGCACGTCCGCCGCGCACCGACTCCCGGTGGCGGCAGCCGGACCGCGAAGTAGCGGCCGCTCCGGCGGATCGGGCCGGGAGGCAGCGGCCCCTCGGCCCGAACGGGCCTACTTGATCAGCGGGTCCCGCGGCATGCCGAGGATGCGCTCGGCGATCTGATTGCGGGTCACCTCGGAGGTGCCGCCTGCGATGGCCATCCCGCGGGCGCCGAGCGTGGCCAGCGCGACGGTCGCCGCCGGGCCGTCCACCAGGGCCAGCTGCTCGCCGAGCAGCGCGCCGGAGATGGCCGCCCACTCGTTCATGTGCTCGGCCAGCGCGAGTTTGGTGATGTTGCCCTCCGGCCCCGGCCCGGCGCCCTCGATGCTGCGGGCGGCCCGGCGCAGGTTGAGCAGCCGCAGCGCGTGCTCGTCGGCGATGTAGCGCCCGGCCCGCGCCCTGCTGCCCGCGGGCGGCTCCGGGTGCCCGTTCACCCCGGCCACGATGGCCGAGACCGGCAGCATGGCGGCGCCGGAGCCGCCGCCGATGCTGACCCGCTCGTTGCCGAGCGTGGCGCGCGCGACGGTCCAGCCCGCGCCCGGCGCGCCGACCACGTCCTCGTCCGGCACGAAGACGTCGTCGAAGAAGACCTCGTTGAACTCCGCGCCGCCGGTGATCATCCGGAGCGGCCGCACCGTCACACCATCGGCGTGCATGTCGATGATCACCGTCGTGATGCCCGCGTGCTTGGACGCCGCCGGGTCGGTGCGCACGGTGGCGAGACCGCGGTGGCAGTAGTGCGCCCCGCTGGTCCAGACCTTCTGCCCGGTGACCCGCCAGCCGCCGTCCACCCGGACGGCCTTCGTGGTGATGCCCGCCGCGTCCGAGCCGGCGGCGGGCTCGGAGAAGAGCTGGCACCAGATCTCGTCGCGGCGCAGCGCGGCATCGACGAAACGCTCGATCTGCGAGGGCGTTCCGTGCTGGATCAGGGTGAGCACCACCCAGCCGGTGATGGAGTAGTCCGGCCGCTTGATCCCGGCGGCCCGGAACTCCTCCTCGACGACGAGCTGCTCGACGGCGCCCGCCGCCCGGCCGAAGGGCTCGGGCCAGTGCGGCATGACGTAGCCGGTCTCGATCAGCCGGTCCAGCTGCGCCGCCTCGTCGCCGGCGGCGGCGATCTCGGCGGCCGCCGCGCGCGCCTTCGCGCGCAGCTCCTCGGCCTCCGGCGGCAGGTCGAGGCTGTCCGCGCGGCGCACCCCGGCGGCGGTGCGGGCCAGCACGTCCTCGGCGGGGCCGTCGCCGCCGAAGATCGCGCGCAGGGTCAGCGCCCGGCGCAGGTGCAGGTGCGCGTCGTGCTCCCAGGTGAAGCCGATGCCGCCGTGCACCTGGATGTTCAGCTCGGCATTGCGCACATACGCCGGGAAGGCGATGGCCGCGGCCGCGGCCGCGATCAGCCGGAACTGCTCCTCGTCCTCGCCGGCCGCGCGGGCCGCGTCCCACACCAGCGCGACCGCGGACTCCGCCGCCACCAGCATGTTCGCGCAGTGGTGCTTGACCGCCTGGAAGGTCGCGATGGTGCGGCCGAACTGCGCCCTGACCTGTGCGTAGGCGACCGCCGCCTCGACGCAGTCGCCCGCCCCGCCAGCGGCCTCGGCGGCGAGCAGGGCGCGGGCCCGCGCCACCGCCGCGTCCCCGGCGCCGGGCAGCACCTCGGCGATCTCGGCATCGGCCAGGGTGACCCGGCCGGAGCGGCGGGTCGGGTCCAGGTTCTGTGGCGCCTCGACGGTGACGCCGTCCGCTCCGCGCCGCACGATCAGCACGTCGTCGCCCGCGGTGAGCAGCAGCAGGTCGGCCGCGGCGGCGCCGAGTACCACCCCGGCCTCACCCTCGGCGCGGTCGCCCGACACCGTGATCCGGCCGCGCAGCCCGACCGCGGCGGTCACCGAGCCGTCGGCCAGCCCGGGCAGCAGCCGGGCCCGCTGCTCGTCGCTGCCGACGGCCGCGATCACCGCCGAGGCGATGACGGTCGGCAGGAACAGCCCCGGCGCGACCGCCCGCCCCAGCTCCTCGACGACGACGACCAGCTCGGGCAGCCCGTACCCGGAGCCGCCGTGCTCCTCGGGGAGGTGCAGACCGAGCCACCCCGCCCCCGCGATCTCGGCCCAGAACGGGGGTGTCGGCTCGGTCTCGGCCTCCAGCAGCGCGCGCGCCGCATCCCGCGCCTCGTGCGCGGTGAGCAGCGAGCGGGCCACCCCGGCCAGCTCACGGTGGTCGTCGGTCACGGCAATGCCCATCGGGGCCTCCTGTCCTCGTGCCCGATCCACGGTAGGCGAGAGGTGGCATCGTGGATGGCGGAATCTCTCACCCTGTCGGGGGCGGGGGTGGAGGGCGGCCCGCCGCCGCGCCGGATCCGCTCGAGAGTGGTTGCGCCGAGGACGAATTGGCGAATGCCGGGTACGCGGTGTCCAACTGTATGCTGGCGCGGTGACGAACGATCTCGAGGCTCATCTCGACACTCTGCTGAACGAGGCGGTCGCCGAGCATCGCAGGCGGAAGGACGAACTGAGCAAGGCCAGCTGGGGTCTGAACGTCGGCGCGATCGCGCTCAGCGCGTGCACCACCGTCCTGCTCGGCCTGCACATCGACGGCGCGTACCTCGATGTCTCGCGCAATCTCGCGCTGGTGCTGAGCGCCGCGCTCACGCTGATCGCGAGCGTGAACATGTTCTGGGGCATCGACAAGTACTGGATGCGCCGCAAGGTCATCTACAACGACCTGGTCGTGCTCAAGGAGGAGTTCGACTACGTGTGCGCCATGCGCGGGCCGGGGATGCGCAAGGAGATGGAGGAGATCTTCGGCAGCTACCTGCACATCCTGCGCAAGCACACCGACTACTGGGAGGTGCGCGAGCGGCACACCAGCGTAGCCGTGCTCCCGCTCCCGACGAGCCGGTCCGAGTACAGCACCTCCTGAGCCGGGCCGCGGCACCGGGCGTCGCCGCGGCGCGACAGCTCCGTCTCGTACGATCGAACGGTGCGTCACCTCGTGCGGTCGGTGTGGACCGAGCCCGCCCCGCCGGACCCGCCGCGGCCGCGCGGGCGGGATCGCGCGCTGGTCGCCGCGCTGCTCGCCCTCACCGCGCTGGAGGTGGCGCTGCGACCCGATGTGCCGCACCGGTGGATCTGGCTGGCGGTGGCGGCGCTGATCCTGCCCACACTGCCCTGGCGCCGCACCCGGCCGCTGCCTGCCGTCGTCTTCGCGTTCGGTTTGTCCGCCGCCGTCACCGTGCTGCTCGGCGGCGAACAGTCCGGCCTGACCACGCTCACCGCGCTGTTGCTGCTGCCGTACGCGCTCTTCCGCTGGGGTTCGGGGCGCGACACCGTGCTCGGCACGGCCATCGTGCTCGCCGGGGCCGCGATCGGCACCGTCGGCAGCGGGCTCCCCGCCGCCGACGCCGCGGGCGGGTTCACCGTGCTGTTCGCCGCCGCCGCGCTCGGGCTGGCGAACCGCTACCGGGCCGGGGCGAAGGCCCGCGAGCTGGACCAGGTCAAGCTGCTGGAGCGGGAACGGCTCGCCCGCGACCTGCACGACACCGTCGCCCACCACGTCTCCGCGATCGCCGTCCGCGCCCAGGCCGGACTGGCCACCGCGCCCGCCCGCCCGGAGGCCGCCACCGACGCCCTGCGGGTGATCGAGGCCGAGGCGGCCCGCACGCTCACCGAGATGTGCGCCATCGTGCGCGCGCTCCGGGCCGGCCGCGCCGAACTGGAGCCGAATCCCGGCATCGGCGACCTGTCCCGGCTGGCCCGCCCCGCGGGCGACGGCCCCGCGGTCGAGGTCCGGGTCGCGGGCCCGGTCGGCGAGCTCCCGCCCGCGCTCGGCGCCGCCGTCTACCGACTCGCCCAGGAGTCGGTGACCAATGCGCTGCGGCACGCCCGCGCGGCCACCCGGGTACAGGTGCGGGTCCGCGCCGACGACACCGCCGTCCGGCTCTCGGTGCACGACGACGGCGAGCACCGCCCCGCCGCGCCACCCGGGCTCGGCCGGCTCGGCATGGGCGAGCGGGCCGCGCTGTTCGGCGGCAGCTGCGAGAGCGGCCCGGCGCCCGGCCGCGGCTGGACGGTCACCGCGGTGTTGCCGAGGGAGGTGGCGCCGTGACGCTGCGCGTGCTGGTCGCCGACGATCAGGAGATCGTGCGCACCGGGCTGGTGATGATCCTCGACGCCCAGCCCGGCATCGAGGTCGTCGGTGCCGCGGCGGACGGCGACCTGGCCGTCGCCCTCGCCCGCGAACTGCGCCCCGACGTCTGCCTGTTCGACATCCGGATGCCGCGCACCGACGGCATCGAGGCCACCCGCAGGCTGGCAGGGCCGGAGGTCGCGGATCCGCTCGCCGTCGTCGTGATCACCACTTTCGACCTGGACGAGTACGTCTACGCGGCACTGCGCGCCGGGGCGCGCGGCTTCCTGCTCAAGGAGGCGGGCCCGGAGCTGCTGGTGCAGGCGATTCGCGCCGCAGCCAACGGCGACGCCCTGATCGCGCCGAACGTCACTGCCCGGCTGCTCGCCGCCTTCGCGGGCACGGCTCCGGAATCCGCACCGGCGCAACCGTTCAGCCCGCTCACCGCCCGCGAGGAGGAGATCCTCGCCGCGGTGGCGCGCGGCCGCACCAATGCCGAGATCTGCGCCGAGCTGCACATCGGGCTGAGCACGGTGAAGACCCACATCGCCAGCCTGATGGCCAAGCTCGGCGCCAGGAACCGGGTGGAGATCGTCATCTGGGCGTACGAGACCGGGCGGCGCTGACTCGGCCGAAAGGCCGAGGCATCCCCGGCCGCCGGGCCGATGTGGGGCGCACCCGTGACACGGAAGCATCTCCGATATGACAGACATCATGCGCGCCGTCGTACAGCGCGGCTACGGCAGGCCGGACGACGTCCTCGAGCTCACCGAGATCGAACGGCCGGTGCCGGGGGCGGGCGAGGTTCTGGTGCGGTTGCACGCGACGAGCGTCAACACTCCGGACTGGATCCTGGTCACCGGCACCCCCACCGTCCTGCGGCTCGGCTCCGGGTTGCGCCGCCCGTCCGCTCCGGTTCGGGGCAGTGATGTCGCCGGAACCGTCGCGGCGGTCGGCCCCGGCGTCACTGATCTCGCGCCGGGGGACGCGGTGTTCGGGTCGGGGTGGCAGAACCGGGCGGGCGGCGGGGCAGGCACCTTCGCCGAGTACACCGTGGCGCCCGCCGATCAGTTGCTGCGGAAACCGGCGGAGCTGCCGTTCGCCGAGGCCGCGGCGGCGGTGATGTCCGGGATCACCGCGCTCACCGCGGTCCGCGACGTGATCGCCGCGGGGCCGGGCACCCGGCTGCTGATCAACGGCGCCTCCGGCGGGGTCGGCACCTTCGCGGTGCAGCTCGCGGCCAGGGCGGGCGCCAGGGTCACGGCGGTGTGCAGCGGCCGCAATGCCGAGTTCGTCCGCGCGCTCGGCGCCGAGCACGTCATCGATCACACCGTCGAGGACTACACCCGCGGCACCGAGCGCTACGACGCGATCCTGGACAACGTGCTGAACCACTCGCCCGCCGCGAGCGCCCGGATGCTCGCGCCCGCAGGCGTGTACGTGCCGAACAGCGTGGGCAGCGGCAGCAGGCTGCTGGCCGGGTTGCCGCGCATGGCGCGGGCGGCGACGCTGCTCCGCCTGACCGGTACCCGCGTCCGCACCGTCACCTGCGTGCCGAACCGGGAGAACCTGGCGGCCGTGGCCGAGCAGCTCGGCACCGGCGAGGTGACCGCCATCGTCGAGCGGAGCTATCCGCTCGACGAGGCGGCGTCGGCGGTCTCGCACATGCTCGGGCACCGGGCCAGGGGCAATATCGTGATCACGATGTGACGCGGCGATCAGCTACCGATCGGCTATGGCCGGGCGTAGAGTCGACCCACCTCGGTCGGGACGGCTCGGAGGAGCACGCCATGAGATCGCTCTGCGTCGCGTTCGCCCTGCTCCTCGTGCTCGCCGGGTGTGCTGCCGACGATTCCGGCGGCTCGGCCCCCGCTCCGCCCGCCGCCGACGGCGAAGCCGCGCGGATCACCGAGTCGATCCGCGGGAAGGTCACCGCGGCCGGCGTCACCGGCGCGGTCTTCGGGGTGTGGCGCGGGGACGAGCAGATCGTGCTCGGCGCGCTCGGCGAATCCCCGGTCGGCGTGCCCGCCACCGCCGACCAGCGGGTCCGGGTCGGGCAGCCGATGGAGCCCATGCTCTCCACCGTGCTCTTCCAGCTCGAGCGCGAGGGCATGCTGACGCTGGACGAGCCGATCGCGCGCTGGCTCCCCGACTTCCCGCGCGCCGCCGCCATCACCCCGCGCATGCTGGCCGACAGCACCAGCGGCGTCGCCGACTACGTCACCGACCCCGAGTTCCTGCGCCGCTTCGAGGCGAACCCGATCCGCCCCTACACCGCGAAGGAGCTGCTCGACCTCGCGAACGCGCGGCCGCCGCTCTTCGAGCCGGGGACGGGCTGGTCCTACGCGCACAGCGACCTCGTACTCCTCGGTGAGGTGCTCCAGCACGCCTCCGGCAAACCGCTCGGCGAGCTGATCGCCGAGCGCATCGCCGATCCGCTCGGCATGCAGGACAGCGCGGTGGTGCTGACCTCCGAGATCGCCGCCCCCTACCTGCACGGCTACACCACCGAGCGCGGCGTCTTCGAGGACTCCACCTTCTGGAACCCCACCGCCTTCCTGCACTCCGGGAACATGAACGCCCCGGTCGCCGACATCGGCCGCTGGGTGCGCGCGCTCGGCACCGGCGAGCTGCTCGAACCGGCGCAGTTCGACGCCATGATGGGGCCGTCGACGGCCGGGCTCGGGCCGTTCACCACCGAGCGCTACTTCGCCTTCGGCGTCGTGCACCTGGGCGAATGGCTCTACATGAACCCCGCCTACGGCGGCTACGACGGCGTCGCGCTCTACGACACCACCAGCCGGACCACCGTCGTCGTCTACACCACCGACGGCCCGGCATCGGACGGCAATGCCAACTCCGCCATCCCGATCGGTGCCGCCGTCGCAGGCGCGCTGGTGCCGGAGCGCCCGCCGCGGCTGCCCTGAGCCCGGCTCAGCCCGCGTGCGTGCTGTCCAGCACGGTGGCCGCCACCAGATTCGGGTCGTCGATCATCGGCACGTGCCCGACGCCGGGCAGCACCCGGAAGGTGGCCAGCGGCAACCGCTCCCGCGCGATCGGGCCGAACCGCTCGACCGGCAGGATCGCGTCGTGCTCGGACCAGGCCACCGTCACCGGGCAGTCCGGGGTGAAGGCGGTCAGCGCCTCGTCGCTGCCGAGCAGGTCGGCGGCGACGGCGCACTGGGCGGTGTCGACGGCGGTGCGCGCCGCGTCCGCGGGGGAGAGCCGGTCGCCGCGCACGGCGACATCGCGCAGCACCAGCCTGCGCACCGCCGGGATCCGCAGGAAGGGCGGCGCCACCGGCCGGGTCGCCCGGGCCAGCCACACCACCCTGCGCAGCTTGCGCACCGCGCTGGAGTGCGCGGCGTCGTCGCGCCAGAGGCCGGCGGGGGAGAGCGCGCACACGCTCGCCGCCCGGCCGCGGGCCGCGAGCTCGAGCGCGACCCAGCCGCCCATGGAGTTGCCCGCCAGGTGTGGCCGGTCCAGCCCCAGCTCGTCCAGTAACCGCTCGGCATCGTCGACCACGTCGGCGAAGCGCGCCGGGCGGCGCACCGCCGCCGCGCCGCCGCGATGCCCGAGCGCGGTGGGCGCGTGCACCCGGTGGTGCGGTTCGAGCAGCGGAACCACCTCGCGCCACACCGCCCCCGACATGACGACGCCGTGCAGCAGGACCAGATCGGAGCGTGCGGAGACCACGCTCGAATTGTCCACCCGCACAGGGGCGCGGCGCCAACCCCGATTTCGATGGCTCGTCACTTGATTGTGCACAATTCGTGCGGCACGATCACGGGGTGAGTACTCCCGAGGTCGCCGACCGCACCCCGTCCTCGCCCGTCGTCCGGGCGCTGCGCCTGCTGGCCCGGCTCTGGCTCGGCATCAGCCTGGTCTTCGCCGGCATCAGCCATCTGAGCTTCGCGCGGCAGGACTTCCAGGCCCAGGTCCCCGCCTGGGTACCGCTGGACGAGGACTTCGTCGTGCTCGCCTCCGGCGTGGTGGAGATCGTGCTCGGCGCGGCGCTGCTCTTCGCCCCGCTGCGCTGGCTGCCCATCGTCGGGGTGGTCGCCGCGCTGTTCTTCGTCGCGGTGTTCCCCGGCAATATCGGTCAATGGCGCGAGGGGGTCGACGCCTTCGGGCTCGACACCGACGCCGAGCGGTTGACTCGGCTGTTCTTCCAGCCGGTGCTCATCGCCATCGCGCTGTGGTCGACCGGTGGCTGGAGCTGGCTGCGGGAGCGCGTGCGCCGCTGATCAGTGGTCGGGCAGCCGCATGCCCGCGGCGTGCCAGTCGCCGGAGACCTCGACCCGGCCGATGATCGCCAGTCCGGCCCGCCCGGCGGCCGCCGCCACCTGCTGCCCGTCGAGGTGGCCGGGGCGGACGGCGGTCGGGGTCAGCAGCCACAGCCGGGTGCGCGGGGCCATCGCCTCGGCGCAGCTGAGCAGCCGATCCTCCAGGTCGCCGTCGGCGCCGCGCCACCAGACCAGCAGGATGTCCGGCGCCCGCAGGGTCGAGCCGCCGGTGAGGGCGGTGCCGGTGACCGCCGCGACCTCGGCCCGGAGCGGCTCGTCGGCGTCCGTGCCGTGGCCGATCTCGCGCACCACCTGGCCCGGCCGGAACCCGAACCGGATCACCGCCGCGATCGAAGCGCTCACTCCGGACCTCCCTCGACTCCGCACCGGGTTCGGCGCGCGCACCCCCGATCCCGGCGAGTTCGATCGGGTGCCCCCTCGATACCCCGGCCCTCGCGGTTCACGCCGCCCGGCACGCCGTCGTTGCCGAACCGAGGCCGGATCGGGTCAGCCGCGCCACGCCGGGTCGCGGCCGAGCAACGCCACCACTCGATCGAGCCCGTCGGCGCCGGACCACGGCACCTCCGGGCCGAAGGCCGAGCCGGGCGCGGTGCGGGCCGCGCCGCCCGGCACCGCCGCCGCGACCTGGTACGCCGCCGCGAGCACCCGGTCGTCGAAGCGCACCGGCAGCCCCAGCGTGCGGGCGATATCCCAGGCGTGCACCACGTAGTCCACGAAGTGGAAGCACACCGCCTGCGCACCGGAGAACTCCCCGCCGAACTCGACCAGCGGAACCCGGCGCCCCAGGACGCCCGGCTCGCCGAAGGCGGCCAGCACCGTCTCGGCGGCGGCCAGGTACTCACCGGCCGGATCGTCGCCGAGCGGGCCGACCTTCCATACGGCCGGGTCGCCGTCGCCGCGCGCGGCGGCCGCGAAGCCGCGGTGCTGGGCGATGGAGTGCGTGAGCAGGCCGTGCAGGGTCCAGTCGGCGCACGGCGTCGGTAGCCGCAGGTCGGCCGGGCGCACCCCGGCGACCAGTTCGACACTCGTGCGCACGGCCGCGGCGTGGTGCGTGAGCAGGTCGGTGCGGGCGGCGAGGGCGTCCAGTGCGGCGAGCGGGTGTACCGCGGAATCGGCGGTCATGGTGTACCTCTCCGGCGAATTAGTAGGCTGCCACCTATCATGTGCAGATGCTTACGATCTGTCAACCGCTATTTTCGAACGGTGCCCGACCGCCGCCCCGACCTCGCCGCCATGATCGTCCCGCTCGGCCGCGCCCTGATGGCCGCCGAGCAACCGGTGCTCGACCGGCACGGCATCTCCATGTGGGGGTACTCGGTGCTGCTCGGGCTCGGCGCGGAGCCGACCCACACCCAGTCCGCGCTCGCCAGGCGGATCGGCGCCGACAAGACCCGGATCATCCCGGTGCTGGACGAGTTGCAGCGGCAGGGGCTGATC
Source organism: Nocardia jiangsuensis (assembly GCF_042650385.1). Classification (NCBI taxonomy): domain Bacteria; kingdom Bacillati; phylum Actinomycetota; class Actinomycetes; order Mycobacteriales; family Nocardiaceae; genus Nocardia; species Nocardia jiangsuensis. Next base: position 139,728 of record NZ_JBHSAX010000022.1, read on the forward strand.
CGCCGCGAACCCGACCCCGCCGACCGCCGGGTCAACCTGGTCGCCCTCACCGACGCGGGCCGCGCCACCCGGGACCGCGTCCAGCGCGACATCCAGCGGGCCGAGGAATCGGTACTCGAACCGCTCACCGCCGCCGACCGGACGGCGCTGCTCCGGGCCCTGCGCGTGCTCCACGAGGCGAACCGGAACCCGGACTGAGCCGCCGGCCGGTCGAACCCGGACCCAGCCGCCCCACCGGGCCAGCCGAATCCCCTCGCGAATTCGCAGCGAACGAGAGGGGACCTTCATCGTGATGTCACCGCGATCGGCACGAACGGCGCTCATGCGCCTCGCCCTGGCGGGCGCGCTCGGCGCCGCCGGGCTGATGGGCACCGCGGGCGGCGCCACCGCCGCCCCCGGCGCGCGCGTCGTCGGGGCCGAGCAGGTGAACGACCGGCAGCAGAACGTGCAGGTCTTCTCGCCCGCCATGAACCGGCCGATCACCGTGCAGGTCATCCGCGCCGCCGCGAGCACCCCGCGGCCGACGCTGTACCTGCTCAACGGCTCCGGCGGCGGCCCGAACGGCAGCGGCTGGGATGCCCAGACCGACGCCGTCGGCTTCCTCCGCGACCGCGACGTCAACGTGGTCACGCCCTACGGCGGCAGCAACTCCTACTACACCGACTGGATCCGCGCGGACGCCGTCCTCGGCTACAACAGGTGGCAGACCTTCCTGAACGAGGAGCTCCCGCCGGTCATCGAGGCGTACCTGAACGCCGACGGCAACCGCGCGCTCGCCGGGGTCTCCATGAGCGGCACCTCGGTGCTGAACCTCGCCATCGCCAAGCCCGGCTTCTGGAACAGCGTCGCCTCCTACAGCGGCTGCGCCCAGACCTCCGACCCGGTCGGCCACGAATTCGTCCGGATCACGGTGGAGAACTGGGGCGGCGGCCAGAGCGTCGAGAACATGTGGGGCCCGGCCGCCGACCCGCTCTGGCGCGCCAACGACCCGCTGCTCAACGCCGAGGGGCTGCGCGGCACCGCCGTCTACCTCAGCACCGGCAGCGGCCTCCCCGGCCCGCACGACAACGCCGCCGACCCGCGCGTCCAGGACGGCCGCATCCCCCTCCCGGTCCAGCTCGCCTTCGGCGGCCCCATCGAAGCCGCCATCCGCTACTGCACGATCAACCTGACCAACCGGCTGCGGGAACTGAACATCCCCGTCACCCTCGACGACCGCCCCACCGGCACCCACTCCTGGGGTTACTGGGAAGACGACCTGCGCACCAGCTGGCCCTTCCTGGCTCAATCCATCGGCACGAACTGACCGACCTCGGGGGGGAGCAGGTGCAGGGCGAGGAGCGCGGTGTCGTCGATGACGCCGCCGCCGAGCTCGGCGAGCAGGCCGCGGAGCGCGGCGACGAGCTCGGTGGCGGTGACCGGGGCCAGGTCGCGGACGAAGGCGAGCAGCGCCTCCTCGCCGTAGACGTCGGCGGGCCCGGTGCGCGCCTCGATCAGCCCGTCGGAGTAGAGCAGCAGGGTGTCGCCGGGGCGCAGCATGGTGCTGACGGTGGTGATGTCGGCCTCCGGCAGCACCCCGATGAGCTGGCCGCCCGCGGTGGGCAGGAATTCGGCGCTGCCGTCGGCGCGCAGCAGCAGCGCGGCCGGGTGCCCGCCGCCGGCGAGTGCGACGTGCGCGGCGTCGCGGCCGAGCGTGAGCTGGCCGTAGAGCACGGTGCAGAAGCGCGGGTCGTCCGGGTGGTGCGAGTCGAGCATGACCCGGTTGAGCCTGCTGAGCACCGAATCCGGCTCCGGGTCGTGCACCGCGGCGCCGCGCAGCGTGTACCGCACCCGGGAGGTGAGCGCCGCCGCGCCCGCCCCCTTGCCGCAGACGTCGCCGAGGAAGAAACCCCAGCGCCCCGGGCCCTGCGGGAACAGATCGTAGAAATCGCCGCCGACCTCGTCCAGCGAGGCGATGTGGTAGTGCGCGGCCACGTCCAGCCCGGGCACCGCCTCCAGCGCGGGCGGCAGCAGGGTGCGCTGCAGGATGGTGTTGACCCGCTGCAGCCGCTCGCGCTCCCGCTCGGCCTCGCGCCTGGCGCGCAGCAGCTCGGCCTCGTAGGCGCGGCGATCCCTCGCGTCGAAGACGGTGGTGCGGATGAGCTGCGGCTGCCCGTCCGCCCCCGACTTCACCACCGAGCTGAGCAGCACCGGCAGCCGCCCCCCATCGGCGGTGCGCAGCTCCAGCGCGATGCCCTTCACCTCGCCCTGCATCCGGAGCAGCGGCGCGAAGTGCGTCTCGTGGTAGAGCCGCCCGCCGACGGTCAGCAGGTCGTTGAAGTAGCGCCGCCCGACCAGCTCGGCGCGCGGGTAGCCGAGCCAGTCCAGCAGGGTCGTGTTGACCTTGGCGATCTGCCCGTCCAGCAGCGTGGAGAGGTAGCCGCACGGCGCGTTCTCGTAGAGGTCGTCGGTGCTGTCCTCCAGCAGCGCGGAGAACTCCGCCGCGTCCGCGGCATCCCGCGTGTGGCGGGCGCCGGACTCCCCGGCGGCGCCGATCATGACGGCTCGCCCCCCGGAGCCTCCAGCCCGGTGACGAAGGCGCGGATCGCCTCGGCGGTCTCCTCCGGCGCGGCCAGCTGCGGGCAGTGCCCGGTCGCGTTCAGCGTGACCAGCGTGCTGCCCGCGATCTCGGCGTGCACGAACTGGCCGACCTCGGGCGGGGCGATGGCATCGTTCGAGCACTGCGCGACCAGCGTCGGCACCCGGACCGCGGCCAGATCGCCGCGGTTGTCGGAGAGGAAGGTGACCCGGGCGAAGACGCTCGCGATGGCGGGGTCGGTGCGGCAGAACTGGTTCTCCAGCTCGGTGGCGAGCTCCGGCCGGTCCGGGTTGCCCATGATCATCGGCGCCGCCGCGCCGGACCAGCCCAGGTAGTTGGCGTCCAGCGACTCCAGCAGCTCATCGATGTCGGCGGCGCTGAACCCGCCGCGGTACCCGGTGGCCGGGTCGTCGAGGAAGCACGGGCTCGGTGCGAGCAACACCAATCCGGTGAACAGCTCCGGCGCCTCGGCGGCGGCGAGCACCCCCATGGTCGCGGCCACCGAGTGCCCGACGAAGACCACCGGCCCGAGGCCGATCCCGCGGCACACCTCGACCACGTCCTCGGCGTAGGAGCGCATCTCACCGTAGCGCTCGGCGCTCCACGCGGAGAGGTCGGAGCCGCCCGCGCCGACGTGGTCGAACTGCACCACGGTGAAGTCCGGTTCGAGCAGCGGGGCCACCAGCCGCCACATGTTCTGGTCGCAGCCGAAGCCGTGCGCCAGCACCACCACCGGGGCGCCGGTGCGCCCGGAAACCGCCACCCGGTTCCTCGCAACCACGTTCATCCGTCCATCCTGACAGACCGAGCCGCGGCAGCCACCGACACCGGAGCAACTTCGGGGAAATCATTCGCCAACAAGCGTTTTCGATCATGCGCATGTTCGTTCAGGGCGTCGCGCGGCTTCGCAAACCGTCCAGGATGAGCTCGAGGCCGTAGTCGAATTCGTCGCCGTGGTCGTACCCCGCGCGCAGTACGTGGTGCTCGGCGAGCTCGGCGAAGTACGGATAGTCCCCGGTCGGCAGGGTGTCCATGATCCGGTTCGCCACCTCGGCGGTCTCGTCGGGGCCGTCGAACGGCAGCGCGGCCTCCTGCAGCGCGAAGCCGTAGACGTAGCTGTCCAGGACCGAATACGCGTGCGCGGTCAGCTCCAGCGAGAAACCGGCGCGGCGCAGGCAGCCGATGACCGCGTCGTGGTGCCGCAGCGTCGCCTGCCCCGGCGCCGCCCTCGACTCCATCAGCCCGACCGCCCAGCGGTGCCTGGCCAGCGCCGCTCGGGCGGATCGGGCCCGCGCGCGCATGGCGTCCCGCCAGTCCGCGCCGGCGCCGGGCAGCTCGATCTCGGCGAAGACCAGGTCGACCATCCCGTCCAGCAGGTCGCTCTTGCCGCGCACGTGGTTGTAGAGCGACATGGCCTCCACCCCGACCAGCGTGCCGAGCCGGCGCATGGTCAGCGAACCGATGCCGTGCTCGTCGGCGAAGGCGACGGCGGCGCGCAGGACGTGCTCGCGGGTGAGCGGCGTGCGTGGGGGCATCGAGACCTCGGGATTGACGGTACTTACGGCGTAAGCCTACGATACTTACGATGTAAGTCCGAGGCTGGAGGAACCATGAAGGTCGTGCTCGTCGTCGTGCTCGCGCTGGTGGCGGTGGTGCCGCTGCTGCTCGCGGTGCTGTGGGCCGGGCTGCGCTGGCAGATTCCGCCGGTGGTGCGCGCGGTGCGCCAGCTCAACAAGCGGGTCACCAACCGCAGGGTCATCGGCACCGCGGGCAGCGAGACCTCGCACACCGCGGTGATCGTGCACGTCGGCCGCAAGTCCGGGCGCGAGTACGCCACGCCGGTGGATGTGGTGCCCGCCGGTGACGCCTTCGTGATCGCGCTGCCCTACGGCACCACCGCCGACTGGATGCGCAACGTGTTCGCGGCGGGCTCGGCGACCGTCGGCGTCCGCGGTGAGCGGATCGCGGTGGACCGGCCGGAGCTGGTCGAGACCGCCGAGGTGCGCGCGCTGCTACCGCGCGGCGCGCGGGTGCTGCTCGGGGTGTTCGGGGTGCGGCAGTGCCTGCGGGTGCACCGCGTGACGCCGGTTCACGGCTGATTCGGTTGCAGCACGTGCGGGCGCAGCCGGTCGAAATCGCGCACCCGCACGCTGCGCAGGTTCTGCGTGCTGAACTCGGGCTCGCCGACCAGCTCGGCGGCCGCGGCGTCGTCGATCAGGGTGGTGCCGGGGCGGGCGACGCCGGTGAGCCGGGCGGCGGCGTTCACCGTGGAGCCGTACAGATCGCCGAAGCGCTGCAGCACCGGCCCGTAGGCGATGGCGACCCGCAGGTCCGGGGTGCCGCCGACCATCATGGTCGAGTCCTGCAGCGCCACCGCGATCCGCGCCGCCTCCAGCACCGTCTCCGCCGCGAACATCACCTCGTCGCCGACGTTCTTGATCACCCAGCCGCCGTTGTCGGTGACCGCCGCCGCGGTGGTGGACTCGAAAGCCTCCAGCAGCGTCGACAATTCGTCCGGGTGCAGGTGCCGGGTGAGCCGGGTGTAGCCGACCATGTCGGCGAAACCGACGGCCAGCGTCCGGATGTGGTCCGCGCCGGCACTGCCGTCCAGCGAGCGGGTGACGGCGGCGGCGAGGTGCCTGCGCCAGGTGTAGCGCTGCAGCTCCTCGAAGGCGTCGAGGGTGAACTCGGTTGCCTCGCGCAGGGATTCGGCCGACTCGCCATCGGCGCGCGCGGCCCTGGCCATGATCTCGGTGGCGACCAGGTCGGCCTGCCACTCGGTGAGCCGGGCCATGCTCTGCCCGAGCGTGCGCGCCGAGGCAGCCACCACCCGCGGATCGGCCGACTGGAACACCGTGAGATCGCGGAACAGCCGGACCGCCGCCACGTCCAGCCCGGTGTACTCGACGTCGTCGTCCGAGCCCGCCGGGAAGCCGAGCGCGCTCCAGAGCTTGCGCGACGTCTCCGGCGTCACCCCCGCCTGCTCGGCCACCTCCGCCCTGGTGAAGCGGCGCTCGGCACCGAGCAGATACGACTCCATGATCGAGCGCACCAGCTCGGAGACCTCGGTCGATACCACCCCGACCACCTTACGGTGAGGTCGGAAGGTTTGGGAGCGAGCCGGTTCCACCCCGGGTCGCCGCCGTCCTTCTCGGCCGGACTGGTCCCATGCCCCCCGACCGCCCCGAGGGAATGCAGGTTCCGGCGTCGTCCACCGCCGACCCGCGTGTTCGCGCCCTGCTCGCACTCGCCACCGGCGGGACGGGATCGCGCCTCGAACACGCGCTCGTCCCGTACCGCTCCGGCGCGGCCGAACTCGTCGTCGTCCGCGTGCACGGCCTGCCCGCCGCGCTCGCCGGTTACCGCCGTCGCTCCGGCCACCTCGAACTGCTGCACCTGGCCACCGCGCCGGAACATCGGCGCCGCGGCCTCGCCGCCGCCCTGCTCGACGGAGTCCGGCGCCGCTTTCCGGCGCTGCCGATCCAGGCGGAGACCGACGCCGACGCGGTCGGGTTCTACCGACGTCTCGGCTTCACGGTCACGTCCCTGGGCGAGAAGTATCCCGGTGTCGAGCGCTTCGCCGTCCGCTCGAATCGATAGCGCCCGAGCCGGTCCGTCCGGATGTCTCCCTGCTTGCCGGTTCCGGCCCGGATCGGCAGGATGAGGAACGCCATGACCCTCGAACTCGCGCTGGACAGCGCAGGCGGCGCTCTCGGCCGAGGTGACGCACCGGCATCCCGAGGCGATCGCCGGTGCCATGCTGGTCGCGGTCGCCGCGAGCCACGCCGCCGCGACACGCGAAAAGGATTGTCCGGCAGATGATCTGTTGAAGGCTGTGGAGCCCTACCTGATCGATGGGATGACCGCGGAGGGCGTCCGGCGCGCCCGCGCCCTGCTCGGCCGGTCGGTGGCCGAGGCCGCCTACGAACTCGGCAACGGTGCCGGGGTGAGTGCACAGGACACCGTCCCGTTCACGCTCTGGACCGCCGCCACCTTCCTGCACGACTACCCGGCCGCCGTCACCGCCTGCGTCGAGGCGGGCGGCGACGCCGACACCACCGCCGCCATCGTCGGCGGCATCGTGGCCGCGCACACGGGCCCGCACGGCATCCCGGAGCAGTGGCTCGCCGCACGGGAGCAGCTGCCGGGGTGGGCCGAGCACTGGCCGCCGACCCTGCGCGTCCGCCCGTGGACGCCCGCCGACGGGCAGGCCGTCGCCCGCTGGCGCTACCCCGGCCGGTCGGCCGTCTACGACATCACCGAGCCACCCACCGGCTACACCGCCGTCACGGCCCCGGACGGCGCCCTGCTCGGCTTCTACTGCACCGGTGCCGAGGCCCGCGTCCCCGGCCTCGCCGCGATGCCCGGCGTCACCGACCTCGGTGCCGGCCTGCACCCACGCTGGGTGGGCCGCGGGCGCGGCCGCGCCTTCGCCGATGCGGTGCTGGACTCCGTCCGCCGCGAATATCCGGACACCTCGATCCGCGCGGTGGTGCAGGAGTGGAACACGCGCGGCAGGCGACTCCTGGCGAGTGTCGGCTTCGCCGCGATCGCCAGGCACGAGGCTCGCGGAATCCCCTACGTGGTGCTGAGCGACCGCGACTGGACCGCCGTCACACCGTGACCCGGCTCACATCGGCGCGCCGGGCGCGGAAATGCAGACCCCGCCCCCGCGGTCTGAAACGCGAGTGAACGATTTACCGCTTCCGCCAGTCCGCCCCGCCCGACCTGGGCGAACGAAAGCGGTCGGCAATCAACCGGCGGGCGTGACTTCCCAACGTGTGGAAGGGTCATCGCCCGATGCACGCGTGGTTCCACGCACGGCATCGCTCCCGGGTCGGGCCGGGGTGGCATGCGCACACAGCCGGAATTCGGCACGCTGCCTGTGGTGATCGCATTCCGCGAATTCCCGGCAAGCCGGTTCGGCGCTGCCGTCCGCCTCGGTCACCGCACCGCGCACCACGAAGAACGGACACGAAGAGCAATGACACGAGTTCCCTCGCACCCCACCCGCGGCCACCGGGCCGGGCTGCTCACCGCGGGGCTCGCCGCCGCGCTGGCCCTGACCTCCGGGGCGGGCTCCGCCTGGGCGGGGGTGGACAGCACCGACCGGGTGATCGACGGCAAGCAGCGCACGATCAGCGCCATCCAGGCCGACACCACCATCCGCGCGGTGCCGCCGCTGGACCGCAATCCGCTCACCCGGCAGTGGTTCCACGACGTCACCGCGCAGTTCACCGTCGAGGGCGACAAGGCCGACGAGTTCGCGGGCACCATCAAGATCGGCTACCTGGTCGGCTTCCCGGCCACCGTCGACGGCCGGATCAGGTTCGGCTACAGCTCGCCGCGGGTCGGTATCGAGACCGACAACGGCATCCCGGGCCCCAAGCTCGACGTCGACCTGATCCCGACCGTCACCGGCGAGATCGAGACCGGCTTCGGGCCGGGCGTGCGGCAGATCGAGGCGGTCAGCGGCCGGATCACCGGCAGCGAGGGCAGCGTCCGGCTCACCAACTCGATCGGCACCGTCACCGGCGTGATCGGCACCGCGACCGTGCAGCCGTACGTGACCGTGGTCAGCGACACCGGCGACTCGGTCACCACCCTCGGCAAGCCCTACGAGGTGAACTGACCCGTCAGTCCTCGGTGAGCGGCACGATGCCGGACGGGGCGTCCAGCAGCGCGACGGTGCGCGCGGCGGCCGCGTCCACGTGGATGCGCGGGTGCGCGGGCGGCTCGGCCTCGTAGTACGTGCCCGGCCCGTAGAGCTGCCCGTACCGCAGCACCACCCCGCCGATCTCGAGCACCGCCCGCTCGTGCCCGGCGATCACCGCCTCGCGCCCGGCCGGAGTCCAGGCGATGCTCTGCGCCAGGAACCGGGCGGAACCGGCGGCGGCGATCAGGTTGGCGGTGCCCTCGGTGCGGATCCGGTCGTTGGCGGCCGCGCTCGCGGGAATGTCCGCGGCGGCGTCCGGCAGGTCGGTGAGCTGGTGCACGACCAGATCCGGGCGGAACTCGGCGACCGCGGCGGTGAGCGCGCCCGCGCAGTAGACGTCGACCACGACCGGTTCCGCGCCCGCCGCGGCGATCGGCGCGGTGCGCGCGGCCGATCTGGTGGTCCCGGCGACGACGTGGCCGGCCTCGATCAGCAACGGCAGCAAACGGACTCCGAGCACGCCGGTGGCGCCGGCGAGGAAGATGCGCACCGGCCCAGCCTAGAACTCCACGGCGTCCCGGATGAGCGGGCAGGTCATGCAGTGCCCGCCACCCCGCCCGCGCCCCAGCTCGGCGCCGACGATGGTGATCACCTCGATGCCCTGCCGCCGCAGCGCGGTGTTGGTGTGCGTATTGCGGTCGTAGGCGAAGACCACCCCCGGCTCGACCGCGACCAGGTTGTTGCCGCTGTCCCACTGCTGGCGCTCGGTGGCGTAGTAGCCGCCGCCGGTCTCCACCACCCGCAGCGCGGGCAGGTTCAGCGCGGCGGCGACCACCTCGAGGAAGGTACCCGACTCCTCCACCACCTCGATGCCAGGCGCCCGGTCCGACGGGTACAGCGAGATGGTGCGCAGCGCGTAGACGATGTCGGGGAAGACGGTCACCAGGTCGCGGTCGGCGAAGGTGAGGACGGTGTCCAGGTGCATGGCGGCGCGCAGCTTCGGCATGCCCGCGACGATCACCCGCTGCGCGGCGCCCGCGTCGAAGAGCGCCTTCGCGACCTGGGTGATGGCCTGCCGTGAGGTGCGCTCGCTCATGCCGATCAGCACCACCCCGTTGCCCACCGGCATGACGTCGCCGCCCTCGAAGGTGGCGAGCCCCCAGTCCCGCTCGGGGTCGCCCCACCAGATCCGGGAGCTGGTGAAGCGCGGGTGGAAGGTGTAGAGCAGCTTCATCAGCAGCGTTTCGTCGTGCCTGGCCGGCCAGTAGAGCGGGTTGAGCGTCACGCCGCCGTAGATCCAGCAGGTGGTGTCGCGGGTGTAGAGCGTGTTCGGCAGCGGCGGCACCAGGTACTCCCGCACCCCCGTCTGCTCGCGGGCCAGCGCCAGGTAGCCGGAGCGGAACTCGGCGGGCAGGTCGGCGGTGGCGAGCCCGCCGATCAGCTGGACGGCGAGCGCGCGGTCGTCGAGCGTCTCCAGGTAGCGGCGGGTGTCGTCGACCAGGCCGAGCCCGACCTCGTTCGGCACGATGGCGCGGTCCAGGATCCAGGCCCGCGCACCGTCCTGGGCGAGCGTCTCGGTGAGCAGGTTGTGCAGCTCCAGCACCTCGACGCCGCGCTGCCGCAGCTTCGCGGCGAAGTCGAAGTGGTCGCGCCGGGCGTTCTGCACCCAGAGCACGTCGTCGAAGAGCAGGTCGTCGCAGTTCGACGGGGTCAGCCGCTCGTGCGCCAGGCCGGGCGCGCAGACCAGCACCGAGCGCAGGGTGCCGACCTCCGAGTGCACACCGAATTCCGTCACAGCCGTCTCCTTGTCAGATGGTGATGGTTCCGGTCGCCAGCGCCACGAACCCCGCGATCGCCCCGGCCACCGAGACGGCGAGCAGCACCCACTCGGTGCCCGCGAACGGGCGCCTGCCCTGCTCGCGCCGGGTCAGCACGAACAGGATCGAGCCGGGCGCGTAGACCAGGCAGGCGAGCAGCAGGTTGTCCGCGCCCGCCGCGAACACGAGGAACGCGGTGTACAGGGTGGCCAGGCCTGCCACGGCGAGGCCGGTGCCCGGCTTCCCGTCGCCGAGCGCCAGCTTCAGCGCGAACGCGGCGGCGAGCAGGTACGGGACGAGGGAGAGCACGCTGGTGAGTTGCAGGGTGAAGGCGAAGGCGTCCTCGGAGAAGAGCGTGACCACCAGCACCGCCTGGATCATCAGCGTGGTCAGCAGCAGCGCCGCCGACGGCACGCCCTGCGCGTTGCTGCGCGCCAGCCACTTCGGCATGTCGTGGTCCTGCGCGGCCACATAGAGCACCTCGGCGGCGAGCAGCGTCCACGCCAGGTAGGCGCCGAGTACCGAGACGATCAGCCCGATGCTGATGAACCAGGCCCCCCATGGCCCGACCACCGACTCCAGCACGGGGGCCATCGACGGCTGCCGGGTGGCGGCCAGCTCGGCGCGCGGCAGGATGCCGTAGGCGACCATGGTCACCGAGGCGAAGACGGCGAGCACGCTGAGGAATCCGAGCACGGTGGCGCGGCCGACGTCCTCCCGGCGGCGCGCGTAGCGGGAGTAGACGCTGGCGCCCTCGATGCCGAGGAAGACGAAGACGGTGACCAGCATGGTCGAGCGCACCTGCTCGAACAGCGACTCGCTGTACGCCTCGCCGCCCCAGAAGTTGTCGGCGAAGACGCCGGCGTCGAAGTAGAAGAGCGCGATCACCACGAAGCAGAGAATCGGCACCAGCTTGGCGATCGTGACGATCCGGTTGATCGCGGCGGCCTCCCTGACCCCGCGCAGCACCATGGTGTGGAACAGCCAGATGAAGACCGACGACAGCAGCACCGCGGGCACCGTGTTGCCCTCGCCGAAGATCGGCAGCACCTGCCCGAGCGTCGACTTGATCAGCACCCAGTAGGTGACGTTGCCGACGCAGGTGCTCGCCCAGAAGCCGAAGGCGGCGAAGAAGCCGGGGTACTCGCCGAAGCCGGCCTTGGCGTAGGCGTAGATGCCGGCGTCCAGGTCGGGGCGGCGGATGGCGAGCCGCTGGAAGACGAAGGCCAGCATGAGCATTCCGCTGCCCGCGATGGTCCACGCGACGAGCGCGCCGAAGCCGCCGGTGGCCTGGCCGAAGTTGCGGGGCAGCGAGAACACCCCGGCGCCGACCATGGAGCCGACCACCATGGCGGCCAGGGTCGGCAGCGACATGGTGCGGGTCGCGGTCTTGTCGGTGTCCATGGAGCTCCGTGCGGTCCGGGGACGTGCTGGAGGTCGCCCCGGACTATACGGGAGCTTTGCTGGAAATTCGCTGATTGTGTGTACCGGCTGACTCCGCGCGCCAGCCGGAACCCGGGGGGCTGCGCGCCGCGCGCGGGCATCCGTAGGGTGGCCGGAGGTCGGGCGGGAGAAGGGGAGTTGACTGTGACGGTACGCAATCCGTTCGCCGCGGACGGCAGCTGGCCGGATGTGGTGGTCACCGCGGTGGCGGCGACGACCTCGCTGGCGGGCACCGCCGACGAGACCTGGCGCAGGCTGCTCGCGGGCGAGTCCGGGATCACGACGCTGGACCAGCCGTGGGTCGCCGAGCACGAACTGCCGGTGCGGATCGGCGGTTCGCTGAAGGTGCCGCCGAGCACCGAGCTCTCCCGGGTCGAGCTGCGCAGGCTCGCCTACGTGGAGCAGTTGGCGACGGTGCTCGGCAGGCAGGTGTGGGCCGCCGCGGGCAGCCCGGAGGTGGATCGGGACCGGCTGGCGGTGGCCATCGGCACCGGGCAGGGCGGTGGCGACGCGGTGGTCGCCGCGCGGGACGCGCTGGTGCAGCACGGGTATCGGAAGATCTCGCCGCTCGCGGTGCAGATGATGATGCCGAACGGGCCGTCCGCTGTGGTCGGGCTGGAGCTGCGGGCGCGGGCCGGGGTGGTGACGCCGGTCTCGGCCTGCTCGTCCGGGTCGGAGGCGATCGCGAACGCCTGGCAGATGATCGCCATGGGCGATGCCGACATCGTGGTGACCGGCGGCGTCGAGGGCTACATCGACCCGGTGCCGATCGCGGCGTTCTCCATGATGCGGGCCATGAGCACCCGCAACGACGACCCGGCGGCGGCCTCGCGGCCGTTCGACGCCGACCGGGACGGCTTCGTCTTCGGCGAGGCCGGTGCGCTGCTGGTGCTGGAGACCGAGGCGCACGCGCGGGCGCGCGGCGCGACGATCCTGGCCCGGCTGCTCGGCGCAGGCGTCACCTCGGACGGCTTCCACCTGGTCGCGCCGGACCCGGAGGGCGCGGGCGCGGCGCGGGCCATCACCAAGGCGCTGCGCCGGGCCGGGCTGGCAGGCTCCGATATCGGGCACGTGAACGCGCACGCCACCGCCACCCCGATCGGGGACACCGCGGAGGCGTCGGCGATCGCGAACGCGGTGGGCACGCACCCGGCGGTGTACGCGCCGAAATCGGCGCTCGGCCACTCCATCGGCGCCTCCGGCGCACTGGAGTCGGTGCTGACCGTCTTCAGCCTGCGCGACGAGATCATCCCGCCCACCCTGAACCTGGAGAACCAGGACCCCGCGGTCCCGCTCGACATCGTCGCGGGTGCACCGCGCCGCGGCCGCTTCGACTACGCGGTCAACAACTCGTTCGGCTTCGGCGGGCACAACACGGCCCTGGTCTTCGGGCGGGCCTGAACCCCACCGGAACTCGGGGCTGGGGGGCGGCGACCTTTCCGGTGCCGACGCTGTCGGCGACCCGCTCGGGACCGGAACGACCGAGGGCCGCCCGCTGAATTCGGCGGGCGGCCCTCGGCGTCGAACGGGTCAGGCGTGGAGCTTGGCCTCGATCGCCTCGATGATCTTCGGCCGCAGCTCGGCGGCGGAGATGATCGCGTCGACCGAGCCGACCTGGACGGCGCGCTGGATGCTGTGCACCCCGTCGAACTCGGCGGCGACCTGGCCCAGCTTCTCGGCCCGGACCGACCCGCGGAGCTCGTCCAGCTCGGCGGCGAGCGCGGCCCGCTCGGTGCCCGCGAGCGTGCCGAGCTGCTCCTCCCGATCCCGGATCCGGGAATCGGCGGCGGTGCGCTTGTTCACCTCGTGCGAGAACACCACCGCCGCGGCGGGGGCGCCGCCGAGCACGGAGGCGAAGGAGCCCTCCAGCGCCAGCACCGTCATGTTCGGGTTCAGCGTCTTGGAGAACACCACGAAGGCGCCGCCGTGGTACCGGGAGATCACGGTGAAGACGATCGGGCCGTCGAAGTTCACGATCGCCCGGCCGATCTCGGCGCCGTACTCCAGCTGCAGCTTGCGCATGGACTCCGGGGAGCCGTCGAAGCCCGACAGGTTGGCCAGCACCACCAGCGGCCGGTTGCCGCTGGCCGCGTTGATCGCCCGCGCGGTCTTCTTGGCCGACCGCGGGAACAGCGTGCCCGCGGTGTAGGTGTCGGGCCCGTCGGTGGACGGGAAGCCGCGCCGCGGCACCCCGCGCGACTCGATGCCGACCAGGCAGACCGGAATGCCGCCCAGCCGCGCGTCCTGCACCACCGAGGTGTCGGCGTCGGCCATGCCCGCCCAGCGCTCCAGCACCTCGTGGTCCTGGTCGGCGACGGCCCGCATCACGGTGCGGATGTCGAACGGCTTCTTGCGATCCGGGTTCTTGGCCGCCGAGAAGATCTCGCCGACCGTGCTGAAATCGCTGTCCGCCGCGGTGTGCGGGAAATCGGAGATGTCGCGGTGCACCGGGTCGGTGGTCGGCACCCGGCGCGGCGACTGCTCGCCGGGCGCGATGTAGGTGTGGTCGTAGTGCGCCATCAGCACGTCGCGGGCGGCGGTCAGGTTCGGCGCCCAGTACTGCGCCTGACCGTTCGGGCCCATGACCCGGTCGTAGCCGCCGATGCCGAAGTTGTCCTCGGCCGAGACGCCGCCGGAGAAGTCCAGCGCCTGCTTGCCGGTGAGCACCATGGCCGAATCCGGCGTCATCACCAGCACGCCCTTGGTGTGCATGAGCATGGTGGCCTCGGCGTTCCAGTACGGCTGCGCGCCGACGTTGATGCCCGTGACCACGATGTTGATCTCGCCGCCGTCCTGGGTGAACTCGACGATCCGCTTGAGCGCGGCCGCCACCCAGTCCATGTTCTCGGTGCCGGAGTCCATCGAGATCCGGGCCCCGGAGGAGAGCGCGTACCACTCCAGCGGCACCCGCAGCTGCTCGGCCAGGTCCAGCGCCGCGATCACCCGGCGGCACTCCGGCTCCGACAGCGCGCCCAGCGACTTGATCGGATCGCCGAGCAGCACCACGCGGGTGACGCCGTCCGGATGATGCGCGGTCTTCGTGCTGACCACGCCCGCCACGATCGCGGCCTTGTTGCGGCCCTTCGGCCGGTCGACCGGGACCAGCGCGTTCGCCGCGTCCAGGTCGTACTCGGCGAAATCACCGAGCAGCGCGGTGAGCTCGTACGGGTAGACGGTGTTGCGGCTCGCGGCGCGCAGCACCTTCTGCCGGTACTCGTCCAGCGGCTCGACCGCCTCGTCGGTGCGTTCGCCGATGGTCACGGTGGTTCCGGTCGGCTCGAAGGCGATCCGCACCGCGACCTTCACCAGCTCGCCCGTCTTCGGCGACCTGTGCCGCGCGATGACCAGGATCTCCTCCAGCCCGGCGCCCGCGGCGGTGGGCTGGATGCGCTCGACGATGGTGTCCAGCTCGGCCCTGGTCAGGTCGACCGGCGGCCAGATGTACATGACGATCCGGTTGGTGTTGAACTTCGCCGCCGACCGGCGCAGCGCGCGCGCCCTGCGGATCGAGTCCAGGCAGGCGGCGACGGTGTTCTCCGCGGTGGGCAGCGCGAGCAGCCTGCCCTCGTGGTCGCGGAGCGCGGTGAGGTCGCGCACCTGGGTGAAGGCGACCAGCCGCTCGTCGGCCGGGTTCTCCTTCGCCACGCTGCGGAACAGGTACACCTCCTCGTCCGAGGAGGGCTGGCGGGTCAGGTCGAACTTGCGCAGCCTGGTCATCTGCATGCGCTGCGCGATGTAGGGGTGCAGGCCGCGGATGAGCCGTTCCTCGGTCATGCCGGTGGCCGAGGGGCGGAACGTGAAGTGGTGGTGCATGACCGCGCCGCCGCTGCCGGCGACGGTGATGGTGATCCGGTGCACCTGGTTCGGCAGCGCCCTGGTCGCGAGCACGTCCTGCAGGACGGCGGCGGTGGCGTCGAAATCCTCCGGCTGCCCCTCCCAGCTCAGGTAGATGTCGGCCTCGATGGAGGCGGCGCCGCCGGCCAGCTCGGTGAGCCCGGTGAGCGTGGCGTCCAGCGCGTCGAAGCGCACCGCGGCCGAGACCAGGCTCAGCCCCTTGCGCTCGGCGACGACGAAGGTGCTGCCGCCCGCCTGCGCGGTGCGGACGTCGGTGAGCCCCTTGTTACCGTAGTAACGCCTGGTCAGCACCTCGAGCATGACGGTGTTGTCCAGATCGCCGCGGACCAGGCGCTGGCCGAGCAGCCGGACCAGCGGCTCGGTGCTGCGCACCATCTCGGCGATCCGGTCGGCCCGGTCGGCGGCGGCCGGCTCGGCGTCCAGGTGCCGCAGGTGCTTGCGCACCTTCGTGTAGACCTCGGCGCGGTTGCGCCGCAGCAGCGGCTGGCCGTACCAGGAGTAGACCAGGCCGCGGGCCAGGTCGGCGATGGCCGGGAAGCGCACCTGGGTGGCGCCGACCAGGCGCTCCAGCGCCAGCCCGACCGGCTCGCGCAGCGCGCGCTCCGGGGTCGGCTCGGCCAGCCACTCGCGCAGCAGCGTGGTGATCACCTCGACGGTGTCGGCCGGGCGCTGCTGGGCCAGGAAGATGCGGAAGACCGCGGCCTCCAGGTCCGGCGTGCGGTCCAGCTCGGTGACGCCGTAGTGGCCGAGCGCCTTGGCCAGCTTGACCCGGTAGGGCTCGGGCAGCCCGGCGCGCTCGACGTCGAGGCTCTGCATGTAGGTGTGGAAGTACTCGCGGGCGCTGTGCACGTGGTTGTGCCCGCCGCCGTCCTCGTCCCAGGACCGGTTGTGCCCGAGCTCGGCGATGTCGGCGAAGACCTCGATCAGCTCGACCTCCTCCGACAGCGGGCGCCGGTTGTCGGCGACCGCGGCGCGGCGGGCGGTGAGGTACTCGGCGAGCAGGCGGCGGTCGTCGTGCGGGTCGACGTCGAAGCCGAGCAGCAGGCCGCGCAGATCCTGCAGCCCGCGCCCGACCCGCTCGTGCGGCTGCGCCGGGACCGGCTGCTCCGGCAGGTCCAGCTCGACGGCCTGCTCCTCGACGACCTCGGCCTCGTCGCCCTCCTCGGCGAGCGGCTCCAGCCGCAGCAGCGGCGCGCCGGTCTCGACCTGGGTGCCGACGGTGACCGCGGACTCCTTGAGCCTGGCCCGGAACGGCGCGCGCAGCACCGTCTCCATCTTCATGGACTCCAGCACCAGGACCGGGGCACCCGCCTCGACCTCGTCGCCGACCTGCAGCGGGGTCGCGACGACCAGCGCGGGCGCGGGGGAGCGGACGATGCCGCCCTCGGCCCGGCTGATCCGGTGCGTGACGCCGTCGACGTCGACCAGGTGCACGGGGCCGTGCGTGCCGGTGGTGAGCCGGTAGCGGGTGCCGTTCACCACGATCTGGCCGGTGTGGTGGTCGAAGCGCTCCAGATCCACGTCGGCGGTGCGCAGGTCGTCGCCCGCCTCGACGCCGACCCGGAAGCGGTGCGCGCCGATCCGCGCGACCCGTACCCGGTAGGCGACGCCGCGCAGCTCGAGATCGTGCGGGCGGCCGCTCTGGTGCTGCACCTGCGGGCGCCCGCCGGCGGCGGTGGAGAGCAGCCGGTCGCGCTCGACCCGCTCCTCCTCCTCGTAGGCGTCGATGGCGGCGGCGGCCACGGCGACGGTGGAGTGCCGGTGCGAGACCAGGCGGCCCTCGGTGCGCACCCGGTCGATCCAGCCGGTGTCGGCGCTGGCGTCGATCACCTCGGGCTGGGCGAGCAGGTCGAGCACGAAGCTCTTGTTGGTGGCGCCGCCCTCGATGACGACGCGGGTCTGCTGCATGGCCCGGCGCAGCCGGCCGAGCGCCTGCTCGCGGTTGCTGCCGTAGGCGATGATCTTGGCGATCATGGAGTCGAAGTCGGCGGGGATGGTGTCGCCCTCGCTGACGCCGGTGTCCACCCGGATGCCCGGCCCCGCGGGCAGGTCGAGCCGGGCGATCCGGCCGGGGGCGGGCGCGAAGTCGCGATCCGGGTCCTCGGCGTTCAGCCGCGCCTCGACGGCGTGGCCGCGCTCGGCGGGCGGGGTGCCCTCCAGCTTCCCGCCCGATGCCACGTGCAGCTGCGCGCGGACCAGGTCGAAGCCGGTGGTGAGCTCGGTGATCGGGTGCTCCACCTGGAGCCGGGTGTTCACCTCGAGGAAGGCGAAGAGCCGGTCACCGGGGTGGTACAGGAACTCGACGGTGGCCGCGCCGCGGTACCCGACCCGCACGGCGAGCCGCTCGGCCGAGGACTTGAGCTCGGCGGCCTGCTCGGCCGAGAGCACCGGCGACGCCGACTCCTCGATGATCTTCTGGTTGCGCCGCTGCACCGAGCAATCGCGCACGCCGAGCGCCCACGCCGTGCCCTGACCGTCCGCGATGACCTGCACCTCGACGTGCCTCGCGCCGGTGACCAGGCGCTCGAGGAAGACGACGCCGCTGCCGAAGGCACGCGCCGCCTCCTGCCTGGTGCGCTCGTAGGCGTCGACCAGCTCGTCACCGTTGGTGATCACCCGGATGCCGCGGCCGCCGCCACCGGCGGTCGCCTTCAGCATCAACGGGTAGCCGATCTGCTCGGCGGCGGCGAGCGCGGCGTCGACGGAATCGACCGCGCCGCGGCTCCACGGCGCCACCGGGACGCCGACCTCCTCGGCGATCAGCTTGGCGCCGATCTTGTCGCCGAGCTTGCGCATGGCGTCGGCGTTCGGGCCGATGAAGGTGATGCCGATCTGCTCACAGAGCTCGGCGAAGGCGGGATCCTCTGCGACGAAGCCCCAGCCGACCCAGGCGGCATCCGCCCCGGTGGCGCGGAGCGCCTGCTCGAGGACCTTGAGGTCGAGGTAGGGGCGGGCAGCGGCCGGACCGAGGTCGTAGGCGATATCGGCTTCGCGCACGAACGTCGCGTTCCGGTCGACATCGGTATACAGAGCGACGGTCTCGATGGGTACCGCCGTCTCCGCGGCCAGGTCCCGGACGGCGTGGATGAGGCGCATGGCGGCCTCGCCCCGGTTCACGATGGCGATGCGGCTGAACACTCGACGAATCCTTCCTCTCCTGAGATCGGTACGGTGGGCGAGGGGGACGCGCCTCCCGAGTGCGCCCAGTGTGCACCCTACGGTGCCGTAACCTCACCCCGATCTGCGGTTACCCGTGCGTATGTTGTCTTTTCTATCGCCGGGGCGCGACGTTTCGCAGCGTAGGCGCGCCGGGTACGCGCAATCTTGGCGGCAAGAGCCGTCGTCGTCACCCCGTGGTGCCGGCCCGTTCCAGTACTCGGGGGTGATGTCCGCGCGGGAAGCGCGGACCTAGCTTTCTCGCATGATCCTCCGGCGCTCGGGCCTCGATTTCGCGTACATCCTCCTCGCCCTACCCCTGGCCGTCCTCGGTTTCGTCCTCGGCGTGTCGCTGTTCGCGGCGAGCCTCGGCACGGTGGTGGTCTTCGTCGGTATCCCGCTGCTCGCGCTGACGTTGCTGGTGGCGCGCGGGTTCGCCGACATCGAGCGGGTGCGCCTCGCGCAGCTGACGGGCACGGCGACACCGCGGCCGCGGTACGCCCCGGCGCCGGAGGGGGCGGGCTGGTTCCGCCGCATCACCACCCCGATCACGCAGCCGCAGAGCTGGCTGGATCTGCTGTACGCCGTGCTGAACCTGCCGATCGCGATCGTCACGTTCGTGCTGCCGATCACCTGGTGGGCCCTGGCGGCGGGCGGGCTGACGTACTGGTTCTGGGGCCGGTTCCTGCCGCGGGGCGACCACAACGACGTTCTCGTCGAAACGATGACGGGCGCGGACACCGCAGGCAATCGGACGATCTTCTACTCGCTCGCCGGGGTCGGGGCACTGCTCACCGTCTACTTCGTCCAGCGGGGCTGCGCCGCCCTGCACGCGGCCTTCGCGCAGCTCCTGCTCACCCGGATCGTCGTGACGCAGGGGTCCGTCCGGTACCTGACCACCGGCGGGGCTGCGGCCGTTCCCCCGGTGGCGCGAGAGGCACTCCGTCCCGGCCACCACCTCTGAGCGGGTCGAGCACGCCTGCCCGCTCCGCCGCGCGGCATGACCCTCAGCCATCGCGGCCGGGCAGGTCACCGCACCGGCCCGCATCGCGACCGCTACCCGGTGGTGGAATCACCACCGGTGCGAAGGCTCGATCGGTGACGGGAGCGAGTTTGCGCCCGACCCGACGTCAGGTTCTAACGTCGGCACGGCCGGCGCGAGGCGCGCGGGTGGAAGTGGGGCGGACAAGGGTGAACGAGGCGGAAATCGGGCAGGTGTGGAAGGTCGGTGAACTCGCGGCCGAGACCGGGCTGACAGTCCGGGCCCTGCACCACTACGACCGCATCGGCCTGGTATGTCCGGCCGGGCGCACCAGGACCGGCCACCGGCTCTACACCGGACCGGATGTGACGCGCCTGTATCAGGTGATCGCGATGCGTCGGCTCGGCCTGGGGCTCGATCAGATCGCCGCACTGCTCGCAGGCACCGCGACCGTGGCGCCGGTACTGGCCGCGCATCGTGATCGCTTGGCCGCGCGACTCGTGGCGACGCAGGAGCTGCACAGCCGGGTCACAGCGTTGGCGGCTACGGCGCCGCGGGTGAGGGCGCCGGTCACGCGATCGGCCGCTCGCGCGTGCGGGGTCGACGACCGGGTTCCACCTGATCTCCGACGGTGGGGTCGCGGGTCGGCGCGATCGGCGATGCCGGAGGCGGGAGGCATCGCCTCCGGGTCGTCGCTTTCCCGGGGACGAGACCGGGGTCGCGGCGCCGGTCGCTCATGGTGTCTGCTGGGTGGGGCAGGCGTCGACCGGGATCGCCAGCTGCAGGGTCCCCGCGTTTTCGAAGGTGAACCGCATGTCGAGGTTGCGTCCCGGTTGCACCCAGTCCTGCAACTCGATGACATCGACGGTGATCGGGGCTTCGCTGCCCGGGCGCGTCGGCTGCTCGACCGGTTGCCCGGCCGCCAGCGCGCCGTCCGCGGAGATCACCAGATCATCGGGATCGGCTCGAATCCGCACCGATCCCGCCGCCGGGCTCTCGATGCCGACGAGCCGGTCGGGCTCGCCCGCGTTGTTGGTCGCGGTGAACGACAGTTCAGCGGGCCCGTCGTACTGGATGACGCAGGTTCCGGGCAGCAGCGCGGGCACCAGATAGGCGTTCTGCACCGTGATCTCTCCGGTCGTGCCCTCGCTACCGCGGGCGTGGCTGGAGTTCTCGCCCTCGTTGTCGGCACACCCGCCGGCCGCGATCGCGAGCGGGATGGTCAGCATCATGAACGTTGTCCTGCGCATACTGAGCGGTTAACCAGCGAGGCCGGTCCGAATCAGGTCGACGGATTCCGGGGCGGAGCCGCCGGAAGTTTCCTCGGATGCGGGATGGCGTATGCACGAGGGCGTTCGAAGGGATCTGAACGACACAGCTGGTGATCGCGGAGCGGCCTCGGGGATCGCGTCGATGCCGGGCACTCGGGCAGCGGCCCTCGCAGGCGCTGCGGCTGGGGGATGCCGATCTGGGCCGCCTGCGACGGATGCTCCTGGCCCGCAACGAAGCCGCGGAAGCGGAGTCGCTCCGGCTCCGGGAGTACCGGACCCGCAGCGCCAGAGCCTCTTCGAACGCTTGACCACCGGTAGCGGGCACCGGCGGGGGCTCGTGCCGGTCGCGGCGACCGTACGCCGGCACGGCGGCCGCGTCGAGTGCGCGGATCGGGCCGGGAGCGGCGCACGCTTCCTCGTTCGCCCGAGACGGGCCCCGGCGCGGCCGCCACCGAGGCGACGCAGCGGGATACTGCGCGGTGCCGGGACCAGGAACTGCGGCGACCCGCCCGGCGAATCCCGACGGGAGCCCGGGCACTGTTCCCTGTCCGCGCACCGGCCCCGCCGGGAGCACCGCCCACCGGTCATCGAAGCGCTGTGGCGGCCACCACCGCGAGGTGTTCCTCCAACCCCCGCCGAGCTCCGTCGTCGAACTCCTGATCGGCGATCGTGAGCCCCACCCGCGAGAGCTGTTCGCGCACGGCCGCCCGATCTCCTTCCCGGCGGCACGTGTGGCCCAGCGCTCCCAGCAGCGACAGCAAGCCGTGCAGGACGAGCGGATCGTGGGCGCCGTAGTACCGCGGCTGAGTGCAGGCCGTGTCGAGCAGTTCGGGCAGGTCGGGGCGCGGGAGGTGGACGCGGGCGGTGCCGTGGTGGTCGACGAGGGTGACGGGGCCGCAGTGGCGGTCGGCGAAGGCGCGCAGGACGGTGGCGGCGGAGTTGAGGCCGTGCACGGCGGTGGTGGGGTCGTTGATGCCGGGGGAGAGGGCGCGGACGACGACGTCGGTGAGCTGACGGATGCCGTAGCCGAGGTCTTGGGTGGTGGTGCGTTCGCGGCCGTGGTGCAGCGCGCCGGCGATGCGGTGGTCGATGTCGGCGCCGGAGTCGGGGCGCAGGACCGCGGGGGTGCCTGCGACTACCGTGTCACCGACGGTGTGCTGGACCCAGAGGACGGTGTCGCACTCGACGGCGATGTCGAGGAGGCGTTGTTCGTCGATCTCCACGAGAAATCCGGACCCGGCGGCGGGGGTGATGCGGGGGTTCGGCGGGGGTGGCGGCGGCGGGGCGGGGTGGTCGTCGGGGTCGAGGGGGCGGAGCAGGCGGCGGCCGGTGGCGATGGCTTCGGTGGCGACCTGGTCGAGCATGGTTTCGATGCGGATCTGGCGGACCAGGTGGCCGAGGAACAACACGAGCGCGAGTACGCAGGCGACGCCGAGGGCATAGGCGGTGGTGACCGAGAACTGCGGGACGAATTCGTTCACGCCGCCGTCGGCGTTGCGGACGGTGCGCAGGACGGTGAGCGCGTAGGTGAAGGTGCCGAGGAACAGGGCGAGGGTGCGCTGCACGAAGGGGTCACCGGAGAAGGTGCGGAGCAGGCGGGGCGAGTACTGGCTGCTGGCCAGTTGCAGGGTGACCAGGGTGAGCGAGAAGGTCAGCGAGGTCACGGTCATCAGCGCGGTGGCGATGGTGCCGAGGATCGTCCTGGCGGCGTCGGCGCCGCCGCCGAACAGGTAGCCGGTGACGGCGGCGGGCAGTTCGGGGTCGAGGCGGGCATCGAGTTCGGGCAGCAGGATGCCGGCGATGATGCCGCTGACGACGGCGGCGGCGGGCACCGGCCACAGCCGGGTGCGCACGGCGTCGCGCAGCGCCTGCCTGCGCGCTCGGATGCGGCCGAGGAAGCCGGAGCCCCGGTTCGGCCGCCGGATGTCAGCGGGGGCATCGGTGGTCCCGGATTCGGCGGCTGGCGGCATCTGGACGAGCTACCCGCGGGGACGCGCTGGAAACGAGGATCCGCCGGGACCCGGCCATTCCGGACGATCCGCCGCCGAAGCGGATGTGGACGGATGTTCCGATGAGGACGAGAGGTCGGCGTTCACCGAGCCGATCACCACCTCGTTCCCGCTCGCGGGCTCCGTCGGGACCCCGGCCGTGGCCGGCTCCGGCTCCGCCCGCACCGGGTACGGTCAGCTCGAGGATTCGGTCATCGACTCGATCTGTTCGCGCAGAATGTCGCCGTGACCCGCGTGTCGAGCGAACTCGGCGGTCATGAACACAGAGATCCAGCGAAGGCTGACCACGGCTCGCGTGTGCGGATGCTCGCGGACCTCGTCGAGCGAGAATCCCGCTGCGATGACCCGGGCGCGGGCGCTCGCGCGTTCGAACTCCGCGATCACTTCGGCGACGGTCTCCCGCTCGCCCACCTCGAAACCGCCGTGAGCCCACAGCGGGCCGTCGCAGTCGGCATCGGCCAGGCGGCCGAGGGTGCGCTGAAACCACAGTCGCTCGGCGAACGCGGCGTGTTTGACGAGGGTGAGCGGAGTCGTCAGGGATGGCACGAGCCGACGCCTGGCATCGGTCTCGGACAGCCCGCGCACCGTGTCGACGAGGTCGGCGCGCGCTCGGTCGAGCAGGCCTTCGAGCACTTCCCGCTCGGTACCGGCAGCGCTTCGCGTAGTGGTCATCGGACACGCGGTCCTTTCTCGGCCCGCCTGCGCACACGCCGGACGGGATCGATCTGGTGGTGGTTCGGATAGCGGTTCACCGGAACAACCGGTGCCGAGCGGTCGCGCGCTTCGCGACCGGAATCCTGAATCGGGCCGCCGACGGATCGCGACCCGGCATCGGGTGCGGGGCGGCCGATCCCGACTCTAGCAGCCGCCACGGTCGGACACCGCGACAAGCGGCACCATCCGCCGCTCACCGTGCATCTCGGCGAAGGTGATCTTCTCGCCCGGGGTGGCGGGGCCGGTCGTCGCGACGGCCCGCGGAGAGCCCGCGGCAGCGGTGGGTGACGTTGCGCGCTGCGCTGGTCACGCGGTCAGGTGAGCACTCTGACTCCCCGCACCGCACGCAGCTCACCGAGGAGCGCGGAGGTGACTGCGACGGGATGGTCGTCGACCGCAAGCATGGTGCGGCGGTCGCGGTAGCACAGCGCGATACGCACCGGTGTCGCGCCGGGGTGACTGCGGAGGGCGGATTTGAGTTCGAGCACGGTGTCGCGGTCGGTGGCTTCCGCGTTCATCTCGAGCATCAGCGGCGGCCCGTGCTCTCCGCGTTCGACCGAGCTGACGTCCAAGGGGGTGAGGTTCGAGCCGAACACCGCCAGCTTCTCCTCCCGCCAATTCACCCTGCCCTCGACGGCGACGACCGCGTCGACCCGCAGGTCCGCGGCGAAGACGCTGTAGCTCTTGGGGAAGAACAGCACTTCGAGCGAGGCGTCGAGGTCTTCGATGACCGCGACGGCCCAGCTCTCGCCCCTTTTGTTGACGCGCCGTTCCAGGTTGGCGATCATGCCGGAGACGGCGATGGTCCCTTCGCGGGGTGCGTTGGCCAGCACCGAGGCGATCGGTTTCGGTGCGGCCTTGCGCAAGATGTGGTCGGCGCCGTCCAGGGGGTGCCCGGAGACGTAGAGTCCGAGCATTTCTCGCTCCAACCCGAGCAGGGTCTTGCGCGGCCACTCGTCTCCGTCGAACCTCAGGTGGCTCAGCGGTGAGGAACCGTTGTCGTCGTCGGTTTCGCCTCCGGTTTCCATACCGAACAGGTCGAACTGTCCCATCGCCCGGTGGCGTTTGAGTCCGGTGACAGCTTCGACGGCGTCGTCGCTGGCCTCGGCGAGTGCTTTGCGCGGGTGACCGAAGGAGTCGAATGCGCCGGCTTTGATCAACGATTCCAGGACGCGCTTGTTGCAGCACACCAGTTCGGACTTCTCCATGAAGTCGGCGAAGGAGGTGTACTTGCCGCGGGTGTTCCGGGTCGCGATGATCGACTCGACGACGTTGGCTCCGACGTTGCGGATGCCGCCGAGCCCGAAGCGGATGTCGCCGCCGACCGCGGAGAATCGCAGCGAGGACTCGTTGACGTCGGGAGCCAGCACCCGGAGTCCGAGCTGACGGCATTCGGCGAGATAAATCGCGGATCTGTCCTTGTTGTCGGCGACCGAGGTCAGCAGCGCCGCCATGTATTCGGCTTGGTAGTTGGCCTTGAGGTAGGCCGTCCAGTAGCCGACCAGGGCATAACCGGCGGCGTGGGACTTGTTGAACGCGTACCCGGCGAAGGGAAGCACGGTGTCCCACAGCGCCTGTACGGCGGCGTCGGAGAAGCCGTTCTCCCGCATGCCCGCTCGGAAGCCCTCGAATTCCTTCTCCAGGACTTCGAGCTTCTTCTTGCCCATGGCCCGGCGCAGCACGTCGGCGCGGCCCATGGAGAACCCGGCGACGCGCTGGGCGATCTGCATGATCTGTTCCTGGTAGACGACGAGGCCATAGGTTTCGGCGAGGATGTCGCGCAGTGGTTCGGCGAGTTCGGGATGGATGGGTTCGATCGCCTGGCGGTCGTTCTTGCGGTCGGCGTAGTTGTTGTGGGTGTTCATCGCCATGGGCCCGGGCCGGTACAGGGCGTTGACGGCGATGATGTCCTCGAAGCCGGTGGGGCCGAGGCGGCGCAGCAGATCCCGCATGGCATTGCCGTCGAGCTGGAACACCCCGAGGCTGTCGCCGCGGCCGAGCAGCTCGTAGGTTCTCGGATCGGTGGTGCCGAGGGTGTCGAGGTCGACGGTCTCGCTGCGGTTGGCTTCGATGTTGTCGATGGCGTCGCCGACGACGGTGAGGTTGCGCAGCCCGAGGAAGTCCATCTTGAGCAGGCCGATGGCTTCGCACGAGGGGTAGTCCCAGCCGGTGATGATCGAGCCGTCCTCGCGTTTCCACAGCGGGATGACATCGGCGAGCGGCTCGGCCGACATGATCACCGCGCACGCGTGCA
The DNA here is from genome assembly GCF_042650385.1 of Nocardia jiangsuensis. Taxonomy (NCBI): domain Bacteria; kingdom Bacillati; phylum Actinomycetota; class Actinomycetes; order Mycobacteriales; family Nocardiaceae; genus Nocardia; species Nocardia jiangsuensis. The sequence goes on from NZ_JBHSAX010000022.1 coordinate 165,463, forward strand.
CGCCCGCGTTGCGGATCAGCCCCTCCAGGCCGCGCGCGGTCCGGAACAGTGTCGCGATGTCGTTGTCGGTCTCGATCAGCGAGCGCACCTCGGCGGCTTCGGGATAGCGTTCGTGGGCGGGATCGACGATGCCCGACAGCGGGATGTCCTTGGCCGCGACCGGCGGGGGCAGTGCTTTGGAGATGCGGTCGGCGATGGCGAATCCGGGCTGGCCGTAGTGGACCCGGGCGGCGTCCTTGATCGCGGCTTTGGTCTTGATCCTGCCGAAGGTGATGACTTGCGCGACGCGATCGCTGCCGTATCTCTCGGTGGCGTAGCGCACCATCTCGCCGCGGCGGCGGTCGTCGAAATCCATGTCGATATCGGGCATGGAGACGCGTTCGGGGTTGAGGAACCGCTCGAAGAGCAGGCCGTGCTCGATGGGGTCGAGGTTGGTGATGCCCAGCGCGTAGGACACCAGCGATCCGGCAGCGGACCCGCGCCCGGGGCCGACCCGGATGCCCTCCTGCCTGGCGTGGTTCATCAGGTCGGCGGTGATGAGGAAGTAGGCCGGAAACCCCTTGTCGACGATGATGTCGATCTCGAACTCCGCGCGGCGGAGATACTCCTCGCCCACACCCGATGGCAGCCGCCAGGCCAGCCCGCGCATGACCTCCGCCCGGAACCAGGAGGTCAGGTCGTGACCGTCGGGTGCCTGGTAGAGCGGCATGCGGTCGGTGTTCGCCCAGACCTCGGTGTAGGGCTCGATCTGTTCGGCGATGCGCAGCGTGTTGTCCGCGGCGCCGGGAACCTCGGTGTCCCAGTAGGCGCGCATCTGCTCGGCGGACCGCAGGTGGTAGCCGTCGCCGTCGAACTTGAACCGGGTCGGGTCGTTCAGGGTCTTTCCCGCCTGCACGCACAGCAGCGCGGCGTGTGCCTCGGCCTGATCCTCGGTGACGTAGTTCGAGTCGTTGGTGGCCAGCGGCGGTATGCCGAGTGCGGCGCTGATGTCGAGCAGGCCCCGGCGCACCGATCGTTCGATGGCCAGGCCGTGGTCCATGAGCTCGACGTAGAAGTTGTCCTTGCCGAAGATGTCGCGGTAGTCCGACGCGGCCTGCACGGCTTCGGCGTACTGGCCGAGCCGCAGGCGGGTCTGGACCTCGCCGGAGGGGCAGCCGGTGGTGGCGATGATGCCCTCGGCGTGGGCGGCGACCAGTTCTCGATCCATGCGTGGCTTGCGGTAGTAGCCCTCGATGCTGGCCAGCGAGGACAGTTTGAACAGATTGCGCAGTCCCCGCGGGGTGCGGGCCAGCATCGTCATGTGGGTGTAGGCGCCGCCGCCGGAGACATCACCGCCGACGCCTTCACCGTTGGAGCCGCGCTGGCCTGCCTTTCCCCAGAACACCGGCTTCTTGTGGAAGCGGCTCGCGGGTGCGAGGTAGGCCTCGATGCCGATGATCGGGGTGATGCCCATCTCCGTGGCGATCCGGTGGAACTCGTCGGCGCCGAACATGTTTCCGTGGTCGGTCATGCCGACCGCGCGCATGCCGAGGCGGTCGGCCTCCTCGAACAGGGCCCTGATCTTCGCCGCACCGTCGAGCATCGAGTATTCGGTGTGAACGTGCAGGTGGACGAATGATGACACCGGGTCGCCTCCATCAGCGGATCGGGCTCGTATCGCCCTATTCGAGCCGAGTCCGCGAGCGAGGCACAAACAAGGGACACGCCGTCTCGAACAACTACTGGTTGTCGATCCTGGCCGGCCGGTCCCAGCGACCGGACTCCATTTCCGGCGGCGGCAACCACTGGCTGTTTCGGTCGAGCTGCACGAAGTCGTCGGCGATATGCCGGATCAGGCGCGGGAGAGCGTTGTGACGGCTGTGCCGTTGCCACAACAACGCATGCGGATAGCACGGTGTCGGGCCGAGAATCGGAACCCGACAGATATCGGGATGCCACGGCACGCGCAGTTTCTCGCCGGAGAAGACGTAGGTTTCGGACGAGCCGGCCAGATCATCGAGGATGTGGTCCAAGCCGAAGTCCGGCCCGCTGGTGTCGATGGTCAAGCCGAAAGTGTGCGCGAGTTCGTCGTAGAAATCGGCCCACTCGCTGCCGGGCTCATTGCCCGGCATACGTGCTGAGAAGTCGGCCAGCTCCGTCATCCGGACCGACCGCAGCCCGGCCAGCCGATGGTTGCGGCCCACCAGAACGTGCAGCGGCTCGAGGTAGGCGGGCCGATAGTCGATAGCGGGGTCCAGGTCCCCGACCACGCGGGCGAAGGCGGCATCGATGGCCCCGGCTCGGAACGCCTCCCGCGCACTACGCAGGCCGGTGGAGGTCAGTATGTGAATTTCCAGGTCGGGATTCTCGGCGTGGAAGATCCGGATCAGCTCGGTCGGGGCCAGGCGGGTGCCGAGAACATCGATGCGGAACGGTCGGCGGCGACCACGCAGTGATTCCACCGCTTGATCGGCGAGCGCGATCAAGGCCCGGGCCTGAGGCAGGAATGCGACACCGTCGTCGGTGAGCACGCTGCCGTGTCGTGATCGGTGCAGTAGCTGGGCGCCGAGTGCGGTCTCGAGCCGGGCAATGCGCTTCGACACCGCCTGCTGCGACACCGCCAATTCGTCCGCGGCCATACCGAAATGCTGCCGGTCGGCCACGGCGATCAATGCCCGCACAGCACCGAGATCCAGGTCCACCGCAGCTCCTCGCTCACATGACGGTTGTCTCACCGCGCACGCCGCAGCGGTAGGCCTCAGTCCTAGCGACTCGATAACGGGCGAGCAAACGGAGGCGCTGCGGGCCGGGTTGTGACCTCGACGGCGCCGACCTCCGGCGACAGGCGCGTCACCGGACGCCGGCAGCGGGGATTGCCACCGCTGAGCCGGGCCTCGAGATCGACGGCTTTTCGGTACTACGTGGCGAGGGGGCCGGTGACGTGGGCAGCCCGGAGTCTGCGGGGAGTGCCAGCCCACCGGTGGTGGCCGGCTGACCGGGCATGGTTCGTCTCGACGCATTTCGACTTCCCGAGCGCCTACCTCGGCGGTTCCCGAGCTTGCGTGGATACCGTCCTCGACTGCGCGGATCTCGAGCCGTTGCCGGCCTCAGCGCGGGACTCGGTGACCGCCGACAGCGATCGGATCAACTGAGTTCGGTCGCGGCCACCGCATGGGGCCGGACGTGCACCGATGCGGAGTGACTTCGGCGTCACGGCCGGGCCGCGAAGGTGTGACAGGGTGAGCTGTCGTGAGCGAGAACGACGTCACCGCGATCCAGAGCATGGCCTCGCCGGCCACCCCGATGGCCCTGCGGGTCGCGGTCACCCTCGGACTGCCCGATCGCCTCCGCGGCGACGGTGCCACGCCCGCCGCGCTGGCGGCCGAGCTCGGTGTGGACGCCACCGCGCTACGGCTGCTGCTGAATCACCTCACGAGCCTGGGCTTCGCGGAATGTGCACCGACCGGCTACCGCACCACCGTCTCCGGACATGCGCTGTGTCGCGACGCGGCGGGTGCTCTGGCGAATCTGTTGGATCTGAACAGCGCAGGCGGGCACGCCGAGCTCGCCTTCACCGAATTGCTGCCCACCGTCACCACCGGCGAGCCCACCGGACCCTGGCACGCTGCGGCGAAGCCATGCACTCCGACAGCCGGGTCCTGATCATCGAACCCGTCGGCGACCGCCACGCCGGCACCGAATTCGACCTGGCCATGCTCGCGATCTTCGGCGGCCGCGAGCGGCGCGTCGACGAATTCCGTACCCTGGCCGCGCACCACGGCTTGATCCTCGACAGGGTGGTCGACCTGAGCGACCAGCGTTGTCTGCTCGAACTACGTGCCGAATGATCACAGCGGTTTTCGGCGCCCGCGAGCACGCCGGCCGTCCCAGGGAGTCGACCGAGTAGAAGGCCGTGACCCTGCCCGCATCGAATCATCGCAGGCCATTGCGAATACGGCGTTGTTGCAGGTCGCGAAGAGCATCGCGGTCAGACCTCCACGGACATGACGGCGAGCAGTCGTATTCGTCACGCGGATCGGTCATACTGGGGCCGAAATCCGCCGTCTGGTAGCGAACACGACAAGAACGCGTGTCCATAGCCCGGAACCTTACCGGCACCACCATCAAGCCACACAACCGGATCGCAAGCCGATCCGCGATGGCGATCAGGAGTCACCAGCCGCCCTCGGGACCAACGCGATCCTGGGTGCCGAGTGCCTCGCCCGGGCGGAAAGCAACGGCATCGGTCGGAGGTACATCGGCGGGCTGACGAGAGCCCGGCATCGGGCCGACGCCACACCTGCTCGGCGACTGTCGGCCGGTTCGCCCCGTCCCTCACCGAGTCAGGCGGCCCCACTGTCGGTGGCGGGTGATCGAGGTGGCTCCGAGCCGGGGGCGCGATGGTCCGCCAGCGGGTGGCGGCGGTTGCGAGCCAGCGGATGGGGTTCGCCGGCGATGGCTTCGACGGCTTCGGCGATCTCGGCGAGGGAGGCACGGGTGTAGAGGCCGGTGGTGCCGCCGTGGCGGGGATCGGCCTGCCCGGCGAAGGCATGGGCGACTGCGGCACCGAACTCACGCTCGACAAAAGTTACGGTGGTATGGCGCAACCAGTGCGCGCTCACCCCCAGCGAAGCCGCCCACGGCAGCCGCTCGTGCCAGCGGTCACGCAGATAGGTGTAGCGGCCACGGCCCACTCGGCGCCCGGTGCTGTAGCGCAGCAGCCCGGGACCGGCCGCCGAGCCGCCCCGGGTCACGACGTGCGCGCGCAGATTGGTGGCCAGGGTGGGGGAGATGGGCTGCCATCGCATGGTGCCGCCCTTCTCGCGCAGGCACACCTGGCAGTGCCGGTCATCGAGGTCGTCGACCTCGAGCCGTAACGCTCCACCGCGCCGGCAAGCGGTCTCGAGGTGCAACCGCACGATGAGGATGTCGAGTTCGGGGTCGTCGCCGGTACTGGAGGTCACCTCGGCGAGTTCGTCGATCTGGCTCAGCGACAATGCATGCCGGGCGCTGGGCAGTGTCCTGGGTCTGTCGACCTTGGCGGCGGGATTGTCACGGGCGGCGATGATTCTGTCCTGCTCGGCATGCCGGTACAGACACCGCAGCGCGGCAACGAGCAACATCGCCGCACCATGACCGTCTCGCGAGTTCGATCGACGCAGGGCAGCACGGCGATGCTCCTCGACCAGGGCGGTGATCTCGGGCGGGGTGGGCTCATCCAGCCTGCGATCGCCCCAGCGTCTCTCCACGATCCGCCAGTAACTGTCGTAGGCCCTGGTCGTGGTCGCCGGCAGTGCGGCGCGCAGGTGGATGATGTAGTCGCGGAAGATCGGCGCCTGGACCGGTGTGCGGGACGCGTTGTTGAGGTCGTCCAGCGTCAGCCCGAGCCGGTCGATCAGCTCGAGCGCGGTGGCGATGTCACGAGAGCTCATCACCGGCACCTCGGACGGTCGGCGCTCGCGCTGGTGCCGGGCCAGACATCAGGGCGGTGCGCCCACAATGCGGCGGCGACGTCGCGAGGCGGATAGATCACCAGAAGCTCGCGAGCAGGGTCGGCGGCGAGCAGGACCTGATCGCGGGGGCGTATGCCGGCCGAGCGGCGGACACCGGCAGGAAGGTGCAGATAACCGTCGGGGCGGATCGACCAGCGACCGTTCGAGACACGGCCGATCACGAGCAACCGCCGCTTCACCGAGACCTCGAGACGGGTGCCCGGCCGCCACGACAGCACACGAAAGACCGCCCGTCCGCCGAGGCGGCCCTCCCTGCCGACGGCACTGAGAATGAAACGCACATGATCGATCGGCGTGCCGAACGGCTGCGACGGCAACTCCGGGACGAAAGGTCGAGCACGGCCCCGATCACGATGAGCCGAGTGGAACAACCCAGTCAGCGCCGAGCTATCCGGCGCGGCGGGCGAGTGGGAACCAGATTGCGACAGTCCGCCCCGGCCGGTGACCGGAAGATGGTCGCGAGATCGATCATGTGACGGTAGACACGGTACGGCACCGCCATCTGTCCTCGAGCCGGGCACGGGCAACCTCCGATCGTGTCGGCCGTCCCCAGACCAACAACCAGAGTACCGAAATCGGCCGACAAAGCGGCTCTTCGGCTGCCTCGACAGCGTCAGGCGGCCCGGTTCCCGCCGGGGATCCAGCCGGGCGCACAGTGCTCGCAGTTCCGCGGCCTCGATGGCCGGACCGATCTTGACCGCGACCGGATTGGCGAGCCGCGCGAGCAGCTCGACGTGGGCGCCGCCCAGCTGCCGGGTGCGTTCGCCGATCCAGGGCCAGTGCGTCGAGGTGCACATCCATCGGCCGTCGGCGGTCTGCCGGACGAGCGGCAGTTCGTAGTCGAGCAGCAACGCTTCGTGGCTGGTCCAGACCGGGTGGGCGGGCCGGATCGCGGACCGCCAGCCGAGGCCGGCCACGACCGCGTCGGCGGCCATGTAGCCGGCGGCCAGCCGCAGCGGGTCCGCGACGCGCGCCTCGGCGGTCGCGCGCGGGTCGTTGACCAGATGTCCGCGATACACCGGTATCGTGACCCCGTCCACGAGTTCGGTGACATTCGAGCGCGGCTTGGCGAACTGCCCGGCGATACGGCCCACCCGCACTACCGGGTACCCGCACCGATCCTCGGTGTAGGCGGCCAGCCGGTGCAGCATGGCGACCTTGCGGGCGACATCCGCGCCGCCGCAGCGATCGGGATCCTCGGCGCAGTCGCCGATCTGCAGCACGGTGGCCGCGCCGGCGGCGACTTCGGCCAGCGACGCCCGCAGCGCGTCCACATCGGCGGCGGTCACGAGGCCGGGGCGCTCGGCCAACAGTGCGCGTACCCGGTGCAGCCGAGCGCGGTCCGGCCACTCCGGCTGCTGCCGGGCGGCGGGCAGGAATTCGGTCGACCAGTCCGGCACCCTGGCTGCCGTATCGATCTCGGTACTCAAAATCAGCCTCTCCGTACAAGAAATGGTGCGCGCCGCGAATCGTCACCACCGGAGCGGAGCCGGCGGAATGTTCGCATTGCCGTCGCGGGAAATTCTGAGGATTTGTCCATCACGCTAGTGCGTGCCGAGGGCGGGTAATTGCAGCCGGGCAGGTCTTTGTCAGGTCAGGCGTGAGTTGACAGAGTGCGTCTTCGGCGGTCGACGTCGGCGGATCGATTTCTGTAGCGTCTCGGCGGGCCGAGCTTGTTCACCATCGCCGGCATTTCGTGTTCGCGGAGCTGTCGGCGAGTGTATGAGGAGTTATTGCCATGATTTTGCAGCGTCTCGGAAACAGGGGGATGCGACTGGGGGAGTTGTTCGACCGGGCCGCGGCCAGGCACCCCCTCAATGTGGTGGTCCTCGACCACGATCTGGACGTCGCCCCCGAACGTGGGCGTCGTCTCACCGTTGCCGAACTCCGTGAGCTGGTCGCCGATCTGGCCTCGTGGCTGTGGGCCGCGGACGTCCGGCCCGGCGAACGTGTGGTGATCTACAAGTCGAACGGTTTCGACATCGTGCTGCTGGCCTGTGCGGTGACGCGAATAGGTGCGGTTCCGGTGCTGCTCTCCCCGTTCCTGGACGGGGCATCCGCGGCCGAACTCGTCCGCCGTACGGACCGCCCGCATCTGATCACCGACGAGGCGAAACTTCGTGACGAACTGCCGGGGACGATCGGGGCGCACGCCGCGACCGTGCTGACGGTGCGCGGCGAACATCCGGCGGGTACACCGTTGGACAGCTGGGCGGGCGCGCCGCGGGTACGGCCAGTCAGTACGCCGCCCAACCATCCCGCACTGGTCACGCACACCTCAGGGACGACGGGGCTGCCGAAGCTGACCGTGCACACCCGCTGGAGCCTGCAGACGAGGTACCGGCCGCAAGCGGTCGGGGTCGGCCTGGTTCGCAGCCGGGAAACCGTCGCCGTCCACGTGTCCTTCGTGCACTCGCGGATGTACAGCGCGCTGACGCTGGCGCTGATTCGCGGTTTCCCGGTACTCGTCCTCGTCGATGAGGACCCGGACCGGGTCGCCGAACTGTTCCGGGTCTTCCGGCCGGGAATCCTCGAGGCGCATCCGAACTCGTTCATGGCGTGGGAACCGCTGGCGGCCGACCCGAGCGAACCGCTCGCGAACGTGAAGTACTTCAGCAGCACCTTCGACGCGATCCACCCGCGGACGATCCATCGGCTGCTGCATGCCTCCCGCCGCCGTTTCCCGCTCTTCGCGCAGCTGTACGGACAGAGCGAGACCGGGCCGATCGTGGCGCGCGCTTTCACGAAATGGCGTTCCGAGAAATCGGATGGCCGCTGCGTCGGCATTCCTTTCCCCGGTATGACCGACTTCCGGGTGATCGGCCGGAACGGCCGGATTCCCACGAAGGAATCGCCCGGTCTCATCGAGGTCCGGAGCGATGGGCGCGCTGTCACCTACCTCGGCGAGCAGGAACGCTATGACCGCATGGAGACCGGGGAATGGTGGCGAATGGGGGATGTCGGCTATCGAACCAAATGGGGTTGCCTGCACCTGCTGGATCGTGAAGTGGACGTCATCGACGGATTTGGCAGCACATTGATCGCCGAGGACAAAATCCTGGCGAGCATGGAGCAGCTCACGGAATTGATCATCGTGCCTGGTGCCGCGGGAATGGCGCAGCCGGTGGTCTGCACCCGTGCGGACGAACCACTCGACATCACCGCCTGGCGGACCGCGACCGCAACCCTGCCCGCGATGCATCCGCCCGCGCAGCGAACCCTGGCCGAGCTGCCGCAGACGGCGACCAGGAAGGTCAAGCGCCTCGAGCTCTCCCGGCAGCTCCTGGGCGAGGCCGGCCCGTGACGAATCCCGGGGCCGTGACCGCACGGCTCCGGGTGCCGCACCTATCCCGGTCCGGACGCGCGCTCCGCGAGTGGATCGGCGCCCCCGCGGTGGCCGGGACGAGACAGGGTGATGCCGACGAGAATCAACAGACCACCGCCGACCTGCCACGGAGTCGGCGTCTGCGACAGCAGCAGCCACGCCGCGAGTGCGGCAAAGACGACCTCGGAGAGCGCGACAAGCGAACTGCGGGTCGCGCCGAGCCGGGAGATGGCGAGGAAACCGGTGGAGTAGGCGGTCACCCCGGAAACGAGGACGAGCACGAGGACCGGGAGTAGCCAGTGCACCTCCGTGCCGGCGATCGACGGCGATACCCGGGTCGAAAACGTCATGGCGATTGCCCCGGTGAGCCCGAGCAGGCCCACACACGCCGCGCCGACGACCATGCTGGACGCGGCGAACACGATCGGGCTCGATCGGGTCTCGGCACGGTCGGCCACCAGGAAATAGCACGCCTGGCAGACCGCCGAGCCCAAGCCCCACGCCAACCCGGCCCAGGCCAGCTCGGCCCCGGAGAAGACGTCGACGACGAGCCCGAGCCCGATCAGCGCGATGATGCCGCCGATCATCGCTGTCCTCGACGGACTGCGTCGGCGAACCAGCCAGACCCAGAGGACGACGAGCACCGGGGCGAGGTACTCGAGCAGCAGGGCCACACTCACCGGCATGTGCTGCACCGCACTGAAATAACAGACCTGTACGCCCGCGATCGCCAGCACGCCGCACAGCACGATCGAGGCGAGATCGGCGCGAATCGTCTGCCTGAACCCGGTCTCGGTGAGGGCGACGATCACGAACAGGACGATCGCAGCCCCGGCGAGACGCGCGAGGACCGCTGCGGCCGGGGTCCAGCCGACGTCGAGCAGCGCCTTGGCGAACGGGCCTGAGACGCCGAAGGAGAAGGCCGACAGCAGGGCGAGCGCGAGTCCGGACCGGACCCTGGCGCGCAGCTCGACCGGGACCTGGTCAACACCGCCCGCGGCGGGTTCGGTGGGCCTGCCGTTCACGCGAGCTTTTCCGCGGTCAGCCGGGCGATGTCGGCCGCCCGGATCGCCTCCGCGGAGGTCACACCTGCGTGGAAGACGGCGCGCACCCACTCGGGTTCCCAGGCGAAGAGCCGCAGCCCGGATTCCGCGCAGCGCTCCACGAACACCTGATGGTCATCGATTCCCGCGACGCGGAACAGCACGATATTGGTCACCGGCCCACCGTGGCGCACCTCCAGCACCGCCGATTCCGCCAGGCGCCGGGCGAACTCGGCCGCGTTGGCGTGGTCGGCCGCGAGCCGCTCCTCGATATTCTTCAGTGCGAGCAGGCCCGCCGCGGCCAATACACCGGCCTGCCGCATACCGCCACCGAGCATCTTGCGCAGCCGCCGCGCGCGATCGACGGTGTCGACCGAGGCGGCGAGGATCGAGCCGACCGGTGCCCCCAGCCCCTTGGACAGGCAGAATTGCAGCGAGTCGCCGACGGCGCCGGTCTCGCTCGCCGGAACACCCAGCGCCACCGCTGCGTTGAACAACCGCGCGCCGTCGATGTGCAGTCGCACCCGGTGCTCGTCGGCCGTCGCGCGCACGTGCTGGAGATAGCCGGGGCTCAACGGGACTCCACCGCACATGTTGTGCGAGGTCTCCACGCACACCAGGGCCGGGACGGCGTACTGGGAGTCGGTCCGGTCGAGGGCCAGCTCGCCGAGCAGCGCCGCGGGATCGAGCGTCCCGTCCGGCAGGTTGGGGACGGCACGCATCGAGGTGCCGCCCAGAACCGCAGGCCCACCGGCTTCGAAGTGGTACACGTCCGAGCGGTGGCCCGCGATCACCGCGCGTCCCCGATCAGCCTGTGCGAGGATGCCGCACAGATTGGCCATCGTGCCGCTGGGGAGGAACAGGGCGTCGGGCTGCCCCACGAGCTCGGCGGCGAGCTCCTCGAGCTGCCGGACGGTCGGGTCCTCGCCGTAGCAGTCGTCGCCGAGTTCGGCATCGGCCATGGCCCGGCGCATGTCCGCACTCGGCAGGGTGAAGGTGTCGCTGCGCAATTCGATCGTCATGGTCACTGTTCCCCTCGTGTTCCGTCGTTCAGCATGTGCACCGTGAGCCGGCGCAGGGCGGCATCGGCCCGGCCCGCGGCCAGCGCCGCGGTCGGGCCGGTGGCGACGACCGAGCCGATTCGGTCCTTGAACGACCGGGTCAGCCTGATTCGGTCACCGGCCGCGGCGGTCACCGTGACAGCGCGGACCCCTCGGGTCGCTCGTGCGCCGTGCACGCCGTCGATCGCGGTGATCTCCCCGTCGCCGGGCGCGAGCAGGAATCGGATGGAGGCGTGATCCTTGCGGACCCTGCCGAGTTTGGGCTGCGCACCGCAGGCTCTGGCCACCACGCAGTCCACCAGGTCCACGCCGTACGCGGCGCGAACCAGCTCGGGGATCATGCCGCCGGCGAGCCGGGGATTGACCTCGATGATCATCGGCCCGGAGGGGCCGAGCCGGATCTCGACATGCGCCGCGCCCCACCCGACCCCGAGCGCCTGTACCGCGTCCGTGGCGCAGTCGCCGATCGCCGCCGCGGATACCGGGTCGAGCGTGGCCGGGAAGTCGTGCCCGACCTCCACGAAGGACGGTGGCGGACCGAGATGTTTCGCGGTCGTGCCGATGATCTGGCCGTCGAACATCTCCACCGAGTACTCCGGACCGTCGATGTACTGCTCGATCACGAGCCGCGCGGGCTCCGGCATCCCCCGTTCGTTCGTGCGCCGGGCGAGCGAGTACTCGGCGAACGCGACCGCTTCCCCGGGGTCGCGGCACAGCCGCACGCCGACGGATCCGGAACCGCGGACAGGTTTGACGACGACCGGCACCCCGATATCCCGCACGGCACGCAGGGCTTCGGCGGACGTCGTCACGATCCGGAAGGCGGGGCTCGGCACCTGCGAGGCGCGCAGCGTCTCCCGCTGCGCGCCCTTGTCCCTGGTGCGTTCGATCGCCACGGCATCCGGCGCGGGCAGGCCGAGGCGGTTCGCCACCCAGGCCGCCGTGCCGACGAAGTACTCGGAGCTCGAACTCACTCCGGCCAGCGCACCGAGACGGTCCCGGCACACCTCGAGCACGGCGTTCCGATCCGCGGTGTCGACGGTGACGGCCTCGACGCCTTCGGTAGCGAGGTACGCATACCGCGCCGGATCCTGCGTCAGGACGACGGGGCGCAGTGCTCGGGCCCGCGCGGAAAGGCAGAACAGCCTGCCGGTCCCGGTCGTATTGCTCTCGACGAAAGCGACCACAGCCTGCCTCACGAGGCCACCTCGCCGACGCTGCTCGTCGGGACGACCACGCCGGCATCGGCCCGCCGGGCGAGGAGCTCGCCGACCGCGGCATCCAGTTCCGCCGAAGCCCGCCGCACCCGGGCGGCCTCGGTCGTGCGCCAGCGCCGCAGCTCGGCCACCCGGGCATGGACGTCGTCGTAGGCCGCGCGCCACCTCGCGGGCCCGCCACCGAACTCGGCCCGCGCCATCGCGGCCCGCGGTCCGGGCGACTCAGGCGGCAGGCCGAACCGCCGCAGTGCGGGGCTGCTCGCGGCCAGCTCGCGGGCACCGCGCTCGAGTGCCTCGCGGACCGCCGCGCCGACCGCGTGGTGTGCCTTCCGGAACGGGACATCCCGGCGTACCAGCTCGTTGGTCACCGCCGTCGCCGTGACGAAACCCTCCTCGGCCCGGGTGAGCATCCGTTCGGGCCGGGGGCGCGCACCGCTCACCAGCACCTGCGCCAACAGCACCATGTCGGTTGCGGTGGCGAGACCCGGCCAGATCAGTTCGACCGCCTCGGTGCCGACCTCGATCGAGTTGGTAAAGGGCGTGCTCTTGATCGAGGCCATTGCCCCCGCCCACGCCGCGCTCGCCGAACCGGCGCCCGCCTTGAGATGTTCGAGCAGGAACGCATTGCGCTTCTGCGGCATCGCGGAGCTCGCCCCGACGAGCCGGTCGGGGAAGGAGAGGAAGCCGAATTCCTCGGTGCTCCACAGCTGCAGGTCGGTGCCGAGCCTGCTGAGCAGCACGGCGACTTCCACGGCCACCGCCAGCATGCGAGTGCCGGTATCGCGGCTCGCGATCGCGTCGATGGCATGCAGTGGCGGCGACTCGAAGCCGAGCAGCGACGCGATCCGGGACGGATCGATCGGCAGATCGGTGCCCGCGACGGCACCCGCTCCCATCGGGCAGCGGCGCAGATCCCTCGCCGTGTCCCGCAGGGCTTCGAGCTGCCTGGTGAGCGCGGAGGCCACGCCGATCAGGTAGTAGCCGTAGGTGACCGGCATCGCCGCCTGGAAGTGGGTGTAGACGGGCATCACCACGTCGGCGTTGCGCCCGGCGCGGGACAGCAGCACCGCGACCAGCCGCGTGCTCTCCTCGGTGAAGGTCAGCAGCCACTCGTGGAGACGAGTCAGCGTCACGGTGGCCTTCATGTCGTTGCGGGACCGGCCGGTGTGCAATCGCCCGCTGACATCCTCGCCCAGCATCGTGCCGAGGCACTGCTCATACGCCATGTAGAGCCCGCGCGGGATCGGTGCCGAGCGGAGCGCGGCGAATTCGCCGTCGCGCAGCCGCAGAATCGCCGCGAGCAGCGCGTGCGCGTCTGCGGCACCGACCAGCCCGCACTCGGTGAGCATGACGACGTGGGCCAGATCGATGCGGCTCGTCCGGTCGAGCTCGGTGGCGATCTCGTACTGCGACGGGGCGCCATAGATCTGGTGCCGGGTTCGCGGCCCGAGCGGCTCCCTGATCCTGCCGGTGTCACTCATCGCAGCACCTCGACGGAGGGCTGCGCCGCGGCGGTGACCTCCTGAAAGGTACGGCGTCGCCAGGCGAAGTACGACCACCGGCGCGGTTCGATCGCGGGATGGGTGAGTTCGACCGGCGGCGTCGAGACCGGGTTCGGCGAGTGCCCCCGCTGGGCCAGCCATTCGTCGTTGTAGACCGTCGCCTGATACCGGTAACCCTGGTCGGGCAGCATGACGACGACCTTTGCCTCCGGCTCGCGAGCTGCCACGTGTTCGGCAACCCGGAACGCGGCACCGCTGGTCGGCCCCTGGAAGACGGCGTGCCTGCGATGCAGCCGCCGAGTCGAGGCATACGCTTCACCTTCGGTGCACCAGTGGATTTCGTCGAAGGCGGTGTGGTCGAGATTCGGCGGCAGCAGGCTGTTGCCGAGCCCGCGCAGCGGCCGCGGACCGTCCTCGTGCCCGAACAGCACGCTGCGGTGGGTGTCGACGCCGACCGCGCACATGTCGGGGTTGACGGAGCGGAGGAACGAACTGGTGCCGCACATCGAACCGCCGGAGCCGACCGGGCCCACCAGGACGTCGATCTGCCCGAGCGCCTCGGACAGCGTCTCCGCCACCAGCGCGTAGGAGCGGGGGTTGTCCGGATTGGAGTACTGCTCGGGACAGAAGGTATCCGGTTCGCGGGCCCGGATTTCCGCCACGCGCTCCAGTCGGGCGCCCTGGTAGCCGCCGGTCGCGGCGAGGTGGCGGACGATCTCGACCTCGGCACCGAGGTCGGTGAGCCGACGCGCGAGGTTCTCGTCGATCACCGGGTCGCTGACCAGGACGAGCCGTCGTCCGAGCAGCGCCGCCTGCATAGCAAGCGCCAGACCGAACGTACCCGAGGTCGTCTCCACGATGAGGGTCTCCGGGCCGAGCTCGCCCCGCTGCATCGCGTTGCGCAGGATGTGCCGTGCCGGAACCATTTTCATCAGGGTGAAGACCGCGCCGTAAAGGTTGTCCGACAGCCGGACGACGTGCGGCCGGACCGTCGCCTCGACGATTTCCTCGAATGCGTGGTTCGCTCTCACAGCGCCGCCCGCACAACTGTCGGATCGAAGGTGGCGGTGTACGTGATGCCGGCTGCGACCACGGCCTCGACACATCGCTCGACGTCCGCTCGCACCGTCTCGCGAGTGGGGTCGAAGAGCACTCCCGCGACGGATCCGCTGTGCGCGATCTGGACTCCCGCCGCGCCGCATTCGACAGCGATGCCGATCAGGGTCTCCAGCTCCGGCTTCTCCAGAAACCGCTGGTTGATGCGGGCACTCGCGGTGGCTACCCGGCCGATCAGGGCGAGATCTCCGGTCAGGACGCCGCGCCGCAACGCCGCGAGCAGCACCGGAAAGCGCGCGAGTTCGGCAGCGTCGAACTCCGCCGGTCGCAGCGCCAGTGTGTCGACGGTTCGCTCCGCGCCGGCGAGGCAGCCGACCACGACCACCGGCGGCAGCTCGGCGCCGAGGTACTCCAGCACCACCCCTTCGCGGTGCGCGAACAGCACCGCCAGGTCCTCGATCATGATCGAGTCCGAGGCCTGTTCGGCGAGGACGCTCAACTCGCCGACCTCCTGCGGCGTCAGCCGGGTGTGGTAGCAGTCCGCCACCGCCCGAATCGCTGCCACGACATCGCAGGTCGACGCGCCCATCCCCAATCCGCTCTCCAGCGCCGTGTCGATGGTCAGATGGCCGTTCACGGCCGTGGTGCCCGTGCGAGCGGCGCAACGTTCGATGGTGAGCTCCGCGGCCCGGCGGGCTTTGGCCTTGTTCTGTGGATGGACGGTCACCTGTCCTGATCCGGGAGCAGCGTCTGCCCGAAAGCTCGCGATGCTCTCCCAGCCGACCAGCGGGAGCGTCACAAGCCCTCGGTGGTGCCTGCCGTCGGCTCCGGGGAACATCCCCTGGAGCAACTCGCCGTGATGGCCGGTGGCCGCTCCGGTGCCGGTCCGGCCGAACGGAGCGACCTTCGGAGGCGCCTCCCGCCACGAAATGATCCTGTGCAGCGGCTTGTTCGTCACCGCTGTGCCTGTGCTGTTCATGACCCTCCCCAAACTGACGTCATGTTCGCTCGTGCGCGAATGGCATAGAGAAGCTCGCGGGATGTTCTTGCTGGTCCGGTCGGCGTCGACCGGCGGACATGGTGTTCAGGAGTTCTTTCGGCCCAGATCGACGGACAACCCGAGCGCCCCGAGGGACAGCAGTGCAATCGCGGCACCGGCGCCGAACACGACCGGCGGGCCGAGCGGAAGGAAAAGGCCCCCGAGTAGCGTGCCTGCCCCGATTCCCAGATAGATCGATGAGGAATTGAGCGAGACGACCAACGGTGCTTCCTGTGGCGCCTCGGCGATGAGGCGGTGCTGCTGCGGCGGGGTCTGAGCCCAGCTCGCCGCTCCCCATACTGCGGCGAGAACGATGGCGAGCGGCGCCGCCGAGATCTCCTGGGCGGCAAGCAGTGCCAGCATTCCGAGCCCGAGCGCCATCGCAAGGTAGGCGCCGGTCAGCACTCGAACCGCACCGACCCGGTCGGTGAAGTAGCCCGAGCAGATGTTCCCCGCGACGGCGCCCAGGCCGTAGAGGAACAGCACCGCGGGTATGGCGTCACCGGCGCCCACCGATTCGAAAGCGGGAACGCTGTAGGCGTAGACCGTGTAGCTGGCGGTCATGCCGAAGACGGTCAGTGACAGAACGCTGGTCACGGCGGGACGACGCAGAACGGCCAGCCGGGCCTTCAGCGGCACCCGCGGATTACCGGGTACGGCGGGCATCAACAGCACCACCCCGGCTGCGCCGACCGCGCACAGCGCGGCCACCAGCCCGAGCGCGCCGCGCCAGCCGAGCCATCCGCCGAGCACGTTGCCCAACGGCACGCCCAGCGCGGTCGCCACCGTGAGCCCGCCGATGACGACCGCCAGCGCCCGGGCTCGCAACTGGGGCCGCACCAGCGAGGCGCTCACCGCGCTCGCCGTGGGAGTGTAGGCCGCGGCACCGACCGCGGAGAGGATCCGGCCGATCAGCAGCAGCGCGAAGGTGGGCGCGAGCGCGGCCACCACGTTGGCCGCGCACAACACGAGCAACGCGACCATGAGGAGGCGCCGTCTCGGCACGCCCGCTGTCACGGTCGCGATGACGGGAGCCAACGCGGCGTAAGTGATGGCGAAGGCGGTGACGCTCTGCCCCGCGGCCGCGACCGACACATCGAGATCGCCGGCCATGGCGGGCAGGAAACCGGCGACGATGAACGCGTCGGTGCCGACCGCGAAGGTGCCGAGCGCGAGAATCAGGGTGACGTCGAGGCCGCGGTCGCCTGCCGGTGGGGGAGCACCCACCGCGCTTCCCCGGGCTCGGGAATTTTCAGACAGCATGCTTGTTCCTCGCTGGCGTAACCGGTCGGGAAGTCGTGCAATCAGGCTGTGGCGCGGGAATACCAGCGCCGAGCGGCCTCCGGGGCGCCGCTCGGCACTTGACGTGCCAGATCCGCGAGAGTCTGGGTGGCGAGTTCTTTCCGCCAATTCAGCTCCGCCTGGCGGAAGGCCCGAGATATCCCGCAGGGCTGCAGAAAGTCCTCGACGGGCCGCTGGGCACCCATTCCCTTCCTCCGGATCTCGGAGCAGTGGAATGCGTCGTCGGGGCCCTCGATCGCCACGATGACGTCGAGGAGGGTGACCTGATCGAAGGGCCGGGCCAAACGGAAGCCGCCTCTGGCCCCCGGCGTCGAGGTGAGGATGCCGGCGCGGGTGAGCGCCTGGAGGCACTTGTTGAGGTAGGCCGTTGGCAGGTCGAAGGCTTCGGCCAGGCGCGCCGTCGGCACCGCCTGCTCGCTACCGAGCCACCCGATCAGCATGCAACAGTGCGCGCCCCATTCGACCCCCTGGCTCATCCGCATAATCTGGATATTACACATCCAGATTAACTCGCTCAACAGGAGAACGATGTGCAGTGGGCGCCGCGGACGCGCATCGGGATGAGGTGATGCGGCTTCGCGCTGGGAGCGCCTCCAGAGCCACGGGAAAAGGTGTTGGCGCCGGTGCGTGTCCATCCGGAAAGCGGCGCGCGGCGGAGTCAGCGGGCGAGCAGGGCCCAGAGGTGGGCGAGGTGCTCGGCCATGTCGACCTCCGGGTCGTACAGCCACTGCACCTGCAGGCCGTCCAGCAACGCCACCGCCAGCACCGCGAAACGCTCAGGGTCGATGTCGGCGCGGAGCTGTCCCTGCCGCTGGAGTTCGCCGACCGCTTCCGCGATCAACACCACGAAATGTGCGTGGACCGCAGCAGACACACCGAGATGGCGTGTTCATAGAGCGAAACAATACTGTCTGCAACGCCATCCGACCACACGAGCACCAATCGGTGCACGGCACCGTTCTCCTTGGATAAAGTTCGGCGAGGTTCCTCTCGAACCGCCTCGCGGCGGACCTCGGTTGGCAGCACCCGCGCGCGCAGCCTCCATGTGTAGCGCTGTCGATTGCTATCGCGGGGAACAGTCGCGCAAGGTCGCTACCGGACGTCGAGTCGCTGCCGTTCCCGTGTGCCTGCCCGGCCCGCCGCTCTGCAAGCAACATCACCTGTCACTGTCCGTGCATCAGCCCCGAATACTAGCGGCACCGGTGCCGTGCCGGCGCCGCACCACCGCGCCTGCACAGCCCCCGGGCCCGGTTCTCGGCCTCGGCGCCCCGGCAGAGCGGCTCGTTGCGACCGTCGAATATCTGCCCAACGATCCCGACCCGCAACGGCAGGGCGCCGCCACTGCAACTCCCGCCTGCCGTGGGGGCCGAGACGTCGGTGACCAGAACTCAGCGTGGTCCCGGCGGGATCAGCGGCCCCTTCCACGTGCGGGGGTGCAAACGCAAGGCTTGGGCCTCGTCGGTGCGCAGGAGCCGTTCCAGGTGCGGGGGACGCCATACGCACCCGCCCGAGAGCGTGGCGGCCTGGCGGGCGGTGAGCTCGGCGCAGATCGCCCGATACGACAGTCCCTGCGTGTACAAGGTCCTGGTGATCTTGAGCGTCACCGGGTCGGGGCGCAGCCGCGGGCGCCCGCGCTTGATCCGTGGCGCGGTCATCGGCCGGCTCCCGGTCCGCAGCGCAGGATCGCCCGCAGCGCGGCCAGCAGCACGCGCAGCGCCGCGCACGCGCGGGCCGAGCGCGCGGCATCGGGCCCGGTGGCGATCCAGCCCGCCCGCGCGATCAACAGCGTGAGCACGACGATGGGAACAGCGATCAGCACCAGCACGGTGGTCACGGCGAGCCAGGGCCGGCCCGCGTGAAGGATCAGATCAGTAACCATGAGGTTGTCCTTGAGCAAGCGCAGGACAACCCGGAGCCGGTCAGGCGCGCGAGGATCCTGCGAGTCGAATAGGGGTGACAGCGACTCGCAGATGATCCGGGCCCCGTGTGGGGTGCGACCGCGCGGTGACGAGCTGACCGGGGGCAGGCTCGGCGCGCTGACACCAGCGCACCAGCAGCGACTTCAGCCGGACCAGCGCGCTGACGACGCCCGCGCTCCGGCACCGGAACACTCCGGGATTGAGCCGGCTTCGCACCCGCGCGCCGATGGTTGCCCACTGCTGGCGCACCCAGGTACCGCCGCGCCAGCGGCGCTGCCGAAGCATGAGGCGGGGGGTGAACAGCTCTCGGCGCAGCCTGTCGAATATCGGGTACCACGCCCCGGCAAGACCGGGAAACAGGACGGCTAGCCCCTGCTCGGCCCAGACTCCCGAGGTCGCCTGTGTGAACTCACCGCCCCACGAACCGGCCGCCTCGCTCCACTGCCCGAATCCAGCGGTGTGCTGACCTGGCGCACCGATGGAGTTGTCGCGCAACCAATTCCGGTACACATCGGTTGCCGGTGCGACCACGGCCGGGTCCGGGAAGAGCGATCCGGTCTGGATCGACTCGCCGAAGGCCGCACCGAAACCGAGGGGATCACCGGAGCCGAGGACGAACGGGTCGATGGCCGGCAGGCCAGTGAGGGTCAACTCGCCGAAGAGCGCGGGATGACGGTCGGCGAAGGAGTTGGCCGCCTCGAACAGCGAATCGCTCATTAGCTCGGCCACCGCGGAGCGCTCCGCAACCCCCGTCATGGATAGTTCCGGACCCAGGTGGTGAGACCAGCGGCTCGCGGAATCTCGCTCCCACCGACTCCGAATCCTGCCAGGGCGGGCAGCCACCCGGCGCTGCCGCTATCCCCCCACAGCGTGGCCGGAAGCCAGCCGTCGGTCACGCCTGCCCACGCCGCAGTCACCGCATCCGAACACCCGGCTCCGGCCAGCAAGCCCGGGGCCGGATCCACCATCGGCACGACGGCGGCATCGCCGGCCCATCCCAGCACCGCAGCGTGAGCCGGAGCCGTGAACGCGGCCACCACATCCCCGTGCGGATCAGCGAACGCACCGGCGAAGTCGGTGAAGCCAGCGGGGCCCCCGCCAGCGTCCTCCAGGATCGCGTTGACGCTGTCGTTGGCGAAAGCGACGGGGTCGAACGCGGGCGTCAGGTCAGCGATGGCATTGCGAACCACATCGGCGGTCATGTCCTGCAACGACCCGCGTAGCGCGTCGCACACCGCCGCAAAGCCCTCGGGGCCCATCGGGTCGGCGTGCGTCGTCATAGCGGGAACCTTAGTCGCTCACCGCCGTTGTCCCGCCAATGCGACCGTACGGTCCGCGCGTCCCACCCTAGAGCCGGAATCGTCGACGCAGGCAGGACGGGCGGGGCGAACCGCGATCGATGGCGGTGCGCCGCTGGCGGTGCCGCGGTCGGTGGAGTACGTGACGCCGCCTGGCGGCCCTCAAGCCTGTGGTGCGCTGATGGGGGGAGTGGTTATCGCAGGTCGAGCTGTGTGGCTGAGTTCGGGTGCAGAGACCAGGGTTGGGAGATTCCGATGTCAGGGATGAGTTCGCCCTGGCACTGTTGCTGGCCGCGGGTGATCACGACCGCCCGGATGTCGGTACTCAGCAGGTAGGGGCAGTGTGCGACCGAGACGCGTGCGCAGTCCGGGTGCAGCGGGGCCGGGCTGGGGCAGCGGTGTCGATGAACAGCGCCGTGGCTGCCGGGTCGGCGTCCAGACCGCAGTGCTGGCAGAGCGAGTCGGCCTGGGCGCGGGCGATTCGGCGGCGGTGGATCATCCGCCAGTGCGCGTGCAGCCCGGAGTGCCCGCCGGTGACCGGGGTGATCCACGGGATCGGGACGCCGCGGTCGGTGGGCCGGTCGGCCCCGGCGGGTTGTGGTCGACCGGGCCGGCGTCCAGGACGCACTCAAGCCCTTCGTGTAGCCCGGCTCGCTCGAATCCGGTGGTGCGGCAGAGCATGGTGCCGGTGTCCAGGCCGAGCAGCCGCGGCCGCCAGCATGCCGGGCACGGTAGTTCCGGCGGGACCAGAGTCTGTTTGGGCTCACGCGTCAGGATGAAGCCGCCGTTCATCGCACAGCTTTGCCCGGTGTCCGGTCAGGAAGCGGTGACTGCACGAGGGGCGTCGTGACCGGTTCCGCTCCGGCGTCGTCGTCCGAGGGGGCGTCGGCGACGGTGACGTGGGGGATACCGGGCAGGTGGCGGGCGATTTCGCGTTCGCGCTCGGGGATCGGGAGGGTCCAGGCGGCCGGTTGAGCGGGGTCGAACTAACGGGCGGTGCCGTCGAGCACCAGGGCGTCGCAGATGGTGATGCGATGCAGGAACGCGACGATCTGAGCGTCGAGGCCGCGACCATGCTGGAAGCCCCAGGATGCCGGGATCAAGGAAGTCGGTCACGACCGCTTGGCGGGCTGGGTAGCCGCGTTTGCGCAGCGCGGCGGTGACGGCGGCCGAGACCGCTTCGCAGTCGCCGTCACGGGGTGCGGGCAGGACGTGCTGTTCCAGCAAGGCGACCAGCGCGTCCGGCACGCAGGCGCACTCGGTCTCACCGAGCCTCCCGATGCCGCGGCGGTTCCGCGTCGGGAATCGACGGAGCCTCGCGGGTTACCTCGATGGCGTCGGGGGACCGTACACGGCTGGGAAATCCGCAGGCATCCAGGCCGTTCACCGTGCCGAGGACACCCTGGGAGGTCAGGTCGAAGGTGAACAAGCCACCGCGCTCGGCCGTGACCAGTACGTGCCCCCACGTCAGGTCCGGCCGCACGCTGTGAACGACACCGGCCAATTGCTCTGGACCCATTCCGCGCTCGCGCACGATCATCACCTCGGCGCCCTCCCGCAACCGTGCGGGAGTCAAGCGGGCGCGGTCTGCTCCCTTGTCGACCGGCTTGTTCACGCCAGGTTCCCGCGCAAGTACTGGATCCGGGCGCTCCGCTGCTGCACCGTCTCCATGCGGTTCTGCCGGTACAACTCGGCGTGGGGATGGTGGTGGTCGATATCGCGCACTGTCGCTGTCGCCGACTGCAGCGTTTGCTCGGCGGCCGACAACTGGGTGTGCAGGAAGCCCTGTGTTCCGGCGTCGATGACCATCGTCTCCTCCAGCTTGAGGGCGGTACTGGCGCCCCCGAAGACGCCGATCTCCATCATTCCCGAACCTCACAGCCCTCGATGGCTGATCAGCGGCAAGCGCAGCCTTGCTGCTCGGCTCGGCGCGGACACCGCCGATCTGTGGGTGCCGTAACGCGCGGCCCACTCGGAGTCCGAGCGGGCGGAGCGGGGGCCGGTAGGTTGAGGTCAGGGCCGATGTGAGTGGCGCGAGAGGTCGTAGTCAGGGTTGCTATTTCGGCGAGATGGGTTTGTCGCGAGTGGAGTTGTCTTCGAGTTCGTAGGAACTCCGCCGTGTGATTGCTGCTTCGCGGGCGACGAGGGTGGCCAGGGTGGGGCGTCGGGGCGGGTTGATTCGGACGGTGATGACGGAAGCTGATGTGCAGGCGTCGAGTTCGGTCGCTACCCAAGCGGCGAAGTGGTCGTGTTGGGTGTCGTCGAGGTTGTCGGCGCGTCCGTTGCCGTCGTCGTAGAGCCGGACCTCGATTCCGCGTCGCCGTGCCTGCCAGGCCGCTTGGCTGATGAGTGGTTGTGCGAGGCCGGGGGCGCGGGCGATGCTGCGTAGGTGGGCTTCGAAGAGCCCGGCGGTCGCGGCATCGGTGTCGGTGAGTCTGCCTTCGTCGCGAATCCGCTCGAGCAGGGCGAATAGTTGAGAGTCGAGAGTGGTGAGCTGGTTGCTGCGCTCGGTGGTCGCGGCTTGGAGATGTGCGGCTGCGGCGGTGCGGCGCAGTGCCGCGGCGCGGACTTGGTAGATGTCGTGCGCGGCGGGGCGCACGGTCAGGGCGAAGGCGGTCGCCATGGTCATGGGTGCGAGGTCGATGGCGGTGATGCCGATGCCGACACCGAGTCCCTGCCCGGTCCCGATGGCCCAGGTGATAGCCACGGCGGCGATCAATGCCGAGCCGACCCAGCCGAATCCGATCCGGCCGCGTACGCATAGGAAGGCATATACCGTCGTGGCCAGGAACAGTGGCCACAGTTGGGTGCTGGAACTGACCGGGACCGGCAGTACCGAGCAGACCAAAGCGATCGCGATCGGCCCCGCCGCGGTCACTGCGAGCGTGGCCGTGATCGGCATGGGATCGCCGGGCACAAGCAGCAGCGCGGCTGCAGCCGCGGTCATCACCAGTAGCGCGACCCCCACCGGCCACCAGGTGATGATTCCCACCCGAGCTGTCGCCGCTTGCAATCCCATGCCGAGCAGGAATCCGCCGGTCGCGATCCACGCCACCGGCTGCCGCATTCCGAGCAGGGTGCGTACGTCGTGGGGTTCGGCTCGCGGTGCGCGCCACTTCAGGGTCACGGTGGTGCCCTGGCCGGCCCCGGTCGCGATGGAGACCGAACCGCCGGGTATCTGTTCTACCCGTTCTTCGATCGCCCGCAGCCCCAATCGGTCGGTGGCGACTGCGGCGCGATCGAATCCGGGCCCCTCGTCGGTCACCCGCACCTGGATCTGGTTGGTGCCCACTTCCAGCACGACTGTGCCCGATCCCGCGTGCCGTGTGCTGTTCCGGACCGCCTCGGTGGTTGCGACGGCGAAGACCTCCACGACGACGGCCGGATGCTCGCCTACCTCGGGATCGACGGCGACCTGGATCGGCGTGCTGGCATCGACCTCGCGCACCGCCGTCGCGATCCGCTCAGCCACCTTTGTCAGCGGCATCGGCTCGGCGGAGGACGGCGGCTCGTCGAGCTGCGCGAGTTTGGTGAGTGTGATGCCAGCGTGACACCGCAGCTCACCATCGGTGAGCGTGCCGCGGGCGGCGGCGAGCAGCGTCGCCATCACCCAGGTGTGGTTGAGGTCGAGGAAGAGGCGGCGTTCGAGGAGTTTCGCCGTTCGTGCGGCCTCGATGGCGGCCTGCTTGCCGTCGCGATCGCGAGTGTCGTCCAGTACACGTCCGGTGCGGACCGCGACGCAGCCCGCGCCGGTGAGCAGTAGGCAGTAGCTGATGTTGGTGATCAGATCGGGGATCAGGTACGCGGTTGCCGCGCCGGAGATGTGGTTGAGGAGCTGGGTGAGCGTCACCAGCAGCGTGGTGTAGCCAAGTGCGGCGCGGGCGGGCCAGAACGCGGCCGCGCAGAGCCCGGCCAGGCCGGGGATGGCCGAGAGCCACAGGTAGCTGATCGGCGGTGTCCGGCCGTTCCAGGCGAGCAGCCAGCCCAGCGTGGGTATCAGGAAGCTCAGCGCAGCGACAGTCGCGGTCGCCCGCAGAGATCCATGCCACCGGTCGAAGGTGGCGGCGCCGACGGCGACGCCGGGGGCGAAGATCACGACGACCGCCAGCGGCGTCCACCATGCCGCGACAACGACGGTCTCCGCGAGGATGTGGTGCGCTTCGATTCCTAGATACGCGAGGTAGCCGATGCCGACGAACCGGCAGTACAGCCGCAGAATCCGGGTCTCGACTGCACCGGCTGCGCGCATCAGGATTCTCGGCGCAGTTGGAACCACGGCCGCCGGACGAAAGCACCCAGTCGCGCGGCGCGCTTTAGCTCGGAGCGGGAGAGGTTGTCGTGGCCGAGTTCGGCATACTGGGCGCGGATCCGGCCGAGATAGGCCTTCACCGTGTTCGGTTTCAGCTCCATTATTTCGGCGATGTCGCGCTCTGATTCACCGGCGGCATACAGCGCCAGCACCCGCTGCAGCTGCGGGGAGAGGTGGGGAGCGAACGCGGGATCGGCGTCGAGCACCGTCGCCAAGTCGGGCGAGACCACCGATTCGCCATTCGCGGCGGCGCGGATCGCGGCGACCACAGTCGTCGGCGGGTCCGACTTCTTCACCATTCCCCGCGCACCGGCCCGTGCCGCCATCCGGACCAGCTCCGGTTCTTCGCCGGAGGTGAACAGCAGCGCGGGAACTCCACGCGCGTCGAGCGCGGCGACATTGTCGAAGGGCGTCGAGCCGTCACCGAGCAACAGATCCAGCACCACCAGGTCGAGTTCGGGCTCGAGCGCCAGCAACTCCGGCACCGTCTCCGCCGCGGCCGTGATCTTCAGCTCCGGATGCGGCGACAGGTAGGAGCGCAACGCGGAAACGGTGAAGTCCCGCTGGTCGTCGACGACGCCGATCCGCCGCATCTCATACCCCCTCGACGGCCGAAATAGTAGACCACGCCGAACCTGCGTGACTACTTCCTCCGCTAACGAATACCCCCGAAAGCGAAACCTTTCCCGGTCCCTACCATCGCCCTAATCTCACGGTATCAACCCTTTCACCAGGAGGAACTCGTGGCCCAATCGGAGCAGGACGTCCGCAACGCGATCGCTCGCGTGAAGAACTCACTCGCCAACGCCAGCGCCGACGACTGGAAAGTGGTCAACGACTTCGCCCGGCAGGCCGGAGCGCTCGGCAACCTCGCTCGCGAGGCGATCAAGGGCCACTGATTCCACATGGCTCTCTCGATGGACGAGTACGCCCGCACCGTATCCGCCGACCGTCTCGACGAGATCACCCGCTTGGCCGCGACGGTGGCGCCGGTGCTGCTGCAACGCGGTGTCCCGTTCGACGTGACGCTGCCCGATGGCGGGCCGCTCGGCTGGTACCTGCGTTCCTACCGAGTCATGCGGGGCACCGAGCGGGAAGGGAAGACCACCTGGGAGTGGACCGATATCTCGGTGCTCGGGCAGGACGGAATCCTGTATACCGCCCGCAGGGAGGACGAGATGCAGACATTCACGACCTACCAAGTCGGCCGGGACGAACTCGTCGCCACCGGAAGGCTGGGCACTACGGATGCCGTGTTCTCACTGGAGCGTAACCGGATGAACGGTGAAGCAGTCGGGGGTTCCACCGCATTTGGCCGCACGCTCCTCGACGACCTGCACCAGCTCGCCGCCGCCCGCTCCACGCAGCCTCGCCGGTCCATGATCCCCCCGCCCAAGCCCGCACCGGCGCCCGCACCGGTCCCGCGAACTCGATTCGGTTGCGGTAGCGCTTTTCTCATCATGGTGGCTTCGTTCATACTGGCGGTGGTCGTCTGGCTGGTGGTCGGCTTTTCCCTGCTCTCGCTGGTGGTTCTGGTCGTCGGCCTCGTGTATGCGGTCGTCAGAGGGCTCGCTCAGAAGAGCCGTCGGGGACCGAGGTAGACCTTGTCGCCCCGGTGCACGGTCGGCACGGAGGCCTCGGCGGGGCCGACGACGCGGACCCGCTCATCGCACGGTAGTGGCGGGGTCTGCCTGTGTCTCTGGAGGGTGCGGTGCCCGCGGTGGCTTCCTGTCGGGCGGTGAGCGACTCTTCTCCGCCCTCTGGTCGGCGTCGGCAAGCGTCACCGGGGTCGCGGTGCCTGGCAGACCGTTGCCCAGATAGGCGAAATCGAACACGGGACCCGCCAGGTCTGAACCCTCACGGACGTGCGGCGCAACCGCCGCCGGGCCTCCCCTCGACGACGGCTCCAGATGGACTCATGCTGTCCGTCGAACACGCGACGCCCGCGGCGGCGTCGAATCTCTAGGCTCGATCTACGACGTCGAACGGCCCAGCCTGCCGGTGCTTCGACGGTCATCTCAGGACTGCACTCGGCTGGATAGGAGACTTCGATGGGTCTTTTCGGCAGCAGGAAACAAGAACCGGAGCGAAGCACTGAATTCGATCACGAGTACGTGACGCTGCGCGATCCCGGACTGCCCGCGGGGGAGATCAAACAGGTGCTCTACGAGGTGATGCGCGACCTCGGCCTGCTGGGTCTCATCTTCGGACCGGGCCCGATCGGCAGTTGCTTCGAGACCCTGGCCGACGTCGCTCCGGTCTTCCGCTCCACACAGTCGGAGAACGGGTTGATCGGAGACTTCCCGGACGAGCAGGACCTCTTCTGGTACGCGCTGCGCGGAACCCGCGGCTCGGCCATCGTGATAAATTTCGGCCCCACCAGCGACGACCTTTTCCGCCAGCACAGCATCGATGGACCACTGAGCCGCCACCCGCTGCGGGACCCCTTCACCTGGGGCACCGTGCTCGGGCGGGGTGCCTCAGTCCCGGCGCCGTTCGCGGACATCTTCGCCGATGCCGTCCTCCACCCGCTCAACACGCTGCCAGGTCTGAGCCACCTGTCGGCGCCCCCGCCCAAGTCCTCGCCGGACGAACCCCGGGTGACGCTGCCGGTGCCGCCACCCGGGCATCCGATGGAGCGCGCCTACCGGGTCCTGACAGAGGCATCACAGTGCATCCTCGTCTACGGCCCAGGCGACCTGGCCAATCTCTACACGAAAGTGCTCACAGTGGCACCCGACTTCGCTGCGACGACCTCCACCGGCGATGGCGGCTGGATCGGCAGACTCCCGTCACCGGGCGTCCGCTGGTTCGGCGTCGAGGGCACGAGCGGGGCAGGCTTGGTGATCACCGTCGAGAGCCGGGACGCGGTGCCGTTCGTGAGCACGTGCATCATGCCGCAGATCGGCAGCCTGCAACCGGAATTCACCTGCGAGATCGCCGAGAACGGATCGGTTCCGGGCTCGTTCGCGCGCCTGTTCACCGTAGCTGTGCAACGGCCGCTGAGCGTGCTTCCCGGTCTGGCTCATCTCGTGCAGGGCTGACAGGGCAGACGGCGGAGGCCAACGCGTCCGGAGTGTCTGACGCCGTCGATGCCCGCCGGATGAACTCCGACTTGAAAACATCCGTCGCGATTCGGGATGGGACTGGGGCTGCTGAGCTGGCTTCAGCCCATTGTCGACGAGCGCCGAATCCTGTGAAGACCATTTCGCGCAACGCTTTACGTGGAGAGCCCTCATCCCGGGGGCGCGCTCGGGCTGTTCCGTTCTCACGGTCAACCGGTGGAAATTCCCGGCACGCTGACGGTATCCAGCGACTCCGCCTCTCGGTCCGTTGAGCGACGGGGATGCTGTTGCGGTGGTGATCTGAACCGTCACGGGTTGGGGACCGGCTTCGGTTTCAGACCCGCGCCGGTCGGCGTCGTGGTTGTTGAGCGTAGTAGGCGGTCTCGTACTCGACCGGGGTCAGGTAGTCCAGGCGGGAATGCAGGCGGGCGTTGTTGTACCAGTCGCACCATTCCATGAGCGCGAACTCGACCTCGGTGAGAGTCTTGAACGGGCCGTGCCGGTTGACGACCTCGGTCTTGAACAGGCCGATGATCGACTCCGCCAGAGCGTTGTCGTAGGCGTCACCGACTGATCCGACCGACGCTGACAGTCCGTGCAGGGCAAGCGATTCGGTGAATTTCACCGAGACGTACTGGGCGGATTCAATTGGTCGTTGCAAACACCTCGATCGTGGAGGTGTTGGGCAGTGGCGACGAAGGACTGGGGCGCGAAGACGAGCGAGGTTCCCGAAGGGGCTCGACGGCAGTGGCGTGCGGATCGGGCGTTGCGGCCGGCGATGCGTTCGCCTGGGCGGCCTGAGCCCTCGCGGGCGGTGCAGCGGCAGTTCTGGCGTCTGATCGCGGCGGGCATCAACTCGGCCCAAGCGGCGTTGACGGTGGGCGTGTCTGTTCCGGTCGGTGCCCGCTGGTTTCGCCACGGTGGCGGCATGCCGCCGATCTCGCTGGCCGAGCCCTGCGGCCGCTACTTGTCCTTCGAAGAGCGTGAGGAGATCGCGCTGCTGCGCGCCGAGCAGGTCGGCGTGCGTGAGATCGCGCGCAGGATCGGCCGCAATCCGGGGACGATTTCGCGCGAACTGCGCCGCAACGCAGCCACGCGCGGCGGGAACCAGCAATACCGGGCGTTGGTGGCGCAGTGGAAGGCGCAGCAGGCGGCCAAGCGCCCGAAGACAGCGCGCCTCGTGACCAACGACAAACTGCGTGAATACGTCCAGCAGCGCTTGGTCGGCAACATCCGCCGGCCGGACGGCAGCATCGTCGCCGGGCCGCAGCCGCCGGTGTGGAAAGGGCTCAACAAGCCGCACGACGAGTCCATGCGCATCAGCCACGAGGCGATCTACCAGTCGCTGTTCATCCAGGGCCGTGGTGGGCTCGAACGCGACGCGGGCTCGAACACAGAACAGACCACAAGGACACATCACCCCCGAGGTCGTGTTCTGCAAGCGTCCCGCCGAGGCTTTCGATCGCGCTGTCCCCGGGCATTGGGAGGGTGATTTGATCATCGGCACGGGCCGGTCCGCGATCGGCACGATCGTCGAACGCAAGAGCCGCTCGACACTGCTGGTGCACCTGCCCCGGCTGCAGGGATGGGGCGAGATGGCCTACGTGAAGAACGGTCCCGCGCTGGGCGGCTACGGCGCGATCGCGATGAACGCCGCGCTCGTCGCGACGATTGGCGAAGCTTCCCGAACAGCTCCGCAAGACCCTCACCTGGGATCGCGGCAAAGAACTCTCCGCGCACGCCCGGTTCGCTCTCGCCACGGGCACGAAGGTGTTCTTCGCCGACCCTCGCTCGCCCTGGCAGCGGCCGACGAAGGAGAACACCAACGGGCTTCTCCGGCAATACTTTCCGAAAGGAACAGACCTGTCACGATGGTCCGCGCAAGACCTCGAAGCGGTCGCTCTCGCACTCAACAACCGGCCCCGCAAGAGCCTCGACTGGAAGACTCCCGCCGAGGTCTTCGACGAACAGCTACGCTCACTCTCACAACCCGGTGTTGCGACGACCGGTTGAATTCACCCTGGCTGCCCGCGTCGGTGTGGAAGATGAGTCCGGGCTCTACGGGGTGTCCGTAGTGCCCGCGCCGCCATAGGGCCATGTTGAGTGCTTTGTCCACCAACACCGTGGTCTTGCTGGTCGCGGCGGTCCAGCCCACGATCGCCCGGGAGTAGGCGTCGAAGACGAACGCCACGTAGACCCATCCGGTCCAGGTCGAGACGTAGGTGAAATCCGCCACCCACACCAGGTTCGGGGCCGGCGCCGTGAAGTCGCGGTTGAGCCGGTCACCGGCGCGAACGCCGTCTTTGGCCGGGATCGTCGTGCGATGTTTGCGGCCTCGCACGACGCCGTTGAGCCCGAGCTCGCCCATGATCCGGTCGAGGGTGCAGAAGGCAATGTCGTGGCCTTGGCGGCGCAGGTAGCGGGTCATTTTGCGGCGGCCGTACATTTGCTCGGGCTCACCCGCGAGGTCTCGTAACGCGTTCTCGAGGTAGGCGTCGGTCAGATCGCGGGCCGAGGGTGGTCGGCGACGAGCTTTGCGGTAGGTCCGCGGCGCGATCCGGACTCCGTGCGCGGACAGCGCACGGCAGATCGACTCGACGCCGTAGACCTGGCGGTATTCGTCGATGAACCCGACGATCACCGGTGTCGCGGGTCGAGTTCCCGCGCGGAGAAAGCCGAGGCCAGCTTCAAGATCTCGTTGGCCTGCTTCAGTTCCCGGTTCTCCCGGCGCAGCTTCGTCAGCTCGTCCCGCTCGGCCGGGGACAAGCCGGCGCCGGTCGTTCCGCCCGGCCGGGCGCCCTGTGCCAACGCCTTCTTGATCCAGATTCTCAAGGTCTCGAAATGGACATCGACCAGCGGCGCGATGGCCTGCGCAGCGGCATAGGGGGTGCCGTACTCATCGAGCCGTTCCAGAGCCAGGCGCACGGCCTTCTCACGAACCTCGGGCGGGTAACGCTTCGACATGATGGGAACCATCTTCCTCTAGAGGGAAGCGGTCCCCAACCCGTGACGGTTCACCTCGCGCCACATTCCGCTCCCGTGCGAAATCCACCAGCCCGCGCGCCAGCGTCGGCGAGATCGGCTGCAGCCGCTCCCGTCCCGCCTTCTCCCGCAACAGCACCTGGGACCACCGCACATCGACATCTCGCGGGCGCAGGGCGAGCCCGCTCGCGGTCCGCGCGGCGGTCTCGGTATGGAACCGCAGCAGCAAGGAGTCGAGGTCGGGATCGTGTCCGCTCTCCACCGCGGCCCGGTTGATCTCGGCCAGCAGCGCGTTGCGCAGTGGACGCCGTCCGCTCGGCGGGGTCTTCGGCCTGTCCAGTCCCCGTGCCGGGTTGTGGCGTCTGCTGATGATCCGATCGTGCTCGGCGGCGCGATAGAGCTGGCGCAGCGCCGCGACGACCATCGTGTGCACCCCGCGCCCGCCGCGGTCGGTGGCCCGGATCGTGCGCGCGGCGACACACTCCAGGACCAGCGTCTGCAACTCCGTCGTCGTCGGCTCGTTGATCCGCCGATCACGCCACTGCGGGCGTGCCAGAATCCGGCGCCAGTAACCGGCGTAGTTGTAGCGTGTGTGTCCCTGCGGCATCGAGGCCAGAACCACCGGGACGTACTCGGCGAAGCTCGGCGCCACCCCGCGCTCACCACGGCCGTCGAGCAGGTCCTCCGGGCTCACGCCCAGACGCTGCAGCAGCAGCTCCGCGGCGGCGAGGTCGTCGGTGTGCGGGCCGCTCATCCCCGCCCCGCCTCCGCGATCCGCGCGCTCACCAGCTCACCCACCAGCCGCGCCGGGCTCAGCATCAGTACCCCCGCGCCCGGATCGGCCATCGGCAGTACCTGATCGTCGGCCTCGATCCCCAGCCGCCGCCGCAAGCGCACCGGAACGTGCAGCGAACCGGGATGCCCCGGCCGGGAACCCTCCTCGGCGGCCCGGACCACCAGCACCTGCTCACCGGCACAGTCCATCTCCAGCACCACATCGGGCCCCCAGCCCAGCACGCGCACGACACCGCGCGCGTTCAGGCGCCCGTTGCGGTCCACCCGCCGGAATCCGAACGTCATGCTCATCGGTTCGCGGTGGCGCAGCGGGGCCAGCGCCGGGGGCGGGGTCCTCTCGATACGCACCGGGATCCGGGCCTCCGACGCGGGAGGGATCACCGGCCCCGGAGCCGATCCGGGATCGCCGATCATCGCCCGGCCTCCCTCGGCGGTGCCACAACGCGGCCCGTCTCGTTGCAGCGTAATGACATCCAGGTGGGGTCGAATTCGCTACGCAGATGGGAGATAATGGACACAAGGCGATTCCGATGCAGCTCACGGGGGCCTGATGATCGCTACAGCCCGTTTTCGTCGTCCGGACGTGTCACCCGTCCGTGCCCTCCGCTGCCGGCTCCGCAGCGTCGTGCGCCGCCTCCGCTCGCTCGACGGGTCGCTGGACCTGGGTCGGGGGAGCTGGTAGCAGAGCTGCTGCCCGGAGTGGTCCACCCTGGCGACCGGTTTCCACCTTCGCCGCGCGGTCGCCGATCAGATCGACGGCGCGCTGGCCCGGAAGCTCGGCTCAGCTGTCACCAGCCCGCGTCGAAGTGGTTCGTGGACAGGGTGTTCCAGGCCGCGGCCCAGCCGTCGGCCGGTCGCTCGCAGCGCCAGACAGTGACCCCGGCGGAGAGCCCGGGGAAGCCGAGCGGGCGATCGGCGGCGGCCACCGCGGTGGCATCAGGGAAGAGCGCGCGCCAGCCGGGCTCCGGTGCTCCGGCGAGGACGTAGAGGACGGTCCGCGCGCTCTCCGACGGCGCCCCGAACGCCGCGTAGCCGCGGTTCGGGCTGTACACCGAGGACAGCTCGGTGAGCGCTTCCAATCCCGCTGCCTGCCAGTAGTTCTCGGTGACGACCGGGGTGCCCGCCGGCAGCCGCTCGTACCCCTTCTCGACGGCGGCGGTGAACTCGGCCCAGCCGGTGGTTCCGGTGAACCGCAGCCGGTCCGACATCTCCCGCTGGGTCCGGGCCGGCTCCCGCACGGCGGGCACCGGCAGCGCGAAGAGCAGCACCAGGGTGAGTGCGAGCGAGATCGCGCCGAGCGCGGCGGCGCCGAGCCGGAACAGCGCCCTGCTGTGCACCACCGCCACCGCGCCGACCCCGAACAGCACCGGGAAGAGCCCGGCCAGGTAGTAGGGGCGCCCGCCCGCCAGCCCGACGAAGGCCGCGAGCAATGCGGCGGCCGCGGTCAGGAAGCGGTAGTCGCGCAGCTCCGGCGTGCGCACCAGCGCCCACAGCCCGGCCAGCCCGAGCGCCGTCCCGAGCGGGCCGGTCAGCGAGATGACGTGCACCGGCAGCTGAACGATCCCGCCCGCCACCGCCAGCTGCTCGCCCCGGATCACTGCGCCCATGCCCAGCTGCGGCCAGCCGTGCGCGGCCTGCCAGGCCAGGGCGGGCACGGTGGTGAGTGCGGCGACCCCGGCTGCCACCCACAGCACCGGCCTGCCGAACAGCGCGCGCGGCCCGAAGACCAGGACGCCCGCGGCGACCGCGGCGAGCAGCACGGGCACCAGCGGCTTCACCTGGAAGGCGAGCGCCCCGGTGAGCGCGACGCCGACGAGCAGCCCGTCCGCCCCCGTGCGGACCCAGCGCACGAGGAGCCAGAGCAGCAGCGCCACCAGCAGCGAGTCGACGGCGAAGGTGGAGAGCGAGGCGGACTGGAAGATCAGGAACGGGGCACCGGCCGCGCCGGCCGCGGCGAACACCTGCGCCCTCCGGTCACCGCCGAACTCCCTGGCGCACACCGCCGTCAGGACAACGGAGCCGACGGCGCAGAGGATGGCGGGCAGCCGGAACACCGTGCGGGAGCCGGGCGCGACGGCGTCCATGGCGTAGGCGAGCAGCGGCAGCGCCGGCCCCTGGTCGACGTAGCTCACCGCGGGCCGGTGCCCGGCGGCGAGGAAGTACAGCTCGTCGCCGTACCAGTCGTAGCGCCCGGCGCGCAGCAGCAGGAGCGCGAGCGTGCCGAGCGCGATCACCGTCACCCAGCCGGTCGCGAAGGCGGGCAGCGGGTCGGTGGGCCGGTACCCGGTGATCGGGACCGGGAGCGCGCGGGCGAGCCTGGTGCGAACGGCGGTGCGGTCGGTCATGCGGCGCTCCGCTGCGGCGCTCGCGGGTTCGGCGCGCCGTGCTCTCCGCATCCGGCACGGACCACGGGCGTTCTCCTCTCGTACGCACAGAACTGCGGCACTCGATCGAGTGAACCGCACGAACCGGCGGGGATCGATCCTCCGGGGCGAATTTGTGATCGCTACCAGCGCAGCGGAAATCGATTTGCAGCGCATCCCAAGAACCGGGGAAACGGCCCTTCCCGGCGATGCGCGGACTCTAGCGTCGCGGTGATCCGCATCCAGTGCGCCCCGGAGGTTCCCGTGCTCGATCATGGCCGTGCCCTGTTGCGCTCCTGCTGCCTCGCGCTCCCGCTGCTGGCCGCCGCCGCGCTCGCCGCCCCGGTCCAGGCGGACCCGTCGGGCACCGACGCGGCGACCCGGTTGCTGAGCGTGACCCAGGGGGAGGGCAGGGCGCAGCGGGTCACGGTGCACTCCGGCGCCATGCGCGCGGACATGGGGCTCACCGTCTTTCCCGCCCGCGACCCCGACGCCCCGGCTCCGGTGCTCTACCTGCTCAACGGCTCCGCGGGCGGCATCGACGGCAGCAGCTGGACCGACCACGCCGACCTGGCCGGCTTCTTCGCCGGCGAACAGGTGACGGTCGTCGTCCCCGACGGCGGCGAGGGCAGCTACTTCACCGACTGGCGGGCGGACGACCCCGCGCTCGGCAGGCAGCGCTGGACCACCTTCCTCACCGCCGAGCTGCCCGCGCTGATCGACGCGGAGTTCGACGGCACCGGCGCCGACGCCGTCGCCGGGATCTCCATGGCCGCCGCCTCGGTCTTCCAGCTCGCCGTCGCCGCGCCCGGCCGGTACCGGGCCGTGGGCTCGTACAGCGGCTGCGTGCGCACCTCCGACCCGGTGGGCCAGGCCATGGTCGCCGCCGTCGTCGCGCGCTGGCGGGGCAACCCGGTCAACATGTGGGGCCCGTTCACCGACCCGGCCTGGGCCGCCAACGACGCCTACCTGCAGGCGGAGAAGCTGCGCGGGGCCACGCTCTACGTCAGCTCGGGCAGCGGCGCGCCCGGCCGCTTCGACACCGTCGAGGAGCTCGACGGCAACCCGGGCAAACTCGCCGACCAGATCACCCTCGGCGGCGCGCTGGAGGCCATCACCGCGCGCTGCACGCACCAGCTCCGGGACCGCCTGCGGCAACTGGACATCCCCGCGACCTTCGACTTCCGCCCCACCGGCACGCACTCCTGGAAGTACTGGGAGCAGGACCTGCACAACTCGTGGCCGCTCTTCCGCGCGGCGCTGAACCGATGAGACCCCGTTGTGACGGCTACCAGTGGGCGGCTCGCTGTTTCAGCGCCCGTCCCAAATTCGTGCGAACCGACTTGCCGGAAACGGAGAGCGCGGCCTAGCGTTCGCCCTCACAACTGTTCGATGATGCACGGGAGGTGCCTCGTGGCCGTTCCCGGTGCGAGGAGAGCGCGGCGTTCGCTACCGCGCTGCGGCGGGTTCGCCGTGCCGTTGCTCGCCGCCGCCGTGCTCGCCCCGCCGGTGTCCGCCGCTCCCGTGCCCGCGCTCGCGCCGGACGGTCCCGGCATCGTCGAGAGCGGATCGCGGCTGGTGGCGACGAACCGGACGGCGAGCCGGGCGCTGGAGGTCAGCGTGTACTCGGCGGCCATGCGCCAGGACATCGCGCTCACCGTGCTCCCGGCGCACGACCCGGCCGCACCCGCGCCGGTGCTCTACCTGCTGAACGGCTCCAGCGGCGGTGACCTGGGCAGCAGCTGGCTCGAGCAGACCGACGTGCTCGACTTCCTGGCCGGCGAGCAGGTCACCGTCGTCATCCCGAACGGCGGCGCGGGCAGCTACTACGCCGACTGGCGGATCGATGACCCGCTGCTCGGCAGGCAGCGCTGGACCACCTTCCTCACCCGCGAGCTGCCGCCGATCGTGGACGCCGCCTTCCACGGCACCGGCGCCAACGCGGTGGCCGGGATCTCGATGGCCGCCACCTCGGCGCTGCAGCTCGCGGTGGCGAAGCCGGGGCTGTACCGGGCGGTGGGCTCCTACAGCGGCTGCGTGCGGATCTCCGACCCGCGCGGGCAGGCGGCGGTGGCCGCGGTGGTCGGGCGCTGGGGCGGCGACCCGGCGAACATGTGGGGCCCGTTCACCGATCCGGCGTGGTCGGCGAACGACGCCTACCTGCACGCCGACCAGCTGCGCGGAACCCTGCTCTACATCACCACCGGCACCGGCCTGCCCGGCCCGCTCGACACCGTCGACCCGGCCCGCGACACCCCGGGCGAGCTGCTCGACCGGATCACCGTCGGCGGCGTGCTGGAAGCGGTCACCGACGAGTGCACGCACCAGCTCCGGGATCGCCTCGCCGCGCTCGACATCCCCGCCACCTTCGACTTCCGCCCCGCGGGCACGCACTCCTGGGCCTACTGGGAGCAGGACCTGCACAACTCCTGGCCGATTTTCCGGGACGCGCTCGCCGGGCGGTAGCGGGGCTCTCGGCGGTGAGCCGGTCGGTTGTCCCCGCCGGGCGTGGCGGTTGTTCGACTCGCCGGGCCGCTCGGGCTTCCATACCCGTTCATGGGACGCGAATTCGAGTGGCTGTGGGTGGCGTACACGATCAGTGCCTGCGGCACCTGGCTGGCCTTCGACGCCTTCGCGGTGCTCGCGGTCCTGGCGCTGGACGCCGGGCCGGGAGCGGTCTCGCTGCTGGCCGCCGCGGGCCCAGCGGCCGGTGCGCTGCTCGCGCTGCCGCTCGGCCCGTGGGTGGAGTTCCGGCGCAAGCGGCCGGTACTGGTGGCGATGGACCTGCTGCGCGGTGCGGTGCTGCTCAGCGTTCCGATCGGCGCTGCGCTCGGGCTGCTGGGGTTCGCGCAGCTGCTGGTCGTGGCGATCGTCGTCGGCGCCGCCGATCTCACCTTCACCGCGGCGAGCGGGGCCTACCTGAAGAACCTGGTCCGCCCGGAGCTGCTGCTCCGGGCCAACGGCCGCTTCGAGGCGACCACCTGGACCGCCGCCCTGCTCGGGCCGCCGCTCGGCGGCGTCGCCGTCGGGCTCTTCGGCCCGGCGGTGACGGTGCTCGCCGATGCCGTGAGCTTTCTGCTCTCGGCCGCCGCGCTGCGCGGCACGGGCACAGCGGAGCAGCCGCCGGTGCCCGCCGGGGGAGCGCGGCTGCGCGCGGCCGACCTGCTCGCGGGCTGGCGGCAGCTGCTCACCGACCCGCTGCTGCGGCCGCTGCTCGGCAATGTCGTGCTGGTGAACGGGTTGGTCATGGCGACGGCGCCGCTGCTGGCGGTGCTCATGCTCGGCCCGCTCGGCTTCACCCCGTGGCAGTACGGCCTCGCCTTCGCCCTGCCCTGCGCGGGCGGGGTGCTCGGCGCCGGACTGGCCCGGCCGCTCGCCGCCCGCTTCGGACAGCACCGGGTGCTCCTCGGCGCGGGGGTGGCGCGGGTGTGCTGGCCGATCGGGCTGGTGTTCGTCGGGCCGGGGACCGGCGGGTTGGTGCTGGTGCTGGCGGTGCAGTTCGGGCTGGTCCTGAGCAGCGCGGTGTTCGGTCCGATCGTGGCCACCGTGCGGCTGAACGCGCTCCCCGCGGCGGTGGTCACCCGCTCGCTCGCGGCGTGGTCGGTCGGCACGAAGGGCGGGACGGCGGCGTTGATCGCACTCGCCGGGCTGGTCGCGGCGGCGACGGATGCCCGCACCGCGCTCGGGATCGCCGGGGTGCTGCTGCTCGGGACGCCGCTGCTGCTGCTTCCGGTCAGCCGAGCCGGTCGAGCAGCGCGCGCGGCCCTTCCGTCCGCGCCCCCAGTGCCTCGACCCGGCGCCGCAGTTCCCGATCCGCGGTGACCACGGTGACGTCGGTGCCCGCCGCGGCCACCTCGACGATGGTGTCGTCGCCCGCGCCGGGGGCGGCGATCACCCGCAATCCGGTGTACTCGGTGCCGTCGAGCGCGGCCCTCGCGGCGCCCTCCAGCACCACGACCACCTCGTCCGGCAGCGCGGCGGCGGCAAGTTCGGCGAGCAGTCTGCGCGCGGCCCCCGCCCGGTCCCGCCACCAGCCGTCGGCCCTGGCACCGACCACGTTCGCGGCATCGACGACGATCATCCGCCCACCCTACGAGCCGGGTTTCCCCCGCACCGGCCCGGGCATCCGGCGCACATGACTGCCGACGAGGTGACCCCGGACCAGCTCCGCGCCCTGCTCACCGCCGACGACTCCGCCGCGCTCGTCCTGACCGGCGGGCAGGTCACCCAGGTGACCGGCTGGACCGACGACTCCCTGGACGGTCTCCTCGTGGTCGACCGCGCCGACCTGCACGCCCGGCTCGGCGCCGACCCGGACCCCACCGCGCTGCGGGACGCCGCCGCCGCGCTGACCGAGGAGGTTCGGCTGCGCGGCGCATGAGCACCACCGCGGGCCGGAACTCCCGGTGCCGACGGCGAAACGCCCTCGCCGCGTCGAGCGGTTGCCGTTCGGCTGATCCGTCAGCTGGAGAGGCGGAGGACAGCCGCCGCGGTGAGCGTCGGCAGCGCCGCGTGCGGGCCGATCCCGGTGTCGCGCACGAAGGTCCGGACCAGGTTGACGTAGAGCAGGGTGCGGTCGAGCGGGGTGGCGGCGGTGGCCGCGCAGAGGTCGGCGAGGTTGTGTTCGGTCTGTGCGAGCAGGGTCGCGGCCGAGCGGGAGCGCTCGTCGGCGTCGGCGACTTCCCGGTGCTGGCGAGCGTCGCTGAGCCGGGTCAGCGCGGCGGCGGCGAAGACGGCAAGCGATTCGGTCTCCGGCGCGGTGGCGAACCGCTCGGTGAGCTGCATGAACCGGGTGACCCGGTCGGCGCGCGGCATGGCGGCCGCCACCGCGGCCAGGCAGGAGTCCAGGCTCGCCTCGGCCTGCGCGCACTCCTGATCGGCGCGGGCCAGAGCCGCGGTCTCGATCGGTCGTTGCATCCGAGGAGAATATCATTCTCCTCGGATCAGAGCTCGGCCGTCATCCGGTCCACCTCGCCGGTTGTCTCCTCCCGGCCCACGATGGCTGACCGGGTGGTTGTATGGGGTGATGCGAACCCGCTTCCACCAGGACCTCGAACAGCTCACCGTGATGCTCGAGCAGATGTGCCTCGGGGACGGGAACGCCATCGCCATGGCCACCGACGCCCTGCTGAACGCCGACATCGAGCAGGCGGAGCGGGCGATCGATCTGTGTGCGCGGGTGGCTGCGATGGGCGAGGAGTGCGAGGAGTCTGCGGTCATGCTGCTGGCGCTGCAGGCGCCGGTCGCCTCCGAGCTGCGCCGGGTGGTGACCGCGCTGCAGCTGTCCGGCAATCTCGCCAGGATGGGCGGGCTCTGCGCGCACCTCGCCGAGCTGGTGCGCCGCCGCCACCCGGAGCCGGTGGTGCCGGACTCGCTGCGTGACACCGTCGCCCGGATGGGCGCGGCCGCGGTGCACATGGCGGGCAGCGCGGCCAGGGTGCTCGCCACCGGTGACGCCGAGGGCGCGGCCGGGCTGGACGCCGAGGACGACGTCATGGACGGGCTGCACCGCGACCTGCTCAACGCCGTGCTCGGGCCGGAGTTCTACGACGGGGCGCCGACCGCGGTGGATCTGGCGCTGCTCGGCCGCTACTACGAGCGCTTCGCCGACCACACCGTCGAGGTCGGGCGCCGCACCGTCTTCATGGCCACCGGCGCCGTGCTGCCGGAGTAGTCGCGCGGGTCAGCGCAGGTCGGCCACGTCCAGCCCCAGCATGTCCAGCAGCGCGCTGCACTCGGCGGCATCGCGGGAGTACTCGGCCACCGTCTTGGCCGCCAGCGCGGCCCGCTGCTCGTCGGCCACCTTCTCGGCGGCGCGCACATGCGCGAAGGTCATGACTTCGTTGTGGTCGGACTCGGTGGTGCGGGGCGCGGGCAATGCTGCTCCTCGTTTCGTCCCGGCGGGAACCCGGGTGCCGTCACCCGAAGCCGGAAACGGCGGGCGCCGCCCCGGGGACCGGGAGCGGCTTCGCCGATCGACCTGACGCTACCCCGTCGGCGTCGGCTTCCGCCCATCTACGGGGGAAAGCCCACGTCGGGCGGGTGCCCCGCGACGGCATGGTGCGCGTGCGCGATGAGCGCCGAGCGCAGCGTCCAGGCGCCGTCGACGGTGGTCAGGTCGTAGCCGGTGAGCCGGGTGATCCGCTTGATCCGCATGTCCAGGGTGTTCGGGTGGATGCGCAGCTCGCGGGCGGTGCGGCGGCGGCGCAGCTCGTTGCGCATGTGCGCGCGCAGGGTGGTCAGCAGGTCCGGCTGCTGCTCGAGCGGGCGCAGCACGGCGGCGAGCCGGTCGCGGGCCGGGCCTGGCAGCGTCAGCTGGTACTCCAGCGCCATGTCCTCGATGAGGTAGAGCCCGCTCGGGTAGTGCAGCGCGGTCAGTGTGCCGAGCAGCCGCCGCACCCGCTGCGCGGCGGCCGGGATGCGCGGCACCGCGGCCGCTTCGACCGTGGCGAGCAGGGTGACCCCGGCGGCCTCGGTCAGCGCGTCGACGAGGGCGCGCAGCTCGCCACTGCCGTTGCGGTCCGCGGGGAGCAGCACGATGCCGCCGGTGTCGTCGAGCAGGGCGAGCACGTCCTCGCCGCAGCGCCCGGCCAGCACCGCCCTGACCCGGCGCGGCCGCCGGTGCGGCTCGTCGCCGTCGGTGAGGTCGGCGGCGAGCGCGAGCACCAGGTAGCGCGGGGCGACCCGGATGCCGTGCGCGGCGGCGGGGCCCGCGTCCAGGTTGCCCGCGAGCAGCGCCGAGGTCAGGGCGCGCACGGCATGCTGCCGCTCGTCGATCAGGATCCGCAGCTCGCGCAGGTAGCCGGTGGCCACGGTGGTGATCATCAGATCGAGCACATCGACCACCCGGCCCAGCCGCCCCGCCAGGTCCCTGTCGCCGCGGGGTGCCGCGGTTTCGATGGCGGTCCCGACCGCTTCGTGAATCGCATGCTGGATGGTGCCGAGCGGCAGCTCGTCGCGGGCGCCGTGGATCGCCAGCTGCTCCAACCGGGCGACGGCCCCGGGCGCATCGTGCCCGTCGAGCAGCGCCCGGGCGCACTCGGCGCAGGTCTGCGCGAGCGTGTCGTTACCGGCGATTCGAAGTGCGGTCATGTCCGTGGCTGCCGATCGGTCCTATCCGAGAGCCGGTCCGGCCCCGCTCGATGCGTATTAAGTTACTGAAGATTCTTC
This sequence comes from Nocardia jiangsuensis, assembly GCF_042650385.1. Classification (NCBI taxonomy): domain Bacteria; kingdom Bacillati; phylum Actinomycetota; class Actinomycetes; order Mycobacteriales; family Nocardiaceae; genus Nocardia; species Nocardia jiangsuensis. The sequence continues at coordinate 206,401 of NZ_JBHSAX010000022.1, forward strand.
CATCTGCCTAGGGGGAGGTGCCGTGCGGATGATCTTCGAGATCGCCGTCGGCTAGGCTCGCCGCACTGCTTTTCCCCGGGTGGAAGGAATCGGGCCCGCATGTCGCCGCCGATCGTCCCGCTCCGCTCGCTGTTGCTGGTGGGTGCGGGCGGCCTGGCCGGCGCCGCGCTGCGCTACCGGCTCGGGGTCTGGTTCCCGCACCGGGCGGGCGGCTGGCCCGGCGCCACCTTCGCGATCAACGTCACCGGAGCGTTCCTGCTCGGGCTGCTGCTGGAGGCGCTGGTGCGGCTCGGCCCCGACACCGGGTGGCGGCAGCGGACGCGGCTCGTTCTCGGCACCGGCTTCCTCGGCGCCTTCACCACCTACAGCACGCTCGCCGTCGACACCGACCTGCTGTTCCGCGACGGTCACCCGTCGACCGCCGTCGCGTACGGACTCGGCACCGTGCTCGCCGGTGGTCTCGCCACCACCGCCGGGATCGCGCTCGGCGCGCTGCTGCACCGCCCCGGTGCCACGCCGTGACCACGCTCTGGATCGCCCTGGCGGGCAGCGCCGGAGCCCTGGCCCGTTTCACCGTCGACTCCACGATCAAACACCGCTGGACGCCGAACTTCCCGGTGGCCACCCTCGTCATCAACGCCACCGGCTCATTCCTGCTCGGCATCCTCACCGGCCTGGTACTGCACCACCACGCCACCCCGCAGCTCCAGCTCGTGCTCGGCGTCGGCTTCTGCGGCGGCTACACCACCTTCAGCACGGCGAGCGTCGAGACCGTCCGGCTCATCCAGGACCGGCGCTACCGCGCCGCCGCCGGCTATGCCTTCGGCGGCCTGGCCGTCACCCTGGCCGCCGCCTCCGCCGGACTGGCGCTCACCGCGGTGTAGCCCCGGAGTGATTGATCGGCAACGATCCGGGTACCGCAGGAATCGAACACACGTTCTGTCGAGTGGGAGGAGCAAGCCATGGTGCAGCCGACGCCGGAGAAGGATCCCGAGGAGTGGACCACCGGGGACGAGCCGATGACCGGACCGCAGGAATCGTATGTGCACACCCTCGCCCAGGAGGCAGGGGAGGAGGTCCCGGACGACCTGACGAAGGCGCAGGCCTCGCAGCTCATCGACGAATTGCAGCAGCGCACCGGCCGCGGCGCCTGAGCCGTCCGGGAGCGCGGCGAACCCGGCGCAACCCGGGGTGATGCCCCAGACTGCTCCCATGACGACGCCCGAACCGCGCACCGGCTCGATGTTCCGGTGGGCCCAGGTCGACACCGGCGACGTCATCGCCCCCGGAGAGCGGCTCACCTGGCCGCGCACCGTCGGGATCGGTTTGCAGCACGTGGTGGCGATGTTCGGCGCCACCTTCCTGGTGCCGGTGCTCACCGGCTTCCCGCCCTCCACCACGCTGCTGTTCTCCGGGATCGGCACGCTGCTGTTCCTGCTGATCACCCGCAACCGGCTGCCCAGCTACCTGGGCTCCAGCTTCGCGATCATCGCGCCGGTGCTCGCGGCCACCGCGTCGGGTGGGACGGGGGCCGCGCTCGGCGGGATCGTGGTGGTGGGCGCGCTGCTCGTCGTGATCGGGGTCGTGGTGCAGGTCGCCGGGACCGGCTGGATCGAGGCGCTGATGCCGCCGGTGGTCACCGGCACCATCGTGGCGCTGATCGGGCTGAACCTGGCGCCGACGGCCAAGGCCGGCTACGAGCAGGACGCGCTCACCGCGACGGTGGTGCTGGTCCTGCTCGTCCTCTGCCTGGTGCTGTTCCGCGGGCTGCTCGGCAGGCTGGCGATCGTGGTCAGCGTGGTGCTCGGTTACCTGTTCGCGCTCGCCCGCGGCGAGGTCGACACCGCCGCCGTCGCGGACGCCGCCTGGGTGGGGCTGCCGGAGTTCCACGCGCCGAGCTTCCAGCTCGCGGTGCTGCCGATGTTCCTGCCCGTGGTGCTGGTGCTCGTGGTGGAGAACATCGGCCACGTCAAGTCGATCACCACCATGACCGGCATCGACCACGACAGACGGATGGGCCGCGCGCTCGCCGCCGACGGCATCGCCACCGTGCTGGCGGGCAGTGGTGGCGGCTCCGCGACCACCACCTACGCCGAGAACATCGGCGTGATGGCGGCGACCAAGGTCTACTCGACCGCCGCCTACTGGGTCGCGGGCCTGGCCGCCGTCGTGCTCAGCCTCTCACCCAAGGTGGGCGCGGTGATCGCCGCGATCCCGGCCGGGGTGCTCGGCGGTGTGACGACCGCGCTCTACGGCCTGGTCGGCATCCTCGGCGTGCACATCTGGGTGAGCAACCGGGTCGACTTCGGCAAGCCGATCAACCAGTTCACCGCCGCCATCCCGCTGGTCGTCGGGATCGCCGACTTCACCTGGCGGATCGGCGATCTGAACTTCGGCGGCATCGCGCTCGGCGCGCCGGCCGCGCTGGTGATCTACCACGCCATGCGGGTGATCGGCGGCCTGCGCGGAACGGTCGCCGCCGATCACCCCGGCGGAACTCAGAGCTGAGCCCAGACCGACTTCGTCTTGAGGTATCCCTCGATGCCCTCGCGGCCGAACTCGTGGCCCCAGCCGGACTGCTTGTACCCGCCGAAGGGCACATTGTGGTCGAAGTTCAGCTGGCTGTTCAGCGTTACCGTGCCGGCCTGCAGCTTCTTGGCGATCCGGTGCGCCCGGCTGAGGTTCGTGGTCCAGGCGGTGGCGGCCAGGCCGTAGGTGGTGTCGTTGGCCAGCGCCGCGCCCTCCTCCTCGGTGTCGAAGGGGAGCACGGTGACGACCGGGCCGAAGATCTCCTCCTGGTAGAGCCTGCTGGTGGCCGGGTCGACGCCGGCGAGCACGGTCGGGTGCACGAAGTAGCCGGGGCGGTCCAGCCGGTACCCGCCGGTGACCACCTCGACGCCGTCCGACTTGCCCTCGTCGATGTAGCCCATGACCCGCTTCAGCTGCTTGGCGCTGATCAGCGGGCCGCTCATGCAGCCCTCCTCCTTGGGGCTGCCGAGCTTGAAGTTGTTCGCGACGGTCGCCAGCCCCTCGACCACCCGGTCGTAGACCCCGCGCTGCACGAAGATCCGGGAGCCGCAGACGCAGCCCTGGCCGGAGTGCACGAAGATGCCCATCGCGGCCATGAAGATCGCCATGTCCAGGTCCGCGTCGTCGAAGATCAGCACCGGCGACTTGCCGCCGAGCTCGAGCATGACCTTCTTCAGGTTGCCCGTCGACGCCTCGATGATCTTCTTGCCGACCTCGGTCGAGCCGGTGAAGGCGATCTTCTCGACGTCCGGGTGCGTGGAGAGCGCGGCGCCCGCGGTGTGGCCGTAGCCGGTCACCAGGTTCACCACCCCGTCCGGCACGCCGGCCTCGCGGATCAGCCGGTCCAGCAGCAGCGCCGAGAGCGGCGTCTCCTCGGCCGGTTTCACCACGCTGCTGCACCCGGCGGCGAGCGCGGGCGCGATCTTCGCACAGGCGTTGAAGATCGGCCCGTTCCACGGGAAGATCAGCCCGACCACGCTGTGCGGCTCCTTGAGCGTGTACGCGTGCATGTTGGCGTAGGCGCCGGAGACGCCGCCGGTCATCTGCACCTCGTAGGCGTTGCCGTTCACCTTGGTGCACCAGCCGGCGTAGTAGCGGAAGAACTCGGCGCTGGTCGGCAGGATCATCTTGGCCTGGGCCAGCGGCATGCCGGTGTTCAGCGAGTCCAGCTCGGCGAACTCGTCGGCGTGCTCGTCCATCAGGTCGGCGATCTTCCACAGCACCTTGGCGCGCTCGCGGGCGGGCTGCTCGTGCCACACCCCGGACTCGAACGCGGCCTTGGCCCGCGCCACCGCCTCGTTCACCGCCTCGGCGCCGCCGTCGGTGAACTCGGTGATCTGCTCCTCGGTCGACGGATCGATCACCGGAATGACATCGCCCGTGCCGGGGCGCTCACGAATTTCGTCCAGTACCGACTGCAGTGTCATGGCGAGTCCCTTCCGGTGCCGAGCCCCGATGCCCTCGAGCGCTGTGCACATGCTTAGCACCGCCTCGAAGGGTCGGTCAATATCTTGCTCTCGAAAAATGAGAGTGGTATTCTCGCTCGATGATTCCAGCCGGACGGAGTCAATGCCAGTCCCGGTCAGCGAGACAGAAGCGGACTGCGCGGGCCGAACTCAGTAGTTTGTGGCGATGTTCACAGTGCGACTCGGTGTCCGAACCAGGGTGTTGGCCATCGCCCTCGTCCCGAGTCTGTCCCTGCTCGCGGTCGGGGTCGGGACCACGGCCTACCTGGTGTCCGAGAGCGACCGGACGCACGCATGGGCGGTGGAGACCGGCAGCGTGATCGACTCCAGCCGCCTGCTGGTCGAGTCGATGCAGGCGGAGCGGCTCGGCACGATGGCGCGGCTGTCCGGCGACGACGCGGCGGCCGCCGGGCTCGCCAAGGCGCGGACGGACTTCCAGGCCGCGGTGGATGCCCTGAACGCCGCCAGGGGCGAGCTCGGCGCGGTCGACACCTCGCTCACCGACGACGTCGGCGGCATCGACACCATGCTGCAGTACCTCACCGGCGTGCGCACCGCGACCGACGCCGGGCAGCTGCCGCCCGCCGACGCCTACAACTTCTTCAACCAGGTGCTGGACAGCGTCGTGGTCGGGTCGCAGATCTCCCAGCAGCTCGCGCCGGACGCCGAGATCGGTGTCGAGCTCGCCGAGGCCATGCAGATCCTCAAGTCCGCCGAGTCGATGGCGCGCAGCTTCGCGCTCGCCATCGCGCTGGAGTCCGGGCAGGGCGCGCTGACCGTCCCGGTGGAGGAGTTCGCCCGTCAGGTCGGCTACTACCGCATCGAGATCGGCAACCTCAGCCGCGATGTCGACCCGGAGCAGAAGGCCGCGGCCGCCGCGCTGATGAACAGCGAATCCTGGCGCAAGCTGGACGTGGTGGAGAACGTCATCGGCTGGCGCGCGGTGACGAGGGCGGCGGCCGCCGCGCAGCAGGGCGGCGCGGGCACCGGCCGCGAGGCGACGCTGCCGCCGCTGCCGATCCCGGCCGCCGAGTGGCGGGCGGCCGCCGCCGACGTCAACCTGCGGCTGATGAACATGTGGGTCGCGCAGAGCACGCGGACGCAGAAGCTGGCCGCGGACAAGGCCGCCGACGACTCGCGCAACGCCATGCTGGCCGGTGCGGGCGTCGGCGCGATCAGCCTGCTCGCCATCGGCATCTCGGTCGTGCTGGCGAACCGGATCATCCGGCGGCTCAAGCGGCTCCGGTCCGAGACGCTCACCCTGGCCGACGTGACGCTGCCGGAGATGATGCGCAAGCTGGAGAACAGCGAGCCGGTCGACCCCGCCACCGCCACCCCGAGGCTCGACTTCGGCTCCGACGAGATCGGCCAGGTGGCCGAGGCGTTCGGGCACGCGGCAGGCACCGCGGTGAACGCCGCGGTGGCCGAGGCGCGCACCAGGGACGGCGTGAAGTCGGTCTTCCTCAATATCGCGCACCGCAGCCAGGTCGTGGTGCACCGGCAGCTGGAAATCCTGGACGAAGCCGAACGGGGACAGGAGGATCCGGCGCTGCTGGAGACGCTCTTCCGCCTCGATCACCTGGCCACCCGCGAGCGCCGCAACGCCGAGAACCTGATCATCCTCGGCGGCGGCCAGGTCGGGCGGCAGTGGCGCAACCCGGTCGCCATGATCGACCTGGTGCGCTCGGCCGTCGGTGAGACGCTGGACTACGCGCGCGTCCGGGTGGCGCGGCTGCCGCAGGTGCACGTCCTCGGCGGCATGGTGGCCGACCTCGTGCACCTGCTCGCCGAGCTGGTGGACAACGCGACCAGCTTCTCCCCGCCGCAGTCGCGGGTGGAGGTCACCGGCGCCGTGGTCGGGCGCGGCGTCGTGGTCGAGATCGAGGACCAGGGCATGGGGATGACCACCGGCGACATCGTGCGCGCAAACCAGATGCTCACCGCGCCACCGGATTTCGGCGTCGCCGCGCTCTCCGGCGACTCCCGGCTCGGGCTCTTCGTCGTCGCGCGGCTGGCGGCGCGGCACGAGATCTCGGTCAAGCTCGCCGAGTCCGACTACGGCGGGATCAGGGCCATCGTGCTCATCCCGGCGACGCTGCTCGCCAGCGTGCTGCCCGGCGAGGCGGCCACCGACAGTGCGTCGGTGGGCCGCGCGCCGCAGCCCGCCGCGCTGGAATCGCCCTCCGCACAGCCGTCCCGGCGGTCCGCGGTCCTGGTCTCCGACCCGCTGGCCGAGACCCAGACCTTCCGCCCGGTCTCCGACCGCCCGTCCCGGCCGTACCGGGGTGCGGCGCCGGAGCAGCCGATCTCGCAGCCGCTGCGGCTGCCCGGGGAGGGCCGCCCCGAGCTGCCCAAGCGCAACCGGCAGGCCAACCTGGACCCGCATCTGCAGGGCGCCGCGGCGCTGCCGCCCCGGACCGCGGAGCGGCCGCGGCTCACCGCCGAGCAGGCCAGGGACATGATCTCGACCATCGAGAACGGGACGCGGCAGGGGCGGCGCGCGAGCACCACCGAGCAGGCCGACGGCAAGGAGAGCTGAGATGACCGGACCCGACCCCGCCGACCTGAACTGGATCCTGGACGACCTGGTCGAGCGGCTCGCCGGGGTCAGGCACGTGGTGGTGCTCTCCACCGACGGCCTGCTGCTCGGCCGCTCGAACGCGCTGACCCAGGACGACGCCGAGCACTTCGCCGCCATGTCCTCCACGCTCTACGGCCTCGCGCGCAGCGCGGGTGCCCGCTTCGAGGGCGGCGGCGTGCGCCAGGCCATGATCGAACTGGATCGCGCGGTGCTCTTCGTGACCGCCGCGGGCCCGAACGCCTGCCTCGCGCTGCAGACCACCGACGCCGCCAACCTGGGGACCGTCGCCTACGAGATGAACCTGACCGTGCAGCGGGTCGGCAGCTACCTCACCACCACCCCGCGGCACGGGCTCGCCGGGCGGTAGCGCTCAGCGCCACGGTCAGCGCTGGGTGGCGCGGGCCGCGGCGACGACGACGCCGGTCACCTCGGCGGGCCGGGAGACCAGCGAGGCGTGCGCGGCGTCGACCTCGGTGGTGGTGCCAGGCGCGGCCCGCGACGCCATGAAGCGCTGCAGCGCGGGCGGGATCACCCGATCCTGCTGCGAGACCAGGTACCAGCTGGGGACGGTGCTCCAGGAGGGCGCGCCGGAGGGCTCCAGGTTGGCGGTGAGCGCGGCCGACTTCTGGTGGGCGAACATGTCCGCCGCGGTGGCGGCGTCGACGTCCTGGGCGAAGATCTCGTGGAAGTACGGCTCGCCGATGTAGCCGTCCAGGTTGCTGCCGCCGGGGCCGGTGGCGTCGGCGACGACGCCGAGCTGCAGCGCGGGCGGGAGCAGCCTGCTGCCCGGGTAGGTGATCGGGTTCAGCAGCCCCTGCACGAACTCGCCCCGCGCCGGGGCGAACGCGGCGATGTAGACGTTCGCGACCACGTCCGGATCGTGGGTGTTGGTGATCACCGCGCCGCCGTAGGAGTGCCCGACCAGCACGATCGGCCCGGCGATCCCGGCCAGCGCGCGCTCCAGCGCGGCGGAGTCGCCTGCGGGCCCGCGCAGCGGATTGTCGAAGGTGCGCACCGGGTAGCCCTGCGCGGTGAGCTGCGCGGCGACGTCGCGCCAGCCGGAGGAGTCGGCGAAGGCGCCGTGCACGAGGACGACGGTCGGCTTCGCACCCGGCTGGGCGGCCGCCGGCGCCGCGGCGAGGCCGAGGACGGCCGCGGAGACGGCGACGGCGGCGGCGAGGCGCCGCAGGCGGATCGAGCTGGAATCGGACATGGCTTCGTCCCTTTCGTGCGGTTGGGTCGCGCTCAACGTAGGACCGGGCCCGCCCGCCGAGCTGGCTGTGCGCGCACACCGCTGTTCCGTCAGCGCAGCTGCTCCCTGGGTACAGAACCGTGCGCGCAGACACAGCTCGCGGCGCCCGCCCCGCCCTACCTTCGGCCGGGTCAGGACCCCGAACCACCACCCGACCGCGAGAGCGCACATGCCGATCCACATCACCGCCGACGGCACCGAGATCTACTACAAGGACTGGGGCCGCGGCCGCCCGGTCGTGCTGAGCCACGGCTGGCCGCTGAACGCCGACAGCTGGGAGGGCCAGCAGCTCTTCCTCGCCGAGCACGGCTACCGCGTCATCGCGCACGACCGCCGCGGGCACGGCCGCTCGACGCAGAGCTGGGACGGCAACGAGATGGACACCTACGCCGACGACCTGGCCGGGCTGATCGAGCACCTCGACCTGACCGAGCTGACCCTGATCGGCTTCTCCACCGGCGGCGGCGAGGTGGTGCGCTACCTCGGCAGGCACGGCAGCGCGCGGGTCGCGCAGCTGGTGCTGGTCTCCGCGGTGCCGCCGTTCATGCTGCGCACCGCCGACAACCCGGGCGGGGTGCCGGTCGAGGTCTTCGACGGCATCCGCGCGGGCTCCCTGGCCGACCGCTCGCAGACCTACCGCGACCTCGCCGACGGCCCCTTCTTCGGCAACAACCGCGCGGGGCAGCACCCCTCGCAGGGCATGCGCGACGCCTTCTGGCGGCAGGGGCTGCAGGCCGGCGCGCGCAACGCCTACGAGTCCATCGCCGCCTTCTCCGCCACCGACTTCCGCCCCGACCTCGACACCATCGATGTCCCGACGCTGGTGATCCACGGCGACGACGACCAGGTGGTGCCCTTCGAGGTCGGCGGAGCGGCGTCGGCCGCCCGCATCCGCGGCGCCGCGCTGACCGTGTACCCCGGTGCGCCGCACGGCATCACCGACACCCATCGGGACGAGCTGAACAAAGACCTGCTCGCCTTCCTCCGCACCGCCTGAAACAGGAGAACCACCATGGCACCCGATACCGTCGTCCTCGTCCACGGCCTGTGGGTCACCCCCCGCAGCTGGGAGAACTGGATCGGCTACTACGAGGCCAAGGGGTACCGCGTCGTCGCCCCCGGCTACCCCGGCTTCGAGATCGAGGTCGAGGCGCTGCGGCAGCGGCCGGAGGTGATCGCCCGGCTCACCGTGCCGGAGACCGTCGACCACCTGGCCGGGATCATCGAGGCGCTGCCGGAGCCGCCGATCATCATGGGCCACTCCTTCGGCGGCACCCTGACCCAGCTGCTCGTCGCGCGCGGGCTCGGCGCGGCGGCGGTTGTCATCGACTCCGCGCCGACCGAGGGCGTGCGGGTCAACCCGATCTCGCAGGCCAGATCGCTGCTGCCGATCCTGAAGCGCTGGTCCAACCGGCACGAGGCCGCCGGTTTCACCGAGAAGGAGTTCCGCTACGCCTTCACCAACACGCTGCCCGAGGCCGAGGCGCGGGCGGCCTACGACCGCTACGCGATCCCGGCGCCAGGGTCGTGGGTGTTCAAGTACGGCCTCTTCGCCAATTTCACCCCCGGCCACCAGGAGACCTGGGTCGACTACCGCCGCGCCGACCGCGCCCCGCTGCTCTTCGTCGCCGGCGGCGCCGACCACATCATGCCGCCGTCGGTGAACAGGGCGAATCAGCGCAAGTACCGGAAATCCGCCGCGGTGACCGACTACCGCGAGTTCCCCGGCCGCTCGCACTGGACCTGCGCCGAGCCCGGCTGGGAGGAGGTCGCCGACTACGCCCTGAACTGGGCAGTCGAGCACGCCCGCACCGACGCGGAGCGCTGAGGCGGCGGCCCGGACCGCCGGTGTCCCCCGGCCCCGGCCACCCGCGGCCCCGCCGGACGAGGCGAGCGCGCTGCGCGCCGGGTTCACCGGGTACGACGCGCTGAATCGTGCTTTCCTCGACAGCTACGGCATCGGGGTGCGGCAATGGTGGCAGATCCGGCATGAACGATGAGAACGGCCGGTAGGCGAGCAGGGGCCGTCGTCTTCCGCACATCTCGGTGCGGACGCTGTTTCGGCTCTGCGCCGCCGCCGATTTCGGCCTCGCAGTCGATCACGACGACCCGCCTGGACGGCGCGCGGGCCGAGCTGGCCCGGCCGGAGCTGCGCGGGCCGCCGGTGGCGGTGATCGCGCGGCGCTGGGGCGTCGTGAACCCCGCGCACTTCGGCCGCCGCGGAGCCCGGACGGGCAGCTGCGCCTGCGTGCACGATTTTGTGCTCAGCGTGCCGAGGGGCGGGTGCGGGCGCACACCTGGACCTACGGTAGGCGAAATCCCGTCGTACCAGGAGAAACCCCATGGCCGTCATCGTCGGCAGCACCCGCTGCGACCGCTCGGCCGAGCCCGCGACCGCCCGCGGCGTCTACCGCCGCAACGGCCCCGTCTCGGCGGTCGAATTCGACACCTCCGGCGCCACTCCGGTCTGTGTCGAATCGTGGAGCTTCGGCAGCGTCAGCATGATCCGCACCGCGGTGTCCGAGATCCGGCTCACCCGTTCGCCGCGCGACATCGCGCACGGCCCGACCGGCGTACTCGGTCTCGCCGTGCAGGAGCGCGGGATCGGCCGCTTCGAGCAGTTCGGGCTGGCGCACGTGGTGCACCCCGGGGAGCTGCTGCTCGCCGACCTGGACGCCCCCTACACCTTCCGCTGGGCGGGCGGTGGCTGCTCGCGGTGCGTCCGGATCCCGCTCGCCCGGCTGGCGATCCCGCGCGCCGAGCTGGCAGGGGCGGCGGGCGGACTGCACGCCAGCCCGCTCTACGACCTCGCGCGCGGGCACATCGGGCGGCTGAACATCGGCAGGGCCGGTGAGGTCTCGCGGGCCGCGGGGGAGGCGCTGAGCGCCGCGACCATCGCGCTCGCGGACGCGCTGCTCGCCACCGCCCGCCGCCGCCGGGGACGGGGGTGAGCGGGCGTGGCGATCATCTACCACTCCGGGAGCCTGCCCCGCCGGGACCGGGAGGACGCCGCCAAGACCGCGATCCTGGCGGCGGCCTGGCCGACAACCATCGAGCTGGAGGACGGCGCCGACCCGGATTCGGTGCTGGAGGCCGCCGGGCTCGGCACCGCGAGCGTCTTCCGCTCGGACCTGGTCGGCATGCACGTCTCGCGCAACGCGAAGCAGATCCGCACCGGCCCGGCCGAGACGCTCGGGATCTGCGTCCAGGAGCGCGGCATCGGCAGGCACGAGCAGTTCGGGATGCAGCACGTGCTGCGGCCGGGTGAGCTCATGCTGAACTACCTCGACGCCCCCTACGATTTCTCCTGGAACGGCAGGGGCAGCTCGCAGGCGCTGCTGGTGCCGATCGACGAGATCGGGCTGCCGCGGCACGTGGTGGCCGCGGCGGGATCACGGCTGCGCGCCAGCCCGGTGCACGACCTGCTCGGCTCGCACATCAGGCACCTGACCGCCGCCGGTGACGCGCTGGCCGCCGGGCCGGAGGCGCCCGCGGTCGGCGCGGCGGCGATCGACCTGGTCCGGGCGCTGCTCGCCTCTGCCTACGACCCGGAGTACGGCCGGGCCACGGTGGCCGAGCTGCTGCTGCCGCGGATCCGCGGCTACGTCCGGCAGCACCTGAGCGACCACGACCTCGCCCCGGAGTCGATCGCCCGCGCGCACGACATCTCGGTGCGGCGGCTGTTCGAGCTGTGCCGGGCGGCGGGGTTCAGCCTGGAGCAGTGGATCATCACCGAGCGGCTGGAGGGCTGCCACCGCGAGCTGGCGCGGCCGGAGACGGCGGCGGTGCCGATCGAGACCATCGCGCGCCGCTGGGGATTCGGCAATCCGTCGTACTTCGGCCGCCGCTTCCGCGCGCACTACGGCATGACCCCGCGCGCCTGGCGCGAGCTGGCCCGGATGGAAGCGGCCGAGCGTGGCTGAGCCCGGCCGCGGCTGCCCGGGGCTGGCCCCGCACGTCACCGTCTCCGGCACGCACCGCGGTCGCGGCGAGAGCAGCGCCGAGCACCACCCGCTCGGCGACGGCGCCTGGCTGACCCGGCTGCGCTACACCGGGCTGGCGGCCGGCTCGGCCCGCGAGCACCGCAGCACCCCCGCGGCCAGGATCATCTCGGTCGCCGTGCTCACGCCGGGGGAGTGGGCGCTGACCAGCCGCGGCGCCGCGATCCCCGCCGACCCCGAGCAGCCGACCCTGATCGCGCTCGACCAGTCCGCGCCGTTCGACTTCCGCGGCCACGGCAGCGGCTCGGCGGTCGCCGCGCACATCGGCCACGCCCGGCTCACCCTCTCCATCGAGACGGTGCACCGCGGCCTCGACCACCTGCACCCCGGCCTCGCGCTCTACCCGGTCCTGCGCAACCACCTGCAGCAGCTGGGCGCGGTCGCGGCGGACGCGCCGGGGTTGCTGCCCACGCTCGCCACCTCCACCATCGCCCTGTTCCGCGCACTGCTGATCAGCGCCGCCGACGAGGCGCGCGGCGAGCTGCCCGGCCGCACCCCGATCGCGACGATCGAGCGCTACATCGCCGAGCACCTCGACGAACCCCGGCTCACCGCGGAGCGGATCGCCGCCGCGCACAGCATCTCCGCGCGCCAGCTCTACAAGATCTGGCCCGCCGCCAACGGCCCGCTGACCGGCTACATCACCGCCCGCAGGCTGGAGCGGGCCCGGCTCACCCTGCTCACCCAGCCGCACCTGACCATCGCCGAGATCGCCCGCAGACACGGCTTCGCCCACCCCACCCACTTCACCCACCGCTTCCGCGCCGCCTTCGGCTGCCCGCCGTCGGCCTGGCGCCGGGGCAACCGGCACCCGGCCGACGCCTAGACGGTTCGGATCGCTGACAGCGGCGCGCCGGTGCTGGAAGCCCCGGCCGGAATCTACGACAGCTTCTCGGCTACCCGCCTCGCCCCCGCCGTCGAGCGGATCGCGACGACGCGCGGTGCGGGGCTCGGAACGGCCGCGGTGGTGGGGAGCGCGGCCCTGCGGCGGTCAGTGCACCGGAACGGCCTCGTCGGCGGCCGCTGCGGTCACCTCGGGTTCCACGGGCTTGCGCCGCGGGATGAACAGCACCACCGCGGCGCCGACGGCTGCCGCCACCGCGCCGACCACGAAGCACAGCCGGAAGGCGTCGACGGTGGGGATCTCCGGCCCGCCGGGAGCGAGCACGGTGGTCCGGCTGGTCAGGACGACCGCCATGACCGCGCCGGCGACGGTGGTGCCGATCGAGCGCATGAGCGCGTTGAAGGCGACACCTGCGGCGGCCTCACTCGCGGGCACGTTCTCCAGCACCAGGGTCGGCATGGCGGCGTAGCCGATGCCGACGCCCGCCGAGGCGATGCAGGTGGCGAGCAGGAGCTGCCACGGCGCGTCCATCAGCAACGCCCCGCTCAGGTAGCCGAGCGCGAGCACCGCGGCGCCGATGCTCAGCGCGGTGCGCCCGCCGAAGCGGGTGATCAGGAAGCTGGAGACCGGCGCGAAGAGCAGCATCATCAGCCCGGACGGCGCCATCCAGAGCCCGGCCGCGAGCAGGCTCTGCCCCAGCCCGTACCCGGTGGCGGCTGGCATCTGCAGCAGCTGCGGCACCACGATGGCCTGCGCCATCAGCCCGAACCCGATCAGCGCGGCGGCGATATTGGTGAGCAGCACCGGCCGCCGCGCGGTGGTGCGCAGGTCGACCAGCGGCGCGTCGTGCCGCAGCTCGAACAGCCCCCACGCCAGCAGGACGACGACGCCGCCACCGATCAGCCCGAGCGTGCTGCCCGCGGTCCAGCCCCAGTCGTTGCCCTTGGTGACACCGACCAGGACGCTCACCAGCCCGGCCGCGAGCCCGATCGCGCCGATCACGTCGAGCTGCGCCGCATGCGCGTCGTGCACGTGCGGCAGGACGAGCACGGTGAGCAGCGCGACCGCGACGGCCAGCGCGGTCGCCACCCAGAACAGCCAGTGCCAGTCGTTGTCCTGGGCGATCCAGGCCGCCAGCGGCAGGCCGAGCGCGCCGCCGACGCCGAGCGTCGCGCTGATCGCGGCGGTCGCGGTGTTGACCAGGTGCTTCGGTACGGCTTCGCGCACGAAGCTGATCGCCACCGGGATGTACCCCATCGCCAGCCCCTGCAGCACCCGCCCGGCCAGCACCGGGAGCAGCGAGCCGGAGAGCGCGCAGATCAGCGAGCCCGCCAGCAGGATCAGCGCGCTGACGGCGAGCACCGGCTTCTTGCCGGCGATGTCGGCGAGCCGCCCCGCCACCGGCATCGCGACCGCGCCACCGAGCAGCGTCGCGGTGACCACCCAGGAGGCATTGCTCGCGGTGGTGCCGAGCAGCCGGGGCAGCTCGCTCTGGATCGGGATGACCAGCGACTGCATCAGTGAGACGCTCAGGCTGGAGAAGCCGAGCGCCACCAGGATCACCACGGGATTCTTCGCCGGCGCACCGGAACCCACTCGCATGCCTACTCCTTGCCGCGCCGATGTGTAACATACACATGAATCGTGTGTATGTTACACAGCCGTAGCGCGATCCGGCTAACCGGCGAGCGCGGCCGCCAGATCGTCGTAGACGTCGAGCACCCGGTCCAGCCCGGTGACGCCGAGCGGGCGGCGCACCGCCGCCGAGGCGACGACCCGCAGCCGGACGCGGTGGTGCACGTCGACCAGCACCTCCAGTCCGGAGGAGTCGAAGAAGTCGATGCGCGAGAGGTCGAGCACCGTCGGAATTTCCGGTGTGCGCTGCGCCGCGTCCAGGGCCTCCCTGAGCCGCGCCGCCGTCACCATGTCCACCTCGCCCGCCGCCGTGACCACCACGGCGGTGTCGCGCGCCTCGGTCGCGATCTCGAATCCGGACCACTGCTGCCCCATGCCGTCCATGCCTTCCGCCGTGGTCCCCCGTGCCGATTTGTCGCAGGGTTACCCAGTACCCGGCGGCTCTATCGGTGCTGGTAGCGGCGTCACACAGCCGGTCACGGCGGGCAGGTGTGAGTGCGGCGCGGACGGGTACGCCCTGGAACGACGAGGAGGACGCATGATCGGTACCGATGGTGACCAGGCCGCGCTGCGGATCGAGTTCCCGGCTGCCGCCGACGAACTGCCCGCGGTGCGGAGCAGGCTGCGCGGCTGGTTGGCGGGCGCGGTGGCGGACCAGGGCCGCGCCTATGACCTGCTCCTCGCCGCGGGGGAGGCCTGCACCAACTCTGTCGAGCACGGCCACCGCGGCGACCGCGGCCCGGTCCGCCTGGTCGCGGAGCTGCGTCGGGGCGAGGTCCGGATCACCGTCACCGACAGCGGGCGCTGGATTCCGCGGGCGAGGATTCGTGAATCGAAGGCGACCCAGCTTCGCGGGCGCGGTCTCGCGCTCATGCGCGAGCTGACCACGCACACCCGCCTCACCATCCTGGACTCCGGCACCACCGTCGAGCTCTGCGCTCCGGCCGCCTGAAATATTCTTTCCGACACCGTAAATCGACTTTTCGATTGCGCTCCATCACCTCTCCGTAGTAGCTTCTGGACAACTGTCTGGTCTGTAGTTCAGATCAGTGTCCCGGTGCGACGGAGGGTCGATGGCGTCCAATGCGACGGTGCTGCGCCGCAACTTTTCCGGAACCGTGCTGTCCAGCCTGGCGACCCTCGAGCGGGCGTTGCGGATCGGCACCTCGGCGGTGCGGATCGGCACCGTCGACGCCGCCCGGCTGCGCTTCCAGGTGCGCGAGAGCCTGGCCCAGGCCTGGTTCCTGATCAGCGTCACCGCGGTGCCCGCCGTGCTCATGGCCATCCCGTTCGGGGTGATCCTCTCCGCGCAGGTCGGCAATATCGTCTCCCAGCTCGGCGCCGACACCATGATCGGCGCGGCCGGCGGGCTCGGGGTGATCAAGCAGGGCGCGCCGATGGCGGCGGCCATGCTGCTCGGCGGGGCAGGCGCCGCGGCCATCGCCGCCGACCTCGGTGCGCGCACCGTCCGCGAGGAGGTCGACGCGCTGCGCGTGATGGGCGTCGATCCGGTGCAGCGCCTGGTGGTTCCGCGGATCGCGGCCATGCTGGTGGTGGCGCCGCTGCTGAACATCCTGATCATCGTGGTCGGCATCGCCGCCGGTTTCGTGGTCGCGGTCGCCGCGCTCGACGTCACCCCGGGCAGCTACTGGGAGTCCTTCGGCTCCTTCACCACGACCGCCGACATCTGGGTGTCGCTGATGAAGTCCGTGATCTTCGGGTTCCTGGTGGTGGTCATCGCCTGTCAGCGCGGGCTCGAGGCCGAGGGCGGGCCGCGCGGGGTCGCCGACGGGGTGAACGCGGCGGTGGTGATGTCGGTGGCCGCGGTGGCGGTGCTCACCATGGTGATCGCCCGGGTGGTCACCATGTTCATGCCGGTCAGGATGGCGTGATGACGGCCGCGCCGTACGCCCCGAGCGGGCTGAAACGGCTGAGCCGGATGGCGCACGGGGTGCGCCCGCTCCGGCCGATCGACGAGCTCGGCTTCGCCCGGCAGGTGCTCGCCTCGGTGCCGTACCGCTCGCGCACCACCGGCGCCACCCCGCTCTCGGCGGACGTCATCTCCGAAGCCGGCGGCATCTACAAGGTCAACGCCCACCTGACCGTGAACTCCACCAGCGTGCAGAACCCGGACGGCGCGGCCACCACCGTCACCTACTCGCTCACCATGGACCGGAACTCCGGCTGGCAGATCACCGAGGTCGGTGGCCTGCAGAACGCCATCCCGGCGGAAGGAACCCGATGAAGATCGTGCTCGATCCCGATCAGTGCGAGGCCAACGGCATCTGCGTCGGCCTCGCCCCCGCGGTCTTCGACCTCGACGACGACGATGTCCTGCACATTCGCAAGGCCGAGGTACCGGCCGGTGATCGCGCCGAGATCGCGGAGGCGGTGGCGCAGTGCCCGAAGGCCGCCCTGCGACTGGAATTAATACTGTAAGGTCAACAATATGAGAACGGGTGACGACATCGGCTGCTCCGGGCGAATCCTGTTCCGCACCTGCGGATTGCCGTGCGGCTGGACCGAGACGGAGTCCGACGGTATCCGAAGCCGGTGGAGGTAGATGTGTCCGACGAACTGCTGACCGAGCGGCGTGGCCGCGCCCTGTTGATCACCATCAACCGCCCCGGTGCGCGCAATGCCATCAACCTCGCGGTGGCCAAGGGGCTGGCCGAGGCCATGGACGAGCTGGACGACAGCCCCGAGCTCTCGGTCGCCGTCCTCGCAGGCAGCGGCGGCAACTTCAGCGCGGGCATGGACCTCAAGGCGTTCGCAGCGGGGGAGTTCCCCTACATCCCGGGTCGTGGTCTCGGCTTCACCGAGAAGCCGCCGGTCAAGCCGCTGATCGCCGCGGTCGAGGGGTTCGCGCTCGCGGGCGGCACCGAGCTGGTCCTCGCCGCCGACCTGATCGTCGCCGCGCGGACGGCGACCTTCGGGATTCCCGAGGTCAAGCGCGGGCTGGTCGCCGGGAGCGGCGGGCTGCTGCGGCTGCAGCACCGCATCCCGTACCAGAAGGCGCTCGAACTCGCGCTCACCGGCGACTCGTTCACCGCCGAGGAGGGTGCGGGGTTCGGCTTCGTCAACGCGCTCACCGAGCCCGGCGAGGCGCTGGCAGGCGCGCTCGCTCTGGCCGAGCGGATCACGGCGAACGGCCCGATCGCGGTCGCGGTGACCAAGCGGGTCATGGTGGAATCCGCCGAATGGAGTGCGGCGGACCGGTGGCAGAAGCAGATGGAGCTCATCGGCCCGGTCTTCGGCACCGACGACGCCGCCGAGGGCGCGAGGGCGTTCGCCGAGAAGCGGGCCCCGGAGTGGACCGGGACGTAGCCGGCCCGGCACGTCCCTTCGCCGCGCGGCTCGCTCCGCAGATCAGGATGCGGCGATCCGGCCGGGCCAGACGCCGATGCCGCCGAGCTGATCGGTGCCGCGCTCGGTGATGGTCAGGGCGCGGTCGCGGGGGCGGCGGCTGAGCCAGCCGTGCTCCAGCATGGCCGCCATCAGCGCGGAGCCGAGCCGCCCGGCGAGGTGCGGGGTGCGCTCGGTCCAGTCCTGGCAGCCGCGGGCCGCCGGGGCCGAGCCGCGCGGCAGCGCCGTGATGTGCAGCGCGCGCAGCAGCGGATGCTCGAGCGACCCGATCGCGCTCTGCTCCCCGCACGCGACCGCCCGCACCACCCCCGCGCCGACGAGTTCGGTCGTGATCGCGACGGCCAGTTGCCCGCCCAGGTGGCTGTAGCACGCCCGCGCGATCTGCAGGCGGCTGCCGGTTCCGGCCTGGCGCAGGCTCTCGACCGGCAGCAGCGGCGACACCAGTGCCAGCGCTTCGATCGCGCTCGCCACCTCGGCCGAGGACAGGGTGTGCAGCCGCCGCCGCCCGGCCACCGTGACCGTCACCAGCCGGGAATCCACGAGCCGGCGCAGGTGGGCGCTCGCGGCGGAGGCCGAGACCCCGGCGCACCGGGCCAGATCGGACGCGGTGTGCGCCTGTCCGTCCATCATCCGCAGCAGCATCGCGGCCCGCGCCGGGTCCGAGATCACCCGCCCGGTCGTCGCCAGATCATAGTCGGCATACACCCTCGCAAGAATATGCGGTGAATTGTTCACCGGGGGCTGAAGTATCGCGGTGGGACCATGTCGATCATGACCGACACCGAGTCCACTGTCCGCTCCCTGCTCGATACCGACTTCTCCGCACCGATTACCGACCGGTGGTTCGAGGACTATGTCCCAGGGTCCACCTTCGAGTACGGCTACCGGACGGTTACCGAAAGGGAAATCCTCGATTTCGCGGCGGATTTCGATCCGCAGCCCTTTCATGTCGATGCCGCATCCGCCGCCGGCGGCCCCTTCGGCGGACTGATCGCGAGCGGGTGGCATTCCGGCAGCATATTGATGCGAATCTACGCGGATCACTACCTCTCGCGGGTGGCGAGCCTCGCCTCTCCCGGAATAGATGGACTGCGCTGGGCCAATCCGCTGCGACCGGGTGACTCCGTACGGCTGCGCGCCACGGTGAGCGAATCCCGGCGATCGCGCAGTAAACCCGGCCGGGGGCTCGTGAGTACTCGCGCGGAGCTGCTGAAACAGGATGGAAGCAGCGTGGTCGACCTCGTTTTCATGAACATTCTCCGGTGCCGTCCGCGCTACCCGAACAAGTAGCTACCGGCGGCGCCGGCCCGGCCGATATCCGACGCGACCTTCGCGGCGCTGTCCGGGATCCACGCGGCGGGCCTGATCCCCGCGCTGTTCCTGACCGGCCGGGCCGGCGAAAGCCGCGGCCGGTGGCCAGCAATCGACGGGGCCGAACTGCCCGGTTCGATCAGGCACGCCCGAGCCGCCGCGCCGACCTGCGCGGAGCCAGCACCACACCCGCGCCCAGCGCGGCGACCGCCGCCACATCCACCGCCGCGACCCGCGTCAGCTCGGCGCTCACCGGCCCGCCCGCCACGGCGAGCAGCGGGAAGCAGAGCAGTGCCACCGCGCCCGCGGGCACCGCCGCCGGACGCCACCGCGGCCGCACCGCCGCCACGATCAGCCCCGTCCCCAGCACCCCGAACAACACCGCGCGATGCCGCAGCAGCAGCGCGAGATCGGCATCCAGCGGCTTCAGACCGTAAGCGCCGCTGATCCATTCGGCCGAACCGACGCCTGCCGCGGGCGCCACCGTCACCACCCCGGCCGCGACGAACAACACCGTAGCCACCCGTTCCCTGATCTTTCGCATGCCCCATCGTCGGCAAGGACACCGCCCACCCGCTTCCGCGAACGTGCTGTCCGCCGGCGGCAACCCGACGGCTACGGTGAGCGGACGACCACCGCACCGAAGGAGCCCACCCCGTGGAACCGCGCCACCCGTTCGACGCCGCCACCGCACTCGACCGGGTGGCCGAGGGCGAGTTCCGCGGCCACACCGCGCCCGAGTACAGCAATATGGTCGGCCCGTTCGGCGGCATCACCGCGGCGACGCTCGTGCGCGCGGTGCTCGACGACCCGCGCCGCCTCGGCGAGCCGGTCGCCATCACCGTCAACTTCGCCGGCCCGATCGCCGACGGCCCGTTCACCGTGCGCGCCGACCCCGCGCGGACCAACCGCAGCACCCAGCACTGGACCCTCGAGCTCGTCCAGGACGGCGCCGTCACCACCACCGCCACGGCGGTGACCGCGGTCCGCCGCCCAACCTGGACCGACTCCGAGATCGCGCCCCCGCGGGTCCCGCCGTTCGCGGAGGCGGCGCCGTTCGTGCCGCCCGAGTTCCCGGTCTGGATGAGCAACTACGAGCAGCACTTCGTCGAGGGCGCGGGCCCGCTCGCCGCCGAGGCCGGCCCGCGGCCGGACTCGGTCACCACCGTCTGGGTGCGCGACACTCCGCCCCGCCCGCTGGACCGCGCCGCCCTGACCGCGCTCTGCGACGTGTTCATCCCGCGCGCGATGGTCCGCACCGGCCGGCTCGTCCCCGCGGGCACCGTCTCGCTGACCGTCTACTTCCACGCCGACGCCGAGCTGCTCGCCGCCGTTGCCGATCGCCCGGTGCTCGGCACCGCCCGCGCCCAGCACTTCGGCGCCGGATTCTTCGACCAGACCGCGACGGTGTGGAGCCCGGACGGAGTCGTGCTGGCCACCAGCCACCAGCTCGTCTACTTCAAGGACTGACCCCGTCCGTTCGATGCGTGCCAGACTGGCCGAGTCGAACGGAGAATCTGATATGCCGCTTTCGGAAACCGACCTCTCGATCGGTCGGCTACTCGCTCGCGCCGCCGCGGAGCACGGCGAGCACACCTATCTGGCCTCGCCGACCGCCCGGCTGACCTACGCCGAGGCCGAGCGCCGCTCCGCGCTCGCCGCGCGGCGGCTGCTGCGCGACGGCGTCGGCAAGGGCACCAGGGTCGGGCTGCTGTTCCCGAACGACGTCGACTGGATCGTCTGGTGGCTGGCCGTCTCCCGGATCGGCGCCCTGGCGGTCCCGCTGAGCACGCTCTACCCGCCGGCCGAGCTCGGCAAGGTGATCCGGCTCGCCGACATCAATGTCCTCGTCGCCCCGCCGGACATCCTCGGCACCCCCACCGCCGACCGCCTCGAGGCCGCACTTCCCGGGCTCGCCGAGACGCCGACACCCCTGCTGTCCCTGCCCGCCGCACCGTACCTGCGCCGCATCGCGCTGCCCGGCGCAGCCGCCGAGCCCTCGGCTGCCACCACCGCGCTGCCCGCCGACGCAACCGAGCCCTCGGCTGCCACCACCGCGCCGCTCGGCGCCGCCCCGAGGCTCTGGGCGGACACCACCGCTCTCGACGAGAACGCCGCACTGCCCCCGGAACTCCTCGCCGCCGTCGAGAACGAGGTCACCGCCGCCGATCTCGCCATCATGATCCACACCTCCGGCTCCACCGCCGACCCCAAGGGCGTGCTGCACACGCACGGCACCCTGGTCCGCCAGACGGCGGGCTGGCCCGCGGCGATCAGTGCGCTCTGCGGCGGCTCGGCGGCGCCCCGCGTCTTCTCCTCGATGCCGTTCTTCTGGATCGGCGGCGTCCTCGCCGCGACCGGCGCGCTGCACGAGCGGGTCACCCTGCTGGTCATGCCGCGCCCGGAGCCCGGCGCCGCGCTCGACCTCATCGAGCGCGAGCGCGGCGAGGGCATCGTCGGCTGGCCCGCCTTCACCCGGCGCCTCCGCGAGCACCCGACCTTCGCCGAGCGCGACCTGAGCGCCGCGCCCCTGCTGCGCGACGGCCCGCTCGACGTCGCCCTGTACAACGTGCCCGACGAGTTCCCGGTGCACCGCAGCCTCTCCGAGACCGCGGGCAGCTTCCTGCACACCGACATCCGCATCGTCGACGACGAGGGGCACCCCGTCCCCGAGGGCACCACCGGCGAGCTGCACATCCGCGGGATCGGCGTCATGTCCGGCTACAACAAGCGCGAGCGGCACGACGTCTTCGACCCGGACGGCTGGTACCACACCGGCGACCGCGTCTACCGCCTCGTCGACGACCCGCGGCTGTTCTACGTCGGCCGCACCAGCGAACTCATCAAGGTGGCCGGGGCCAATGTCTCGCCGCGCGAGGTCGAGGCCGTGGTCGAGGGGTTCGACGGCGTCCAGCAGTGCCTCGTGGTCGGCGTGGACGACCCCGACCGGGGCGAGCAGGTCTGCGCGGTCGTCGTCCCCGACACCGTCGATGTCGACGCCGTCGCCGCGCACACCCGGCGCGAACTCTCCGCCTACAAGGTCCCGACCCGCTGGATCCGCACCACCGGGGAGCGGGTCCCCACCCTGCCGAGCGGCAAACTCGACCGCCGCGGGCTGCGCGCGCTGATCGCGGACGGAACGCTCGGCTGAGCGCTCACCGGTGGGCCCGGATGTCGACGGCCCGCCCGTCCGGGTCGTAGGCCGTCATCGTCCACTGCGTCGGTAACGTCTCGATCCGCCCCACCGGCCGCCCGGCGTCCAGGATGCGCGCACGCGCCGTGCACAGCTGCTCGTGTGATCCCACCCGCAACCCCCACCCCGCGTTCCCGAGCGGATCGAGGCCGTCCGGTGCGGCGTCCTCGGTCTCGACGATCATCAGATGATCGGCCCCGCCGACATCGAGAACGGCGATGCGCGGCGTGTCGGCGGTCGCCGCCCGCGCGAAGGCTGCACGCGCGCCGAGCACCTCGGTGTAGAAGGCGACGAGGCGGTCGAGTTCGGTGGTGGCGAGCGTGCGGTGGTTGATGCCGAGCAGCGTGATCATGACGCACCGAGCATAGCCCGCGCCGCACCGCCGAGCCTCGAACCCGTTGCCGGAGGCGGTATCCGACCGCAGCTCTGAGCTGGATGTTTGCCTCTTGCACTTGCGGTGCGGGTGGCAATCGAGACATCGTTGTTACGAACGACAACCATTTGCACCTGAACCGCGGCGTGACGGTGGAGCTCGAAGGGGGTGCCGTGGACGCGGATCTGGTCCTGAGACCACGGGTGGACGGTTTGCTGACCGAGGTGCTCGCCGACCCGGGACGGCTCAGCGAGCTGGTCCAGGCGCTCGGCTCGCCGCTGAACCTGGTCCTCCCGCAGCGGCTGGCCGAGAACGCGGCGGCGTTCGACGCGGTCTACGAGCGACATCGGCTGAGCGGCACGATCTACTTCGCGCACAAGGCGAACCGGTCGAGCGCGCTGGTCCGGGAACTCGCGGCGACCGGCTGCGGCATCGACGTCGCCTCGCTGGGGGAGCTGCGGCACGCGCTCGCGGCCGGGTTCACCGGCGATCGGATCATGGCGACCGGCCCCAAGGACACCGAGTTCCTGTGGCTCGCGGCCCGGGTCGGCGCGGTGGTGAGCGCGGACTCCGCGCAGGAGCTGTCCGCGCTGGCCGGGATCGTCGCGCGATTCGGCCTCGACCCGGTGCGGGTGATGATCCGTTTCGGCGGTTTCGATTCCCCCGGCGTGCCGATCCTGAGCAGGCCGAGCCGCTTCGGGGTGCACTCCGGCGAACTGCCCGGCGTACTCGACCTCCTCGAGAACCACCGGAAGGAGCTGCGGTTGCTCGGCACCGCCTTCCACCTCGACACCACGGGCATCGAGGAGAAGGCGCTCGCACTGGAGGGCTGCCTGGTGGCGATGAGCGCCGCCCTCGCCCGCGGCTTCGCCCCGACCGCGATCGATATCGGCGGCGGCTTCGGCGTGAACTACCTGGCCGCGCGCCAGGACTGGGAGCGCTACACCACCGAGCTCGGCCGCGCCGCTCTCGGTCAGCGCCCGCCCCTGACCTGGCAGAACCACGGCTACGGGCTGCGCGCGGAGGGCGGAACGCTGCGCGGCGCACTCGGCCTCTACCCGGCGCACCGCAGGCTGGCGGGCGCCGACTACCTGGCGGAGCTGCTCGCACACGAATCCGCCGCGCTGGGCAGGCCGCTGGCCACCCTGCTGCTGGAGAACCTCTACGACCTGCACATCGAACCCGGGCGCGCGCTCACCGACCAGTGCGGGCTGACCCTCGCCCGCGTCGCCGAGGTCCGCACCCTGCACACCGGCGACGTCCTGGTCCGGCTCGCCGCCAATTCGCGCGACATCAGCATCGAAGACCATGCCGTGCTGATGGATCCGCTGCTGCTGCCGGTGCGCCGCGAGCCCGGCGCACCGGCCGCGGTGTACCTCGGCGGCAACCTCTGCCTGGAGGACGACTTCCTGACCCGCCGCGCGGTGCTGCTGCCGCAGCTGCCCGCGCCGGGCGACCTGCTCGCCTTCGTGAACACGGCTGGCTACTTCATGGATTTCGCCGCGGGCCCCGCGCTGATGCAGCCCCAGGCCCGCACGGTGGCGGTCTACCCCGCGGCGGGTGGCTGGGGCTGGTGTCTCGACGAGCAGTATTGGCCGGGGAAAGGTGACCGATCGTGAGGTTCGAGAGCATTCTCGATGTCGTCGGCGATACGCCGCTGGTACGGATCGCGCCGGAGGTGCACGGGCTGACCACCATCGACCTCTACGCCAAGCTGGAGATGCTCAACCCGTTCGGCTCGGTGAAGGACCGGCCCGCCTGGAACATGGTGCGCGACGCGCTGCCCGGCGCCGTCGAGCGCGGCGACGCGGTGGTCGAGCTCTCCAGCGGCAATACCGCCAAGGCGCTGGCGGTGATCGCGGCCATGCACGGGCTGCCGTTCAAGAGCGTGACCAATCGGATGCGGGTGCCCGAGGTCAAGGAGTTGCTGCTGCTGCTCGGCGCGCAGATCGAGGAGCTGCCCGGCCGCACCGAGTGCCTCGACCCCACCGACACCGAGGACCCGCTGACCCGCATGTACCGCTCGCTCGCCGCGGACGGCACCGGCTACCTGCACACCGACCAGTACTTCAACCCGCGCAACCGGGACGCGCACCGGGTCGGCACCGCGCCGGAGATCATCGAGGATCTGGACGGCAACGGCCCCGATGTCTTCATCGCCTGCGTCGGCACCGCGGGCTCGTCGACCGGGGTGGCCGGGGTGCTGCGGGAGCGCAACCCGGCGGTCTCCGTGCTCGGGTTGGTCGCGGCCAAGAGCGATTTCATCCCTGGCATCCGCACCATCGACGAGGTCAACGAGGTCGGGCTCTTCGACCCCGCGAACTACGACAGCATCGACGCGGTCACCGCCGAGGAGGCGATCGAGGGCATGCTCGTGCTGAACCGCCGCTGCGGCATCCTCGGCGGCCCCACCTCCGGCGCCGCCTACGCGGGCGCGCTGCGCCACCTGACCGCGCTGGACGCCACGCTCACCGAGCGCCGCACCGCCGTCTTCATCGTGTGCGACCGGGTCGAGAGCTACCTGAGCTACATCCGGAAACGCCGCCCCGACCTGTTCAACCAGCCGGAGCGCGCCGACTCGGTCGGCACCGTCACCGCTGCGGAGCTCGCCGCCGTGCCGCAGCCCGACGTCGCCGCCGCCCGGGAGTGGATTGCCGCGGAGCACCCGCTCGTGGTCGACCTGCGCGGCTCCTTCGCCTACACCGCGCGGCACATCCCGGACTCGATCAATATCGTCGACGAGCTCTTCGGCGAGCTCACCCGCGGCGGGTTGCCGTTCGGCGCAACCCGGCCGGTGCTCCTGGTCTGCCCCGTCGGGGAACAATCCGCGCGCTACGCCGCCCTGCTGGCCCGGATGGGGCACCGTGACGCGCGCAGCCTGCGCGGCGGCGTCGTCGCCTGGCGGGACGCGGGCGCACCGCTGGTCAGGGACTGATCGCCGTGTCGGATCCGACCCTGACCCGGTTGGCGCAGTGGCAGCGCGGTCTGCGCGCGCAGTTCCCGATCATCGCCGGAAACCCCGATCTCGCCTACCTGGACAATGCCGCGACCACCCAGAAACCCGCCGCGGTGCTCGACGCCGTCACCGAGTACCTGACCACCGGCAATGCCAATGCCGCACGCGGCGCCTACCCGTGGGGCACCGCCACCACCGCCCGGATCGAGGCCGCTCAGGACCGGGTGCGCAAAGCGCTGGGCGACAACGGAACCGGATCAACCGTCGAGTTCGTCGACGGCACCAGCGGCGGGCTGCGCGCGGTGGCGGGGGACTGGCTCGCCGGGCAGCTGCGCGACGGCGACGAGATCATCGTCCCCTTCGGCGACCACGAGGCGAACCTGCGGCCCTGGCTCGATCTGCGGGACCGGCTGGAGCGCAGCGGAATCCGGATCCGGGTGCTGGCGCTGCCGGTCGACCCGGCCTCCGGCGACTACGACCACCGCGCGCTGCCCGCCCTCGTCGGCCCGCGCACCCGGTTCGTCGCGGCCACCCACGTGCACCACGTGTTCGGTGCGGACATGAACCTGCACCGGGTGCGGGCCGCGGTCGGGCCCGAGGTGCCGATCTGCGTGGACGCCGCGCAGGCCGTCGGGCACCGGCCGGTCTCGGTCGCCGAGCTCGACGCCGATTTCGTGGTGTTCTCCGGGCACAAGACGCTGGCGCTGCCCGGGGTCGGCGCGGTCTGGGCGCGCAACCGGCTCGGCCCGCGGTTCGAGCTCGGCGGGTGGCGCGGCACCCCGAACACCGCGGGGATCGTGAGCCTCGCGGCGGCGCTGGACTGGCTCGACGCCGCCGGGCTGCCCGAGATTCTCGCCTGGACGACGGCGCTCACCACCCGGCTCACCGACGGGCTGCGCCGGTTCCCCGACATCGAGGTGCTCGGCTGCCGGGACAGCCTCGCCGCCGATTCGCCCGTGCAGCGCAGGGAGGGCATCGTGACCTTCCGGCACGCCCGGGTCCGCTCCGACGACCTCGGCTTCGTGCTCGCCGACGAGGGGATCATGGTCCGCGCCGACAGCCACTGCCAGGCCGGGCGGGACGCCCGCGACCATGCGGTGCGGGTGAGCGTGCACGTCTACAACACCCCGGACGAGATCGACCGGGTGCTCGCGGTGGTCCGGCGCTGCGCGGCGATGCCGAGCTGATCAGCGCTGCGGTCTGCGGCCGCGGAATCCGGTGCGCGCGGTGAGCAGGGTGAGGTCGGCGCGGTGGCCGAGCCAGGCCGGTGCGCCCGGGTCGAGCAGCTCGGCCCAGGCGGCGGCGTCGTCGGGGGTGAGGAACGGCCCGGCCCGGCGCACCCGGGCCGCCAGCTCGGCCAGCACCACCGCGCGGACCTCGGCGTTCAGCGGGGCCGGGATGTCGACCAGCGCGGTGAACGCGGTGACCTCGGAAAGCCCGGCGCCGGTGAGGATCTCGGCCCAGCCGCGCGCGGGTCGCCGGGCGCCCGGCCTGCCGAAGAACCACTGGGTGAAGTGCCGGTCGTGCGCCTCGTCCAGCCTGATCTCGAGTCCGGGGCGTCCGATGCCGGTGTCCCAGGGCAGGCAGCGGGCCGGCAGCCCGCCCTCGGCCAGGCACAGCACTCCGCCCGGGCGCAGGAGGCCGAGCAGCGCGCGGGCGGCGGCGTCCCAGTCGCGGGCGTGGTGTACGCACCACGACGACCAGACCGCATCGGCTCGCTCGGGTAGCGGTGGGACCCCGTCCTCGATGTCGTGGCAGACCGGGCGGATTCGGTCGGCCACCCCGGCGCTCTCGGCGACCGCCAGCGTCGCCTCGAGCATCGCGTGGTCGAGATCGACCGCGTAGACGCGCCCGCGCTCGCCCACCGCCCGCGCCAGCGCGAGGGTCGCCGAGCCGGCGCCGGGGCCGACGTCGACCACGACATCGCCGTCGCGCACGCCGAGCGGCTCCAGCAGCTGCCTGGTCGCGTCGAGGTAGACCGCCTCGGCCGCCGCTGGATCGTCGGTCGAGGTACCGGTGCCCGGCTTGCCGGGCCGCTGCTGCTGACTGGTCGTCACGGTCGGAATATTACTGAATATGATTTTCAGTGTGTCGGCGGCTCGCGGGTCGCCGGTCCGATAGTGTTCGGCGAGTCGATCTTCCGGAGGGGGTGCGCCGTGGTCGTGCGGGATGACGCGCGCCGGGTGTCGTCGACCTGGCTGCTGGCCGGGCTGGTCGTCGCCGGAGTGCTCGCGCAGGGGCTGCTGGCGGAGGCGGTCGCCGGGTCGGTGCGGGCGCGGGCCGCGTTCACCGTCTTCGCCGGGATCTTCGTGCAGGCGGTGCCGTTCCTGGTGCTCGGGGTGGTGCTGAGCGGGCTCGTCGCCGCGTTCGTCTCGCCGCGCGTGCTCGGGAAGATCCTGCCGCGCAACGAGACCGCCGCGATCGGCGTCGCGGGGCTGGCCGGGGCGGCGGTGCCCGGCTGCGAGTGCGGGGTGGTGCCGGTGGCCCGGCGGCTCACCGATCAGGGCGCGCCGGGCGCGGTGGCACTGGCCTTCATGCTGTCGGCGCCCGCGATCAACCCGATGGTGCTGATCGCGACGGCGGTCGCGTTCCCCGGCGAGCCCGGGATGGTGGCGGCGCGGTTCGCGGGTTCGCTGGCGACGGCGCTGCTGATGGGGCTGCTGTGGTCCCGGCTCGGGCAGCCCGGCTGGATGACGCCCGCCCCCGCGCACCCGCACCACACCGCGGGGCGCACCCGGTGGGAGACCTTCACCGAGGCGGCGCGGCACGATCTGGTGCAGGCCGCCGCCTTCCTCGTGGTCGGGGCCGCCGCGGCGGCGCTGCTGCACGTCGCCGTCCCGCCGGACTGGTACGCCCACCTCGCCGGGCAGCTCGCGCTCGCCGTGCTCGTGCTCGCGGTTCTCGCGGTGCTGCTGGCGCTGTGCTCGGAGGCCGACGCCTTCGTGGCGGCGAGCATGTCCGCGCTGCCGCTGCTGCCCCGGCTCGTCTTTCTGGTGGTCGGTCCGGCCGTCGACGTCAAACTCTTCGCCATGCAGGCAGGCACCTTCGGCCGCGCCTTCGCGATCCGGTTCGCGCCGCTGACCTTCGCGGTCGCGGTGGTGTGCGGCACGGTGGCCGGGCTGGTTTTCCTCGGCGGCGCGCGATGAGGCGCGAGACCGAGAATCTGCTGCTCCTGCTCGTCGGCGCGACCGTCCTGGTGATCACGCTCAACGGCAGTTACCTGCGTTACGTCAAGGCCGGGCTGTATCCGTTCCTGCTGGCCGCCGGGGCCGGTTTCGTCCTGCTCGCGCTGATCGCCATCGGCCGCGATATCCGGCGCGGCGGTCGCGACGTGCCGCACGGCCACGGCCGCGCCCCCTGGCTGCTGCTCGTCCCCGTGGCCGCGCTGCTGCTGATCGCGCCGCCGGCGCTCGGCTCCGAGGTGCTGGTGACCGGTTCCGCGGTGCGGCCCGCCGGACCGGGGGATGGCGCCGCCCAGCGTGCCCTGCCGCCGCTGCGAGCGGGGGAGGCGCCGCGGTTGCAGATCGTGGATCTGGTGCACCGGGCGGTGTGGGACACCTCCGGGTCGCTCGCCGGGCGGGAGGTGCGGATCAGCGGTTTCGTCGCCCGCCCCGGCGGCCCCGAGGTCGACCTCGTGCGGGTCGTCATCAGCTGCTGCGTCGCCGACGCGCGCTATGTGTACGTCCACCTGGCCGGGCTGCCGGAGGCGGTCGAGGACGACGCCTGGATCGAGGTGCGGGGGTTCGTCGAGCCGGGGAGTGCCCGCCGCGATCCGGAGCTCGCCCCGACCGTGCGGGTGGCGGGGTTCCACCGCATCGAGGTACCGGAGATGCGCTACGAGTACGCCCGCTGATACTTCGGCACCACTGCGCGATGTCGTCGACGAGCACGGTCACCGCGCCGTCGAGTGTGACGGGGTCGGTGCGGAGCGTGCGGGGCATGGACCTGCGCTCAACAGGGTTCGGTCGCCCGGTCCAGCTGCTCGACCAGTTGGTCGGTGGACAGCACCGCCCCGCAGCGGCGGGCGGTGTAATTGAGCGCCATGAGATGTTCGTCCCGGCTGAAGTCGGCGGTGGCGTCGAGGACGAGGAAGGGGCATACGTCGCTCATGAAGGCGTCGGCGGCGCTGAGCATGCAGCCCATGTGCGCGTAGACGCCGGTGACCAGGAGTTGATCACGCTGGTGGAAGCCGAGCAGTTCGCGGAGGTCGGTGCGCTGGAAGGCGGAGTAGCGCCACTTGGTGACCTGGATGTCGCGGGCGTCGGGTTCCAGCTCGGCGACCACCTCGGTGTCCGGGCCGGAGGACATGCCGGTGCCCCAGAGGTCGGCGAGGATGCCGCGCCGGGAGGGGTGCTGGTCGCCGGGCTGGCGGGTGTAGACGACCGGGATGCCGAGTTCGTGGCAGTGGGCGCGCAGCCGCGCGATATTGCTGATGAGCGTGGCGGCCGGATCGCGGTCGGTGTCGTAGGCGGAGAGGAAGTAGCGCTGCATGTCGTGTACGAGCAGGGCGGCGCGGTGCGGCTCGACCGTCCAGGACACCCGGTTGTCGGTGACCTCGCTCGGTAGCGGCATCGGGTACGGGGCGATCGGGGGGATGGGCATCTCGGTACTCCCAGGTCGTCGAGGTGGGTGTGGCAGGGTTCCGGGTCAGGAGACGGGGACGGGTGTATCGGCGAGGCCGAGCGGGCCGAGTACGCGCTGGAACTTTCCGGTGGTCTCGGCGAGCTCGGCGGCGGGGTCGGATTCGGCGACGATGCCGCCCCCCGCGTGGGCGAGCAGGGTGCGGTGGTCGGCGGCGAGTTCGGCGCAGCGGATGGCGACCATCCACTCGCCGTCGCCCGCGGCGTCGCACCAGCCGACGGCGCCCGCGTAGAAGCCGCGGTCGCCTTCGAGCCGCGCGATGAGCCGGGCCGCGTCCTCGGTCGGGGTGCCGCAGATCGCCGGGGTCGGGTGCAGCGCGGCGGCGAGTTCGAGCGCGGACGGGCCGCCGGTGGCGGTGATCGGGGTGCCGAGGTGCCACATCTCCGGGGTGCCGGTGAGTTCCGGTCCGTCCGGCACGTGCACGGTGCCGCAGAGGCGGCGCAGGACCGCGCCGACGTGATCCACCACGAAGCGGTGCTCGTGGTGATCCTTGGCCGATCCGAGCAGGTTTCGCCCGGCGGCGCGGTCGGTGGCCGGGTCGTCGGGCACGCGGCGGGCCGAGCCGGCCAGCGGGTGACTCAGCACGGTGGCGCCGTCGCGGCGCACCAGGATCTCCGGGCTGGAGCCGATCAGATGCCTGCCGCGGTAGGCGCCGCCCGCGGCGGAGAGCTCGGTGCGGAACCCGTTGCCGAGCGGGTCGGTGGCGACCAGCAGGTCCAGCAGCTCCGCGGGTGCCACCCGGCGCTCGGCGCGGGCCAGGACCGCGCGCGCGAGCACCACCTTGCGCAGCCGTTCCGCCGGATCGGCGAGCACCCGGATCGCCTCGGCGACCCGGCGCACATGGGTCTCGGGGGCGGGCAGCGCGGCGGCGAATTCGAAGCGGGGCAGCTCCGGTCGCGCGGGGCGGTGCGCGTCGTCGCTGATCGTCACGTACCGCGGTGCCCAGAGCGCGGCCGGGGCGCCGGGGGCGAAGGGCAGGGCGCCCACCACGTACCCGACCCGGCCGGAGCGCAGTGCCGCGGCGGCCTCGGCGGCGCTGCGGAAGACCGCGCCGCCGCCGTGTGCGACGACGGTGCGGTCCGGGCGGCACAGGGCGAAGCTCGGTGCGGGGGAGTCGATCATCGTGGTCACCCTTTCGTTTCACATGTCGAGCGTGGCGCCACCGTCGACCCGCAGGTCGTGCATGGTGATGTGGCGGGCGTCGTCGGACACCAGGAAGCGGACGGCGGCGGCGATGTCGCCGGGGTCGGCGATGCGGCGCAGCGGGATTCCCAGCCGGTAGGCGTCGGGATCGCCGTCGAGCAGCCCGCGCCGGGCGGTGTCGTCGAGCGGGGGCGCGCCGTCGGCGAGCATGCCGCGCAGCATGGCGGTGTCGGTGGAGCCGGGGGAGACCAGGTTGACCCGGACCCCGTGCGGGGCGACCTGCAGCGCGAGCGCCTTGGTGTAGGCGGCGGCGGCCGCCTTGGCCGCGCCGTAGGCGGCCATGCCGACGCGGGGGGTCGCCGCGGAGTTCGAGGTCACCACGACCAGGGCGCCGCGTCCGGCGGTCACCATGGCGCGGGCGGCCCGCTGGGCGACGTGCATCGTGCCGGAGGCGTTCACCGCCAGCGTGTGCTGCCACGCCGCCGCGGTGACCTCGAGCGCGGACTCGCCGTTGTGCACGCCTGCGGCGTGCACGACCACGTCCGGGGCGCCGTGCGCGGCGGTCAGCGCGTCGAATGCCGTTGCGACGGCGTCCGGATCGGCCACGTCCACCTCGGCGGCGGTGATCAGCGGGCGGGCGGAGGCTCGGTGCGGCGGAGCCGCGGTGAGCGCCGCGGCCACCTCGCGCACGCGCGGATCGCGATCCCAGAGCGCGAGTACCGCGGCGCCGGGTGCGAGCGCGGTGGCGACGGCGGCGCCGATACCGCCGGCGGCGCCGGTCACGAGGACTGTGCCGGGCCCCGGCTGGCTCAAAGACATAAGGTTAGCCTAACCTTATTAGGGCCTGGTTCGGTGGGCACGCCCACGGCTCCCGGCCCGAGCACCCGACCCCGAACTCCCCGAAAGAGGTATGTCCGATGTCCTCTGCTCCGCTTCCGGGCACCGCCGCGTGGCCGCCCGCGCAGGCCGCCGCGTACCGAGCCGAAAACCTCTGGCGCGGCGAGACCTTCGCCGATCTGCTCGACCGCGGCGCCGCCGAAAGTCCGCATGCCCTCGCGGTGGTCGACGAACGGCACCGCTGGAGCTACGCCGAACTCGACCGGCGTTCCCATGCGCTGGCCACCGGGCTGCTGCGGCTCGGCCTGCGCGAGCGCGACCGGGTCCTGGTGCAGCTGCCGAACCGCGCCGAGTTCGTGGAGGTGATCTTCGCGCTGTTCCGCATCGGCGCGCTTCCGGTCTTCTGCCTGCCCGCGCACCGGCAGGCCGAGCTGGTGCCGATCGCCGAATCCGCGAGCGCCACCGCGATCATCACCTGCGGCACGCACGCCCGCTTCGACTACGCGGCGCTGGCGCGCACCGTGCGCGAGCGGGTCGCGTCGGTGCGGCGGGTGCTGGTCGTCGATCCGGGCGAGTTCGCCGACGGC
Organism: Nocardia jiangsuensis; assembly: GCF_042650385.1. Classification (NCBI taxonomy): domain Bacteria; kingdom Bacillati; phylum Actinomycetota; class Actinomycetes; order Mycobacteriales; family Nocardiaceae; genus Nocardia; species Nocardia jiangsuensis. Next base: position 239,116 of record NZ_JBHSAX010000022.1, read on the forward strand.
ACACTGGCACTCGACGACTTCCGGGACGAGCCCGGCCCGCTGCCACGCACCGACCCGGCCGCGGTCGCCTTCCTGCAGCTCTCCGGCGGCAGCACCGGGGTGCCGAAGCTCATCCCGCGCACCCACGACGACTACCTCTACAGCGTGCGCCGCAGCGCCGAGCTCTGCGAACTCGGCAGCGACACCGTGTATCTCGCGGCGTTGCCGGTGGCGCACAACTTCCCGATGAGCTCGCCCGGCATCCTCGGCGCGCTCTGGGCGGGCGGCACCGTGGCGCTCACCCCGGACCCCACACCGTCGGCCGCGTTCCGCGCGATCGAGCGATTCGGGGTCACCATCACCGGGCTGGTGCCGCCGCTGCTGCGCATGTGGGTCGAGCGCGCGGAAGCGGGCCCCGCGCCGGAGCTGGCGAGCCTGCGGGTGGTGCAGGTCGGCGGGGCGCGCTGCCCCGACGAGCTCGCCCGCCGCGCGGGCCCCGCGCTCGGTGCCACCCTGCAGCAGGTGTTCGGCATGGCCGAGGGGCTGGTCTGCTACACCCGGCTCGACGATCCGCTCGAGGTGGTGGTCGGCACGCAGGGCAGGCCGATGTCGGAGCACGACCGGATCGCGGTCGTCGACGACGACGGCAACCGGCTGCCGCCCGGCGCCGTCGGCAACCTGATCACCGAGGGGCCGTACACGATTCGCGGCTACCACGGCAACCCGGAGGCCGACGCGCGCAGCTTCACCGCGGACGGCTGGTACCGCACCGGCGATGTGGTGTCGGTGCGCCCGGACGGCAACCTGGTGGTGCACGGCCGCGGCGGCGACTGGGTGAACCGGGGCGGGGAGAAGGTCTCCGCCGAGGAGTTGGAGGGGCACCTGCTCGCTCATCCGGACGTGCGCGACGCGGTCATCGTCGGCACGCCCGATCCTGTTCTCGGACAACGTATCTGCGCTTTCGTTCAGCCCGCCGACCCAGAGGTCCGGCCGAGCCTGGCCACGGTCCGCGCGTTCGTGCGCGAACGCGGCGTGGCCGCGTGGAAGATGCCGGACACCGTGGTGGTCGTCGACCGCTTCCCGGAGACGGGAGTCGGCAAGACCAGCCGCCGCGAGCTGCGGCGGGCACTGGTCGACGGGGAGCTTCGGAACTGACGGCCCGGGGTGGCGCGCACCGCGCCACCCCGGATTCGCGGCCGCGCTACTCCAGCAGCGCGATCCACGACCCGAGCACGGGGTCCTCGGCGAGCACCGGCAGATCCAGGTCCTCGTGCCCGGCGCGGCGCCACTTCTCGATCAGCGCCATGATCCGCACCGAATCCAGTCCGGCGTCGAGCAGGTTGGTGTCGTCGGTGAGTTCACCGGGGCCGATACCGAGCGCGGCGGCCACGTCCCCGGTGACCCGCTCGCGCGCGCTCACCGTCGTCTCGTTCGTCATGCTCACTCCTCGCGATCGAAATCGGCAACGCCGCGCTTCCAGTAGCCGGCGATCAGACAGTCCTTCGGGCCGACGCCGAGGGTGCCGCGCACCCAGCGGCGCAGCGGGCGCAGCACACCGGCCTCGGCGGCCATCCACACGTAGATCCGTTCGCCCGCGGGCGGCCGCACCGTGCGCACCGCCCGCTCGAGGGCGTCCCCGGAGCCGGGCGCGATGCCGCCCCGGTAGGCCCAGCGCACCTCGATCCCGGGCGGGGCGGGCAGCGGAATCCGCTCGCTCTCGTCGCGCACCTCGACGACGGCCCAGCCGCGGGCCGTCGGCGCCAGCGATTCCAGCCAGCGGGCGATGGCGGGCAGCGCGGTGATGTCGCCGGCGAACAGGTAGCGGTCGTAGCCGGGCGGTACCACCACCCCGCCGGGCGGGCCCGCGATGTGGATCCGGGCGCCGGGCTCGGCGGCCAGCGCCCACTCCGACGCGAGCCCGCCGGGGTGGATCGCGAAATCCACGTCCAGCTCACCGTGCTCGTAGCGGCGCACGGTGTACTCGCGCGAGACCGGGCGCGGGTCGCCCCACTCCAGCGAGAGCCCGTCGCGGCGGGGTAGCCGCAGCACGCCGTCGGCGCACGGGAAGATCAGCCGGATGTGCTCGTCGGGGACGTAGCTGTGGAAGCCGTCGAGTTCGGGACCGCCGAAGGTCAGCCGCAGCAGCGCGGAGCTCAGCGCCGCGCGCCGCAGCACCCGGAGTTCGCGCAGCCCGATCGGATATCCGACCTTGGCGCCGTGTGGCCCGGCGAGCACCTCGGCGATGTGCTCGGCGTAGGCGGCTCGATCCCTCATCGCGGGTCCTTTCGACAGAGCGGTGCGGCGGCCGCGGTGAGCATCAGGGCGAGCACGAGGACCGCGGCGCCGTAGATCACCAGCGCGGTGCCGGGGGCGAAGAACTGCCCGGCCAGCCCGGCCACGATCGAGCCGACCGCGGTGCCTGCGACCGACTGCACCATGAGCAGCCCGGACATCCGCCCGCGCAGCTCGTCGGGGGCGTGCAGCTGCAGCACCGTGAAGCGCAGCACCAGGTTCACCGCGCGCGCGACGCCGAATCCGGCGAAGCCGAGCAGCACCACCAGCGGGTGCGCCCAGAGCCCGGCCACGATCACCCCGATCGGCAGCGCCACCAGCGAGAGCAGCAGGGCCCGGCCGGGATACCCGGTGCGCCCCATCCAGCCGCTGGTCAGCGAGCCGAGCACGGCGCCGGCGCCCGGTGCCGCGTAGAGCAGCCCCAGCGTGGTCGCGCCGACGCCGAGTTCGGTGTCGGCGAGCGCGGGTAAGAGCACCAGCGGGCCGCTGACCAGCATGGCCACCAAGCCGATCAGCAGCACCAGCCGGATCACCCGGTGCCGCAGCGCGAAGCCGACGCCGATCGCCAGCTCGCGCAGCGGATTCTGCAGCTCGCGGCGCGGCGGCGGGGCCGGGCCGATGGCTCGGATCAGGGTCACGGTGGCCACGGTCGCCGCGGCGGCCAGGAAGTAGGCCGCCCACAGCCCCGTGCCCGCGATCAGCAACCCGCCGAGCGCGGGCGCGATCATGGTGCCGATATCGGAGGTGAGCGCGGTGAGCGCGCCCGCGGCGGCCATCTTCTCCCGCCCCACCAGCAGCGGCACCAGCGCCATCAGGGCGGTGCCGCTGACGCCGCCGGCGAGCCCGTCCAGCGCGGAGGCCGCGTAGACGACGCCGAGCAGCGGGTTCTCCAGCAGCGCGTTGATCCCGAGCGCGAGGAAGCCGAGCCCGGCGGTGGTGCGCGACCACTGGATGACGTCGCGGCGGTCGTAGCGGTCGGCGATCACGCCGCCCGCGATGCTGCCCGCGAACAGCGCCACCGCGGTGGTGGTGGCGACGCCGGCGACGTGCAGCGAGGAGCCGGTGAGCCCGTACACCTGCACCGGCAGCGCCACCATGAGCAGCCCGATGCCGAGCACCGAGACCAGCCGGGCGGCGAAGGCGCAGCGGAAGGCGCGGCTGGTGCGCAGCGGCGAGACGTCGAGCAGCAGTCCGCCGACGGCGGTCACGAGAACCGCTCCGCGATCAGGTCGAGGGTCCGCATGACGCCGCGGTAGTCCGGGCGCAGCGAGGTGGCGGGCAGGTCGAACACGGTGCCGCCGCGGAAGGCGGGCAGCTGGGCATAGACCGGGTCGGCGCCGAGCGCGGTGGCGTCGCGGCCGTCGTTGAGCGGGACGACGAACACCACCGGCGCGTCGACCACTCTGGTCAGCAGCTCGGGGCTGAACTCGAGCCAGTCGGCGGCGGCTCCGCTGCGCGCGGGGTTGCCCGCCTTGGCCGCGACCGCGTCGTCGGCCCGGATGCCGACCTCGGCGAGCAGGCTCGGCAGCGCGGCTCCGGGCAGCACGACGGTCGGTGTGTTGTCCCGGCGCGACTGGAGGTAGGCCGCCGCGCCCTGCGGCGGGCGGATGCGCGCCCGCACCTCGCCCACCTTGTCGCGGTAGGCGGCGACCAGCCCGTCCACCCGGTCACCGCGGCCTGCGACGTCGGCGAGCAGCCGGAGCTGCTCCTGCCAGCCGCTCGCCGACGCGGGCACCAGCACCGTCGGCGCGATGGCGCTGAGCTGGTCGTAGGCATCGATGGACTGCTGCGCGGTGAAACCCTGCCCGCCGCCGATGATCAGGTCGGGCTGCTGCGCGACGATCAGCTCCAGGTTGATGCTCTGGCCGATCGGCAGCGCGGTGGTGCCCTGCGCGCGGGCATCAGCGGCCCAGGCCTCCGGGAACTCGCCGGTGCGGTTGTTCACCCCGAGCAGCCGGGGGTCGGCGGCGGTCACCGGGACGTCGAGGTCGTAGAGGTACCCGGCGAGCGCGCCGTTGAGCACCACCACCCGCTGCGGGTCGGCCGGGACCGCGACCGTGCCACGCTCGGTGGCGATATCGCGGGTGCCGGAGCCGGATCCGGTGCCCGCCCCGCCGCCGCAACCGGCCGACAGGGCCAGCAGCGCGGCCGCCAGCAGGGCGAGCAGGGTGCGTGCGATCGATCTGTGCATGGGAACGGTGAACCTCTTCTCGGTCGGGGACATCGGGGCGCCGGCGGTCACGCGCGCAGCGCGGGGTCGGCGTCGAGCAGCGCCGCCACCTCGCGCCAGCCGTCGGCGGAGACCATGCCGACGTGGCTGTACGGCAGGCGGCGCGCGGTGACCTGTACTCCGGCCGCGCGCCACCCGGCGAGCTGCTGGTCGGCGCGGCCGTCCTCCGGTGCGCCCGCCGCGTAGAGCGCGAACGGCCCGCGGTGTGCCGGGGGTGTGGAGGCGGTGACCAGGCCGAGCAGCGTCGTCGCCGCGGTGTGCACCACGGCGGCCAGTTCGGGTGCGTCCTCGGGGATCTCGGGCAGCAGCTCGGCCAGCGCGGCGGGGTCGGCCAGTGAGCCGCCTGCCTGCTCGGTCAGGTGGGCGAGCGGGTGCGCGTCGATCAGCCCCGCGTACGCGATCCGCTCCCCGGCCGCGGTGAGCGCGGCCGCCATGGCGTGCACGATATTGCCGCCCAGCGAGTAGCCGAGCAGGTGGTACGGGCCGTGCGGCTGGATCTCGCGGACGGTGCGCACGTACTGCGCGGCCAGCTGGTCGAGATCGGCGGCGGCCGGGCCGTCCGCGCCGAGCCCGGGCAGCTGCAGCCCGATCAGCGGGCGGTCGGCGCGCAGTTCGCGGGCGAGCGGGGTGAACTGCCAGGCGGTGCCGCCGACCGGGTGCACGCAGAACAGCGGTTCGGCGCGGCCCCGCTCGCGCAGCGGCAGCACGTGGCCGAGCCGGGAGCCGAACCCGGTGCCGCCGCCGTCGGCGCGGACCCGGGTGGCGAGCCCGCGCGCGGTGGGTGCGGCGAAGACGTCGTCGAGGGCGATCGGCAGGTCGTCGCGGCGCAGCCGGCCGACCAGGCGGACCGCGGTGAGCGAGTGGCCGCCCGCGGCGAAGAAGTCCTCGTCCGGGCCGAGTTCGGGGCGGGACAGAACCGCCGCGATGGCGGCGCGCACCCGCTCGACCCGCTCGGGATCCGCGCTGTCACCGGTCACCCGCGGTGCGGGACGCTGCTCCGCGAGCTGCTGTGCCGCGCCACTCGTCGTTCCCGGGGCGGTCTCCGGGGCGGGCAGCGCCTTGCGATCGATCTTCTCGCTGGCGGTCCGCGGAATCCGGTCGAGCACGACGAAGGCAGCGGGCACCATGTACGCGGGCAGCAACCCGCTGAGCTGCGCGCGCACCAGCGCGCTGTCCAGCGTCGCGCCCGCGGCGGCGATGAGGTACGCCACCAGCCGCTGATCGCCCGGCGTGTCCTCGCGCAACAGCACCGCCGCCTGCGCGACCCCGGCGCACCCGGTGAGCGCCGTCTCGATCTCGCCGAGCTCGATCCGCTGCCCGCGCAGCTTGATCTGGCTGTCCGCCCGCCCGATGTAGTCGAGCTCGCCGTTGCTGTTCCAGCGCACCAGATCGCCGGTGCGGTACATGCGCTCGCCGGAGCCGTCCGGGTCGGCGACGAAGGTGCCCGCGGTCTGCCCCGGCCTGCCCAGGTAGCCGCGCGCCAGCTGGGCACCGGTGAGGTACAGCGCGCCGAGCACGCCCGGCTCGACCGGGCGCAGGTCGTCGTCGAGCACCCGGACCCCGGAGCCGGTGGCGGGGCGCCCGATCGGCACCGCGGTGATATCGGCGTCGACCGTTTCGTGGTAGGTGATGCAGACCGCGGCTTCGGTGGGGCCGTAGAGATTGTTCACCTGGGTGCCGGTTCGCGACCGCATGCGCTCGGCGGTGCCCGGCGGCAGCGGCTCGCCGCCGGTGAGCACGCAGCGCAGCGACTCGCAGCCGGTGAGGTCGCCCTCCTCGGCGAGCGCGGTGAGCATGGAGGCGGTGAACTGCACCGTGGTCACCCGCTCGGTGCGGATGAGCGCGGCCTGGTAGAAGGGGTCGCGGTGGCCGTCGCGGCGGGCGAGCACCACCCGGGCGCCGACCAGCAGCGGCAGGTACAGCTCCAGCAGCGAGGCGTCGAAGGTCGCCGGCGTGCGGTAGAGCACGGTGTCGTCCGGGCCGAACCGGTGCCGGTGGTACAGCCAGGCGAAGGTCGCCACGATCGCGGCGTGCGAGACCGCGACCCCCTTCGGCACCCCGGTGGAGCCGGAGGTGAACAGCAGGTAGGCGGCGTTGGCCGGGCGCAGCGGCGCGTTCCGCTCGGCGTCCGTGATCGCGGTGGTGGCGAAGCCGGTGAGATCCAGCTCCGCCACCGTGATCACCGGCGCGCGGTCGGTCGTGAAACCATCGGCGGCCGTGGTCAGCACGAGCGCGGGGGCCGCGGCATCCAGGACGGCGCCGACCCGGGCGGCCGGTTGGGCCGGATCGATCGGCAGGTACACCCCGCCTGCCCGGCTCACCGCGTGCGCCGCCAGCACCGCGTCGATTCCGCGCTCCATGGCGACCGCCACCACCACCTCGGGGCCGACGCCGCGCCCGATCAGCCAGCGCGCCAGCCGGTGCGCATCGGCGTCGAAGCGCTGGTAGTCGAGGGTGGTTCCGTCCCCGGTGAGCGCGGGGGTCGCCGGGTCGACGGCGGTGCCCCAGTCGGCGAGTGTCGTGCCGCGCAACTCCGCGGGCAGCGCCGCCGCGGTCAGCTCGGCGACGGTGCTCTCCGGTCCGGCCGTGGCGAGCACCGCCATGGTCGCCGCCAGCCGCTCGGCGAGCCGGGTGGCGGTCGCGGCGGGCACGGCGGCGGGGTCGTGGTGCAGCAGCAGCGCGAACCGCTCGCCGGGCAGCGCGGTGACGGTGATCGGGAAGTGGGTCCGGCTGTGCACGGCCACCGCGTCCACCCGCAACTCGTGCGAATCCGGTTGCCTGATACCGGTTCTCGGGAAGTTCTCGAACACCACGAGGGTGTCGAAGAGCCTGCCGAGCCCGGCCGCGCGCTCGACGGTGGCCAGGTCGAGGTAGCCGTGCTGCTGGAGATCCAGCGCGGTGTCCTGGAAGGCGGCGAGTTGCGCGAGCAGCGGCCGCTCCGGGCGCAGCTCGGGGCGGGCGGGCACGGTGTTGCTGAACAGCCCCACCATGCGCTCGACCTCGGGCAGCTCGGCCGGACGCCCGGACACCACCGCCCCGAATACCACGTCGGGGCGGCCGAGGTGATCGGCGAGCACCAGTGCCCATGCCGCCTGGACCAGGGTGTTCAGCGTCAGCCCGTGTGCGCGGCCCAGCGCTTCGAGCGCACCGGGGAGCTCGGCGCCGAGCGCGATCTCCCGGCCGAGGGTGGGCGCCCGCTTCCCGGCCGTCCCCACCAGGCTCGGCGCCGTGAGCCCGGCCAGGTACCGCTGCCAGCGCCGGCGCGCGCCGTCGGTGTCGCGGTCCGCCAGCCAGTGGGTGTAGGCGGCGTAGGGGGCCGGTTCGGGCAGCGGATCACCGTGGTAGAGCGCCAGGGTCTCGCGCAGGATGAGCGGCACCGACCAGCCGTCGGCCAGCAGGTGGTGCGCGACCAGGACCAGCCGCTGCGCGGTGTCGCCGGTGCGGATCAGGAGTGCGCGCAGCAGGGGCGGGCGGGCGATGTCGAAGGGCTCGGCCGCGGCGGCGCGCTCGGCGGCGTCGGCCGCGGCGGCGTTGCCGCGCAGGTCGAGTACCCGCCACGAGACCCGCGGCGTGTGCGGCACCGCCTGCACCGGATGGTCGAACTCGGCGTGGTGGAAGCCGGCGCCCAGGTTCGGGTGCCGGGTGATCACCCGGGCGAAGGCGGTGCCGAGCCGGTCGGCGTCGACGATCCCGGTGAGCCCGAAACGCGCTGTCATGGTGTAGATGTCGTCGTCGCCGTCGCGCAGGGCGTGGAACAGCAGCCCCTCCTGCAGCGGGGAGAGCCGCAGCACGGCGGCCACCGGGCCGTGGATCTCGGTGAGCGCGGCGGGCACCGGGACCGGGGGGCGCTCGGCGGGGCGCTCGGGCTCGGCGGCCGCGGCCGGTTCGGCCGCGGCGGCCAGCGCGGCCAGGCTGCGCCGGGTGAGCAATTGCTGCGGGGTGAGGATCAGCCCGCGCGCCCGCAGCCGGGCGCAGACCGTGATGGCTCCGATGCTGTCACCGCCCGCGCCGAAGAAGTCGTCGTCGGGATCGGCGTCGGCGCCGAGCACCTCGGTGACGACCGCGCACACGAGGTGCTCGGCCCCGGTGGCCGGTGCGCGGCCGCCGGACTCGGCAGGTGGCGCGGGCAGCGCGGCTCGGTCGAGTTTGCCGTTGACCGTGCGCGGCAGCGCCTCGACGAGGACCAGCCGGGCCGGAACCAGGGCATCGGGCACCCGCTCGGCCAGCAGCGCGCGCAGCGCCGCGGCATCCGGCGCGGGGGAGCCGCCCGGGAGGGCGCCCGCGGACCGGGCGGGCAGCACCCAGCCGACCAGCGCGGGCCGCCCCGCCAGTTCGCGGATGTCCGCCGCGGCGGCACGCACGCCGGGCAGCGCGCCCAGCGCCGCCTCGACCTCGCCCAGCTCCACCCGGTGCCCCCTGATCTTCACCTGGCCGTCGGCGCGGCCGAGGTAGGCGTAGCCGCGGCCGGGGAGCCAGCGGGCCCGGTCGCCGGTGCGGTACATGCGGGTGCCGGGCGGGCCGAACGGGTCGGGGACGAAGCGGTCCGCGGTGGCGGCGGCGCGGCCGCGATAGCCGAGCGCGAGCTGGGGCCCGGCCAGGTAGAGCTCGCCGACGGTGTCGTCCGGCACCGGCTGCAATCCGTTGTCCAGCAGGTACACCCGGTTGCCCGACAGCGGCCCGCCGATGTGCGGCTGCTCGCCGTCCAGCGGCGCGCCCAGCACGTCGACGGTGGCCTCGGTCGGGCCGTACAGATTCCGGGCCGGGATCCCGGCCGCGCAGAGCTCGCGCCACAGCGCGGGGGAGCAGGCCTCACCGCCCAGGACGACCAGCCGCGGCGCCACCGCGGCCAAGCCGTGCTCCAGGAGCGTGCCGATCAGCGCCGGGGTGCCGTCCACCACGTCCACACCGTCGCGGCCGAACGCGGCGACCAGCGCGCGCGGATCGCGGCGCAGCACGCTGTCGTACAGCTGCACCCGGTGCCCGTCGAGCAGCCAGAACAGCGGGTCCAGTGCGGCGTCGAAGGCGAACGAGGTCGTGTGCGCGACCGTCCGCGGCCGCGCCGCGTCGGCGAACAGCTCCGCGCGGTGCGCGGCGAGCAGCGCGGCCAGCGCACCGTGGGTGACCAGCACACCCTTGGGCACGCCGGTGGAGCCGGAGGTGTAGACGAGGTGCGCGGCCAGGGCCGGGGCGGGCAGCGGATCGTCCGGGGGAGCGTCGGAGCAGCCGCCGAGCTCGGTACCGACCACCTCGCTGTGCAGATCGATCGCGCCGAGCTCGGCGGCTACGCTCCCGGTGCCGAGCAGCAGGGCCGGTGCGGCATCGCGCACCGTGGCGCGCAACCGCGAGAGCGGGTACTCCGGGTCGAGCGGCAGCGCGACCGCCCCGGCCCGCCAGACCGCGAACAGCGCGGCCACGAACTCAGGGGTGGGCGGCAGCGCGATCCCGACCACGGCACCGGAGCGCACGCCGCGCGTGCGCAGCCAGCGCGCGAGCCGCGCCACCCGGCCGCCGAGTTCCGCGGCTGTCCAGCTCGCCGCACCGTCGGTGAGCACGACCGTCGCGGGCCGCTCGGTGACCAGCCGCTCCAGCGCCGCGGGCACTCCGATGGGCTCCGGAGCCGGCGGCCCGGCGCGCCGCGCCAGAATCCGATCGGCCTCCCCGCGCTCGAGCAGGGTGAGCGCGCCGACCGCCACCTCGTCGCTTCCGGTGAAATCCGCGATCACCCGGACGAGTGCGGCGATCCGCCGGTGCGCGGCCTCGGGTTCGTTGGTGCGGGCGTCGCATTCGAAGCCGAGCAGCAGCCGGTCCCCCGGCAGCGGGGTGACGGTGAGCCCGAGATCCTCCGGCGGCCCACCGGCCACATTGCGCAGCACGCCGCGGGCGCCGTCGAAGTTCAGCGCCACATCGAAGATCTTGAGGTTGATGCCCGCGCCGTGCAGCAGCTCGGCGGCGCCGTAGCCGGGGAAGTCGCGGGCCAGGTCGTTGCCGCTGTAGCGCTGGTGCTCGCGGAGTTCGGTGAGCGCCGCCGCGGTGCGCGGCCCGAGCTCGCCGATCCGGTCGCCGGAGCGCACCGGGATCCGCAGCGGCAGCACGTTGACCGCCATCGCCGGGGTGGTCAGCGCCGCACGGCCCATGCGGTTCATCAGCAGCACCGAGAGCACCACGTCGTCGCTGCCGAGCCGGCGCTGCAGGAAGGCGGCGTAGCAGGCGACGAGCACGTCGGCCCAGGTGATGCCGTAGCGCTCGGCGCAGTCGCGCAGCGTCGCCACCGCGCTCGCGGGCAGCGTCGCCTCCGCGCGCACCGTGCGCTCCACCGCGCCACCGACGTGGCTGCCGCGGCCGTCGAGGTTCGGCCACGGGGAGAGCCGGTCCCGCCAGAACGCCCGGTCCCGGTCGAACTCGGGGCCGCCCCGGTAGCCGCGCTCCTCATCCACCAGCGCCGCCACGGTGCCGAATACCCGCTTCGGCGCGGGCTTTCCGCGGCGCAGCGCGGTGTAGTGCGCGGCCACCCGGCGGGAGAGCATGGCCGCGCTGTAGCCGTCGACGATCAGGTGGTGGTACAGCTGCACGCACCACACCTCGCGGTCGGTCAGCCGGATCAGGGTGTAGCTGTAGAGCTGGCGATCGACCATGCCGCGGCAGCGTTCGGTGGCGGCGTGCCGCTCCAGCGCGACGGCCTCGTGCGCCAGCGCCCGCGGATCGGCGGTGCCGCGCAGGTCGATCGGGGGCCGCAGCTCGGCCGCGGCCTCGGTCACCACCTGCACCGGCCCGGATTCGCGGTCGTGGAAGCGCAGCCGCATGTTCTCCGCCTCGGCGACGGTGCGCCGGATGGCCTCGGCCAGCAGGCCGGTGTCGATGGGGTCGGGGCCGGTGATCTCCATGACCTCGCCGACCAGGTAGCGGCCGGAGTCCGGGTCGAAACGCTGGGCGTTCCAGATGCCCTGCTGCGGACCGGTCAGGGGTAGGGCGGGATCTTCGGCCGACGGGCGGGCCGGTGGGGCCGTTGGCACGGCGACTCCTTCACCTTCGGGGGCGTTCGGCGTCGGCCGGTTGCCCGGCCGCGGCGTGGAGGTCCTCCAGGGGGTAAAGCAAGCTTAGGCTAACATAACAAGCATCCGATCGGGGATGCTTCCCTGAGCGATTACCGCATTCGAGCGGCGTTGTGCGCCAAAGGGATTACCAGCGGAGTGCCGGTCTCGGGATCGGCGATCACCCGGGAGTCCAGCGCGAAGACCTCCCGGACCAGCTCCGCGGTGACGACCCGCGCGGGCGCTCCGGTGGCCACGATCCGGCCCGCGCGCATCGCGATCAGATGGTCGGCGTAGCGCGCGGCGTGCTGCAGGTCGTGCAGCACCGCCACGATGGTGCGCCCGGATTCCCGGTTCAGCTCCCGGCACAGCTCGAGCACCTGGATCTGGTGGGCGATGTCGAGGTAGGTCGTCGGCTCGTCCAGCAGGATCACCGGGGTCTGCTGGGCCAGCACCATCGCGATCCAGACCCGCTGGCGCTGGCCGCCGGAGAGCTCGTCCACCGCCCGGGCCGACAGCTCGGTGACCCCGGTGGCCGCCATGGCCGCGGCGACCGCCTCGGCGTCGGCGTCCGACCACTGCCGCAGCAGCGATTGGTGCGGAAACCGCCCGCGCGCCACCAGATCCGCGACCCGGATGCCCTCCGGCGCCACCGAGCTCTGTGGCAGCAGCCCGATCCGGCGCGCCACCTCCTTGGCCGGATACGTGCCGATCTCGCGGCCGTCGAGCAGCACCGCGCCGCCTTCCGGGGCGAGCAGCCGGGCCAGCGCGCGCAGCAGCGTCGACTTGCCGCACGCGTTCGGGCCGATGATCACCGTGAACGCCCCGTCCGGGAGGTCCACCGAGAGCTCGTCGCTGATCGTGCGGCCGCGGTAGCCGAGCCGCGCCCTCACGGCCCGCAGCCGCGCGGAAGGCGGTTGAATTTCGGGTTTCTCGGGCACGGTCGCTCCTATCCGGTCCGCCGGGTTTCGAGGATGAGCAGGTAGGCCAGGTAGAGCCCGCCGACCGATACGGTGACGACACCGACCGGGAGCGCGGTGGGGGCGAAGACCCGTTGCGCGAGCCAGTCGCAGGTCGCCAGGAGCAGCGCGCCGGTCACGGCCGCCGGGCCGAGTGCGGTGGCCGGGGCCCTGGCCAGTCTGCGGCCGATGTGCGGAGCGGCGAGGGCGACGAACGCGATCGGCCCGGCCACCGCGGTGGCCAGCGCGGTGAACGCCACGCTCAGCCCGACCAGCAGCAGCCGCGCGCGGTCCACCCGGACCCCGAGCGCGCGGGCGGTGTCGTCACCGAGTTCGAGCGCGCGCAGCCAGGGCGCCGCCGGGATCAACCCCAGCGCCGCCACGGCGAGCACGACCAGCGCGGGGGTGACGTGCGCCCAGCTCAGGCCGTCGAGGGTGCCCGCGCCCCAGGCCGCCGCGGACATGGCGGCGGCCAGGTCGGCGCGCAGCACGAGCCAGGTGTTGACCGCGGCGAGCATGGCGCTCACTCCGATGCCGACGATGATCAGCCGCAGCCCGCTCAGCCCGTCCCGCAGCGCCAGCAGCTGCACGACGGCCGCGGTGGCCAGCCCGCCGGCCAGCGCACCCGCCGCAGTGGGGTAGTGCCCGCCGCCGAGCAGCAGGATGACGATCAGCGCCCCGGTGTAGGCGCCGGTATTGAACCCGATCAGGTCCGGGCTGCCCAGCGGATTGCCGGTTACCGTCTGCAGGATCGCCCCGCTCACCCCGAGCGCGGCGCCGAGCGCCAGCGCCAGCAGCACCCGCGGCGCCCGCCACTCCCACACCACCAGCCGGTCGAAGCGGATATCGCCGACGCTCAGCGCGCGCAGCACCCGAAGCGGCGGGATCGGGTAGTCGCCGCTGCCGAGCACCAGCACCGCCACCGCCAGCGCGGCCGCGATCAGCACCGCGCAGACCAGCACCGGGCGCAGCCCGACCAACGTCGAGACCCGCCCGCCCCGGCTCCGCACGGCGAACACCCGGCGGCCGAAGTCGATGCCCGCGCTCACACCGCACCCACCCGGGGCCGCCGGGCCAGCCAGATCAGCACCGGCGCGCCGAGGAACGCCGTGATCAGCCCGGCCGGTATCTCCCCCGGCCGCAGCACGATGCGTCCCAGCACGTCGGCGGCGAGCACCAGGGCCGGCGCCAGGAGCATCGAGAAGCCCACGATCCAGCGCTGGTCCGGGCCCGCCAGCCTGCGGGCGATGTGCGGTACGGCGAGCCCGACGAAGGTGATCGGCCCGATCGCGGCGGTGGCGGTGCCGCACAGCAGCACCAGCGCCCCGGCGGTGAGCAGCCTGGCCCGCCCGACGTGCACCCCGAGTGCGCGGGCCAGGTCGTCGCCGAGCGCCAGCGCGTTGAGCGAACGTGCCGCCACCAGCGCGGCGAGCAGCCCGGCCGCCACGAACGGCGCGGTCTCCCCGATCACGTCGTAGCCGCGGCCGGTGAGCGCGCCGGAGTCCCAGTGGCGCAGCGCGTCGAAGGCGTTCGCGTGCAGCAGGATCAGCCCCTTGGTCAGCCCGGTGAGGACCGCGGTTGCCGCCACCCCCGCCAGGGTGAGCCGCACCGGGTCCGAGCCGGCGCGCCCCGCCGTGCCGATCCGGTACACCGCCAGCGAGACCGCCGCGGCGCCGGCGAAGCCGAACCAGACGTACTGACCCACCCCCGACGCTCCGAGGAAGGCGATCGCGAGGGCGATCGCGAACGCGGCACCCGCATTCACCCCGAGCAGCCCGGGGTCGGCCAGTGGATTGCGGGTGAGCCCCTGCATGAGGCAGCCGGCCACGCCGAGCGCGGCGCCCGCCAGCAGGCCGACGAGGGTGCGCGGCAGCCGGTAGCCGACGACGGTGAGCCGATCGTCGGGGGCGGCTCCGCCCCACAGGGCCTGCCACACGTCGAGGACGGGGATCGCCTTCGTGCCGACGAGCAAACTCAGCACACAGGCGCTGACCAGCGCTGATGTCGTGATCAGCAACCTCGCTACCCGCGATCGCGCCACTCGAAACCCCCGTCCAGATAATTAACTTAGGCTTACCTAGGTATTGAAAGCCTTGCCTTACTTACCCTACTGTGACGACGTGTCCGGTTCGCAAGCCCCTGACCGAAAAGGGTGCAGATATCTCGCGAATCACACTGCTGTACAAGGGGATTGAAAACTCACCCAGCAGCCGGTAGCCGAAAAACGTCGGGCTGCCGGTAGCTTGTCGCGCCCAGAAAGGTTCATCCACCGTGCATTTCACGAAGTTCGCGCTCCTGGCGACCACCGTCACCACCGCTGTCGGCCTCGCGGCGGGGACGGTCAGCGCTGCCCCGGCAGCCCCGGAGAACGCGGTGAACTACACCGCGACACCCACCGAGAGAGCGACGGTGATCAGCACCGATGCCGGTTCGATGACCGCGGAGAACGGTGTCTTCGCCATCAAGGCGCCCGACGGCAGCACCCTCGCCGGAACCGAGCTGTCCTTCCGGGTCGACGATTTCGTGTTCCCCATCGCCGCCGAGATCACCGGCCGCACGGCCACGCTGACCCCGCGGTTCGACCTGGAACACGCCGTCTACCAGCCGGTCGCACTGCCCTTCCAGGATCAGGCGCCGTGGAAGAACGAGTACGACCGGGAGCAGGCCGCCTGGTCCCGGATGACCGGCACCATCAGCTTCGGCGCCGGAATCGGCACCCTGGTCGGCGGCATCGGCGGCGGCGCCGTCGGCTGTGTGCTCGGCGGGATCGCCGGCGCCACCGTCGCCTCGGCGAGCATCGTCGGGCTCTTCGGTCCGTTCATCCCGGCCGCTGCGGTCGGGTGTGCCGGCGGCATCCTCGCCGTCGGCGCGCTCGGCACCCTGGCGGGGCAGATCCTGGTCACCGCACCGGTCGCCATCGCGGCCGCGGTGCAGTACTTCACCACGATCAACGAGCCGCTACCGAACAGGCAGGGGCAGGCGCCGAAGTAGGCCGGCGGACGCCGTTCCACCACTGGTGGAACGGCGTCGGCGCCCGCGCGGGACCAGGAGATCGTGTCGATTCCGATGTGGCACTGCAGGTGCAGCAGTGATCGGCCACGAACGCCGGAGGGCGGCAGGTGCCCCTGAAGGGTCGACAGGTCGTTGCCGACGACCGACGAGATGCGGGCCGGATCGGCCAGGAACCCCGCCACGTCGCAGAGCTCGGATCGGGCGTGGACGTCGGCTCGGTCGTCCCAGTTCGCCCGGTTGTCGGCGATGGCGTCGTCGTGCACGGTGATTCCCCCTTCGTGCATCACCTTCCGGAGGTGATCGCGCCGTCGGTGTTCCACTGAGCGGGGCGCCCCGGCACGCCGATCACCGGCGGCCGCGCAGTTCCGCCACCCCGGGTCCGGCGAGTTCGGTGTAGTAGGCGGTGCGGCCCGCCATGGCCATGACGAGCGCGAGGGTGGGCCCGGTCACCTGTGCGCCCGCACCGGCCGTGAACGGTCCATCGGTGGCCTCCAACCGCAACCCCGCCACCGCGTCCTTGCTGTTCACCGCGAAATTGCGGGACGCGAAGAAGCGCGCCACCTCGGTGCAGGCCTCCAGCCCGGGCCGGGTGGGGAGGCCGAGCGGCTGCCGGATGTCCTGGGCGTGCACCACGATCTCGCCCAGCCAGGCGGGGGTGTGGCCGCTGGCCGCCGTTGTGCTGTCCAGCACCTCCCGGAATCGCGCCAGGGTGGCGGCCGGGCCGGTGCCGCGGTGCCCGGCGATCAGCCGGGCGTTGTGCACGGCGGGGTCGAAGCGGGCGCCCGCCATGCTGCGGATCCAGCGCACCGGGCCGGTGCTCGCGGCGGCGGTGAGGTGTGCGACGACCTCCTCGACCGTCCACGCCGAGCACAGCGATCGCGCCGCCCACTGCGCCGCGCTCAACTCGGCCAGGTCGTCGGCGAGCGCGCGGCGCTCGGCGTGGATCATGGCCCAGAGCACCGTTCTGTTCGCGGGGGCGGGCATGGTTGCGCTCCTGTCGTCGATGTCTTCCAGGGAAGACGGCGCCCGCCGACCGAAATCATCGGCGCACGGGATTCACCGGGGACGTTCGAACCAGTGCTTGGCCGTCTGCTGCGCGAGCAGGCAGAGGACCGCGCCGCCGGAGATCACGCCGAGCAATCCGGGCGGCTGCCTGCTCGCCGCCGCCCCGAAGCTCAGCAGGGCCTGCAGGCTCGCGAGCACGATCGCGGTGACCCGCAGGCCGTTCCCGGCGGAGCCGAAGGCGAACGCCATCGCCGCGAGCACGATCGGCAGCAGGAAACCGGCCGTCAGCTGACCGGCGAGCTCGGCCCGGCCGACCGCGATCGCCGCGCCGATCGCGACGACCCCGGCGATACCCATGAGCAACGCGATGATCTGCGCGGCCCGCACCGATCCCGGCATGCGCGGCGGTGCGACCGGGTACGGCCGGTAGAACGGCGGCGGCGCGCCGGGCACGGTAGAGGCGTTGTACGGCTGCTGCGGGGAGTGCGGGTCCGGCACGGTCGTCTTCCTGATCGAGCCGGGAAGCGCGACCCCACCGAACCGGCAACCGGCCCGCCCCCCAGCGTAGGAGTGCAGCTTACTACACCGATCTGCCGTGAAATCGCCCGGGACACAGGGGTTCCGGTGTCGATGCGGGCACGATTGTGCAGGGGGGCGGGTTGCGGGCGTCGACCACAGCTCGGTGCGGGCGAAGACCGGTGGCACCGCGTCGAGAGCGCGGTCGTCGACGTGGCCGCCGGAGATGGTCGCGGTCCGTGGCCGGGCGGCTCGCACCCCTGACCGGCGGCAGGCAGCCGCCGGCCGGCTCGTCGGGTGAGCCAGTAGTCTCACCGCGTGGAGGTCGAGATCTACACCGACGGCGCGTGCGCCCCGAACCCCGGCCCGGGCGGCTGGGGCGCGGTGCTGCGCTACGGCGCGCACGAGCGCGAGCTCTACGGCAGCGATCCCGGCCCCACCACCAACAACCGGATGGAGCTCATGGCCCCGATCCGCGCGCTGGAGACGCTGACCAGGCGCTCGGCCGTCCGCGTCTACACCGACAGCACCTACGTCCGCAACGGCATCCTCTCCTGGATCCCGAAGTGGAAGGCGAACGGCTGGCTCACCCAGAAGCGGGAGCCGGTCAAGAACGCCGACCTGTGGCAGCGGCTCTCCGAGGCGTGCGCGGGCCACGAGGTCGCCTGGGAATGGGTGAAGGGCCACGCCGGGCACCCGGAGAACGAGCGCGCCGACAAGCTCGCCGTGCGCGGCGCCCGCGAAGCGGGCGGTGCGGCCCGCCAGCCGGGCGGGTAGCGCTACCGACCCGGGCCATGGCGGCACCGTGACCGATCCGCACTGTTCCGGGAGGGAACGCCGGCGGCCATCTCGAGGGACAATACGGGCGTGAGTGACATGATCAGCCCTCAGCTCGACCCCTAGCGGCATGTCGGACGACGAAGCGCCGGGCGGCGGCGGCAAGCGCAGCATGCGCGACCAGTTGCGCCGCAAGCTCGACGGCATCAAGCCCGCCCGCGACGACGACGGCTCATCGAACGTCGTCCGGCTTCCGCGCCGCCCCCGGCGCGTACCCGACGAACCCGGTGGCCAGCACCCCAGACCGTGGCGCCCGGAGAACAGCCGCGCCGGCGACCCGCCCCCCACCCGCCCGGTCACCCGCTCGGAGCTGCAGGCCGAGACCGGCGCCTGGCCGCCCCCGCCGCCCGCCCCTGAGCCGGGCGAGGCCGGGCGGGACGCGCAGATCGTGGAGTTCGGCGCCCGCCAGCGCAGGCGCCCGAACGCGCCGCGCATCGCCCGGCCGCGCCGGATCGAGAAGCGCGACGGCGACCTGCCCCCGGCGGAGTGAGCCGGGCACCGAGGAACCGCTGGTCGCGAAGGAGCCCTCCCACCGGGGGATCCTTCGCTGCTAAGGTCGGAAACCGTACGACACGGGGTGCTTCGCGCGAGCGGGGCTGAGATGAGACCCGAGAACCTGTTCAGGTAATGCTGACGAAGGGATGTCCTGGTTTGCGCACGCGACCATCCGAGACCGCACGCTTCACCGACCACCTGTGGGATCGGACGAAAGAACTGCGCGGCGCCATCGACGAGCTCGAATTCCTGCGCCGCCTCGGCGACGGCACGCTGCCGCTCGAGGTCTTCCGCACCTACGTGGAGCAGGATTCGCTGTATCTGGCCGGCTACTCGAAGACGCTGTCCCTGCTGGCGGCGAAATCGCCCGATCCGGAGACCGCGCGGTTCTGGGCGCAGTCCGCCGGGTCGGCGGTGGCGGTGGAGACCGCGCTGCACCAGGATCTGCTCACCGGCGGGCGCATCCCGGAGCGGACGGACGAGCCGGAGCACTCGACGGCCTGCCTGGCCTACGTCTCCTACCTGATCGCCACCGCCGCCACCGAGTCCTACGCCGTCGGCGCGGCGGCGGCACTGCCGTGCTTCTGGATCTATGCCGAGGTGGGCCGCGACCTGGCCGCGACGGCGGCCGAGGTGCTCGCCGCCGACCCCGAGCACCCGTACGCGCAGTGGGTCTCCACCTACGGTGCGGCGGAGTTCCAGGAGTCCGCCGCCACGGCCCGATCACTGGTCGACGCGGCCGCCGCGACCGCGGGCGCGAAAGACCTGGCGGCGATGGAGACGGCATTCGTCATCGCCACCCGCTACGAACTGATGTTCTGGGACACCGCCCTGCACCCGCAGCCCTGGCCCGCCGGATGAGCGGCCGCCTGCGCCGCGCCCTCGCCTGCGCCGTCGCCGCCGTGGCGGCGCTGTCCGCGCTCACCGCCTGCTCGAGCGCCGACCAGGGGCAGACCATCCGATTCGCCCTGGACTGGACACCGAACACCAACCACACCGGGCTGTACGTCGCGCTGCAGCGCGGCTACTTCGCCGACGCCGGGCTCGACGTCGAGGTGCTGCCGTACACCAACACCGCCGTCGGCACCGTCGTCGACGCCGGGAACGCCGAGTTCGGGATCAGCACCCAGGGGCAGTCGACCTTCGCGCGGGCGTCCGGCGCGCACACCGTCTCGGTCCTCGCGCCGCTGCGGCACTGGGCGACGGGGATCGGGGTGCGGGCCGATCGCGCCGACATCACCGGCCCGCGCGATCTCGACGGCAAGACCTACGCCGGATTCGGCGAACCCGGCGAGATCGAGATCCTGCAGCAGGTGATCCGCAACGACGGCGGCACCGGCGACTTCACCGCGGTCACCCTCGGCACCTCGGCCTACGAGGCCGTCTACTCCGGGCAGGCCGACTTCACCGTCTCCTACCTGGCCTGGGAGGGGATCGAGGCCGAACACCACGGCACCCCGATGAAGTACCTCCGGTACACCGATTTCGGCTTCCCCGACTCCTACGCCATCCTGATCGACGGCAACGAGGACTGGCTGACGGCGAACCCGGAGCGCGCGGCGAAGTTCGTGCAGGCGCTGCAGCGCGGATACCAGGCCGCCGCCGACGACCCGGATGCCGCCGCCCGCGACCTCATCGCCGCCAACCCCGGTGCCTTCAACGACGAGAGCCTGGTCTTCGAGAGCCAGCGGATGCTCGCGAGCCAGTTCATGAAGGGCGCCGACGGCCGGGTGGGCCCGCAGGCGCTCGACCAGTGGGCCGCGAACTCCGGCTTCCTCTACCGGAAGGGGCTGCTCGCCGGCCCCGACGGCAAGCCGCTGATCGAGGAGCCCGACTGGTCGCGGTACTTCACCAATGACTACCTCGCTCCCGCTTGACCTCTCGGGAGTTCCGAAGCCGCCGGAGAGCCCGCGCGGGGCGGGACTCCGGCGGCTGCTGCCCGCGGTCGTCACGGTCGCGGTGCTGGTGGCGCTCTGGCAGGGCTACGTCGAGGTCAGCGGTATCCGCCCGCAGCTGCTGCCGTCCCCGTTGCGGGTCGCGCAGCAGGGCTGGGCGCACCGCGGCGAGATCTACGACCATGCGGCCGCCACCCTCCAGGTGACCCTGGTCGGTTTCGCGGTCTCG
Organism: Nocardia jiangsuensis; assembly: GCF_042650385.1. NCBI lineage: Bacteria > Bacillati > Actinomycetota > Actinomycetes > Mycobacteriales > Nocardiaceae > Nocardia > Nocardia jiangsuensis. The sequence goes on from NZ_JBHSAX010000022.1 coordinate 259,593, forward strand.
CTGACCCTGGCCTGGGCACTGGCCGTGCTGGTGGATTTCTCGCCGTGGCTGCGCCGCGCCTTCGTCCCGCTGTTCGTCGCCTCGCAGACCCTGCCGATCATCGCCATCGCGCCGCTGATGGTGATCTGGTTCGGTTTCGGGCTGCTGCCCAAGGTGCTCGTGGTCGCGCTGGTCACCTTCTTCCCGATGGCGATCGGGCTGATCGAGGGTTTCGCGGCGGCCGACCGGGACGCGGGCGCGCTGCTGCGCAGCATGGGCGCCTCCCGGGGACAGGTCTTCCGCTATGTCCGGCTGCCGTCGGCGCTGCCCCGGTTCTTCACGGCCCTGCGGATCGGGGTCACCTACGCGGTCGTCGGCGCGGTCTTCGCGGAGTACGTCGGCGCGAAGGAGGGGCTCGGCATCTACATGAGCCTGCAGAAGAACTCGTTCCGCACCGATCTGGTGCTGGCCGCGGTGCTGGTCACCGCAGCGCTCAGCATCGGGCTCTACCTGCTGACCTTCGCGATCGAACGGGTCGTCGCCCCGTGGGCGAGCAGGAGCGACCATGGCTGACCCCGGCGGCGTGATCGTCGTCGATTCGCTCACCAAGTCCTTCCCGCTCCCCGGCGGCCTGCCGCCCCGGAACGTGCTGGCCGGGGTGTCGTTCACCGCGCGGCGCGGCGAGTTCGTCTCCGTCATCGGCCCGAGCGGCTGCGGCAAGAGCACCGTCTTCTCGATGCTCGCCGGGCTGGACACCCCGGACTCCGGCAGTGTCCATTTCGGCAGGCACGACGGCCGACCCGCCGGTCCGCACTGCGCCTACATGCCGCAGAAGGACCTGCTGTTCCCGTGGCGCACCGTGCTCGACAACACCACCCTCGGGCTGCTGGTCCGCGGCGTGCCGCGGCCGGAGGCCAGGCGCCGGGCCCGCGAGCTGTTCCCCGTCTTCGGGCTCTCCGGCTTCGAGGACGCCCGCCCCGCGCAGCTCTCCGGCGGGATGCGGCAGCGGGCGGCGCTGCTGCGGACGGTGGTCCAGGAACGCGACCTGCTGCTGCTGGACGAACCGTTCGGCGCCCTCGACTCGCTGACCCGCACCGAGATGCAGTCCTGGCTGCAGGAGGTCTGGCAGCGGTACCGGTGGACGGTGCTGATGATCACCCACGACATCCGCGAGGCGGTCTACCTCTCGGACCGCGTCGTCGTGCTCTCGCCGCGCCCGGCCACCGTGCGCCGGGAGGTCCGCGTCGACCTCCCGCGCCCGCGCGACCTGTCGATGCTCGCTGCACCCGAGTTCGTCGCGGTCGAACAGGAACTGCTCGACGTACTGCACGGCGGCTGAGCCGATGCGATTCCCGCGCCGAGTACGGGTCGCACCGGGCGCGCCGGGCGGACCGGATGTGCCACCCGGATGGACATGCCCTCGATTCGAGTGGGTCGTTCCGCCCGGAGCGGGTACTTTCTGCCTATGACGGATCCGTCGTACAACTACGGTCGCCAGGACCCGCAGGGCCGCGAGTACCCGCGCACCCAGGCCTACCCCCAGCAGCAGCAGGGGTATGCCGGGCAGCCCGGGTACGAGTACCAGGCGGACGACTACCGCGAGGCCGAGCGGCCCCAGCAGCAGCGGCGCGAGCCCAAGATCAACCTCGGCAGGCTGTGGGCAGGCGCCGTCGGCACCGCCGCGGTGGTCGCGCTGGTGATCGTGGTGCTGATCATGCTGATCCGCGGCATCCTGAAGATCGCCGTGCTCTCGCCCGAGGGTGCGGGCGCCTACGGGACGGTCTCGACCACCTCGTACGCCGTGGCCGGCGCCGCCGCCGCGATCGCCGCCGCTGGTCTGCTGAACCTGCTGCTCGCGCTCATGCCGAGCCCGATGCAGTTCTTCTACTGGATCACCGGGCTGCTCACCGCGCTCGCGACCCTGGTGCCGTTCACCTTGGTCGCCGGGGTGGACGCGAAGATCGCGACGGCCGCGATCAACTTGATCGCCGGGCTCTGCATCATCTCGCTGCTCGGCGGCGTCGGCGCGAGCGCGATCATCCGGCGGCCCCAGCAGCAGTACTGAGGCCGCCGGGCGATCAGCGTCCGGCTGCCTCCTCCCGCGCGATCCGGTCCTCGTGGATGCGGATCAGCTCGCGGAAGCCGATCCGCCCGTAGTCCGGTTTGGGCTGCACGCCCCACTGGTCGCGGGCGGTCTGCTGCCCCGCGCCCTCGGCCTGCCCGCCCAGCGGCGGGGCGTTGAAGGGCGCGGGGTGCTCGCACTCCAGGGTGTCGTCGCTGTAGCGGACCTTCATGAGCTCGCTGCAGATCTCGGTGAGCGAGAGCGTCGGCCAGCCGTACCACACGGCCAGCGCGGGCACGGTGAAGGCACCCTCGATGACCAGGGCGAAGAGGCAGACGAAGATGCCGCGGCGCAGCCACTTGTGCATGCCGGCGAAGGCGGGGGTGGTTCCGGGGGGAAGTTCGGTGGTCGTCATGCGGTGCTCCAGGCTCAGTCGGAGAAGATCTCGCGGTTCACCGTGTGCAGGTACGGGATCGCGAGGAACGGCGTGATGTAGAAGATGTCGTAGAGCCACCAGCCGATGACCGGGAGCACGGTGCCGTCGAAGCGGATGTCGGCGTAGACCGTCATGTTCACGACGTAGCCGACCCAGATCACGACTCCGAACCAGCAGGTGACGATGAGCCACTGGTGCCCCCAGCGCTTCATCTGCAGGAAGGCGATGGCGGCGGCGACCCGCATCGGGAAGACGACCAGGATGAGCGCGACCTCCCAGCCCTTCTCGCCGGGTGCGCCCGCGCCGCCGATGAAGAGCTCGTTGTAGTGCCAGAAGTAGCCGTTGTCGACGAAGTTGCCCCAGGCGGTGAAGAAGACCCGGGTCACCAGGGTGTGGCTGGCGAGCATGTCGAGCACCCAGCCGATGCTGTTGAGGAAGGCGTCCAGGATGACCAGGTAGCCGATCAGGGTGACGATGATGGGCCGCACCGAGAGCCCGTCGCGCTGGGCCTTCCGCTGCAGCCAGACCCCGCGCAGGAAGATCGGCAGCCCGGCGAAGCCGAAGATGAAGGTGCCCATGAGCGCGGTGCCCGCGGTGAGCCAGACGTCGGCGCGGCGCTGGGCCTGCCTGCTCTGCTCGTGGTGCTCGTCGTAGGCCGAGCCCGCCGGGGCGGCGGCGCGGCGGAAGGTGGGAAGGTTCACGGCTACCAGTCCCTGGTCGCGCACATGCTGAGCTGGATGAGGAACATGGCGAGCAGAAAGCCGTAGATGGTGAGCTGGAAGACGATGAGCGCGCGCTTTCGTCTGCGGTCCTGGTCGTTCACGGAGCCGTCCTCTCGGTAGCGGGATGGGGAAGCAGGGCGGCGGCCGCGATCTCGCGCAGGCCGTCGGAGAGGGCGCCGTCACCGGAGAGCGGCGCGAGCACCGCGGCCTGCACGGCGGCGAGCTCGGCGGCGCCCGCGGCGATCATGCGGGCGGCGGTGACCAGTACCCGGGTGGAGGGCGGCTCGAAGTGGAAGGCCGCGTCGGCCTGGCGGATCATGCCCGCGCAGCCGACCAGCCGCCCGGCGACGGCGGTATCGACGCCGGATTCGGTGGCGATCACGGCGATCTCGTGCTCGGGCGGCAGGTAGTCCAGCCCGAGGGTGACGAAGCGCTGCCGGAACGAGGGCTTGAGCTCCTTGAGCGAGCTGCGGTAGGCGGGGTTGTAGGAGCACACCAGCTGGAATTCCGGTGGCGCGGTGAGCTCTTCGCCGGAGCGGTCCAGGTAGAGGGTGCGGCGGTGGTCGGTGAGCGAGTGCAGCACGGCCAGCGAGTCGTGGCGGGCCTCGACCACCTCGTCCAGGTAGCAGATGGCACCCGTGCGCACGGCGCGGGTGAGCGGGCCGTCCTGCCAGACCACGTCGCCGCCTGCGACCAGGAACCGGCCGACCAGGTCGGCGCTGGTCAGGTCGTCGTGGCAGCTGATGGTGAGCACCGGGCGGCCGAGCAGCGCGCCCATGTGCTCGACCAGGCGGGTCTTGCCGCAGCCCGTCGGGCCGGTCAGCATGACCGGAAGTCGTTGCCGGTGCGCCTGTTCGAACAGCCGCACCTCGTCGCCGGTGGCGTGGTAGAGATCTCGCACCGGGGTGCTCCTCGCTGTGCTGGGGTCAGGCGGCGACCAGGGTCCGGTGCACGGCACCGAGGACCCGGGGGAGCTGCTCGACCCGGTGGATCCGGCAGGACCGGCGCGGCCCGAACACCTCGGGCAGCGGATCGACGCGGACCGGGCCGACGCCGATGTAGTAGACGGTGATCCCGGCCTCGTCCGCCTCGGTGAGCGCGTGCGCCACGTCGGCCCAGGCGTAGCGGCCCTCGTAGCCCTCGTCGGACATCAGGCCGTCGCCGATCACCAGCAGCAGCCTGCGCTCGGCGGGGCGCTCGGCGAGCCGGTGCGTCAGGTGCCGCAGCGGCGCGCCGAGCCGGGTGTAGCCGCCTGCCATGAGCCCGAGTCCGCCCGGGTCGACGGAGTGCCGGTCGTCGAAGTCTCTGAGACAGCGCACCTCCACCCGGTGCCTGGTGTTGCCGGTGAAGACGAAGAGGCCGTGCCGCTCGCCGGCCAGCGCCATGGCGCGAGAGAGCGCGTCGGCGCAGGCGAGTTCGAGCCGGAAGGCACGGCCGCCGTTGCTGCCGAGCGAGGAGCTGCCGTCGAGCAGGACCGCGGTGGTGACGTCGCGGGTCGTCGGCAGCAGGTCGCGGAAGACGCGCGGCTCCGGCACCGGGCCGCCGAGTGCGTCCAGGCGGTGCGCGACGTAGCGGTCCACGTCCAGGTCGGCGCCGTCGGGGAGCCCGCCACGCAGGGCGCGATGGGTGCGCTGCTCGAACCAGCGCCGCAGGTCGGCACCGACCGGTCGGGCCGGTCCGCCGCGGGTGGGGTCGGTGCGTTCGAGGACCGCGACGTGGTCCGGGAGGAAACTCTCGGTCCACATGTTCCACTCCGGGTACGGGATGCCCGCGCGCCGGTCGGCGCGGAGGTCGAGGTCCTCGTTGTCCGGGTGGCTCGGGGGCGGCAGGTTGCTCGTGCGGGCGCCGCCGTCACCGCCGACCGGTATCGAGAGCACGCGCTTCGCGTCGCTGCGCCTGCTGGTCCACGGCATGCGGCCGTAGGTGCGGTGCACCGCCGCGGCGAGGGCGCTGCGGCCGGGGGCGCTCAGCGGGAGGGTGCCGAGCAGCGGATGGGCGGGGAGCGGGGTGCCGGAGCGGGCCAAGCGGTCGGCGCGCTCCAGCATGGCGGGGACGTCGAGGTCGGGTTCGAAGGGGAGGTCGGGCAGGCGCAGGCGCAGCTCCGGGATCAGGCCGGGGAGCCGGTCGGCGATCCAGCCCGCCGCGACGCCGCCCTCGATCAGGGTGAGCGCGCCGCGTTCGCGGGGGGAGAGCTCGTGCAGGGCGTAGCGGGCGAGTGCGTCCTTGGACGGCGCGCACTGCAGGGCGACGCCGCAGGTCAGGGTGGTGCGGGTCCAACCGGGGGCGGGCGGGTAGGGCACCTGGACGACGGTGCCCGCCGCGTTCAGCCCGAACCCGCGGTGCGCGCCGGTGAGCAGGCGGGCGTTCGCGCGGCGGCGCGCGGAGAAGGCGACCGCGGTGAGCGCGCAGCCGCGCTCCAGCGCGCGGGGGTTCACGGGAGGGCTCCGTCGGGCGGGCGGCCGATCAGAAAGTGCCGATGTTCTTCATGACCCAGTACCAGAAGCCGATGATGCCGCAGACGAGCACCCAGGCCGCGATGATGCGCACGAGATCCAGCCACATGAGGTTCGCTCCGTTCGAGAAGGGTCATCAGCGCTCCATGCTGTGCAGCGCGGTGGTGAGGTAGCTGTCGAGCATCGCGGCCCGCATGGCCCGGTTGTCCGGGGTGGTCGCGAGCAGCGCGTACAGCCCGAGCAGGAAGAACAGCGCGGCGTGGTAGGGGTCGATGCCGTCCCTGGTCTCGCCGCGGTCGCGGGCGTTCTCGATCTCGGTGGCGACGGTGGCGATCATCGGGAAGTCCCTGGGGTCGCCGTCGCCGCGGTTGGGGGAGAAGTGCACCGCGAGCAGCTCGCGGAACAGGGTGTTGCCGAGCCTGCGCTCCAGGGCGAGCACCAGCCGGACGGTCTCGGCGAGCGCGGCGCGCAGATCGTGCTCGCCGCGCAGGAAGCGGCCGAGTTTCTGCGCGAGCAGGGTCTCCTCGCGGCGCTCCAGCTCCAGCAGGACGTGCTCCTTGGTGGGGAAGTGGAAGTAGAAGGTGCCGCGCGCGACGCCTGCGGCCTCGGCGATGGCCGCGATATCGGCCTCCGCCGAGCCGGTGCGCGCGAACTCGGTGATCGCGGCGTCGAGCACGCGGTCCCGCGTGCGCAACCGCTGGGCTTCGCGCCCCTGGGGTTTTCCGGATGCATCGGTCATGACCTCGATCCCAGCAGTACCGCTGACGTGCGTCGACGGCGGGTGGGGGTGGCGAGTGGAAGAGGTTGGGCGGCAGCTTCTCCGCGCTGCCGACTGCGGAATCAGACTGACATATGTCATCGACATTCGTCAATGGGTTGTTTACCGAAAGGGTAACGGGATGTGTATCGGCCGATTTACTGTTCGTCGAACAGGTGGTCGTACCCGATGGCGAAGCTCAGGTCCGCGGGGTCGACCAGCACCCGGCGGCGGTCGCCGATGCGCGGGTGCGGCACGCCGGTCGGTATCTCGCACGCCGCCTCGAAGGCGTCGAAGCCGGGGCCGCTGATGTGACCCGCAGTTCGGCCACATCGGGGTTCTCGCCGCCCGCCCGGATCCGCACCGCGAGGATCTCGGCCTCGGCCGGGACGGCGGCGGTGTCGAAGCGCCGGGCGGTGCGGCGCCAGCGGTAGGTCTGGACCGCGAGGGCGAGGCCGATCGGGAAGGTGACAAGGGCCGGGCACAGCGCGTCCCACAGCGAATCGCTGGTCAGTGCGATGACCGGCCCGGCGGCTACCAGTCCGGCCGCGAGTACGGCGGTGCAGGCACCCGCGACGGGGCCGATGAAGTCGACCTGACCCCCGGAACGCTGAATGACTCGGCCCCCGGTTCAGGTGGCGAGCAGGGGTGCGGCGAGTTCGACGACGGTGCCGGTGTCGCCCGAGGTGATGCGGGACTCGGGAACGAGGGCGCCGATCAGCGCCAGCCCCCGGCCCCGATGCGTGGCGCCCGTGGCCGGTGTCTTCCACGTCCCGTGATCGGTGATGGTCACCCGGACCATGTCCCGCTGCACCCGCGCCTCGAGCAGGATGGGCCGCCGGTCCTCATGGTGCCCGTGCTCGACCGCATTGGTGCACGCTTCGATGGCGGCCAGCAGCAGGTCGTAGGCGTGTGCGGGGTCGGTGAGCACACCGGCCAGCCACTCGCGCAGCCTGGTGCGGACCCCGGCCAGCTCTTCGGCCGCGGCGGGGAACTCCTGCCGCAGGGCGCTGGGGGTATCGCCGGTAGCGTTCATCGCCTGACCTTCCGGACCTCACCGCGGGTGTGCGGGGGTGGTACCCGACCGTAGTCGGTCCACACCCGGCTGGGTACTGCTCCCACCACGTCACGGCTCCCAGAGGGATGCGCAGGGGATCGCGGGCAGCGTGTGGGTCACGTGGTCGTCCACGGTGATCTCGGCATCCGGGGCCCAGTCCCGCAGGGTGCGCTCGAGGTGTTCGGCTGCGGTGTCGCTGACCCGGTAGTCGAAGGTCGGCCCGGCTGCGAACGCGATCCGTATGTGCCTGTCCACGGCTACTCCCAGTCGTACCCGGCGGCGGGTTCGGAGAGGAAGGCGAGTGCTGCGATTTCCGGGATGCAGTGGTGGCCGGGGGCGTGCCGGTGCCAGCGGAGGATGAGCTCGGCGGCTTGTGGGGTCAGGTGGTCGGGATCGAAGCCGCAATCGAGCCATCGCTCGTCCACTGTCACCAAGACGCGCCCCTGCCCTGTGCGTTGTCGGATGAGGGACGGACCGGCGAGCCGGTGAGCGGTCTTCTCGGGTCGCGCGGCGAGTGCATCACGGGTCTTGGAGGCGTCCTGCATGGCCTTCCGCGGTCAATGTGCGGATTCAGCGGATCCGGCTGGTCCGTGGCCGCGCGTATTCCAGCGTCGACGCTGGTCTCCGCTCGATGTTGCCGGGTGAAATCAGCAGCGGCACTGATCATTGCGGCACTACTCCGAATCATGTGCGAGGCGGGTACGGTTACGGCATCACCGTGGTGGAGCAGTCCGGCGTGTCGCCAGGTAGCAGCTGGTAGCACCGGCACGCGGGTGGGGCGGGGCACGACGGAAGTCGAGGTGGGCGTGAAAGGCGAGGACATCCGGGCGGCCCGGAAAGCGCGCGGTTGGTCCGCGCCCACGCTGATCGCGGCATTGACCGAGGCTGCGGCCCGCGAGGGGCGAACGGTCATGGGAGCCGCCAGCTTGCGGGTCGCGATCTCGCGGTGGGAGAACGGAAAGGTGCGCCCGGACGACTTCCATGCCACGTTGCTGGCCGGAGTGCTGTGCCTCCCCTATGGCGGAGACCCGGTAGAGCGCGGCCTCGAGTTCCAGCAGGATATCGGCGCCGCGATCGCGATGATCGATGCCCTCGCCGAGCAGGACCACGATGATGTCGCGGCGCTGAGCGCCGTCGATGCGCTTCCGAGTCCGCTCGTCGCGCAGGTGGTCACCAGCTACCTGTTCGGGGACACGTCGGTACTTCCCGTCGCCGGGGAGCCGGTCTTCGGTGTCGCGCTGGCCGAGCAGATCCGTGCGACCGTCGCGTCGATGATGTCGATGGACTTCCAGCGCGGCGGCGGGCACGTCCGCCGAACCCTGCTTCGCTACGTCCGAACCGAGGTCGTGCCGCAACTGCACGCCGTACATCCCGGACTCGCCAGACGTGAGATCTTCTCCGCTGCGGCCGAAGCCGCGCAGCTGCTCGGATGGAGCGCCTACGACGCGGGACGCCACGCCGCGGCCGGGCGGTACTTCGTCCAGGGCCTGCGACTCGCGCAGGAGGCCCGCGATCACCTCATGGGCGCGCGACTACTCGCGAACCTGTCACACCAGGCGAACTTCACCGGCCGCTTCGGCGACGCCGTGATGTACGCCCGCGCCGCCCAGTCCGCGCTGCGCGGGCACGGCACCCCTGCCGTGGAGACGATGTGCGTGATGATGGAGGCCCGCGGCCTGGCCGGCCGAGCCGACCGCGCGGGCACGACGGCGGCGATCCGGCGCGCGGAAACCTCATTCGAGCGTCGCACCGACGCCGAGCCGACCTGGATCGGCTATTACGACGGCGCCGAACTCGCCGGCGACGCCGCGCACTGCTTCCGCGACCTGGACGACGCCGCGCAGGCACGCGAGTTCATCGACACGGCTCTCACACCGGCCACACCGGCCCGCACCGCCGCGTTCATCCAGATGGTGGCCGGTGACGCCGCCCTTATCGCCGGCGACTTCGAACAGGCCGCGTCGCTGGCGACCTCGGCACTGACCAATGGCGCGGACCTGCGGTCCGCGCGCTTCGTATGCTACGTGCGCGACTTCCACGACCGGCTGCCCTCGACGGCCGCGCAGCATCCCGCCTTCGCGGAATACCACGACCTGTTGCGCGCACATGATGCATCGCTGACCGGATCACGCTCATAGTCCCCGCCAAGGCTCGGTCAGGACCCCGGTGCGGATCGTGGCGATCCGCTTGTCGTACTCGGCGCGGATCCTGCTCGAATGGTCGACGTTCTGCGCGAGCCAGCTGACCATCTTGAGCTGCTGGATGCCGCGCAGGACGGGCCAGCCCGACCACTCGGTGACATCGCGGCCGTAGGCATCGGCGAAGGCCCGGTAGTCGGCATCGGGCACCATACCCATGCTTGCCTCGGCGGCGGTCTTGGCCAGGTCCCACTCGGCCGGACCCCAGGCGAATGCCTCGAAATCGATCAGGGTCGGCGCACCGTCGTCGATCATCACATTCGCGATGTGCGCGTCCCCGTGCAGCGCGACCTCCGGGAGGGCGAACTCGACGGCGAGTAACTGCCCCGACAGCACCTCTACGCGCTCGTGCAGCAATTCCCGGTCAGCAGGTGCGATGGGTGCCACCGCCAGCCTCGCCGCGACATGATCGAACGCACGCACCGGCGGCAGATCGATCGCGGGCCGGGGCAACTGGTGCAATCGACGCACCAGAGCACCGAGGACACCTGCTTCATCGGTGGTGGCGGGACGGCCGGGAAGAAAGCGCCAGAAGGTCACCGGATGACCGCCGACATCCAGCGGCTGAGGGCAATCGACCTCGAAGACCCGTGCTGCGGGGAAGCCCTGCGCCGCCAACCAGCCGGACACCGCGAGCTCCTTGCAGGCGTCCGGCCTGTGCCCCGCGTCGCGGCCGATGCGGACCACCACAGGCGTTGACGACAGCCGGTAGAGAATGTTCTCCCCGACCCGCATCATCGTCGCGCCGGACGAGTCCAGTCCCGCCGACCGGCATGCCGCATCCAGTACAGCCTCGGCCGTACTGGGCAGAAACGTCGGAGATCCGGCCACACGACCACCATAGATCCGGCCGAAGGACACAGACTGGTCCGAATGGCCTGGGCGAACCAACGCTGGACGGCGGGCCCTGAGCCCGGTCTCTGTGTCACCGAACTGCTCGCCCGCGGCGCGCACGTCATCGCCATCGACGCAGCGCCACCATGATCGACCTGGCGCGGCGCCAGGACCGGTGATCACACGCGAGCGCACCGCCGCGGGCCAGACGGTTGCCTTGCGTTTCCTGCCGCCGCACGGTGCGTGAACGCTGTCCCGTGAGTCCTGCGAGGCTGTGAAGGACCGCCGTGGATTGAAGTGTCCTGGCTGATGTGGACGTACTCGAACTCCGGGTTCCCGTGCGGCAGGTAGGTCGGGAAGAACGGGTCCCGGTTGATCCGCGCGATGATCGCGTCTGCGGCTTCGGCCCGCTTCAGCTCGCCGAGATCAACGTAAACCCAGAACGGTGAACCGACCACAACAGGGCTGGCACCGCTCGATACGCGTACTGTTCGATCTGCTCGGTCCGTTCGAAGTGGAGGTTTCCGTGGCTGGTGGTCTCGTCGCCCTGCTGGACGACGTCGCGGCGATCGCGAAGGTAGCCGCGGCGTCGATCGACGACATCGGCGCCGCGGCGGGTAGGGCCGGTGTCAAGGCCGCGGGCGTGGTGGTCGACGACACCGCGGTCACCCCCCGCTACGTGCACGGGTTCTCGCCCAAACGCGAACTCCCGATCATCCGCAAGATCGCGATCGGGTCGATCCGCAACAAGCTCCTCGTCATCCTGCCGGTGGCGATGCTGTTGAGCGAGTTTCTGCCGCAGGCGCTGCCCTACCTGCTCATCGCGGGCGGCCTGTTCCTGTGCTACGAGGGCGCGGAGAAGGTGTACGAGGCGCTCACCGGCGGTCACCACGACGCCGGCGACGCACCCACGGCATCGAGCGGACCCGAACACGAGAAGGCCATGGTGAGCGGTGCGATCCGCACCGACCTCATCCTCTCCGCCGAGATCATGGTGATCGCCCTCTCCTCGGTCGAGACCGAACCTTTCGTGACCCGGCTGCTGGTGCTGATCGCCGTAGCGTTCCTCATCACCGCCCTGGTCTACGGCGTCGTCGCGGCGATCGTGAAGATGGACGACGTCGGACTCGCCCTCGCCGCGCGCAAGTCGTCGTTCAGTCAGCGGTTCGGTCGCGGACTCGTCACCGCGATGCCGAAGGTGATGTCCGTTCTCACCGTCGTCGGGATCGCCGCGATGCTGTGGGTCGGCGGCCACATCCTGCTCGTCAACGTCGGCGAAGCCGGATTCCACTGGCCCGCCGACCGCCTCCACGACCTCGAACACTGGGCCGGAGACCTCATTCACGGCGGGTTCGGAGGTGTCCTGTCCTGGACCGCGGGGACGGTCGCCTCCGCACTCGCCGGGCTGGTCGTCGGAGCTCTGGTCGTGCTCATCATGCACGTCGTTCCGAAGCGAAAAGCGAAGGAAGATACTGCGCACTGACCCGCGCAAGGTGCCGCTGCCGCGGCCGTTGCCGGCGTAGCACGGAGCCCCGGATCGGGGCGCTGGGCCGTATGTGTGGTCTGACCGGTTCGACGTGATCACGAGGCCCGGTGGCCGGGTGGCTCATCGTGCCCCGAGCACCGCGATCGGGGTTCCGGCGCGCACGGCGCTCCCGGGTGCGGCCAACACCCGAAGCACCGTGCCAGCGGCCGGACTCGGGACGGGCAGCTCGAGCTTCATCGCCTCGAGCACGGCCACCGTCTCGCCCTCGCGCAGGACCGTGCCGGGACTGATGTCGATTCGCCACACATTGCCCGCCATCGGCGCGGTGACGACCGTGGCGTTCGGCGGCAAGCCCGCGAGCACATCGTCGGACTCCTCGACCGGCGGCGCGGCGGCGACGGTCCGGTCGAACTCGCCCGCGGCGTGCCACGCGCGCTTCTCCGCCTCGAAGGCGGCGCTCTGCCTGGTCTCGAAGTCGGCAATCGCGGCAGCGTTGTCGCGCAGCATCTTCCGATGCTCGGCGAGCGCGAACGTCCCATCGGCGATCTCGGCGTCGAACCGTCCGGCCCTGGCGGCAGCCCGATACTCGAGCAACTGCTCGGGACTGACCGGCTCCCAGACGATCCGGTCGAAGAACCGGAACAGCCACGGCGTGCCCGGCTCGAACGGCGGGTGCTGGCGATACCCGGACCAGATCGGGACGGTGCGCCCGATCAGCTGATAGCCGCCGGGGGAGGCCATGCCGTAGACGCACAGGTACTTGCCGCCGATCCCGACGGCGTCGGCGGGGGTCCAGGTGCGGGCCGGGTTGTACTTCGTCGTGACCAGCCGGTGCCGCGGGTCCAGCGGAACGGCCAGCGGCGCACCCAGGTACACGTCGCCGAGCCCGAGTACCAGGTACTCGGCGTCGAAGACCGCGCTGCGCACCTGCTCGACGCTGTCCAGGCCGTTGATCCGGCGGATGAACTCGACGTTCGACGGCAGCCACGGCGCGGAGTCGCGGACCCCGCTGCGGTAGCGGTCGATCGCCTCGGCGATGGACGGGTCGTCGAAGGAGAGCGGCAGCCGGATGGTGCGGCTCGGCACCACCAGGTCGCCGGTGGCGGGGAGTTGCTGTTCGAGGTCGGTGAGCAGGCCGAGCAGCCGGTGCTGGTCGAGTATGTCGGGGTCGAAGTGCAGGTGCAGGGAGCGGACGCCGGGGGTCACGTCGACGAGCCCGGCCGGGGCTGCTTCGGCGAGCGCCTGCGCCAGGGCGTGCACGCGCATGCGCAGCCCGAGGTCGAGCACCATGTCGCCGTACTCGACGAGGATGTTGTCGTCGCCGCCGCGCAGGTACACCACCGCGGGACGATCGCCCTCCGCTTCCAGCGTGGCGAGAACTCCTCGATCACTGGGTGCCGCAATGACATCGACGCTGCCCGCCCGCGCGGCGGGTGAGGTGCGCAGCGCGGTGGCGGTGCCGTCGGCCACCGGGACGAACCGGAGCGTGTCGCCGGGCCGCAGCTGCCCCAGCTTCCACCGCTGCGCCGAGATCACGGTGAGCGGGCAGGCGAAGCCGCCGAGGCTGGGGCCGTCGGGGCCGAGCAGGATCGGGGTGTCGCCGGAGACATTGAGCGCGCCGACGCTGTAGGGGGTGTCGTGCAGGTTGGACGGGTGCAGCCCGGCGTCGCCGCCGTCGGCGCGCGACCACTCGGGCTTCGGCCCCTCGAGGCGGATACCGGTGCGGTTGGCGTGCGCGCCGACCCGCCAGGGGTGCCGGTAGAACTGCGCCATGTCGGCATCGGTGAAGTAGGCGGGCGCGGTGTGCGGGCCCTCGCCGACCGCCAGCCGCCACTCGTGGGTGAACGCCGGCCGGTCACCGATCGGTACCGCCGTGGGCGGCCCGGCCGGTGCCGCACCCGCGAGGGTGAGAACGTCGCCGTCGGCGACCGCCCGGCCGGTGACGCCGCCGAACCCGCCGAGGGTGAAGGTCGCGGCGCTGCCGTGATACTCCGGGGCGTCGATGCCGCCGCGGATCGCCAGGTAGGTGCGCAGCCCCGCGTCGGCGGGCGCGCCGATATCGAGCACCGCGCCCGCGGCCAGGGTGACCGGCTCCCACATCGGCGCGGGCTCGCCGTCGACGGTGACCGGGGCCGGAGCCCCGGTGACGCAGACGACCGCCGGATCGGAGAACCGGATGCGCGGCCCCTGCAGGGTGCACTCCAGTCCCGGCGCCCCCGGCGCGTTGCCGACCGCGGTGTTGGCCAGGGTGAACGACAGGTCGTCCATCGGCCCGGACGGCGGAATACCCACCTCCCACAGCCCGATTCGGCCCGGGTGGTCCTGCACGGTCGTCATCGTCCCCGCCCGCAGGACATCCAGCCGCGGCTCGTCGGCGGCGAGCGTGGCCATGGTCGCGGTGATGTGCGCGCCGTCCCGTACCACCGGTGCCGCCGCGGCGGCCCGCAGCTGCGCCAGATTGGTCCGCACGCCGTGGATGCGCGTGCTCGTCAGCGCGGTCTCCAGCGCGTCGAACGCCTCGGCGCGGGTCGGGGCGTGGGTGATCAGCTTGGACAGCATGGGGTCGTAGTGCGGGCTGACCTCGGTGCCGGTCTCGACCCAGCTGTCGACCCGGATATCGGCGGGGAAGCGCGCCTCGGTGATCAGCCCGGCGCTGGGCCGGTAGTCGTGCGCCGGATCCTCGGCGTAGACGCGCGCCTCGACCGCCCAGCCGCGCAGCGGCGGGCCCGCGTCCGGCACGGCGTCGAGCACGGTCGCGTCGCCACCGGCCAGCCGCAGCATCCAGGCGACCAGGTCGACGCCGGTGACGGCCTCGGTGACCGGGTGCTCCACCTGCAGCCTGGTGTTCATCTCCAGGAACGACGCCGCACCGCGCTCGGTGTCGTAGACGAATTCGACGGTGCCGGCCGAGCGGTAGCCGACCGAGCCCGCCAGGGCGCGTGAGGTCGCCAGCAGCTCCTCGGTGAGCGCTGCGGGCAGGCCGGGGGCTGGCGCCTCCTCGATCACCTTCTGGTTGCGCCTTTGCAGCGAGCAGTCGCGGGTGCCGAGGCTGATCACCCGGCCCTGACCGTCCCCGAAGACCTGCACCTCGATATGGCGCGCCCGCGCCACGAACCGCTCCAGGAAGACCCCCGCCGAGGAGAAGTTCGCCACCGCCAGCCGCTGCACCCGGTCGAAAGCGGCGCGCACCGCGTCGGCGTCGAAGCACGCCTGCATGCCGATACCGCCGCCGCCACCGACCGCCTTGACCATCACCGGGTAGCCGATCCGGTCGGCCTCGGCGACCGCGTGCGCGGCCGACTCCAGGATGCCGCTGCCCGCCACCAGCGGGACGCCGACGGCGCGCGCGGCCTCGCGGGCGGTGTGCTTGTCGCCGAAGACCCGCAGCTGCTCCGGCGTCGGCCCGACGAAGACCAGCCCCGCATCGGCCACCGCAGTCGCGAAATCCGCGTTCTCGGAGAGGAATCCGTACCCGGGATGGATCGCGCCCGCGCCGGTGGCGAGCGCGGCCTCGATCACCGCGTCGGCGCGCAGATACGACTCCGCGGCAGGGCCGGGGCCGAGCCGGACCGCGGCATCGGCCATCCGCACGTGCGCGGCCCCGAGGTCGGCGTCGGAATGGACCGCCACCGACTTCAGGCCGAGGTCGCGGGCGCTGCGGATGATCCGCACCGCGATCTCGCCGCGATTGGCGATCAGTACGGTGTCGAAACTCGAGGTCACCGGTTACTCCTGTTCGCTTGCCATGGACATGGCGACGACGGCGCGGGTGACGCGGTCGAGGACGACATCGAGCGACTCGCCGATGTGCCGGTGCAGCAGTCCGTGCGCCTGCGTGAGCTCACCGGCGAGCACGGCGTCGAGGATCGCCAGGTGCTCGGCGATGGTCACCTCGATCCGGTTGTTGACCATGAAGTCGAACATCCGGACGTGCCGGATCCGCGCGTTCACCGCGGTCAGCGCGCGCACCAGTTCACCGTTGCCCGCGGCGGTGAGCAGGGCGACGTGGAACTCCTCGTCGACCACCACGAAGCCGGGCTGCTGCTCGGGCGGGTCGGCCCGCAGCACCCGCCAGCGCTCCCGCTCCGCCAGCAGGGCGTCGCGGTCGTGCACCACGGCGGGGTTGGTGATGGCGCGCTGGATGCCGGAGAGTTCCAGCGTGAGCCGCAGCTCGTAGAGGTCGCGAACCACCGGAATGCTCGGCCGCACCGGCGCGAAGCCGACCTCCTCGCGGCGCAGCAGACCATCGGCGCAGAGCATGGCCAGCGCCTCCCTGGCCGGGGTGCGCGAGATGCCGAAGCGCGCGGAGACCTTCGGCTCGGTCAGCCGCTGCTCGAAGCCGATGCGGCCGTTCATGAGGTCGTCGCGCAGCGCCGCGTAGACGGTGTCGCGGAGTGAGCCGGGCGGGGTGGACGTGCGGGTGCGCACCGGTGTCGCCATGGCTGTATACGCTAGGAATCCGCGGTTTCCGCGAGATCACCGCGCGTAACCGCCGGGTAAGCGAATTCCGGACCCCGGCGACCTTGCCGCGGGGCGCGGAGTCCGACCTGTGCAGATGGTTCGTTTCGCGGCCGCAGGACGTCGTAGCCCGCCGGGCGACATCGTGCGGCGGGCGAGAGGGAACCCGGTGGGAATTCGGGACTGTCCCGCAGACCTGCCCGCGGTGCCGGACACGCCGTGTCCGGCGGCCGTCGCCTCCCGGACGGGCGCTACGCCGACCTGCCCGACGCTACCCGGTCGACACCTGCGCACACCCGGCCGGGTGACGTCCGGTCGGTCAGCTGATCTGGGTTCCGGACCAGCCGAAGCTGAAGCTGTGGCCCTTGGCAGTGCAGAGCAGCGCGCCCCTGCCGCCGCCGATGCAGCTGGCGCCGCCGTTGCTCAGGGTGCCGTCGATGGGCGGGCTGCCCGCGCGCCCGTGCGGGCCGAAGAGCCCGAAGGTCGGGTGAGCGGGCAGGAAGGGAAGGTCGATGGCGAGGTCGTAGACGGTGAAGCCGAAGAGGTTCGTGCCGCCCGGGATATCGCAGCCGACATCCCCGTTGGCTCGGATCGCGCAGTTGGACCCGCCGTAACTGAAATACACGGTGCTGTCGCCCGGTTGCGCGGCGGCGGCCTGCATCCCCGGCACGGCGAGGGCGGCGGCGAGGAGCGTTCGAAGCCTCGTGGAACGACCATAACTGCTGCGAACATCAATGTTCACTGATCTGTGGACCGTGAGTGTCGTGCGCGGGCACCCGTTCCCCGGTGATCCGCTATATTCGTCGGTGCAGCTGGTTCGCCGGCGGCGGAGTCGAAGGAGCCCCTGACCCGCCCGCCTGCGTCGAAGCCCGGAGAGCGATTCCCCGGGTGAGAGGGAACCCGGTGGAAATCCGGGACTGTCCCGCAGCGGTGAGTGGGAACGACAGCCGTCACCCGCACTGGGCACCCGCCTGGGAAGCGACGGTCGGTAGGACCAGCCCCGGGCCCCCGGGGCCGACCCGATCTCGGGTCGACGCCCACGAGTCCGAAGACCTGCCCGTTGTACCGGGGACGCCGTCCCCGGTGGTCGTCGCCTCGTGGATCGGGCGCTACGCCGAGTGGACCCGGGCACGGGAACAATGCTCACGGGCTCCACCTGCGTGCGCTTCGAATGGGCGGCGGTCCTGGCTGCTGCTGATGGAGCTCATCGATGTCGAACACCACCTTTACCGCGACCGTGCTGGGGTTCCCGCGCGTCGGCCCCAACCGGGAACTCAAGCGCGCCACGGAGTCCTACTGGGCGGGTCGCACCAACGCCCAGGCCCTGCACGCCGTCGCGAAGGAGCTGCGCACCGCGCAGCTGACGGCGGCCCTCGACGCCGGGCTCGATTCGGTGCCGGTGGGCACCTTCTCCTACTACGACCAGGTGCTCGACACCGCCGTCCTGCTCGGCGCGCTGCCGCAGCGGGTATCCGGGATCGCCGACGAGCTGGACCGGTACTTCGCCGCCGCCCGCGGCAATGCCGAGGTCGCCCCGCTCGAGATGACCAAGTGGTTCGACACGAACTACCACTACCTGGTGCCCGAACTCGCCGCGGACACCGCCTTCGCGCTGCACCCGGAGAAGCCGCTGGCCGAGTTGCAGGAGGCGCTGGCGCTCGGCGTGCCCGCTCGGCCGGTGGTCGTCGGGCCGGTCACCTTCCTGAAGCTGGCCAAGTCGGTGGACGGCAGCGACCTGCTCGACCGGCTGCCCGACCTGATCCCGCTGTACGAGCGGCTGCTCGGGCTGCTCGCCGAGGCCGGGGCGGAGTGGGTCCAGCTGGACGAGCCCTCGCTGGTCACCGATCTCACCGAGGCCGAGCTGGCGGCGGTGCGCGGCACCTACCGGCGGCTCTCGGAGGTCACGGTGCGTCCGGCGATCCTGGTGGCCGCCTACTTCGGCCGCCTCGGCGTGGCGCTGCCCGCGCTGGCGGAGACCGGGATCGATGGCATCGCCGTCGACCTGGTCGCGGGCGGGGACGCGGATGTCGCCGCGGCCCGGTCGATCACCGACAAGCTGATCGTCGCCGGCGTGATCGACGGCCACAACATCTGGCGGGCCGACCCCGACCACGCGCTGCCGCGGCTGACCGAGCTGCGCGACGCCGGGGTGGCCGTCGCCGTCTCCAGCTCGTGCTCGCTGCTGCACGTCCCCTACGGCCTGGCCCCGGAGACCGACCTGGACCAGCGGCTGCGCGGCTGGCTCGCCTTCGGCGACGAGAAGCTCGCCGAGATCCGGGTGCTCGCCACCGCGCTCACCGAGGGCGAGAGCGCGGTCGCCGACCAGCTCGAGATCGCGCGCACCGCGGTGGCCGACCGCGGGGCCGACCCGCGCCTGCGCGTGGACTCGGTGCGCGAGCGCCTCGACGACCTGGACGCGGCCGCGACCCGTCGCGCCCCCGCCGACGAGCGCCGCGTCCTGCAGCAGGAGCGGCTGAACCTGCCGCTGCTGCCGACCACCACCATCGGCTCCTACCCGCAGACCGGCCGGATCCGGGTGGCCCGCGCCGAATTCCGCCGCGGCGAGATCGACCGGGCCGAGTACGACACCCGCATGCGCGCCGAGATCGCCGAGGTCATCGCGCTGCAGGAGGAGATCGGGCTGGACGTGCTCGTGCACGGCGAGCCGGAGCGCAACGACATGGTGCAGTACTTCGCCGAGCAGCTCGACGGCTTCGCCGCGACGGTCAACGGCTGGGTGCAGTCCTACGGCACCCGCTGCGTGCGCCCGCCGATCGTCTACGGCGACGTGGCGCGCCCGGCGGTGATGACCGTCGAGTGGATCACCTACGCCCAGTCGCTGACCGCCAAGCCGGTCAAGGGCATGCTGACCGGCCCGGTCACCATCCTGGCCTGGTCGTTCATCCGCGACGACCAGCCGCTCGCCGACACCGCGCGGCAGATCGCACTGGCCATCCGGGACGAGACGGTGGATCTGGAGGCGGCGGGCATCGGTGTCGTCCAGGTGGACGAGCCCGCGCTGCGCGAACTGCTGCCGCTGCGCCGGGCCGACCAGGCCGCCTACCTGGACTGGGCGGTCGAGGCGTTCCGGCTCGCCACCGCCGGCGTCGCCGACGCCACCCAGATCCACACCCACCTCTGCTACTCGGAGTTCGGCGAGGTCATCGGGGCGATCCACGGCCTGGACGCCGACGTCACCTCGATCGAGGCGGCGCGCTCGCACATGGAGGTGCTCGACGACCTCAATGCGATCGGCTTCGACCTCGGCGTCGGCCCTGGTGTCTACGACATCCACTCGCCGCGGGTTCCCGGCGCGGAGGAGGTACGGAAGTCGCTGGAGCTGGCGCTGAAAGCCGTTCCGGCCGAACGGCTGTGGGTCAACCCGGACTGCGGGCTCAAGACCCGCAGCACCGCCGAGGTGACCGCCTCGCTGCGCAACCTCGTCGCGGCGGCGCAGGCGCTGCGCTGACCCGCCCCGGGGCGGCTCCTTGCCGCCCCGGGGTGTCCCTTCCAGCCCCGAGGCCACTATGCGTAACCTCCCGCGGGCGGCACGATGACCGTCCGAACCACGCCCGCCGCCCGCTCGGTCGTGGCGAACCTGCGTACCGACGCCACCGCCCCCGTCCCGTTCTCCGTGGAGTTCAACCCGCCGCGCGACGCCGAAGGCGAAACCCGGCTGTGGCGCGCCGTCCGGCAATTCGAGCGCCTGCACCCGGCTTTCGTCTCGATGACCTACGGCGCGGGCGGCTCCACCAAGGACCGCACCGCCCGTATCACCGGGCAGCTGGCCCAGCAGACCACGCTGCTCCCGGTGGCGCACCTGACCGCCGTCGGGCACAGCCGCGCCGAGCTGCGCGCGCTGGTCGGCACCTACGCCGACAGCGGCATCCGCGACATCCTCGTCCTGCGCGGCGACCCGCCGGGCGACCCGCTCGGCGACTGGCACCGGCACCCCGCCGGGGTCACGTACGCCGAGGAGTTGGTCCGCATGGTCCGCGACCTCGGCGACTTCGACGTCGGGGTGGCCTCCTTCCCGCAGGGCCACCACCGCTCACCGGACCTGGAGACCGACACGGCGTATCCGGCCGCGAAACTCAGGGCCGGAGCGGAGTACTCGATCACCCAGATGTTCTTCGGCGTCGAGCACTACCTGCGGCTGCGCGACCGGCTCGCCGCGCACGACCCGGTCGAGGGCGCGAAACCGATCATCCCCGAGCTCATGCCGATCACCTCGCTGCGCACCGTGCGCCGCGCGGTGGAGCTGTGCGGGCGCGACCTGCCCGCGCCGGTCCTGGACCGGCTGCACGGGGCCGCGGGCGACGGCCCGGAGGAGAACCGTGCCGCCGTGCGCGCGGCAGGCATCGAGATCGCCACCGAGCTGGCGCAGCGGCTCATCGACGAGGGTGCGCCGTGCCTGCACTTCGTCACCCTCAACTTCGCCAAGGCCACGACCGAGGTGCTCGCCAACTTCGGCTACCGGGCGACCGCCGGGCCGTAATCTGCCCGCACCCGATCGGTCCAGCCGGCCGGTCCGGAGATCACCGGCACTCCGTGAAGTGCGCCGTACCGCCGATCTGCGCGGCCGGTTCGGCTACGAGCTCTGAGCTCGGGGGATCCGGTCTGCGACGAGGCCGAAGGCGGCGGCGAGCGGGGCCGCGGCGGCGAGGTCGCCGGTGATGCCGAGCGCGCCCGTCTCGATGGCGGTGCCGAGTGCGAGCGTGCCGTTGGCGAGCTCGGTGAGGACGGCGATGTCGGCGGCGAGCACCGCGCGCGGCGATTCGGCGGGCAGTGCGCGGAACTCGATCCGCTCCTGGGTGATCGTGAAGCGGAAAGCCGCTCCGCTCGTGCGGAGTTCGTAGACGCCGTCGGCCCCCGGCGCCGATCGGAACCTGGCCTCCATGGCAAGGGCGACCAGCTCGGGATCGAGGTGCTGCGTCGGCTCGGGGGCGCCCAGCCTGGGCAGGCCCCAGCGGGAGAGCGAGTGGAAGACCGGGCGCAGCGCCTCACCGTCGGGGGTCAGCTGGTAGACGGTCGACGCAGCGGGGGGCGGCAGGGTGGTCCTGGTGATGACGCCCGCGGCGTCGAGTTCCTTCAGGCGCTGGCTGAGCAGGCCGGTTCCGATGCCGGGGAGGCCGTCGATCAGGTCGGTGTAGCGCTTGGGGCCGAGCAGCAGGTTGCGCAGGATGAGCATCGACCAGCGCTCGCCGAGCAGGTCGAGAGCGTGGGCGATGCCGCAGTACTGGTTGTAGGAGCGCTTGGCCATGGTTCCGGAAGCTTAACCTTCCGAACCCTGTACTTCAGAAATCGTAAGTGCTAACTTCTCAATTCAGAACAGTCGAGAGGGGAGTTCGCTCATGGTGTCGAACGAGGGCACGACCGTTCCGGTCGCGCTGGCGGTGGGCCGGGTACTGCTCGGTGCCGCCTCGCTGGGTGCGCCGCACGCGCTGAACCGCGCCTTCGGGGCGCGCAGTACGCCGGAGTCGCTGTATCTGATGCGCGTGTACGGGATCCGGGCGCTGGCCATGGGTTTCGGCTATCTCACCGCCGGTCCGCGGGAGCGGGCGCGGTGGCTGCGGCTCGGGTTGCTGATCGACGTCAGCGACACCGTGGCCGGTCTCGGGAACGTGCGGCGGGGGGATATCTCGCCGCGGACGGCGTGGCCCCTGGTCGCCTTGACCGGCGCATACGCCGTAGCCGAGGCGATTCGGCTGAGCGTGCGATAGCTATCCGGCGTCGCTGTGCCTGGCGTACGCCGCTTCGCGGACGGTGTCGTCGTCCTCCAGCCCCGCCCCGAGCGCGCCGCCCACCGTGGCGAGCGAACACGTCAGCCAGGCCAGCTCCAGGTAGTCCCCGATCCCGACCGGATGCCCCAGCGCCTCGGCGAACCCGGCGGGCACCACCAGGAACGCCGCCGCCAGCACCGCCAACCCGAACAGCGCCAGGTAGAAGGCGCCGACCCCGATCAGCACGGTGGCGATGGTCGCGATGTTGAACATCGCCACCTGCTCCCGCATCCGCCGCTGCGGCGCCCGCTCCCACAGGTCGGCCCCGATCACCAGGGTGGCCGCGATGGCCACGATCGACCCGACCGTCGCCAAGGACGACCGCACCGCGCCGAAGGTGTCCGCCATCCGCCAGATATCCGACGTGATCAGCGCGAACACCCCTGCCGCCGCGGCCGCCGCCAGCGCCCGCGAGAGCCGCAGGGTGAGCCGCCACGGCTGATTGGCCCGCACCATGCCGGTGATCAGCCGCAGATTGCCGGTCAGGACGCGGGCGGTGAAGGCCGAGGCGCCCGGCTCGGTGTCGGTGCCGAGTTCGCGCACCCGGTGGGTCAGTTCGGTGGGATCGTCCGGGTCGTCGCCGAGCAGGCGCGCCACGAGTTCGGCCGCGATCTCGTTCAGGCGCCTGCCGCGGCCGCGGGGGCCGAGCGCGGGGATCGAGATCACCGCGACGCCGTGCAGCGGGCTGGCGTGGGCCAGCACCGGGCGCCGGCGTTCGTGCAGCGGGAGGTCGGTGACGTCGAGGACCACGTCCCAGCCGCGGGCCAGCATCATCTCTCGCGCGGCCGCCACGATCTCGCCGTCGCCGGCCGGGGGCGTGACCAGGCGGTCTTCGACCAGGTCGACCTCCCACTCGGCTCCGGCCAGGCGGGTGCCGAGTCCGGTGGCGAAGGCGGGGTCGCCCAGGTGCCGGCGGGCCAGTTCGATTGCCGGGCCGGGTGCCGCCACCACGCCGAGAACGACCCGCGGCTCGCCGTGCTCCTGATCGACGCCGCTCGGCGCTTCGTCTGTCGTCACGTCGAGACATTCAAGACGTGCTGTCGGGTCCGAACCAAACCGGAAGTCGTAGGGACCACTTCCGGACCTCGAGGAGAACACACTCAACGGTAGAAGTCGACGATCATCACGTCGCGGGAACCGCTGACCTGGTTGCTCGCGGGCAGGATGTCGGAGACGCAGTGCAGGAGGCGGCGATCATCGACGATCAGGGTGTCGCCGCGCTCGGCGAGAGTTGTGGTGATGACCTCGTCACCCCGGTACAACGAGGTGCGGCCGCCGCGGCAGCGGTAGTCGAACAGGTGGACGGCGAACGCGACGTTACCGTCGCGATGGATCCCCTCCGGTGTGGGAGAGGCGGGTTCGCCTTCGGATGCCTCGATGCGGAACAGATGGACATCGGCGTTCCAGGCGCTGGGCTCTGCCAGTGCGGTGGACACGATCTCGGTGTCGAGCGCGACGAGCGCCTGGAACAGCCCGCTCTGCCAGGTCGGAGTCATGATCGGCTGGTAGTGCCGATCGATCCCACCTGCGTAGGGGTTGGTCTCCGGTGTCTGGAAATAGGGCCCGTGCGGGCGTGGCCGCAGGTCGCCGCCCTGGGTGGTGTGGAATCGGCCGTAGCGGCGTCGCCGGAAGCGGTGACCGGAATGGAGATAGTGGTCGAGCGGGAGGTCGTCCCAGGCGCGGTGGAGCCGGTCCCATCCGGGACCGGCTCCGACGTGACGCAGGATGGTCGCCGATTCTTCGAAGGCGAATCCGTCGTGCTGAACCTTGCGGGCGATTCTCGCGATGTCGGCCGCGCTGTCCCGTTCGGTACCGGAGAACACCGACATCGTCGCCCCACCCTCTGCCAGCGAATCCCCGAGCGGGTCAGACCCGGATCGCCCGCATGTTGTCGACCAGGCGCATCATCGGCCGATGACTCTGTGCGCGTGCCGGATTCGGGAAACGGACGTTGTGTCGGTAGTAGCGGTGGAAGGCGATCACCAGGGCGGCGTACTCGGCCAGACGCGGCAGGATCGCGCGGTCGTCCTCGGTCAGCGGCAGCACGGCGTGGTAGCCCTCGACGAGGCGCTCCGTCCGTTCGATGTCGATGTGGTCGTCGAGGCGGGCAAGTCCGACGACGGCCATTCCGAGGTCGAGCAGCGGGTCGTCCAGCGACGCGGTCTCCCAGTCGATGACCGCCAGGGTGTGGTCGGGCCGCTCGATCAGGTTGTCGGCGAACAGATCTCCGTGCGTGATGGTGTCGGGCCGGGTACCGTGATCGCCGCGCAACCGATCCAGGCGGGTCCGCAGCCAATCGGCGAACTCGTGGTCGGTGAACCGGGAGATCTCGGCTTCCTGCTGCTCCGAAAGACGCCGAGTGTGTCGCGGCAGGCTGGGCAGGTCGACGGGCGCGCGGTGCAGCGAGGCCAGTGTGGCGCCGGCGTCACCGAGCAGCGGGACCGGCAGCGAATCGTGAACAGTACCTTCGATCCACCGTTTCAGGACGGCCGGGCGGGCGTTCGCCTCGGTCACCGTCCGGCCGTCGCGAGCGGGCACGATCTCGGCAGTCGGAAGGCCGTGCTCGAACAGTGCCGTGGTGACCTGGACGAGTCGGTGAGCCGTGACCGGGTCGTGGTTGTCCAGGACGGTCAGCACGTAGGTGTCGGTGTCGGTGCCGACGGTGAAGCTCGAGTTGGCGGCGCCACCGGGTAGAACACGGATCGACGGGTTGTGCAGACCGTAGTCGGTGCTGACACGTGCGAGGTCCACGTCGTCGATCGTGGTGTAGTCGGCCATCGGCTGCGAGTCACGTCCTTTCGGTTGTCATGAGTTGCCTGCGCCGTTCCGAGACGAGCAGGCGCCAGCGATTTCGGGCAGCTGGTTGCCCTTCGATCCAGTCGGCTCGTGCGACATCAGGGGGGAGATTCGAGCCGGTGAACATGTGCGCGATCTCGATGAGATAGGCGAACTCGTCACCGTGAACGCAGTCGTACAACCAGCTACGGGCCTGCTCGGTCAGCGTATCGGACTCGAGGACGGCGGCATGGAAGCAGGCGGCGAGGGACGCGTAGGCGCACAGCGAGCTCAACCCGGCTGCCCGCGTGGTGGCGGCGACCGCACGGGCGCGGCCGGGTAACTCGGGATCGTGGCCCGCGTCGGCCACCAGGCGGGCGACCTCGACCTGCAGTGTGGCCCAGCCGACGGGCGCGGCGCCGAGCAGGTTCGTCGCGTGGTCGATCTGCTCCAGCGCGCGTGGCCGGTCCTCGAAAGCGGCGGAGAACGACAGGTAGGCCTGGCACAGCGCGGCTTCTCCGCTGAACCCGGCTCGGAAGGCGTCGTCACGGGCACGGGCGAGGCAGGCGCACGCCATGGATATATCGCCCTGCGACCACCAGAGTTCACCGCGGGCGCGATGTTGTTTGCCGTCGTCGCCGAGGGTTTCCACGGTGGTGAGCGCATCGCGGAAGCGCCCGAGCCGCCGGGCCAGGTGGAACAGTCCGCGTGCGGCGTCTGCGGACAACCGCCCGCCGGCGTCGGCGACGAGCCGCATACCGTTCATGGAGGCGGCCAGATGCCCGAGGTCGCGTTCGCACATCGCCAGGTAGTAGCGCGGAAGCTCGACGAGGTCAGGGGGCAGATGCCCGGCATCCAGCACCGCGCGCAGTTCGTCGGCGGTCCGGTGCCGGGGAACGCGGTTGCGTCGGGCGATGATTCCGAGGGTGGTGATCAGTGCTGTCGCCGCGCCGCCGGTCGGTGGCGGGAAGCCCCTCGGCAGCAGGGGATCGCCGACCTCGAGCGAGTCCCACACCGAATCGCCGACGTAGGCGAAGGCGGCATCGATGAGCCAATCCAACGGAAGGTCGAAATCGCGAGCCAGCCGCAGCCCCTGGGTCAGACAGTTGACCAGAATGCGGCGGTCCCCGCGAGCGGCGGTGCGATCCCGGCCGGTGCCGAGGGCGTCGAAGGCGCGCTGGGCAGCGCGCCGCCAGTCGGCGGCGCTCCAGCTGTCCTCGCCGCGGTGGTCGGCGTCGCGCAGTGCCGAACGCACCGGATTGTGCAGCCGGTAGGGCCACAGTCCGGTCGAATCATGTTCGATGAACGGCCGGTCGATCAGACGCAGGGCGACCCCGTCGCGTTCGAGCCCCGCCGTAGCGGTTGCGAGGTCCACCGAGAACGAGTCGAACAAACTGACCGCCCGAGCCATATGGCGTTCTTCGGTGGTGAGATCGCGGAAGATCCGGTCGACCAGCGCGGCAAAGTCGTGATCGATCTCGCGCATGGCGGGCATCGTACCCAGCCTGCGATACAGCGTGAGGTAGCGCGTGACCGCCAGGTCGAGATAGAGCGGCAATCCCTCCGACCGGGTGGCGATGATCGCCCGGATATGCGGCGGAATGAGGGGTTCGTCGAGGTGGGTGATGCGCCGGGCCAGGTAGTCGTGGCAGTCCTGCGGCGACAGGTACCCGACCAAATGCTGCCGCGGCTCACCGTCGGCCTGGGTGCCCAGCTGTGGCCAACAGCGGGTGCCGGCCCAGTCCAGCACGTCGTTCAAGCGTTCGTCGTCCCACTGCAGGCGGTTCCGGCCGGTGATGACGAACACGGCGTTGGGCATCAGCCAGACCAGGCGCTGGAGCAGGCGTTCCCGTTCACGGTCGGTGCGGTCACCGACGTCTTCGAAGGTGTCGAGCATGATGACCGGGAGCGCCGAGCGCCCGCCGGGCAGGTGCGCCAGATCCCAGGCCAGCAGATGCGGGTAGAAGCTCAGGGCTTCGATGTCCGGGTCGGCATCGAGCAGGTCGGGCAGGCGACGGCACGCCAGCGCGTGGTGCCTGCGGCGGCGTTGACGCAGCCCGCGGATCGCGGCCGCGATGCCCCGGCCGGCCAGCAGGCCCACGGTGCCGGGAAGTCCGAGAAGTTGCGCGGCATCGCCGATCGCCGAATCGATCTGCGCCGGGAGCGAATCAGCGAATCGGCGCAGTCCGGAGTGGCTCGCCAGGTGCGCCTGCAGCGACTCACCCGGCCGGTTGTGCTCCCAGTAGCGCTGCAGAGCCAGATCGAACGCGGGCATCGGGCGTCCGAGGACCGAGAGTTCCGCGCGCACCGTGAGCACGATCGATTCGATGTCGACGGCGCGGCTCCGAGCCAGATCGACCCGGATCGGCACGGTGCGGGGTAACGCCTGCTCGGGGGGCTGCCACTGGGACGGCCCGGTCCGGGGGTCGGCCAGCCAGGCGGTCAGCGTTTTCGACAGCGTCGTCTTGCCGATTCCGCCTACGCCGTAGAAGACCAGAACGTTGCGCCGCGGCTGTTCCATGTCCTCGACATCGAACGACTGCGAGTCCGTTTCCGCGCGGACGGTCCTGATGCTGCGGACGACCGCCTCGTATTCGCTCTCCCGGTTGGTGAACACATCGACCGCCCGCAAGTCCGGATCGTTCGACCGGAAAACGGCGTGCAGGTCTCGACGTGGCATCGGGCTCCGAATCCTCGGGGGCGAGTCCGCCCGCGTCAGCGCGAACAGAGTGCTGGGACAACCCCGAATAATACGGCGAATACTGTTGCTGCTCAGTCTCTTCGGACTCGCCGCAAAGTAGCTGCGAGCATGCTCCGAAGGTGCGGTCCGCTGGAGGCTCCAGGTGGCGATCTTCGACGTTCGCGCACGCTGCGTGCCTTCAGCTGCGGCGCAGCCACCCTGTCGACTCCGGCTCGGCCGAACCGAATTGGTCAACGTGTCCGATTGCCGCTTTCGACGGCGGAAAGGAATTGGACGACAGAGCGGCAGCGCGGAACCGGGGCGTGACAACGAACTGCAAGTTGCAGCAGGAGATGCTCCGCCCTGCGGAGGCGCCACCGGATCAGGCGGAGTTCGGAACGAGCGGCGCGCGCCGGCAGGTTCACGGCGAGCGCGTACACCGACAGGTATGCTCCCACAACAGATTCGGACAGAACCGGCGAACACTACTGGAGTCCGGCACGCCGGAGCGGTGCGACCCTGCGGGACCGCTCAGTGCTCGATCAGCGCGCTGATCCGCCGCCGATGATCGGTGAACGCCGCATCGTTCACATCCCGCGGCCGATCCAGCTCCACCGGAACCACCGCCTTGACGTGCCCCGGCGTCCCGTGCGAGATCCCGCCGCTCATCACCACCACCCGATCCGCCAGGTACACCGCCTCCTCAACGCTGTGCGTGACGAACAACGTGGTGGTCCCGGTCTCGCGATGGATCCGCTCGAGCTCGCGCTGCATCGAACCGCGGGTGAGGGCGTCGAGCGCGCCGAACGGCTCGCCCATGAGCTGCTGCATTCCGCCGGAGAGCTGCTCCGGGAAGCGTTTCGCGACCCGGGTGAGGCCGACGAGCTCGATGTAGCGGGCGGCCCGCGCGGCGGCGTCGCGGCGGGAGGCGCCGGTCTGCCTCGGCCCGTAGGCGACGTTCTCCTGCACGGTCAGCCACGGGAACAGGCCGTAGTCCTGGAACACGACGCCGCGGTCCGGGCCCGGCCCGCGCACGGGCGCGCCTGCGACCTCGAGCCGCCCCGAGGTCGGGGTCTCGAAGCCGGCGAGCATGCGCAGCACGGTGGACTTGCCACAGCCGCTGGCGCCGACCACGGCGATGAACTCGCCCGCCGCGATATCGAGGTCCAGGTCCGCGACGGCGGTGACCGGGCCCTGTTCGGAAGGGAACTGCTTGCCGAGCGCGGCGATGGTGATCGGCGCGCCGAGGCGGACGGTGCTGGTCATGAGGGTGCTCCTCCGCGGGGCTCAGACGAGCCCGGGGCGGTTGCGGGTGGCCGCGCGCAGGTGAGGGTCAAGCTCTTCCAGGCGGGGGTGCCGAGCATGGCGGCGGCCTCCAGCAGCCGCGGCGAGACCGTGGAAGCGCCCGCGATGGTGTTGACCAGGATCGGGAAGAACGCGGCGAGCACGATCAGGAAGATGGTGGAGCGGTCGCCGAAGCCGATCGGCAGCAGCACCAGCGGCGCCCACGCGGTCACCGGGATGGGGCGCAGCAGCCCGGCCGTGGAGTCGAGCAGCCGCTCCACCACCCGGATTCGGCCGATGAGCAGCCCCAGCGGGATCGCCAGTGCGGCTGCGATCAGGAACCCGTTGAGCACCCGCAGTGCGCTGGCCGCGTAGTGCCGCCACAGCGTGCCGCTGGTCGCCTCGCCGGAACCCACCGCGAGATCGGCGACCGCAATAGAGCGGGCTGACCAGGCATTTGCCGGTCGGAGCCGGCGCGGCAGCGGGGTGACGTACTGCTCGGCGAGGTCCGCGGGTGGCCAGGTGCTGGCGACGGCGGTCGTGGCGACGGCCCAGTCGTGGCCGAAATGTCCGACCACCCGTTGCCGCCGCTACTCGCGGTCGGTGTCCATGTGCCGCAGGGCTTCCCGGTACGTGGCGACCACGGCGCTCACCAGTGCG
Organism: Nocardia jiangsuensis; assembly: GCF_042650385.1. Classification (NCBI taxonomy): domain Bacteria; kingdom Bacillati; phylum Actinomycetota; class Actinomycetes; order Mycobacteriales; family Nocardiaceae; genus Nocardia; species Nocardia jiangsuensis. The sequence continues at coordinate 289,217 of NZ_JBHSAX010000022.1, forward strand.
GGGTCGGTGTCGATCACCCGCTGCGTGGTCGCCAGCCCGATATCGACCTTCCCGACGGGGGGTGTCGCCCGGGCTCACGATGTCGTGCGCGCCGCGCTGCTCGGCGACCGACGGGCCGAGTTCGGCCGAGGAGAAGGCGTCGATCTGCCTACCCGCGTAGGCATTGGTCATGTCGGCGAAGGTCAGGTCGATCAGGGTGAGGCCGCGGTCCGGGTCGATACCCGCCGCGCTCAGTGTCGAGCGCAGCAGCACCTCCCGCGAGGATCCACGTAGCGCGTCGGCCGCGACCGGTTTCCGGTCGTCTCGCGAGGCGACGATTCGCATCGCCACGCCCGTGATCCGTGACCGAGCTCGGGCCGTGGATCCCGATCACCGGGACGTCGGTGGCTGGTACGTCGAGCGGAGGCGGCACCACGGACAGGAATCAATCTGCTGTGAACGGTTCATCGCGGGAGGATGCCGATTGACTCGGCGGCGCGGAGTCCTCCGGGATGGCCGACCGGCGATCCGCAATCCGTGAGCTATGGCTCTGCCCCGAGAATGATCGGCATCCCGCTGCCACCACCGCGGGCGTCCCGGCTCGGGCGCGCGTTCCGAGTGGGTAAACCTTCGCGGGCGAGGAGGGTGCTCGCCCGGTAACTGCCGTGCATATAAATTTGCAGGTGACTTTACCTTCAAATTGGTCGAGTGCGCCGTTCGATGAGCTGGAGGTAGCTGGGGGCGGGTGCCACGCCGCGCTCGGGAGCCAGCGGAATCATAGGGCTATTTTTTCGCAATCCCGAGCGAGGTGCGCTGAAGGCAAACCCCGTTCGGTGACACCCGTAACGGAAAGCCATCTTTCACGTCTGCTGCATGATTGCCTCTCCGGTTGACAGCCCCGTAGACGGGGGTTACCGTCGAAGTGCGAGAGGGGGATCGGGACAGTATTTACGGGAATTGCTGCGGTCTGTCGACTGTGTGCAGCGGTGGAGGAGTTTCTATATTGCTCGACTCAGACCCTGTCGCTGTAGTCGGAATATCTTGCCGATTCCCCGGCGCCGATAGTGTTGCTGCTCTATGGAAAATGTTGACGACGGCGTCGAGTGGGGTGGGTCCACCGTCGGATTCGCGCACTCTGCTCTGTAATCTCACCGATTCGGTATTACCGGACGGGGGTTATCTGAAGCGGGTCGATACTTTCGATCCGGAGTTCTTCGGTATTTCGCCCAACGAAGCCGCGGCGATGGATCCGCGGCAACGGTTGATGCTGGAGACCGCCTGGGAGGCCTTCGAGGACGCGGGTATCGTTCCCGGGGCACTGGCCGGGGAACCGGTCGGCGTCTTCCTCGGCGTTTCCGGTGACGACTACGTCGCCAGGCACGGTCACTACGCCATAACCGGTGGTAGCCGGGCTGTCGTCGCGAACCGGCTGTCGTATTTCCTCGACCTCACCGGGCCCAGCCTGCTCGTCGACACGGCCCAGTCCTCGTCGCTGGTGGCCGTGCACATGGCGTGCGAGAGCATTCGCACCGGCGAATCCGACACCGCCGTCGCCGGCGGGGTGAACATCGACCTGACCACTCGGCGACATCGACTGCTGAACGAACTCGGTGTCATCTCACCCGACCGCAGATGTTTCACATTCGATTCCCGCGCGAACGGTTTCGTGCCCGGTGAAGGCGCCGGTGTCGTCGTTCTGAAAAGTCTCCATGCGGCGCTCGAATCCGGTGACCATATCTATGCCGTTGTCCGCGGCAGTGCCGTGAACAACGATGGTGCCACTTTCGGGTTGACGGCACCGAGTGCCGAACGGCAGGAGAAAGTTATCCGGAATGCGCTCCTGCGCGCCGGTGTCACCGCTGCGGATATCGATTTCATCGAATTGCACGGTACCGGGACCGCAATCGGGGACGTCGTCGAAGCGGCCGCGCTCGGGGCGGTATCGAGAGATTTTCCGCGACGTGCCGAACCTTTGCTGGTCGGCTCGGTGAAAACCAATATCGGCCACCTCGACGGTGCCGCCGGAATAGCCGGATTCATCAAAGCGACGCTGAGTATCGAGAACAGCAAGTATCCCGCGAGCCTTAATTTCGAGAAACCGAATCCCAGCATGGATCTGGCGGGATCCGGCATTGCGGTCGCGCGTTCGGCTGTCGCGCTCGGCGATGGTGACACCCCTGTTCACGGCGGCGTGTCATCGTTCGGCTTCGGCGGTGTCAACTGCCACGTCGTGCTGTCCGGCGCACCCGGCACCCGGGCGCGGAAACCGGTCGTACGCCCCGAGCCGGAGGGGCCCGTGCCGTGGGTGTTCTCCGCACGGGGGCAGGCCGCGCTGCACGCCCAGGCGGCGGCGCTGTCGGAATGGGCAGGGGAAAATCCCGGCACCGATATTCGGGACACCGGATGGTCCCTGGCCTCGACGCGCACGCGGTTCGAGAATCGGGCCGTTGTGGTCGGCGGTGATCATGCAACGCTGTGGTCCGGCGTCGCGGCGCTGGCCGCGGGCGAGCCGCACCCGGCGGTGGTCACCGGTGTGGTGGCGCCGGGCGAGCGCGGTGCGGTATTCGTCTTTCCGGGGCAGGGCGGGCAGTGGCTCGGCATGGGCCGGGAATTGCTCGCCACCTCGACGGTTTTCGCCCGCCGGCTGGCCGAATGCGAGGCGGCGCTCGCGCCCTGGGTGCCGTGGTCGCTGTCCGAGGTGCTCGCATCCGGTGACGAAGCGACCGTGCGGCCGGTGGATGTGCTGCAGCCGTTGCTGTGGGCGGTCATGGTCTCCGTGGCGGCCGTGTGGGAGGCGCACGGCGTGCGCCCTGCCGCTGTCATCGGGCACTCGCAGGGCGAGATCGCCGCGGCGGTCGTCGCCGGTGCGCTCAGCCTTCCGGATGCCGCCCGGGTGGTGGCTTCGCGCAGTACCGCATTGCGTGTTCTGCGCGGTACCGGAACCATGCTCTCGATCGCGCTGCCGCTCGACCGGATACGCGAACACTGCGCCGACCCGCTGACCGGGGGCCGGGTGGCGATCGCGGCGGTCAACGGCCCCGCCTCGGTGGTGCTCTCCGGCCCCGAGCCCGAACTCCAGCAGGTCGTGGACGGCCTCGGAGCCGAGGTGCGGACCCGGTGGCTTCCCGTGGACTACCCTTCGCACTCCGCCGGCGTCGAGATCCTGCGCGACGAACTGACCCGGACCCTGACCGGGCTCACGCCCGTAGCGAGCCGGGTGCCGGTGTACTCGACGGTTACCGCCCGTGTACTCGACACCACCCGCATGGACACCGGATACTGGTACGAGAACCTGCGTGGCACGGTCGCTTTCCACGATGCGGTGACCGCGGCCGCCGCCGACGGATTCACCAGGTTCGTCGAGGTCTCGCCGCATCCCGTGCTGGCCGGGGCCCTCGAGGAGACACTCGGCGGCACCGGGGTGGTGGTGGGGTCGCTGCGACGCGATCAGCCCGAGCGCGCGCAGCTGCTGCTCGCGGCGGCCCAGCTCTTCGTCACCGGCACCGTGATCGACTGGGCCGCCGTGTACGGCCCGGACGTGCGGCGGGTGCGGCTGCCGACCTACGCCTTCCAGCGCCGGTCCTTCTGGGCGGAGACTGTCGGCGCCGAGCCTGGTCCGATTCCGGCGCCCGCGGCAGCGGCCGATCCGCGGCCTGTAGCCCCGATCGCCGGAGCCGGCGACGCACTCGAGCTCGTACGCAAGCACACGGCGGTCGTACTCGGCCACACCGACCCGAGCGGTGTCGCCGTCGACCTGACCTTCCGCGACCTCGGCTTCGACTCGATCATGGCGACGCGGCTGCAACGCGCGCTCGCGGAGGCCACGGGCGCGGCGGTGCCCGCGACCCTCGTCTTCGACCACCCGACCCCGCTCGCGGTGGCGGAATTCCTGCGCGGCGGCGCCGACCTCGGTACCGAGCACACCGCACCGCCGATGCCCGCCGCCGAACCGCTCGCGGTGGTCGGCATGGCGTGCAGGCTGCCCGGCGGAATCTCCGACCCCGACCGGTTCTGGCAGTTCCTGCTGGACGAGGGCGACGCGGTGACCACCTTCCCGGCCGACCGCGGCTGGGATCTGGCGAACCTGTTCGACTCCGATCCGGACGCCGCGGGCAAGTCCTACGCCCGCGAGGGCGGATTCCTGGACGGTGCGGGCGATTTCGATGCGGGTTTCTTCGGGATCTCGCCGCGTGAGGCGCTGGCGATGGACCCGCAGCAGCGGCTGATGCTGGAGACGAGCTGGGAGGCGCTGGAGCGCGCCGGCGTCGACCCGGTATCGTTGCGCGGCAGCGATACCGGCGTCTTCGTCGGAGTGATGCCGGAGGACTACGGCCCTCGGCTGGGAAGCCAGGACGCCGCGGACGGTGTCGAGGGGTATCTGCTGACCGGCTCGGCCGGCAGCGTGGTGTCCGGCCGGGTGGCGTACGCGCTGGGGCTGCACGGCCCGGCGGTGACGGTGGATACCGCGTGCTCGTCGTCGCTGGTCGCCCTGCACCTGGCGGGGCAGGCGCTGCGCTCGGGGGAATGCTCGCTGGCGGTGGCCGGCGGGGTGACCGTGCTCGGCACCCCCGGCATCTTCGTGGATTTCGCGCGGCAGCGCGGGCTGGCCCCGGACGGGCGGTGCAAGTCCTTCGCCGGCGCCGCCGACGGCACCGGGTGGGCCGAGGGCGTCGGCGTCCTCGTGCTGGAGCGGTTGTCGGCGGCGCGGGCGAACGGGCATCGGGTGCTGGCGGTGCTGCGCGGCAGCGCGGTGAACCAGGACGGCGCCTCGAACGGGCTGACGGCGCCGAACGGCCCCGCGCAGCAGCGGGTGATCCGCCGCGCGCTGGCCGCGGCCGGATTGACCACCGCCGATGTGGATCTGGTCGAGGCACACGGCACCGGAACGGCGCTCGGCGATCCCATCGAGGCCCAGGCGCTGCTCGCCACCTATGGGCAGGACAGGCACGGCGGCGAGCCGGTACGGCTGGGCTCGGTGAAGTCGAATATCGGCCACACCCAGGCCGCCGCCGGGGTGACCGGGGTGATCAAGGCGGTGCTGGCGCTGCGGCACGGGGTGATGCCGGCGACCCTGCACGTGGACGAACCGACGCCGGAGGTGGACTGGGCCGCCGGCGCGGTCGAGCTGGTGACGGCGGCGCGGGACTGGCCGGAGACCGGCCGCCCCCGCCGGGCGGCGGTGTCGTCGTTCGGGATCAGCGGGACGAACGCGCACGTCATCGTGGAGCAGGCGCCGGACATCCCGGAGCCGCCGGGCGCCGATCCCGGACCGGTCGAGACCCCGCTGGCATGGGTGGTGTCCGGTCGTGGCCGCCGGGCGGCCACCGCGCAGGCGGAGCGGATCGCCGGATGGCTGCGAGCACAACCGGAGACGGTGACGACGCGGGCGTGGCTGGCCGACGCGGGCCGCGCGCTGCTCGAATCGCGGTCGCTGTTCGAGAACCGGACGGTCGTGCTCGGCGCCGACCGCGCCGAACTGCTGGCGGCGCTCGACGCCGCCGCCACCGAGGTGCCGCACCCGGGCGTGGTGTCCGGCGCCGTGGCCGCGGATTCCGGTGTCGTGTTCGTCTTTCCGGGGCAGGGCGGCCAGTGGCTCGGTATGGGCCGGGAGCTGCTCGCCACCTCCCCGGTGTTCGCGGAGCGGATGGCCGAGTGCGAAAGCGCACTCGCACCCTATGTTTCGTGGTCGTTGCGCGCTGCCATCGGGGACGAGGAACTGCTGGCCAGGGTGGACGTCGTGCAGCCGGTGCTGTGGGCGGTCATGGTCTCGCTCGCGGCGGTGTGGGAGGCGGGCGGCGTGCGGCCCGCGGCGGTGATCGGGCACTCGCAGGGCGAGATCGCCGCGATGGCGGTGGCCGGGGTGCTGAGCCTGGAGGACGGCGCGCGGGTGGTGGCGCTGCGCAGCGCCGCGCTGCGGACGCTGGCCGGTACCGGGACGATGCTCTCGGCCGGTGTCCCGGTGGCCGAGGTGCGCGAGCGGTTCGCCGGTGAGCTGGCCGACGGGCGCGTCGCCCTCGCCGCGGTGAACGGCCCGGCGTCGGTGGTACTCTCCGGCTCCGGCGCCGCGCTGGAGCGGGTCGTCGCGGGGCTGGGCGCGGAGGTGCGGACCCGGTGGCTGCCGGTGGACTACCCGTCGCACTCACCCGCGGTCGAGGTGCTGCGCACCGAACTGGTGCGGGCCATGGCCGGAATCGTCCCGGCGCGCGGCCGGGTGCCGGTGTACTCGACGGTGACCGCGAGCGTGCTCGATCCGGACGCGGTGAGCGGCGAGTACTGGTACGAGAACCTGCGCGCCACCGTCGCGTTCCACGGCGCGGTCGGCGCGGCCATTGATGCCGGGTTCACCCGGTTCGTCGAGGTCTCGCCGCATCCGGTGCTCACCACCGCCATCGGGGAGACCCTCGCCGGCACCGGCGTCGTGGTCGGATCGCTGCGGCGCGACCAGCCCGAACAGCGGCAACTGCGGACCGCCGCCGCGCAGTTGTTCGTCACCGGCACACCGGTCGACCTGACCACGGGTGAGCAGCGCGGCGGGCATCGGGTGGAGCTGCCGACCTACGCCTTCCAGCACCGGAGGTACTGGCTCGAAACGACCCCCGCCACCGTCCGAGCCGCTGACGACGCCCGGTTCTGGGAGCTGATCGACCGCGGCGACGTCCGCGAGCTGAACGAGACGATCGCCCCCGCGGACGCGGGCACCGCCGCCTGGGCCGCGGTGCTGCCCGGCCTGGCCGCCTGGCGGCAGACCCACCGGCGGCGCTCGCGGATCGATTCCTGGCGGCACCGGGTCGTCTGGAAGCCCGCCCCGGACGGCTTCCCGGCGGCGGCGCTCACCGGGCGGTGGCTGGTCGCCGGAGAGCACGCTTCGTGGACCGAGCAGTGCGTCGCCGCGCTCGAACGGCACGGCGCCACGGTCGAACGCCTGCGCCCGCCCGGGGCGGAGCGCGACGACTGGCGCGCCGCCGTGGACGCGCTCGGCGGCGACATCGCCGGCGTCGTCTCGCTGCTCGGGCTGGACGAGCATCCGCATCCCGGATACCCGGCGGTCCCGGCCGGATCGGCCGCCACGCTGGCGCTGCTGCACGGGCTCGGCGATGCCGGAATCGCGGCTCCGCTGTGGTGCCTCACCGGCGGAGCCGTCGGCACCGGCCCGTCCGACCCGGTCCGGCATCCGGCGCAGGCCGCGGTGTGGGGTCTGGGGCGGGTCGCCGCCCTGGAGAACCCCGGGGGATGGGGCGGATCGATCGACCTGCCGGCCGAGCCGGACGCCGCGAGCTGGGATCGGGTCTGCGCCGCCATGGCGTCGGGCACCGGTGAGGACCAGATCGCGGTGCGCCGCGCCGGAATCCTGGTGCGGCGGCTCGTGCAGGCTCCGCCGCTGGCCGATCCGGTCGCCGACGACGGCTGGACGGCGGCGACGGTGGTGATCACCGGTGGCACCGGCGCGCTCGGCGCGCACCTCGCGCGCTGGGCCGTGCGCCGGGGTGCGCGGCACCTGGTGCTGCTCAGCCGCCGCGGCCAGGGTGCCCCCGGCGCCGCGGAACTCGGTGCCGAGCTGCGGGACGCGGGCTGCGAGGTCCGGATCCTGGCCTGCGACACCGCCGACCGCGCCGCCCTCACCGCGGTGCTGGCCGATATCCCGATCTCCGCCGTGCTGCACGCCGCGGGCACCGACTGCGACCTGCCGCTGGCCGACACCGATCTCGAAGCCCTCGCGCATACCCTCGGTGCCAAGGCATTCGGCGCCTCGGTGCTCGACGAACTCCTCACCGGCCGCCCCGAGCTGCGCCTGTTCGTCCTGTTCTCCTCGGGCGCGGGCATCTGGGGTGGTGCCGGGCAGGGCGCGTACGCCGCCGCGAACGCCTACCTGGACGCCCTGGCCGAACAGCGCGGCGCAGCGGGGCTGCCGGCCACGGCGATCGCCTGGGGGCCGTGGGCGGAGCGGGGCATGGCCGCCGGTGCGCTGGGCGGCAGGCTCGCGCGCAGCGGCTTGACGGCGATGCCGCCCGAACTCGCGGTGGAGGCGCTGCAGCAGGTCGTCGACCACCGGGAGCGCACGGTCACCGTGGTCGACGCCGACTGGCCCCGGTTCCATTCCACCTTCGCGCTGGCACGCCCGCGGCCGCTGCTGCACGACCTGCCCGGCGTGCGGCCCGAGCCCGCGAACGAGCGGCCGGACGGATCGGGATCGGTGCTCGCGGAACGGCTCGCGGGGCTGCCGCGCGCCGAACAGGACCGGCGGGTGCTCGCCCTGGTCCGCGCCGGGGCCGCGGCCGTCGTCGGCGAGCCGGACGCAGGCAGCATCGGCGCCGATCGCGCCTTCCGCGATCTGGGCTTCGATTCGCTGACCCTGGTCGAGCTGCGCGCGAAACTCATCGAGATCACCGGCCTCGAACTGGCGACCACGATCGCGCTGGACCACCCGACGCCCGCGGCCGTCGCCGCTCACCTGCTGCGGCTCGTCCGTACCGAGGACCCCGCCGAGCCGGAGCCCGTGCGGCGGGCCGGGCCGGACGACGAACCGCTGGCCGTGATCGGCATGGCCTGCCGGTTGCCCGGCGGGATCAGCACCCCCGAGCAGCTGTGGCAGCTGGTGCTCGACGGCGGCGACGCCGTCACGGCCTTCCCCGCCGACCGCGGCTGGGACCTGGCGAACCTGTTCGACCCCGACCCGGACGCCACGGGCAAGTCCTACGCGAGGGAAGGCGGATTCCTGCACGACGCCGCCGATTTCGACGCCGAGTTCTTCGGGATCTCGCCGCGCGAGGCGCTGGCGATGGATCCGCAGCAGCGGCTGCTGCTGGAGACCGGCTGGGAGGCGCTGGAGAACGCCGGTATCGCCCCGGAATCGGTGCGCGGCAGCGATGTCGGCGTGTTCGTCGGCGCCATGCCGGAGGACTACGGTCCGCGGCTCGGCACCGCGGGGGTATCGGAACAGGTCGAGGGGTACCTGCTCACCGGCACCTCCGGCAGCGTGGTGTCGGGACGGCTGTCCTACGTGCTCGGGCTGGAGGGCCCGGCGGTGACGGTGGATACGGCGTGCTCGTCCTCGCTGGTGGCGCTGCACCTGGCGGGCCAGGCGCTGCGCTCGGGGGAGTGCTCGATGGCGCTCGCCGGCGGCGTCACCGTGATGGCGACGCCGGGGCCGTTCATCGATCTCAGCAGGCAGCGGGGTCTCGCCGCGGACGGCCGCTGCAAGGCCTTCGACGCCGCCGCGGACGGCTTCGGCCCCGCCGAGGGCGCGGGTGTTGTTGTGCTGGAACGGCTCTCGGAGGCGCGGGCCAACGGCCATCCGGTGCTGGCGGTGCTGCGCGGCAGCGCGGTGAACCAGGACGGCGCCTCCAACGGCCTGACCGCGCCGAACGGCCCCGCCCAGCAGCGGGTGATCCGCCGTGCGCTCGCCGCCGCGGGGCTGACCACCGCGGACGTGGACGTCGTCGAGGCGCACGGCACCGGGACCGCGCTGGGTGACCCCATCGAGGCGCAGGCGCTCCTTGCCACCTACGGCCGGGATCGGGAGACCCCGCTGTGGCTGGGGTCGGTGAAGTCCAATATCGGCCACACCCAGGCCGCCGCCGGGGTGACCGGCGTGATCAAGATGGTCTCGGCGCTACGGTACGGGGTGCTGCCCGCGACGCTGCACGTGCACCAGCCGAGCCCGCACGTGGACTGGGAGTCCGGAGCGGTGCGGCTGCTGACCACCGCACGGGACTGGCCGGAGCACGGCCGCCCCCGGCGTGCGGCGGTGTCGTCGTTCGGGATCAGCGGCACCAATGCCCACCTCGTCCTGGAGGCGGCACCCCCGCTCCCCGCCGAGCCCGCCGCGACACCGGACCGCACCGATCGGCCGGTGGTCTGGGTGCTCTCCGGGCGCGGCGAGCACGCGGCGGCCGGCCAGGCGGGCCGGTTGGCCGCCTGGCTGCGCGAGCATCCCGGGCAGGACCCCGCCGACGTGGGGTGGTCCTCGGTGACCACCCGGTCGATGCTGCCGGACCGGATCGTGCTGCTCGGCCGCGACGCCGGGCAACTGCCTGCCGCGCTGGACGCCGCCGCCGCGGGCACACCGCATCCCGCGGTGGTCGCGGGGTCGGTGACCGGGGCCGACCGCCGGGTGGCGTACCTGTTCGGCGGGCAGGGCTCGCAGCGGATCGGCATGGGCCGCGAGCTGGCCGACGCCTTCCCGGCCTTCGCCGCCGCCGTGGACGAGGTCTGCGCGCACCTGGACGGGTGGCTGCCGCGCCCGCTGCGGGAGGTGCTGTTCGCCGCGCCCGACTCCCCGGACGCCCTGCTGCTGAACGAGACCCACTACACCCAGGCGGGGTTGTTCGCGGTCGAGGTGGCGCTGTTCCGGCTGCTCGAATCGTTCGCCCTCACCCCCGATCTGCTGCTGGGACATTCGATCGGCGGGCTCGCCGCGGCCCACGTGGCCGGGGTGATGTCGCTGCCGGACGCGGCGCGGGTCGTCGCCGAGCGCGGGCGGCTCATGCAGCGGCTGCCTGCGGGCGGCGCGATGGTCTCCATCCGCGCCGACGAAGCCGAGGTCGCGGCGTCGCTGCCTGCGGTGCTCGGAGCCGATGCGGGCCGGGTGGCGCTCGCCGCGGTGAACGCCCCGGACGCGGTGGTGATCTCCGGCGATCTGGACGCGGTGACGGCGGTCGCCGAGCACTGGTCGGCGGCGGGGTACCGCACCAAGCCGCTGACGGTGTCGCACGCGTTCCATTCACACCGGATGGATCCGATGCTCGACGAATTCCGCACCGTGCTGGAGCGGATCGAGCTGCGGGCGCCGCTGCTCGAGGTGGTCTCGGACAGCACCGGCGCGCTGCTCACCGCCGAGCAGGCGACCTCGCCCGAGTACTGGGTGCGGCACGTGCGCGACACGGTCCGGTTCGCCGGTGCGCTGGCCTACCTGGCCGAGCAGGACGTGACGCACTACGTCGAGCTGGGCGAGGGTGCCCTGGCGAGTCTGGCCGGCGGTGCCGGGGTGGCGCTGTTGCGGGGTGAGAACGAGGCCGAGGCGATGCTGACCGGTGTGGCCCGGCTGTTCACCGCCGGGGTCGACGTCGACTGGCGCGCGGTCTACGCCGGCCGCGACGTCACGCGGGTGGCGTTGCCCACCTACGCCTTCCGGCGCAGGCGCTACTGGCTCGACTCCGGGCCACCGCCTCCGCCCGTCACCGGCTCCTGGCGCTACCGGGTGCGGTGGCGGCCAACGACCGCACCGCTCGGTGAGGGCAGGCTCACCGGCACCTGGCTGATCGCGGCGGCACCCGGGCACGAGCGGCTCGTCGCCGCCTGCGCGGAGGCGCTGGCCGGGCACGGCGCGAACACCGTCGTGCTCGCGCCCGAACTCGACCGGATCGCCGACCGCGAGGCGTGGGAGCGACAGCTCACCGCGCCGGTCTCCGGCGTGCTGTCGCTGCTCGGGCTGCTCGACACCGAACTCGGCACGGCGGCGACGGCGGCGCTGGTGCAGGGGCTCGGCGCCGCCGGGATCCGGGCACCGCTGTGGTCGGCCACCAGGGGCGCGGTCGCGGTCGGGCCGTCGGACGCGGTGACCGCGCCGCTGCAGGCCATGGTCTGGGGGCTGGGCCGGGTGGTGGCGCTCGAGCATCCCGAGAACTGGGGCGGGCTCGTCGACCTGCCCGGAACGCTGGATGCCCGCGCCGCGCGGGCCCTGTGCGAGGTGCTGTCCGGCACCGGCGCGGAGGATCAGGTCGCGATCCGCTCGGCCGGGACGTTCCTGCGCAGGCTGGTGCCCGCACCGGCGGCTGCCGACGGCGCCCTCGCGCTCACCGGCGGCACGGTCCTGATCACCGGCGGCACCGGCGCGCTCGGCGCGCACGTCGCCCGGTGGGCCGTGGGCGAAGGGGCCGCGCGGCTGCTGCTGCTCTCCCGCGGCGGCCCCGCCGCGCCGGGTGCGGGCGCTCTGATCGCCGAGCTGCGGGCGCTGGCACCGGAGGTCGGGGCGGAGGCGATCGCCTGCGACATCACCGATCTCGACGCCGTCGCCGCCGTGCTCGCCGCGATCCCGGCCGAGCACCCGCTGACCGCGGTGGTGCACACCGCGGGGGTCGGCACCATGGGCACCGTCGCCGAGCTCGACGCCACGGCCCTGGCCGCGGTGACGGCGGCGAAGGTGGGTGGCGCCACGGTGCTGCACCGGCTGCTCGGCGCCGAGGGCCCGGCCGCGCGGCTGGTGCTGTTCTCCTCGGCGGCGGGGGTGTGGGGCGGTGGCGGGCAGGCCGCGTACTCGGCCGCCAACGCCTACCTGGACGCGCTCGCCGAACACCGCTCCGGGCTCGGGCTCCCGACGACCGCCGTCGCCTGGGGGCCGTGGGCCGAGGGCGGCATGGCCGCGGGCGAGGTCGGCGAGACCATGGATCGGCGCGGCCTGCGCTCGATGCCACCGGAATCCGCCGTCCCGGCACTGGCCGAGGCGTTCGGTGACACCGCGATCACCATCGCGGACATGGACTGGTCACGCTTCTACCCCGCCTACGCGATCGCCCGGCCCCGGCCGTTCCTGCACGAGATCCCGGCCGTCGCCGCCATCGCCGCGGCCGGGAGCGAACCGGCACCGCCGGAGGTCCGGACGCCGTTCCTCGACCGGCTCGGCACCGCGACCGGCAGCGACCGCCGCGCCGTACTGATCGACCTCGTCCGCACCGAAGCGGGCACGGTGCTCGGGCACACCGGGACCGGGGGAATCCGGCCGGAGCGCGCCTTCCGCGACCTCGGCTTCGATTCACTCGCCGCGGTGGAGCTCCGCAACCGCATCAACTCGATCACCGGACTCGAACTCGAACCCACGGTCGTGTTCGACCACCCCACTCCGCAGGTTTTCGCCGACTACATCGGGGAGCAGCTCCGGAGTGGAAAGGAGCACGTCATGACGATAGTGACGACACTGGAACGGGAACTCGCGTCGCTCTCCCAGGACCGCGAGCTCTTCGACGGGGCGCTGGCCCGGCTCGAGCAGCTGCTGCTACCGCACCGATCCCGCGCACCGAAACCGGACGCGGACCCCGCCGACCTGATGGCGGCCACCGACGACGAGGTCTTCGACATCCTGGCCGACGAATTCGACATCTCCTAGCCACGGACATCCGCACGGCAGCCGGGGCGACCCGGCCGCGCTTTCGTGGCGCGCTATCGAAAGTAGTTTCCCGATGTCGAACGACGAGAAGTCGAACGAAGAAAAACTGCGGTACTTCCTCCGGAAGGTGACCTCCGACCTGCGCGAGAGCAACCGCAGGGTGGCGGAGCTGGAGGGGCGCGACACCGAGCCGCTCGCCCTGGTCGGCATGGCGTGCCGGTACCCGGGCGGCGTGCGTTCGGCGGAAGAACTGTGGCAGCTCGTGGTCGACGGCGGCGACGCCGTCACCGGATTTCCGGCCGACCGCGGCTGGGATATCGACGCCATCTATCACCCGGAACCGGGCCGGGCGGGGACGACGTACACCCGCGAGGGCGGATTCCTGCACGACGCCGCGGAATTCGACCCAGCCTTCTTCGGGATCTCGCCGCGCGAGGCGCTGGCGATGGATCCGCAGCAGCGGCTGCTGCTGGAGACGAGCTGGGAAGCGCTGGAGGACGCCGGTATCGATCCGGCGGTGCTGCGCGGCAGCGATACCGGGGTGTTCCTGGGCAGCAATGCCCAGGACTACGAGGCGGTCGCGCAGCGCGCGGCGGACAGCGCCGACGGCTACCTGCTGACCGGAACCGCGGGCAGCGTGCTGTCCGGCCGGGTCGCGTACGCGCTGGGGCTGGAGGGCCCGGCGGTGACCGTCGACACCGCGTGCTCGTCGTCGCTGGTCGCGCTGCACTGGGCCGGGCAGGCGCTGCGCCGGGGCGAGTGCTCGATGGCGCTGGCGGGCGGGGTCGCGATCATGTCGACCCCGACCGGTTTCGTGGAGTTCGCCCGCCAGCGCGGCCTGGCCGCGGACGGGCGCTGCAAATCGTTCGCGGCGGCCGCCGACGGCACCGGCTGGAGCGAGGGCGTCGGGGTGGTGGTGCTGGAGCGGCTCGCCGACGCCACCGCCAACGGCCACACCGTGCTGGCGGTGCTGCGCGGCAGCGCGGTCAACCAGGACGGCGCCTCCAACGGCCTCACCGCGCCGCACGGCCCCTCGCAGCGGCGGGTGATCCGCCGGGCCCTGGCCGCGAGCGGGCTGACCACCCGGGATATCGATGTGGTCGAGGCGCACGGCACCGGCACCGCGCTCGGTGATCCCATCGAGGCACGGGCGTTGCTCGACACCTACGGCCGGGACCGGGAGCCGGGTAATCCGCTGCGGCTCGGCTCGATCAAGTCGAACATCGGCCACACCCAGGCCGCCGCGGGCGTCGCGGGCGTCATCAAGATGGTGCAGGCCATGCGGCACGGGCTGATGCCGCGGACCCTGCACGTGGATCGGCCGACCCCGCACGTCGATTGGCGCGCGGGCGGGGTCGAGCTGCTCACCGAGGCCACCGAGTGGCCGGCGAACGGGCAGCCGCGCCGGGCCGCGGTCTCCTCGTTCGGGATCAGCGGCACCAACGCGCACGTGATCCTGGAGCAGGCGCCCCGCGAAGACACCGAGCAGACCGACCGGCCCGGCTTCGACGGCCCGGTGTCCTTGGTGATCTCCGGACGCGGCCGGGACGCGGTGGCCGGGCAGGCCGCGCGGCTGCGCGACCGGCTGCTGGCGCGCCCCGAGCTCGCCGCGGATTCCCGCGGCGCCGCCGATCTCGGCTGGTCGCTGGTGTCGACCCGCGCGGTCTTCGAGGATCGCGCGGTGGTGATCGGCCACGACCGCGCGACGCTGCTGGCCGGGCTGGACGCCGTGGCCACGGGCGTGCCGCACCCGAACGCCGTGCTCCCCGCCGGCGCGCGGAGCGGGATCGGCTTCCTGTTCGCCGGACAGGGCGCCCAGCGCGCCGGGATGGGAAAGGCGCTCGCCGCCACCTTCCCGGTCTTCGCCGACGCGCTCGAGCAGGCGTGCCTGCAGCTCGACCGCTGGTTGCCGCGGCCGCTGCGGGAGGTGCTGTTCGCCGAGCCGGGCTCGCCCGACGCCGCGCTGCTGCACGACACCGGCTACACCCAGCCCGCGCTCTTCGCGGTCGAGGTCGCGCTCTTCCGGCTGCTGGAATCCTGGTCGGTCACCCCCGATCACCTGCTCGGCCATTCGATCGGCGGGCTGGCCGCAGCGCACGTGGCCGGGGTGCTGTCGCTGCCGGACGCGGCCCGCGTGGTCGCCGAACGCGGCAGGCTCATGCAGCGGCTGCCCGCCGGTGGCGCGATGGCGTCCATCCGGGCCGGGCACCGCGAGGTACTCGAATCACTCTCCGCCGCGGGCGATGTCGGTGACCGTGTGTCGATCGCGGCGGTCAATGCCCCGGACGCGGTCGTGATCTCCGGCGATCTGGACGCGGTCACCGCCATCACCGAGCACTGGTCGGCGGCGGGGCGCCGCACCCGGCGGCTGACGGTGTCGCACGCCTTCCACTCGCAGCGCATGGAGCCGATGCTCGACGAGTTCCGCGCCGTGCTGGCCGCGGTCGAGCTGCGGCCGCCCGCCATCCCGGTGATCTCCGACAGCACCGGCGAGCCGCTGACCGCCGAGCAGGCGACCTCGCCCGAGTACTGGGTCCGGCACGTCCGCGCGACCGTGCTCTTCGCCGACGCGCTGGCCGGGCTCGCCGAGCGCGGCACCGGCCACTTCCTCGAGCTCGGTGACGGTGGCCTCGCGAGCCTGACCGGCGCGGCCGGGGTGGCGCTGCTGCGCGGCGAGCGCGAGGCGGAGGCGGTGTTGCTCGGCGTCGCCCGGCTCTTCACCGCCGGCGTCGATGTCGACTGGGCCGCGCTGTATTCCGGGTCGGCGCCGGAGCGCGTCGCGCTGCCGAGCTACGCCTTCCAGCGGCAGCGGTACTGGCTCGAACCCGACAGCGCTCCGGCCGAGCCGGGGGTCGACGCGGACTTCTGGCGGCTGGTCGAAGCCGGTGCCGTCGGTGAGCTGGCACCGGACACCGAGCACGATGCGGCGCAGTGGAATCCGGTCCTGCGGGCACTGACCGAGTGGCGAACCGCCCGCCGCGCGCGGTCGCGGCTCGACGCCTGGCGCTACCGGGTGCGGTGGCAGCCCGCCCCGGCTCCGGCCGGGCCCGCCCGGCTCCGCGGAACATGGTTGATCGTCGCCGCACCCGAGCACGGTGATCTCGCGGCGGCGTGCGCGCGGGCTGTCGCCGGGCACGGTGCGAGCGCGCTCGTGCTCGACGCCGACCCGGCGGCCGACCGGCACGCCTGGGCCGCCCGCCTGGGCGACGCGGTGCAGGATCGGCCCGCCGGGGTGCTGTCCCTGCTCGGAGTACTCGAAAATCCGGCGCCGGGAACCGATTCCGCGAGCGGTGTCTCGGCGGGGCTCGCGAGCACCGTGGCCCTGGTGCAGGGGCTGGGAGACGCGGGAGTGGGCGCGCCGCTGTGGTCGCTGACCCGGGGCGCGGCGGCGGTCGCCCCGGCCGAGGTCGTCGCGCCGGTGCAGGCCATGGTGAGCGGCCTCGGCCGGGTGGTGGCGCTCGAGCACCCCGAGCGCTGGGGTGGCAGCATCGACCTGCCGGAGGTGCTCGACACCCGCGCCGAGCAGGCGCTGGCCACGGTGCTCGCGGGCAGCGCGGGTGAGGACCAGGTCGCGATCCGCTCGGCGGGGGTCTTCCTGCGCCGCCTGACCCCCGCACCGGCCGCGACCGCCCCGGCCACCGACCTGCGCGGCACGGTCCTGATCACCGGCGGCACCGGCGCGCTTGGCGCACACGTCGCCCGCTGGGCCGCCGCGCACGGCGCGGAACGGCTCGTGCTGCTCTCCCGCCGCGGCCCGGCCGCCCCCGGCGCCGACGACCTGCGCGCCGAGCTGCACACCATCGCGCCCACCGTGCCGGTCCAGATCGTGGCCTGCGACATCACCGATCGCCTCGCCCTGGCTTCGGTGCTCGGGGCCGTGCCCGGCGACCATCCGCTCACCACCGTGGTGCACACCGCCGGGGTGCTGGACGACGGCACGGTCGACGCGCTGACCCCGGAGCGCCTGGCGACCGTGCTGACGGTCAAGCGCACCGGGGCGTGGCACCTGCACGAACTCACCGCGGAGCTGCCGCTCTCGGCCTTCGTGCTGTTCTCCTCCGCCGCGGGCGTCTGGGGGTCGGGCGGGCAGGGCGGCTATGCCGCCGCCAATGCCTACCTGGACGCGCTCGCCGAGTACCGCCACCACAGTGGGCTGCCCGCGACCGCCATCGCCTGGGGTCCGTGGGCCGAAACGGGCATGGCCGCAGGCGATCTCGGCGACAGACTGGATCGCCACGGGCTGACGCCGCTGCCGCCGGAATCCGCGCTGCGCGCCCTCGGACACGCCGTCGACGGCGGGGACGTCACCGTGACCGTCGCCGATGTCGACTGGCGGCGATTCCACCCGCACTTCACCGCGCTGCGGCCCGCACCCCTGCTCGGCGGCATCCCGGAGGTGGCGGCGATCCCCGCCGGAGCGGATCGCGACCCCGGAGCGGGCGGCTCGGAACAGCTCGCGCACCTGGCCGGAGCCTCCGCCCCGGATCGGCACGGGGCCGTGCTCGACCTGGTGCGCGCGGCCGCCGCCCGGGTTCTGGGACACCGGAGCCCCGATTCCGTCGGCGCCGACCGCACCTTCCGGGAGCTGGGCATCGACTCGCTCACCGCGATCGAGCTCGCGGGCGAGCTGAGCCGGGCGGCCGGGGTGGCCGTGCCGTCGACGCTGGTCTTCGACTATCCGACGGTGACCGCCACCGCGGGCTTCATCGTGCGGAAGCTGTTCCCGGACATCGAGAGCGACGAACCCGGCCCGCGGCACCGCACCGCCTCCGACGAGCCGCTCGCGCTGGTCGGCATGGCCTGTCGGCTGCCGGGCGGCGTGGCATCGCCGGAACAGTTCTGGCGGCTGATCGCCGAGGGCGGCGACGCCATCGGCGGGTTCCCCGAGGATCGCGGCTGGGATCTGGACGCGCTCTACGACCCCGACCCGGAGACCGCGGGCACCACCTACGCGCGCGACGGCGGATTCCTGCACGACGCCGGACGCTTCGACGCCGGATTCTTCGGGATCTCGCCGCGCGAGGCGCTGGCGATGGATCCGCAGCAGCGGCTGCTGCTGGAGACCGGCTGGGAGGCGCTGGAGAACGCGGGGATCGACCCGAAATCGCTGCGCGGCAGCGACACCGGCGTCTTCGCCGGGGCCAGCTACCACGACTACGCCACCCGGCTGGACGCCGTTCCGCCGGAGGTCGAGGGATACCTGGGCACCGGCAACGCGGGCAGCGTGGTCTCCGGGCGCCTCGCCTACGTGCTCGGGCTGGAGGGGCCTGCGCTCACGGTGGACACCGCGTGCTCCTCGTCGCTGGTGGCGCTGCACCTGGCCGGGCAGGCGCTGCGCCGGGGCGAGTGCTCGATGGCGCTGGCCGGCGGCGTCACTGTCATGTCGACACCGGAGATGTTCGTCGAATTCTCCCGGCAGCGCGGGCTGGCCGCGGACGGCCGCTGCAAGTCCTTCGCCGGCGCCGCGGACGGCACCGGCTGGGGCGAGGGCGTCGGGGTGGTCGTGCTGGAACGGCTGTCGGACGCGCAGGCGAAGGGGCATCGGGTGCTGGCGGTGCTGCGCGGTAGCGCGGTGAACCAGGACGGTGCGTCCAATGGGCTGACGGCGCCGAACGGCCCGTCCCAGCAGCGGGTGATCCGGCAGGCGCTCGCGGCGGCCGGGCTCACCACCGCGGATGTGGATGTGGTCGAGGCGCACGGCACCGGGACCGCGCTGGGTGATCCGATCGAGGCGCAGGCGTTGCTGGCCACCTACGGCCGGGACCGGGTGGCCCCGCTGTGGCTGGGGTCGGTGAAGTCCAATATCGGCCACACCCAGGCCGCCGCCGGGGTGGCGGGGGTGATCAAGATGGTGCTGGCGCTGCGGCACCGGGTGTTGCCCGCGACGCTGCACGTGGACGAGCCGACGCCACACGTGGATTGGGCCTCCGGCGCGGTCGAGCTGCTCACGGCGGCGCGGGCGTGGCCGGACGGTGACCGGCCCCGGCGCGCGGCGGTGTCGTCGTTCGGGATCAGCGGCACCAATGCGCATCTCGTGCTGGAACAGGCGCCCGACGAGGTTGTTCCCGAGCACCCCGCCGACGCGGGGGAGCCGGTGGCCTGGGTGGTCTCCGGGCGCGGCCGGGATGCCGTCGCCGCGCAGGCCGGGCGGCTGGCCGAGTGGTTGCGGGAGCATCCGGAGTCCGGGACGGCCGAGGTGGCGCGGTCGCTGCTCGGCACCCGATCGCTCTTCGAGGACCGCGCGGTGGTGGTCGGCGACGAGCGCGCGGCGCTGCTCGCCGGGCTGGACGCCGCGGCCGCGGGCGTGCCGCATCCCGGCGTGCTGACCGGGTCGGCCGGCGCCGCCTCCGGCGTGGTGTTCGTCTTCCCGGGCCAGGGCGGCCAGTGGGCCGGGATGGGGCGCGAACTGCTCGCCACCACCCCGGTTTTCGCGGAGCGGATGGCCGAGTGCGAGGCGGCGCTGGAGCCGTGGGTGGAGTGGTCGCTGCGCGCGGTGATCGAGTCCGGTGACGCGGAGCTGCTGGCCGGGGTGGACGTGGTCCAGCCGGTGCTGTGGGCGTTGATGGTCTCGCTGGCCGCGGTGTGGGAGGCGCGGGGCGTGCGGCCCGCCGCGGTGATCGGGCACTCCCAGGGTGAGATCGCCGCCGCGGTGGTCGCCGGTGCGCTGAGCCTGGCCGACGGCGCGCGGGTGGTCGCGGTGCGCAGCGCCGCGCTGCGGGCGCTCGGCGGCACCGGTGCGATGCTCTCGGTGGCGCTGCCGGTCGAGCGGCTGACCCTCGACGAGCGGGTCTCGGTCGCGGCGGTGAACGGCCCGGCGGCGGTGGTGCTCTCCGGCCCGGCCGATGCCCTGCGGCAGGCGGAGGCGGGGCTCGACGCCGAGGTGCGGACCCGCTGGCTGCCGGTGGACTACGCCTCGCACTCGCCCGCCGTGCAGGTACTGCGCGACGAGCTGGCCGGCGCGCTGGCCGGGATCGCCCCGCAGGCCGGGCGGGTCCCCGTGTACTCGACGGTGACGGCGGAGGTACTCGACACCACCGCGATGGACGCCGGGTACTGGTACGAGAACCTGCGCGGCACCGTCGCCTTCCACGCCGCGGTGACCGCCGCGATCGGCGCCGGGCACACCACCTTCCTCGAGGTGTCGCCGCATCCGGTGCTGGTGGCGCCTCTCCAGGAGACCCTCGACGATCTTCCCGGCGGCGGTGTGGTGACCGGGTCGCTGCGCCGCGATCAACCCGAACGGCTGCAACTGCTCACGGCGGCGGCGCGGCTGTTCGTCACCGGTACGCCGATCGATGTGGCAACGGGGGCCGCCGACGGACGGTACGTCCCCCTGCCGACCTACGCCTTCCGGCACCAGCGGTACTGGCTGGAGTCGACCGACGCGGGCGGCGGTGACGCGGGCAGCCTCGGGCTCGGCACGGTGGCGCATCCGCTGCTCGGTGCGGCGGCGGAGCTCGCCGAGACCGGCACGGTGGTGCTGAGCGGCCGGATCTCGGCGCGCACCCAGCCGTGGGTGGCCGATCACGTGGTCAACGGGTCGATCCTGCTGCCCGGCACCGCCTTCGTCGAGCTCGCGCTCTGCGCGGCCGACCGGATCGGGTACGCACGGGTGGCGGAGCTGATCATCCACACCCCGCTGGAGCTGAGCGCCGCCCGCGATCTCCAGGTCGTCGTCACCCGGCCCGGCGCCGAGCGAGCCGTCGACATCTACTCCCGGCCGCACGAGGACGAGCCGTGGACGCACCACGCCACCGGCACCCTCGCCGCCGACCCGGCCGCTGCGCCCGAACCGGCGGGGGACTGGCCTCCGCCCGGCGCCGAACCGGTGCCGACGGCGGAGCTCTACGACCGGCTGGACGGCGCGGGACTCGGCTACGGCCCCGCCTTCCGCGGGCTGCGGGCGGCATGGCGGCACGCCGGGGACATCTACGCCGAGGTGGCCCTGCCCGGCGACACCGCCGGATTCGGCGTGCATCCCGCGCTGCTGGACGCGGCGCTGCACGCGATCGGTGAGACCGGCATCGGCGGCGGCACCGCGCTGCTGCCCTTCGCCTGGACCGGAATCGAGCTGCACGCCACCGACGCCCGCGCGCTGCGGGTCCGGCTGCGTCGCACCGATCCCACCGGCGACACCGTCGCCCTCACCGCCACCGACCCCTCCGGCGCACCGGTGATCTCGATCGGGAGCCTCACCCTGCGCCCGATCGATGCCGACCGGCTGCCCACCGGCACCACCCGCGACCTCTACACCCTGGCCTGGACAGCACACCCTGCCCCCGCGCCCCACCCCGCCGATTCCATCGCACTGCTGGCGATTCCGGAGTTCGGTGCCGCACTCGCCGCCGAACTGAGCGCGGCATCGGGCAACCCGCCGGTACATACCGATATCGATACCCTGCTCGCCGCACCCCCGGAGCTGGTGGTCCTCCCGCTCTCCGGCACCGGCCACCACGGCCGTCCGGCGATCCTCGTCGCCCCCGTGCTCGCGCTGGTGCAACGGTGGCTGCGCACCCCCGAACTCGCCGCGACCCGGCTGGCCGTGCTCACCCGGGGAGCGATCGCCGCAGCCCCGGGCGACGAGGTGCGCGATCCGGCCGCGGCCGCGGTGTGGGGGCTGCTCCGCAGCGCCGACCTCGAGCACCCCGGCCGCTTCCTGCTGCTCGATGCCGATCGGGATACCGAGGACGCCGCATTGCCGGCCGACCTGCCGGCAGGCGGCGAATCGCAGCTCGCGTTCCGGGACGGGCAGCTCCTGGTGCCGCGGGTCCGCCCGGCGGTGCGCGCGCCGGACGCGCCGGACCGGGATTGGGCGCTGTCCGGCACCGTCCTGATCACCGGCGGCACCGGCGTGCTCGGCGGCGCGCTGGCCGGGCACCTCGTGGCCGGCGGCGCCCGCCGGCTGCTGCTCACCGGGCGCCGCGGGATCGAGGCGCCGGGCGCGGGCGAACTGGCCGAACGGCTGCGCGCACTCGGCGCCCACGTGGACGTCGTGGCCTGCGACATGGCGGATCGCGGTGCGGTGGCGGCGCTGCTGGACACCGTTCCGGCCGAGCATCCGCTGACCGCTGTCGTGCACGCGGCCGGGGTACTCGACGACGGAACCGTCGAGGCCATGGACGAGCGGCGGCTGCTCGGCGTGCTCACCCCGAAGGCCGACGCGGCCTGGATCCTGCACGAGCTCACAGCCGGGACAGCGCTCACCGACTTCGTGCTCTTCTCCTCGGCGACCGGGGCCCTCGGCAACGCGGGCCAGAGCGGTTACGGCGCCGCCAATGCCTACCTGGACGCGCTCGCCCACCATCGCCGAGCCCTCGGCCTCCCCGCCATCTCGCTCGGCTGGGGGCTGTGGGCCGAGACCAGCGCCATGACCGGCCGGATGGGCGGGCGCGGCCGCGCCCGGTTGACCGGCCGCGGCGCGATCGGCCTCGGCACCGAGCGGGGGCTCGCGCTGTTCGACGCGGCGACGGCGATGCCCGAGCCGCATCTGCTTCCGGTCCAGCTGGACCGGGGTGCCCTGCGCGCGAACGCCGAGAACGGCTCGCTGCCCGCCGTCTTCCGTGATCTGATCCGGGTGCCGCGCAGGCGCGCCCGCACCGACGCCGGCGGCGACGACTTCGGCGCTCGGCTGGCCCGGCTGGCTCCGGCCGAGCGCCACCGGATCGTCACCGAGCTGGTGACCGGGCACGTGGCCGGCGTCCTCGGGCACGCCGACCCCGCGGGCATCACGATCGGCAGGCCCCTCCGGGAGCTGGGATTCGACTCGCTCAGCGCCATCGACCTGCGCAACCGGCTCGGCGCCGCGACCGGGCTGCGGCTGCCCGCGACCCTGATCTTCGACTACCCGACCCCGGAGCGCATCACCGGCCACATCCTGGATCAGCTCGGCGGCCGGGACGAACCCGTTGCCGCACCGGCCACCCCGGTGCTCGCCGCGGACGAGCCGGTGGCGGTGGTCGGCATGGCGTGCAGGCTGCCCGGCGGCGTCGGCTCGGCGGAGGAGCTGTGGCAGCTGGTACTCGGCGAAGGCGACGGGATCACGCCGTTCCCCGCCGATCGCGGCTGGGACCTGGCCGGGCTGTACGACCCGGACCCGGAGGCCGTCGGGAAGACCTACGGGCGCTCGGGCGGATTCCTGCCGGACGCCGGACATTTCGACGCCGGCTTCTTCGGGATCTCGCCGCGCGAGGCGCTGGCGATGGACCCGCAGCAGCGGCTGCTGCTGGAGACCGGCTGGGAGGCGATCGAACACGCCGGAATGGACCCGAAGGCATTGCACGGCAGCGACACCGGCGTGTTCGCGGGAGTCATGTACCACGACTACTCCACGCAGATGACCGCGGTGCCGGACGGGGTCGAGGCATTCCTCGGCACCGGCAACGCGAGCAGCGTGGTCTCCGGGCGCATCGCCTACGCGCTCGGGCTGGAGGGCCCGGCCGTCACCGTGGACACGGCGTGCTCGTCGTCGCTGGTGGCGCTGCACCTGGCGGGCCAGGCGCTGCGGCGCGGCGAGTGCTCGCTGGCGCTGGCCGGTGGCGTCACGGTGATGGCGACCCCGGGCACCTTCCTCGACTTCAGCAGGCAGCGTGGCCTCGCCGCGGACGGGCGCTGCAAGGCGTTCGGTGCCGGAGCGGACGGCTTCGGCCCCGCCGAAGGCGTCGGTGTGCTGGTGCTGGAGCGCTTGTCCGACGCGCGGGCGAACGGGCACCGGGTGCTGGCGGTGCTGCGCGGCAGCGCGGTGAACCAGGACGGTGCCTCCAACGGCCTGACCGCGCCGAACGGGCCGTCCCAGCAGCGGGTGATCCGGCAGGCGCTGGCGAGCGCCGGGCTGACCACGGCCGATGTGGACGTGGTTGAGGCGCACGGCACCGGCACCGCGCTCGGTGACCCCATCGAGGCGCAGGCCCTGCTCGCCACCTACGGCCGGGACCGCGCGCCGGAGCACCCGCTGTGGCTGGGTTCGGTGAAGTCCAATATCGGCCACACCCAGGCCGCCGCCGGTGTCGCCGGGGTGATCAAGATGATCATGGCGCTGCGGCACGAGGTGCTGCCCGCCACCCTGCACGCGGACGAGCCGACCCCGCACGTCGACTGGACGTCCGGCGCGGTCGAGTTGCTGACGAGCGCGCGGGAGTGGCCCGTCAACGGGCATCCGCGCCGGGCGGCGGTCTCCTCCTTCGGGATCAGCGGCACCAATGCGCACGTCGTGCTGGAACAGGCGCCCGACGACCACGCCGGGCCCGGCCGCGCCGAATCGGGCGCCCCGGTGGCCTGGGTGATCTCCGGCCGCGGCGAACCCGCCGTGGCCGCGCAGGCGGCCCGGCTGGCCGGCTGGTCGCGCGCGCATCCGGAACACGGCGTGGCCGAGGTGGGCCGGTCCCTGCTGGCGACCCGGACGCTGTTCGAGAATCGGACGGTCGTGATCGGCACGGACCGCGCCGATTTCGCGGCCGGGCTCGATGCCGCGGCGGCCGGTGTACCGCATCCCGGCGTGGTGACCGGTTCGGCGGGGCCGGAGTCCGGTGTGGTGTTTGTTTTCCCGGGTCAGGGTGGTCAGTGGGCGGGGATGGGGCGTGAGCTGCTGGTGTCGTCGCCGGTCTTCGCGGCGCGGATGG
>NZ_JBHSAX010000023.1:0-222863 GCF_042650385.1 Nocardia jiangsuensis
GCAAAACAAAACGCCAGCAAAAAATTGCTGACTAAATGTCCCGACCCTCACACGGGGGTGCAAGAAATCGAGAACCAAAAAAATTTGGCACTGACATTCATCGACACACTATTGAGTTCTCAAAGAACACACGCACACACATCCGAACCGGATTTTCTCTCCGGAGTTTCAGTGAGGCTGTTGGATCAGCCTAGCCCATCAAGAGCTGGTATCCAAATCCGTCAGGCGCTCAGCCGTCCAACCTCGTGTCCCGGTCTCCCGGGTCGGTGTCCGTGTCGCTCTGACATGGAATAAGTTACGCGGCGGGAAACGCGACGTCAAATCGCCTGGTCGGCGCCGGGAAACTGCAGGTCAGCGCAGCCATACCCGGGCAGCGGCCCGGAATCACACCGTTGTGATCCGGGCCACTTTCAAGATCATTCTCGGGCGGCCCGGCGCACGCCGGCGAAGTTGCGCTTGCCTCGGCGCAACACCAGCCACTGTCCGTGCAGGTAGTCGCTGTCGCCGGGGGTCCAGTCGAGGTCGGTGACGCGCTCGTTGTTGACCGCGGCGCCCCCCTCGTTGACGGCGCGGCGGGCCGCTCCCCTGCTCTCCGACAGCCCGGATGCCACCAGCAGGTCGACGATGGTGTTCGCGCCGTTCGGGTCGATCTCGGCGACCGTCCCGTCCACCGCGGCCTCGCGGAGCGCGCCGGCGAGCGTCGCCTCGCCGAGCTCGCGCAGGTCGGCACGGCCGAAGAGGGCCTGGCTCGCCAGCTGTACGCCGCGGGTCTCGGCCTCGCCGTGCACCAGCGTCGTCATCTCGGCGGCGAGCCTGCGCTGCGCCTCTCTGGCGTGCGGGCGCTCGGCGGTGGCCGCCTCCAGCTCGTCCAGCTCCTCGCGGCTCAGGAAGGTGAACCAGCGCAGGTAGCGGACGACGTCGGCATCGGCGGTGTTCACGAAGTACTGGTACCAGGCGTAGGGGCTGGTCAGCTCGGGGTCGAGCCAGAGGCTGCCGCCGCCGGTGGACTTGCCGAACTTCTTGCCGTCCGCCGAGGTGACCAGCGGGACGGTGAGCGCGTGCACCGCCTCGCCGTCCACCCGGCGGTTCAGCTCGACGCCGGCGATGATGTTGCCCCACTGGTCCGACCCGCCGACCTGCAGCAGGCAGCCGTGACTGCGGCGCAGCTGCAGGTAGTCGTTGGCCTGCAGCAGCATGTAGCTGAACTCGGCGTAGGAGATGCCGTCGGTGTCGAGCCGCCGCTTGACGGTCTCCCTGGCCAGCATGACGTTCACCGAGAAGTGCTTGCCGACGTCGCGCAGGAAGTCGACGACCGACAGCGAGCCGGTCCAGTCCAGGTTGTTCACGACGGTGGCACCGGTGGGCGAATCGTCGAGGTCGACGAAGCGCTCCAGCTGGGCGCGAATGCGCTCGGACCACTCGGCGACGGTGTCGGCCGCGTTCATGGTGCGTTCGCCGACGTCGCGCGGGTCGCCGATCAGCCCGGTCGCGCCGCCCGCGAGAACGATGGGCCGGTGCCCCGCCCGCTGGAAGCGGCGCAGGGTGAGCAGCGGGACGAGGTGGCCCGCGTGCAGGCTGGCGGCGGTCGGGTCGAAGCCGGCATAGAGCGAGAGCGGCGCTGCGGCCAGGGCCGCGCGCAAGGCATCCAGATCGGTGGACTGCGCGATCAGGCCGCGCCAGGTCAGTTCGTCGATGATGTCGCTGCTCACGTGGACCGATTGTGCCGCACCGGCGAACCGGGGTGCTGGTCAGGCACCGAACCAGGAGGTCACCGGGTTGCCGCCGCGGCGCTTCGGGAAGGGGCGGTGCTGAAACTACGCGCGCGGGCTGCGGCGGTAGGCGGAGACGGCGGGGGAATCGGGGAGCCAGAAGCGCCACGGGACGTCGGCGGCCAGGCTCACCCCGACCCGCGGACCGGCCGCGACGGCCGCGTCCGGGAGCGGGGGGCCGAGTTCCAGACGGATCGATGTGGCCGGGTCGGTGAGGTCGGTGCCGTAGTCGGCCAGGCTCAGCCCGAGCGCGCTGCCCAGGTTGCCGGGGCCGCGGGCGAGCGCGGCGTCGGTGCGGGCAGCCGGGCGGCGGGAGCGGGCGACGTCGAGCCCGGCGAGCACCTCGCCGGAGCGGAGCAGGGTGGCGCCGGCGGTGCCGTCCGGGCCGGTGGTGACGTTGGCGCACATGTGCATGCCGTAGCTCAGGTAGACGTAGAGCGCGCCCGCCGGACCGAACATGACGGCATTGCGCGCCGTCCGGCCGCGCGCCGAGTGCGAGGCCGGGTCGGGCCACGGGCCGGCCTGGTCGCCGCCGTAGGCCTCCACCTCGACGATCCGCAGCCCCACCGGGCCCGACCAGAGCGTGGCGCCGAGCAGGCGGCGGGCGGCGGTGGGCGGGTCGGTGACGAGTTCCTGCACCCGGCCGATTCTGCCGAACGGTTGTGCCGCGCCTCGATCCGGGCGTAAATTCATCACACAGTGAATTCAACACTCGATGAATAGAGGCGAGATGCTCGATTCCTCCGAACCGGCCGTGCGGGTCGACGGCCTCGATGTCCGGCGCGGTGGCAGGCCGGTGCTGCACGGCATCGCGCTGACCGTTCCGCGTGGCTCGATCACCGGGCTGCTCGGGCCGTCCGGCTGCGGGAAGACCACGCTCATGCGCGCGATCGTCGGCACCCAGCTGGTGCAGGGTGGCAGCGTCACCGTGCTGGGGCGGCCCGCCGGGTCGGCGGCGCTGCGGGCCGCGGTGGGGTACGTGACCCAGGCGCCGAGCATCTACAGCGACATCAGCGTCCGGGAGAACGTCGCCTACTACGCCGCGGTCTACGGACGCGGTGCGGCCGCGGTGGACGAGGCGATCGCCGCGGTCGGGCTCGAAGAGCGTGCCGGCAACCGCGGCGACGCGCTCTCCGGCGGGCAGAAGACCCGGGTCTCGCTGGCCTGCGCGCTGGTCGCGCGGCCGGAGCTACTGGTGCTCGACGAGCCGACCGTCGGGCTGGATCCGGTGCTCCGCGTCGAGCTGTGGAAGCAGTTCGCGGCGCTGGCCGCGGCGGGGACGACGCTGCTGGTCTCCAGCCACGTCATGGACGAGGCCGAGCACTGCGACCGGCTGCTGCTGATGCGCGAGGGCAGGTTGCTGGCCGAGCTCTCCCCCGCCGAGCTGCGCGCCCGCACCGGCGAGCAGAACCTGGAATCCGCCTTTCTGGCGCTGATCACGACCGGAGTGACCGCATGAGCACCGCGCCCCTGCGTCCCTACACGGCCACCACCGGCCGCATCCTGCGCCAGCTGCGCAACGACCGCAGGACCGTCGCCATGATCCTGGTGGTGCCCGCGGTGCTGATGGCGCTGCTGTACTTCGTCTACCAGGACGTCCCCACCCCGCCGCAGGCGCAGTCGTCGCTCTTCGACCGGGTCGGGATCAGCATGCTCGGCATCCTGCCGTTCATCGTCATGTTCCTGATCACCGCCATCGCCATGCAGCGCGAGCGCAGCTCGGGCACGCTGGAGCGGCTGCTCACCACGCCGCTGCGCAAGCTCGACCTGCTCGGCGGCTACGGCACCGCCTTCTCGCTCGCCGCGGCGGCGCAGGCGGGGGTGGCCTGCCTGGTGGCGTTCGTGCTGCTCGGGCTGAACGCGGCGGGCAACCCGGGCTGGGTGATGCTGATCGCGGTGCTGGACGCGGTGCTCGGGGTCGCGCTCGGCCTGCTGGCGAGCGCCTTCGCGCGTACCGAGTTCCAGGCGGTGCAGTTCATGCCGGTGGTGGTGGCGCCGCAGATCTTCCTGTGCGGGCTGCTCGTCCCGCGGGGACAGCTGCCCGGCTGGCTGGAGGCGGTCAGCGATGTCATGCCGCTCAGCTACGCGGTGGACGCGCTGCAGGAGGTGGCGATCCATCCGGAGCCGACCGGGAAGATGTGGCGGGATCTGGCGATCGTCGCCGCCTTCGCGGTGGTCGCGCTCGGGCTCGGTGCGGCGACGCTGCGCCGCCGCACCGCGTGACCGGCGA
Organism: Nocardia jiangsuensis; assembly: GCF_042650385.1. Taxonomy (NCBI): domain Bacteria; kingdom Bacillati; phylum Actinomycetota; class Actinomycetes; order Mycobacteriales; family Nocardiaceae; genus Nocardia; species Nocardia jiangsuensis. Next base: position 4,000 of record NZ_JBHSAX010000023.1, read on the forward strand.
GGCGCAGGGCCGCTCCGGGCGGCGTCCTGGCAACTCCGGGGCGCGCGCGGCGATTCTGGACGCGGCAAGGAGGCGGTTCAGCGAGAACGGGTTCGACGGGACCTCGATCCGGGCCGTCGCCGGGGACGCCGGGGTCGACCCGGCGCTGGTGCACCACTACTTCGGCAGCAAGCGGCAGCTCTTCGCCGCGGTGGTGGAGCTGCCGATCGACCCCGAGGTGGTCATGCGGGTATTCGCCGCGGCGCCGCTGGACGAGCTGGGGGCGACCATGGTGCGCACGCTGGTGACGCTCTGGGATTCCGAGCTGGGCAGCGCGGCGGTCGCGGTGCTGCGCACGATGGTGGCCGGCACCGATCCCGGGCTGGCGCGCAGCTTCTTCGTCGAGGTGGCGCTGGAGCGGGTGCGGGCCAGGATCGCCACCGAGACCGACGACGGCAGCGGGCGGGTCGCGCTGGTCGCCTCGCAGATGCTCGGCATGCTGATCGCCAGGAAGGTGATCGAGCTGGAGCCGCTGGCCGCCATGCCGGTGGACGCGGTGGTGGCGGCGGTCGGGCCGACCGTGCAGCGCTACCTCACCGGCGAGCTGGGCTGAGCTCAGGCGTCGGTGAAGGCGGCCGCCTCGGCGGCGCTCACCGGGAGCGCCTCGTCGATGAGCAGCACCGGGATGCCGCCGTCGATCGGGTAGGCGCGGCCCAGCCGCTCGTTGTAGAGCACGGTGCCGCCGTCGGCGGTGCGCACCAGCCGCAGCGGGCCCTTGTCCTCCGGGCAGGCCAGCAGGCTCAGCAGGGTCGGGTCGAGGGTGTACTGCTCCGGCATGGGGTCAACCTACCTCGGGCCGGCGGAAGGAGATGTGCCGGTGCCCGAAGAAGCTCGCGACGGCGACCAGCGCCATGACCACGACGGTGGACGGGATCTCCGGCAGCGCAAGCACGTCGACGGCGAGCGAGAGCAGGACGACGTTCAGCAGCAGGCCGCCGGAGTTCACCGCGACGAAGCCGAGGAAGTCGCGCAGCACCCGGCCGCGCACCCGGAACACCAGGGTGCGGTGCAGCGCGAACGCCGTCGTGGTGCCGACGGCGTAGGCGAAGACGACCGAGATCGCGGCGGGCCAGGAGTCCGGCAGGAACCAGAGCCAGAACAGGGTGAGCGCCATGCCGAAGACGGTGTTGAAGCCGCCGATCAGCGCGAAGCCGACCTCCTGGCGGCGCACCAGGCGCAGCAGGAGTCCGGGCTCGGGGTGCTCCGCGGCGGCGACCTCGACAGCGGCCGGACCGCCGAGCGGGGCGACCGGGTGCTGCGGGCCGGGCGGGGTCGTGTCGGCCGCCGCACCCGGCGAGTCCCCGGCCGCCGCACCGCCGGGCTCCGCTCCGGTGCCCGGGGCCGCGCCGCTCGGGTCGGCGAGCACGCCGCGGTCGGGCGGCGGGGCCGTGCTCATGGCGCGACATCCGCCAGGGGCCGGTCCGGCTCGGCGGCGGGAGTCTCGGCGGCCTCCGGCTCGGCGCGGCGGCGGGAGCGGACCCAACCCCACTGCAGGACGCCGAGCCCGGCCAGGCCGATGACGGCGGTGCCGATGCCGATCTTCCAGCCCGGCGGGCGCCAGGTCAGCTCCAGCTCGGCGTTCTCGGTGCCCGCGGGGACGTCGATCGCGATGAACGACTTCGCCACCGTGGTGATCGGGATGTCCCTGCCGTTCAGCGTCGCGCGATAGCCGGGCCAGCCGAGCCGGGCGAAGGTGACCTTGCCGCCGTCGGCCGAACTGACCCGGACCCGGCTGGTGGTGTCGGTCTCGCCGAGCGAGGTCGCGGTGACCCCCGCGCTGTTCGAGATCCGGCCGTTCACGGTGGAGATCAGCCCGTTCTCCCGCTCCAGCACCCAGATGTAGCGGGCGTTGCCCGGGTAGTCGACCCACTTCCAGCCCGCGGGGGCCGGGTTCAGCCCGGCGTCCGGGAAGAGCGCCTTCTGCAGCGTGACCCGGTCGACGTTCATCAGGTCGACCAGGGGCCTGCCGGTGCTCGGCTCGGGCGCGAACATGCGGCGGTAGGCGTCCGGGCAGACGCTGCCGTCCCAGCGCATGCAGAGCAGCTCGCCGAAGTAGAAGTGGCCGCTCGGGGTGTAGCCGTTGACGTAGTCGAGCTCGACCGCGCGGGCGTAGTTGCCGAAGACCAGCGAGCCGTAGGCACCGTCGACGCTCTTGTCCTGCGGCTGCAGCAGGCCGCGGTCACCGAGCTGCAGGGTGGTGCCGGGGAAGTCGGGGAAGGACTTCTGCGCGTCGGAGCGGTGCGCGGGCAGATTCCACGCCATCGGCGTCGGCTGCGCGGCGTCCACCTGGAAGTAGGCGATGGGGAACATGGCGAGCAGGGTCAGCGCACCGGCGAAGGCCGTGCCGCGGGTGCGGCCCAGATACACCACGCCCGCGCCGAGCGCGAGCAGCGCGACGGCGGCCAGCAGGTGCCAGACCACCCGCGCCGGGTCGGCGGAGAACGAGCGCACCAGCAGCGCGAGGACCAGCACCGCAGCGGCGATCGCGCGCGGCCTCCACTCGCGGACCGTGCCGAACCGGCCGATCAGCACGCAGACCAGCACCAGCAGCCCGATGGCGAGCATCGGCAGCACCCGCACCGGCCAGCGCAGCGGCCCGACCGAGCCGGGGCCCGCGGTCCACATGAGCATCATGATCGCGAAGAGCGCCACCGCGGTGAGCTCGCGCCAGGCGCCGCGCGCCTTCGTCCAGTCGATGAAGGCCAGCGCCGGGATCAGGAACCAGGCGATGTAGGTGACCGGCATCGGGTGCACGTAGCTCCACCAGGAGGTGAAGGCGGGCAGCGCGCTGGGCAGGCTGGCGTTCAGCGACTCCGACCAGGGCACGGTGAGGAACTGGTCGTTGATGATCTGCGCGGTGCCGCGCCAGGTGACCTTGGCCGAGAGCATGCTCGGCAGGAAGGCGATCAGCCCGGCCAGCCCGGCGCAGGCGGCGACCGCGGTGAGCCGGGCGATCGGCTGCCAGCGCTTCTGGTGGACCAGCTCGCCGACGGCGACCGCGGCCAGCATGAGCACCGCCTCCACGGCCGGGAAGATGTACTGCGTGGTGATCGTCAGGTAGAGGAAGACGAAGACCGGGATCGGGCCGCCGATGCCGCGGGTGTAGCGCACCGACGAGGCCCAGGCGTGCACCAGCCAAGCGGTGCCGGTGAGCGCCGTCATCCAGCTGGCCTGGTCGAAGAAGAGGAAGAAGCCGGAGAGCGGGAAGGCGACACCCGCCACCGCGGACCACACCGGCCGGGCGCCGTAGACCAGCGCGATCCGGTAGACGCCGAGCGCGGCGATGATCGCGAAGACCAGTTTGACCACGGTGGCGTACACCGCGACGTTGTCGATCGACGGCGCGATCAGGTCGATCAGGAGCTGCGGCGGGTTGAAGAGCCCCGCGTCGTCCATGGTGTTGTTCCCGGCCATCCACTGCTCGGGCACCATCACCGGGAAGACACCGTCCCGCAGCGAACGGCCGAGCCCGACCCAGAGCGCGGTGTACTGCGATTCGGTGTCGTCGGTGTAGTAATGCCTGGCATTGGCCAGCAGGACGGCGGCATAGCCCGCGATCACACCGAGAACGGTGACGAGGCCCCACCGGTACACATTCCGGCGCGACTCCGGTACTGCACTGTCGGTCACGAGTTCCAGACCCTACCGTGCGCGGGTCGCGCGGCAACCGCCCGAAGGGGCCCGCTCGGGCGCGGGGACCGTTACCGCACCGTGTTAGAGTTCCGGTCGTCTCGGGTCCGCCTCCCCCGCCGGGGAGTTGCCGGCACGCACCGTTGTCGAAAGTCGATCCAGCTGATGCCGATCCCCTCCGCTCGTCCCCCTCGTCCGGTCGAGACCGCGCCGCACGGCGAGTTCGCCCGGCCCGGCGTCGACCGGCCGCACTCGATCTCCGTCGTCGTCCCGGTGTACCGGGGCGAGGACACCATCGGGGCGCTGGTCGCGGAGCTGGACCGGCTCGCGGCGGCGGACACCACCCCCGGTGGCGCGCTCTTCGTCGTCGACGAGATCCTGCTGGTGCACGACCACGGCCCGGACCGCTCGGACGTCGTACTGCAGGAGCTGGAGCGGCGCCACCCGCAGGTGCGCCCGATCTGGCTGAGCCGCAACTACGGGCAGGACGCCGCCACCATCGCGGGCATGGCCGCGGCGCGCGGCGACTGGATCGTCACCATGGACGAGGACGGCCAGCACGACCCGGCCTGCATTCCCGCCTTCCTGGACGCGGCGCTCGCCGAGCGCGCCGACCTGGTCTACTCCAAGCCGAGCAACACCCGTCCGCACGGCTTCCTGCGCAACCTGACCTCGCGCGGCGCCAAGCTGGTGCTCGCCACGCTCTTCGCCTTCCCCGACTCCACCCGGTTCGAGAGCTTCCGGCTGATCCGCGGCGACATCGGCCGCAGCCTCGCCGACGTCGCCTCCAACGGCGCCTACCTGGACGTCGCGCTCTCCTGGGTGGTCGGGGCGGTGGCGCAGGTTCCGGTGGCGCTGCGCGCCGAGGGCCGCGAGGACTCCGGCTACAACTACCGCAGGCTCTTCTCGCTGTTCTGGAAGATGGTGCTGTGCAGCGGAACCCGCGGGCTCCGGCTGGTGAGCATGCTCGGGGTGACGCTGGCGCTGGCCGGTGTGGTGGTCGCGGGCGTCGTCGTCTGGGAGGCGATGACCACCGAGGACTGGGCGCCGGAGGGCTGGGCGTCGATGATCGTGGTGGTGCTGCTGTGTTCCGGGGCGACGCTCTTCTCGCTCGGGCTGATCGCCGAGTACCTCGGGGTCGCGCTGCACATCCTGGTCGGCAAGCCGCTGTACCTGACCGTGCGCTCGCCCATCCCCCGGCTCGACCAGCACGCCGGGGAAACCATCACCACCAGGGAGGTAGAGCAGGTTGAGCACTGAGCGCATCCTCTTCAGCCGCCCGCACCGCGCGCAGCGCGAACTCGTCAACCTGGAGGCGGTGCTCGGCTCCGATCACAGCCACGGCGACGGGCCCTTCACCGCGGCGGCCACCGCCAAGCTGAAGGCGATCACCGAGGCGCCGCACGCGCTGCTCACCACCTCCTGCACCTCGGCACTGGAGATGGCCGGGCTGCTGCTCGAGCTCGGCCCGGACGACGAGGTGATCGTCCCCAGCTTCGCCTTCACCTCCACCGCGACCTCGATGGCGCTGCGCGGGGCCACCTGCGTCTTCGCCGACATCGATCCGGAGACCGGCAACCTCGACCCGGCCGCGGTGGCACGCGTGGTGACCGCGCGCACCAAGGCCGTCGTCGTCATCCACTACGGCGGCGTCGCGGCGGACATGGCGGGGCTGCTCGAGCTCGCGGCCGCGCACGGCTTCGCGGTGGTCGAGGACAACGCGCACGGGCTCGGCGGGCGCTGGCGCGGCAGGCCGCTCGGCACCCTGGGCACGCTCGGCACGCTGAGCTTCCACGACACCAAGAACGTGCACTGCGGTGAGGGCGGCGCGCTGCTGCTCTCCGACGAGATCCTGATGGCGCGCGCGGAGATCATCCGGGAGAAGGGCACCGACCGGGCCCGGTTCCTGCGCGGCGCGGTGGACAAGTACTCCTGGCAGGACATCGGCTCCAGCTACCTGCCGAGCGAGCTGAACGCCGCCGTGCTCGACGCCCAGCTGGACGAGTTCGACCTGATCCAGACCGGCAGGCACCGGGTGTGGCACGCCTACGCCACCGCGCTGCCGGAGTGGGCGCGGCGCAACGACATCCGGCTCATGACGGTCCCCGCCGACCGCGAGCACACCGCGCACCTCTACTACCTGCGGGCCCCCTCCGAGCGGCGGCGCGACGATCTGATCCGGCACCTGGCCGGGCTCGGCGTCTCCGCGCCGTTCCACTACGTGCCGCTGGACTCCAGCCCGGCCGGGCTCAAGCTCGGCCGCACGCCGGTGCCGTGCGCGCACAGCGCGGAGTTCTCCGCGACGGTGCTGCGCCTGCCGCTCTGGCCGGATCTCGCCGACGAGCAGGTCGAGCGGGTGATCGACGCGGTCACCGCGTTCACCGTCTGACGGGCCCGCGCGCTACGGCTCGAGGACGTACAGCTTCTCGCGGCCGCCGGCGATCAGCGTCGCCTTGGTGACGCGGTCGGCGTAGCGGCCGAGCTGCGCGTCCAGGGTCTCCTCGGTGTAGCGGTGTGCCTGGGCGCCGTCGCCGGCATCGGTGTAGCGCTTGCCGAGCGCGGCCAGCAGTTTGTTGTCGCTGCTCGCCATGTTGCGCACGGGCTCGGCGATGACCACCCGGTCACCGGCGGCGGCGAGCATGCGGTCGACGACCGGCGAGGCATCGGGCAGGAAGTGATAGAGGCTGGCGTGCATGAGCACCACGTCGGCGGCGGGCAGCGGGGCGCCGTCGCCCAGATTCCAGACGTCGGCGCGGCCGCCTGCCTTGCGCACGTCGGCGACGAAGCGCTCGTTCAGGTCGAGCCCGTGGTAGTCCACCTCCCGGTCACGCAGGTACCGGGTGTAGAGCGTGGACGGGCCGCAGCACAGGTCGAGCACCGACGCGCCGTGCGGGATCTCCGCCGCGACGGCGCGGAACCGGTCCGGGTAGTGCCGCCCGTAGAGGGCGCGCATCAGAACGCCGTAGACCATGCCGTTGCGGTAGATGAGGCTGGTGCTCACGGGCCCCGACTATGCCATCCCCGGATCCGCTCGCGCACGCCGGGTTTCGCGACGAGCGCGAGCGGAGCCGCCGCCGGGCTCCGGCGCGGGTCGATCACCCCGGCAGCCGGCCGGCCTCCGCCTCCGTGAGCACCTCGTAGCTCTCCGACTGCCGGTCGTAGTACCAGGTGTCCGGCCCGGGGGCGGGTGGCATGGTCTCCCGGACCGCCCGCGTCGACGGCCGGAAGGTGGCGCTGCGCGGGATCTCCGGAACCACGTGCACGATGTCGGGGCGCTGGTCCGGGTCGAGCGCGCGCAGCGCCTCGGTGACGTCCTTCGGCTCCAGCCGGTGCCCTTCGCGCACGCTCACCGCCGCCACCGCCAGGCAGTGCCCGCCGTCGGGGAGGCCGTAGGCGACCTCCATGTCCACCGCGCCGATGTCGTTCAGCACGTCGACGATGGGCTGCGAATAGACCGGGCCCCGCTTGCCCTGGATCACCGTGTCGCGCCGGTCCATGAGCCAGTAGTCGCCGTCGGAATCGCGGCGGAAGAGGTTCTCGGTCGGCATCCAGGAGTCGCCGCGCGCGAAGACCCCGCGCAGCCCGCCGGTGGAGAGGTCGACGCTGTCCGCGGCCTTGCCGATGAGCAGCCCGACCTCGTTGTCCGCGCAGCGCCTGGCATAGCCGGAGTCGTCGACCAGGACCTCCTCCGCGATCGGGTCGTAGGCGACCAGCTCGACCCGCGCGGTGCCCGGCACCGGCCTGCCCTTGCAGCCGTGCTTGACGCCGCTGACATTGGCGAGTACCACCTCACCCTCGATGGAGGCGTAGAACTCCAGCACCCGGGCGGGCTCGAACTGCTCGACCGTGCGCCGCCACAGCCCCGCGGGCATGCCGGAGCCGATGAAGAGCCGGATCGGGTGCCGGTGCCCCTTCGGGAAGACCTCGGCGTCCAGGATGTCGCGCATCATGGTCCAGGTGTAGGTCACCACCGTGACGCCGTAGCGGTGCACCTCCTCGCCGAAGCGGTGCGGGTCCAGCGAGCGGGCCAGCGCGATCCGGCTGCCGCCCGCGATGGCGCCGCCGAGGCTGACCAGCAGCCCGGACGAGTGGTGCAGCGGCGCGAGGCAGTACACCGTGTCCCTGCGGTCCAGGTCGGCCGAGGTCGCGGTGCCGAAGGCGGAGAGCGCCCAGCGGTGGTTGGTGATGTACTTGGTCTCCAGCCGGTCGCCGGTGCCGATCACCAGCACGAAGGCCAGCTCGCGGGCCAGCCCCGGGTCCGGGGTGTACCAGCCGGGCAGTGGCACGGCGGCGGGGTCGACCTGCTCCAGGTCGGTGACGTCGCCGCCGGCGGGGATGTCCAGTTCGCGGTCGGCGCCACCGCCGAGGACGAGCACGCGGGCGCCGGTGGCGGCGGCCTGGCGCAGGTTCTCCGGGTCGCTCACCACGGTGCGCACCCCGGTCACGGCGAGCGCGCGCTTCAGCTCGCTGCCCGGCGCGAGCAGCACCGCGACCGCGCCGAGCCGGGAGACCGCGGCGACGGTGGCCAGCGCGCTCGGCCTGGTCTCCATGATCACGCCGACCCGGTTCGCCGGGCGCACGCCCGCCGAGATCAGCCCGCGGACCACATTGTCGATCCTGGCGTTCACCGCCTCGTTGGTGTGCACCCGGTCGTCGAAGAGGAAGAGGTCGCGGTTCGGCGCCCGGTTCGCCTGCTCGGCGAGCAGCCGGCCGAGCGAGATCCGGGTGTGCGGCTGGATGGTGCCGAGCCGGGTGAGCCGGGGCAGCGCCCGCGCGGCCTCGCCGACCAGCTCCACCGAGCCCTTCATCGCCCCGGAGGCGAGATTTTCCAGCGCCTTGCCGAGCCCGGTGCCCGCCTCCACCAGCGAACCGGCGGTGTGGATGGCGCGGGCCGCGGCCGAGCGCGGGGTGTTCGGCGCGACGTACTCCGACATGGGCGTGATCTCCGGCGGCAACGTGTGCTCGCGGTCGAGCCAGTCGATCCACTGCCGCACCAGCGGCCAGGTGCGGTTGCTCGCGGTCGAGCCTGCGACCAGGCCGAAGTGCCCGGCCAGCAGCGTCGCCTCGTAGACGTCGGCGTGCGGGGCCGCGCGCACGATGCCGCGCACCGCGCCGGGCTGGCCGATGTCGTCCACCTCGCCGACGAAGGCGAGGATCGGGCAGCGGAGCTCGGCCAGCGACACCGGGTGGTCGCGGATCACGAAACCGCCGGACATCATCCGGTTGTGCGCCACGAACTGCTTGAGCAGGTCGGCCGCGGCCGGCCCGGCGTAACCGACCCAGCCCTCGCTGTTCAGAAAGCGGCGCTGCCGCTCCTTGGGCAGCAGCGCCTCACGGTCGTGCAGCTGGCGCAGGAAGTCGATCCGTGACTTGGCGGTCTTGACCGGGTCGAGCAGCTGGAAGCCGATGCGCACCATGGAGTCGGTGATCGGCAGCCGGTTCAGCACGTGGTCGGCGACGAAGTCGGCGGCCTCGGAGACCATGCCGTAGGGCAGCCCGAACGGCATGCCGTTGACGATGTCGACCGGGCTGCCGAAGGTCACGATGCTCTCGACGCCCTTGCCGTAGCGGTAGGCGGTGGTCTGGTAGGCGAACATGCCGCCCTGCGAATACCCCATCAGGTGCACGTCGCTGCCGGTGGCCTCGGTGACGGTGTCGATGGCGCTGCTGATCGCCAGGATGTGGTCGGCCAGGTCGCGCTGCCAGCCGCCCTCCTCGGTGGCGGGCGAGCCGAAGTCGACCACCCAGCAGTCGACGCCGCCGCGGTTCAGGATGCCGACCGCGCCGTCCTCGGCGCCCACGTCCCAGATGTCGGCGTTGACCATCAGCGGCGGCACCAGCAGCGCCACCGGGCGGCCGTCCGCGACCTCGTCGGGGAAGTAGTGCCTGAGCCGGTACATGCGTCTGCGCTCGACCACCTCGAACGGCGACGACTCCACATCGTGCGTCAGCCCGCCGAAGCGGATCACCTCGAGCCCGTTCTGTGCCGTCGCCATCAGACGCTGCACCGAACCGGCGATTCCCTGCACACCGAAATTCACGATCGCTCCTGGCCGTACCTCACCGTGACCGCTCTCACACGCATCCGACGTGCCCCGTCGAGCTTCGCACATCGCGTACCCATTATGTCCCGGCCCTACGACCCCGCCGGTCAGGTGCGGCCGGGCTGTGACCCGGGTTCGCCGATAGGCTGGAGAAATGACCGACATCGCGCAGCCGCCGGCCACCGATCGCGAGACCCTGCCCGTCGAGCTCGTCGACGAGACCGGGCAAGCCGTCGGCGCCTGCCCCGTGCTGGAGGCGCACCAGCAGCCCGGCCGGCTGCACCGCGCCTTCTCGGTGGTGCTCTTCGACTCCGAGGGCCGGGTGCTGCTGCAGCGCCGGGCCGCGGTCAAGACCAGGTTCCCGCTGCTCTGGGCCAATGCCTGCTGCGGGCACCCGGCGCCGGGCGAGCCGGTGGTCGCCGCCGCGACGGTCCGGCTGATCGAGGAGCTCGGGCTGACCACCGGGCTCACCGAGCGCGGCGTCTACAGCTACCGCGCCGACGACGAGCGCACCGGCCGGGTCGAGCACGAATGGGACCACGTGCTCACCGGGACGCTGGCGCACGAGGTGCCGCGCCCCGACCCCGCCGAGGTCGCCGAGGTGCGCTGGGTCGCCCCCGACGAACTGCGCGCCGAGCTGCGCGCCCGCCCCGGCGACTTCACCCCGTGGCTCACCGGCGTCCTCGACGTCGCCCTCGGCTGACTTCCCCCGCGTCCTCTCGGGCGCGGGGTTGCCGGTCGATCAACATAGTTGGATGCGCATATCCCGGTATCGACGATCGAAAGACTTGGGGAACTCACAGGCTGGGCTCAGCACCCGGCCAGCAGCCCCGGCCAGAGTGGAACTCGAACGGCGATCACCCCTGATCGCACGCGACGCAACCGGGAGGTCTACCGATGGTCGAGCTGGAGCTGGACGAGTCGACGGTGACGCTGAACGTGCTCGGCGGACACCGCATCCTGGCGCTGCGCGGGCAGCTGACCCTCGACGTCGCCGATATCGAGACCATCACCTCCGCCGAGGTGGATCTGCGCCCGCCGTGGGTGCGCGCCCCCGGCACCTTCTTCCCCGGGGTGATCGCCGCGGGTACCTACCGGGGCAGGGGCCGCAAGGAATTCTGGGACACCACCTTCACCGGCCGCGCCATCCGGATCGACCTGGCCGGTGGCGAGTACACCCGGCTCGTGGTCGACGTGGCCGACCTCGAGGCCGAGCTGGACAAGCTGACCGCCGCCGTGGCGGCCTGAGAACTCGCCCGTCGGGCAGACGGGCCCGCGGGATACCGGCCGGGTAGCGCACTCCGCGCGCCCGGCCGGCGTCGTCTCCGGCTACCGGCTGTAACGCAGCATGGTGCGTACCATCCGGCAGGTGGCGTCCGACGGCGGCCGGATGCCGACCTGCTCGGCGGTGCGCCGGATCTTCTCGTTGTTCGCCTGGGTCGGCAGGTAGGTCCCGGCGTCCAGTAGCGCGATGGCCAGCCGCATGGCCTTGAGCCTGCGGTTGTGCGTGATGTACCAGTGCCTCGGCTTACCCGCGGGCAGCGGGCGCCGGACCAGCGGCGTGTACGGCGTGAGCGGTTCCGACGCGGGCCGCCGGTAGCGGTGGCTCGCGCTGCGGAGTTCGGTGACGCTTCCGATGCGGGCGGTGGCGGATTCGGTCACGGGGCCCTCCCATCCCTGATGGTGTCGAACGCACGGACTCGCGTTCGAACACACTGTCGATTCTACCGGGGGGGTCCGACAAGAAACAGGGTCTGACAGCGGGTTTCGCGACCGGGCCGCGAGGCCGACGCGGGGCTCAACGAGCCTGTGGCCGGACGGGCGACGCGGCCGGACGGGTCCACGGTCGCGCCGCCACCTATCCGCGCAGCCGCGCGACCTCCGCCTTCACCTCGGCGAGCTGATCCGCCACCCGCACACCCGCGGTACCGCCCTTCGCGTCGCGGGAGGCGATGGAACCCGCCACCGTGAGCACCTCGCGCACCGCGGGGGTGAGCGCCGGATCGACCGCCGCGAACTCCGCGTCGGTGAGCTCGTCCAGCCCGACCCCGCGCGCCTCGGCCGCCCGCACGCAGCCACCGGCCGCCTCGTGCGCGACCCGGAACGGAACCCCCTGCCGCACCAGCCATTCCGCGATATCGGTGGCCAGCGTGAAGCCGGCCGGGGCCAGCGCCGCCAGCCGCTCCGGGTGGAAGGTGAGCGTGCCCACCAGCCCCGCGATGGCGGGAAGCAGCAGCTCCAGCTGGGCCACCGAGTCGAAGAGCGGCTCCTTGTCCTCCTGCAGGTCCCGGTTGTAGGCGAGCGGCTGTGCCTTGAGCGTGGCGAGCAGCCCGGTGAGGTTGCCGATCAGCCGCCCCGCCTTGCCGCGGGTGAGCTCGGAGACGTCCGGGTTCTTCTTCTGCGGCATGATCGACGAGCCGGTGGACCAGGCGTCGGCCAGCGTGATGTAGCCGAACTCCGGCGTGCTCCAGACGACGATCTCCTCCGCCATCCGGCTCAGGTCGACGCCGATCATGGCGAGCACGAAGGCCGCCTCCGCCGCGAAGTCGCGGGCCGAGGTGGCGTCGATCGAGTTCGCCGCCGCCGCGTGGAAGTCCAGGTCGGCCGCGATGGCCTCCGGTTCGAGACCGAGCGAGGAGCCGGCGAGCGCCCCCGAGCCGTACGGCGAGATCGCCGCCCGCCTGTCGAAGTCGCGCAGCCGGTCGATGTCGCGGAGCAGCGGGTGCGCGTGCGCGAGCAGGTGGTGCGCGAGCAGCACCGGCTGCGCCGCCTGCAGGTGCGTCTTGCCCGGCATCACCACGTCCGGGTGCGCCTCGGCCTGCGCGACCAGCGCGTCGACCACGTACAGCAGCCCGGCCTCGACCCGGCGGGCGGCGTCCCGCAGCCACATCCGGAAGAGCGTCGCCACCTGGTCGTTCCGGGAGCGCCCCGCGCGCAGCCTGCCGCCGAGCTCCGCGCCGACCCGCTCGATCAGCCCGCGCTCCAGCGCACCGTGCACGTCCTCGTCCGACTCCGCCGGGCCGAACGCCCCGGACGCCACATCGGCGTCCAGCCCGTCCAGCCCGCTGAGCATGGCCTCCAGATCGGGCGCCGAAAGCAGCCCGGCCTTGTGCAGCACCCTGGCGTGCGCCTTCGACGCCCGGACGTCGTACGGGGCCAGGACCCAGTCGAAGTGCGTCGACTTGCTCAGCGCCGCCATGGCCGCGGCCGGGCCGTCGGCGAACCGGCCGCCCCAGAGCGCGCCGGTATTGGTGCCGCCGCTCACTTCTGGTTCAGGTCGCGCCGCGCGGCGACCTTCGAGGAGAGGCCGTGGATCTGCACGAAGCCCTTGGCCAGCGACTGGTCGAAGGTGTCGCCCTCGTCGTAGGTGGCCAGGTTGAAGTCGTACAGCGACTGCTCGCTGCGGCGCCCGTTGACCACGACGTTGCCGCCGTGCAGCACCATCCGGATGTCACCGGAGACGTGCTCCTGGGTCTCCGCGACGAAGGCGTCCAGCGCGCGCTTGAGCGGCGAGAACCACAGGCCGTCGTAGACCAGCTCGCTCCAGCGCTGCTCCACCTGCCGCTTGTACCGCCCCAGCTCCCGCTCGACCGTCACGGCCTCGAGTTCCTGGTGCGCCGTGATCAGCGCGATGGCGCCCGGCGCCTCGTAGATCTCCCGGCTCTTGATGCCGACCAGCCGGTCCTCGACCATGTCCAGCCGGCCGACGCCCTGCCGCCCCGCCCGCCTGTTCAGCTCGACGATGGCCTCCAGCACCGACACCTGCTTGCCGTCGATGGCCACCGGAACGCCCCTGTCGAAGGTGACGATGAGCTCGTCCGGCGCCTCGAAGTTCACCGTCGGGTCGGCGGTGTAGTCGTAGACGTCCTTGGTGGGCGCGTTCCACAGGTCCTCCAGGAACCCGGTCTCCACCGCGCGCCCCCACACGTTCTGGTCGATCGAGAACGGCGACTTCTTGGTGACGCTGATCGGCAGCTGGTTCTCCTCGGCGAAGGCGATCGCCTTCTCCCTGGTCCAGGCGTAGTCGCGGACCGGCGCGATGACGTTCAGATCCGGCGCCAGCGCCCCGATCCCCACCTCGAACCGCACCTGATCGTTGCCCTTGCCGGTGCACCCGTGCGCCACCGTGCTCGCCCCGTGGAACTTGGCCGCCTCCACCAGGTGCTTCACGATCAGCGGCCGGCTGATCGCCGACACCAGCGGGTACTTGCCCTGGTACATCGCGTTCGCCTGCACCGTCGGCAGGCAGTAGTCGTTCGCGAACTCGTCCCGCGCGTCCACCACGATCGCCTCGACCGCCCCGCAATCCAGCGCGCGCTGCCGCACCGCGTTCATGTCCTCGCCGCCCTGGCCCAGGTCGATGGCGACGGCAACGACCTCGGCGCCGGTCTCCTTGCCGATCCAGCTGATGGCGACGGAGGTGTCCAAGCCACCGGAGTAGGCGAGTACGACGCGATCGGACATGGTGTGTGTGCTCCTAAGTTTCTGTGTGGGGTGCTGCCCTCTGCAAATGATTATGCATGAGTCTGCAAAGCCATTCATCGGCGGGGGTCGGGGTGCTCGGGGAAGAGTACTGCGTACCCGCGGGTTCACCATCGTTTGACAGGACGGAGGCGGAGGGAGCAGAGTTGCCGAGCGACGCAGAAGGTACTGGGGGGTAGCAATGGTCGACTCGAGCCGCACTGTCCACGCACGCATCCCGCGGTGAGCGATCACCGTGGCGGTCAGCGGGCACTTCAATCACTACGACAACCCCGACGAATTCTGGGACGACGAACCGCTGGAGCAGCCCCGCGGTGACCGGAGCCGAACCACCGAGGTAGCTACGCGGCCCAGCGGTTCGGCCTTCGCGGCCATGACCTTGGACCGGGGACTCCTGCCGATCGGCATCGCGTTCGACGCGGAGTGGCAGCGATATGTGGCACCGCACGAAGTCGGCGACGAATTGCTGCGGGCCTACCACTTCGCGGTGCAAACGCGCATGACTGCCCTGTTCGCCACCGAGCGGATCCCCACCCCGCACGAGATCTCGGACAATGCGGTGCCGGACCAGCGCACGGTCATGGCCATCCTGCTGGAGACCACGACGTGGGAACAGTTCACAACGGTATCGAGCAGAATCGTCACCAACGAGCGATACGAAGTGCACGGGGGCACCCTGTTCCGCGGCGGGCCGGCTACCACGGTCCGAGCAGACCGAGACTATCTCCTCGCCATCGAGGTCCAGTCGCCGTGGGCGGCAGGGGTGGAGCCGCACCGAATCTTCGACGACATCGTTCGATGCGCCGACCGCGTCCGCGCCCTGCGTCCCCGCTTCGCCGTGACCGGCGACTATTCCCGCTACTCGAACGCCGACCTCGAGTTTCACCTGGATCGGCATCGCCAACGGCTTTTCGACGAGAGGACGGTCTGAGTTGGCCGACAAGGTAGTTGTCTCCCTGGCTTTGATGGAGCACGCGGCGGGAAAGTGGGAGGAGGCCGCCCACCACTTCGAACTCGCGGCGACCAAGGCAATGGGGCTGACCATCGCCGCGAGCAAGGCGGGGGCGTTCGCGGGCGCCCTGGAGAAGTACGCGCCGGCTCCGGGATACTTCACGGACCGGATGCGCGAGGGCCGAGCGGTCTTCGAGGACATCGCCACGGTGCTGCAGCAGGCCCACGACAGCTACCAGGCGAACGAAGAGGCCGGCGCGCACGCGATCCAGAACACCCAGGGCCCGAGATGACCAGCCGGGACGAACTGCTGCGCCAGATCGACACGATAAGGTCGGGCCAGAGCGCGATAGACGAATTGCCGAGCAAAGTCCAGGACTGGCACGGCAAACTCGCCTCTTTGATCCGAACCAATGGTGCCGCCGCCGCGGCGACCGGAAATGTCGCGGCCCCGGTGCTGGCCGAGCGCCAGGTCGATCTGGTGTGGAAAAACAGGGACGACATCAATTCGGCGCTGGGCGAGACCGGAGACAGACTCGCCGGAATGGAACCGGGGTTGAATGTTCCGGTCGAATTCATCGATTTCGCCCTGCAGTGGCGGAACGTCAAGAACGACATCAACAACGCGTTCACAGCGATATCCGAGACGGTCCTCTATACCGAGTGGCAGGGCGATGCGTCGAACCGCTATCGCGATATCCACCAGCGGCAGGGCTTGGCATGCACGTCACTGTCCGAGGCAGCCACGCAGATAGCGGGCAGCCTCGAAAACATCGCGGCGGCCGAACTCGCGCTCTACACCGACCTGGCCACCAAGATTCAGGACATGATCAACACGGTGACCAACCTGACGGGTTCCTATATCTCGTCGGCACTCAACTTCCCCATGGGATACATCACGGCATCGTCGAACCTGGTCAGCGCTACACAGGCGTCGAAAAGCCTGGTGCTCGGCCTCGCCACGTCGATCGCGGACAATGCCTTGACGAACATGGTCGAAGGCAACAAGGTATATGACGCCGTGGCCGCCCCGAGAGGCTTGCCCGCGGGTCGGTGGCCACCCGCCGTCGTCACCAGCTACGGCTACGGCATCGAAGCAGTCCGCGATGCCATCGGAGACGCCTCGGTCACCGATGGCGACAAGTCGGATTGGGAACTCTGATGCGCAGGCCATGGCGCCTCGCCGCACCCGAAATCGCCACCGCGGCCACAATTCTCGTCGCTCTCCTCGCAGGGTGCGCCACGGGGGAGCAACCCGGCACCACGGTCGCCCCTGAGCCGTCCGTGCAGGTCGCGCAGTTGTGCGACTCGGTGCGCGACTTCTTCACCGGCGACCTGGGAGCGGTGGACGTGCGAACGGCGCCGGTCCTGAGCCCGGATGCCACGGTCACCCGCTGGGGCGAGTGTGCGCTCGTCAATGTCGGCGACGGCCTGCGTGTCGGCAACTATCAGCTGCGGCACTCCCCCGACGACCCCGATCCCACCGGCAATTACAAGGGCTACGAAAAGACCGTTCGGGACGGCAGGGAACTCTGGATCTGGGACTGGCGCCGCAATCCATGGTTCGGCTCCGGACAGGTGCTCCTGGCCGCCCGGGTCGGACAATGGAACGCGACACTGGAAATCGTTGTCCCGCAGACTCACACCGCTTCGGGCGAATTGATGATGACAGACGACAACCTGCGCAAAGCGATCGACTTCCTCTTCCGCTATACGGACACACTCATCAGCGAACTGCCCGGCGACCCAGCTTCTCCCGCACCTCCTCGCTGAGCGCTCGCTTTCTGCCATCGGGCTTCCGGAACCAACACATCGCCCGCAGACTCGGCGTGGATATCGGCGCGGCGACACCGACCGACCGCAGGGTCGGTCGGTGTCGTGGAAATGACCCTCGACGCGACCCGCCACTACGATCGGCCCATGACGCGGGCGCGTCTGTTCGGTTTGCACGCGGGCCTTTTCCCACCGGCTACTCCGGCAAATCACGCATCACGGTCGGCGGCTGGCGCACCAACGAGACCGGGCCGATGGAGGTGATCTCCGGCCCGTACGGCAGACAGCGCGTCCCGAACCCCCGGTGCTCAAAGCCGGCCTGGCACACCTGTGGTTCGTGACGATCCATCCGTTCGACGACGGGAACGGCAGAATCGCTCGTGCCATAGAGGACCTCGCTTTCGCTCGATCCAGCAGAGCCGCCGCCGCGTCTACAGCCTGTCCGCCCAGATCCAGCGCGATCGCAAGAACTACTACGCCATCCTCGAACACACTCAGCGAGGCGATCTCGACGTCACCGGCTGGCTGCTCGGGTTCCTCGACGCACTGCGTCGATCGATCAGCGACGCCGATGCCACCATCGACGCGGCACTCGCGAAAGCGAACTTCTGGCGGACCTGGCACACGGCAGCGATGAACCCCCGTCAGCTCGATATGCTCACCCGAATCCTGGACGGCTTCGACGGAACACTGACCACCCGAAATCGGGCGATCAACACCAAGACCTCCCAGGGCTCCGCGACATCAACGAACTCGTCGACCTCGGCGCGCTCCGATGCTCCGATTCGAGCGGACGAAGTACGTCCTACGAACTGATCACCACCGAGGGCGGTTTCCGGCCGGAACGCGATACGCCATAATTCGGTACCGCCGTACCAGCGCAAGACCACTCCTGCGCAGAGCAATTGGCGAGCAAGTAAGGTTTCCGCTGTGACGTCTCCGATTCTGCAGCGTGGACAGAACCTCGTCATTCCCGCGGGCGTGCAGCGCGTCGTCGCGGTGATCGGGTGGGGTGCTTCCGGCGTCGAGGTGGACGCCTCCGCGCTCCTGCTCGGGGACGATCACAAGGTCAGGTCCGATGCCGACTTCGTCTTCTACAACCAGCCGCACTCGGCCGACGGCTCGGTGCGGTTCCGGGCGGGTGCGGGCGGCCCCGCGAATCAGGCGTTGATCGACATCGGGCTCACGGACGTTCCCGCGGGCGTCCGGACCATCGCGCTGGTCGGCAGCGTCGACACCGGCACCTTCGGTGCGCTCGGCGAGCTTTCGCTGACGATTCTCGGTGAGAGCGGCGAGCCGCTGGCCACCTTCGCCACCGCCGACGCCACCACGGAGTCCGCATTCTTGTTCGGGGAGGTCTACCGCCGGGACGACACCTGGAAAGTACGGGCAATGGGGCAGGGCTGGGATTCCGGGCTGGCCGGGCTGGCGACCGACTTCGGCGTCTCGGTGGCCGACGACGACATCGCGCCGGAGGTCTCCACACCCGACCTGGCGCCGTCGGACACCGAGCACGCGGCCGACCCGGTCTACCCGCTGTGGGGGCAGAACCGGAGCTGGCAGAGCTATGACCTGGCGATCGAGAAGGAGTTCCTGCCCGCGATCCGGAGCCTGTACCCGCCGGAGACCTCCGGCCGGTACGGCGACCTCTCCCCCGTGGTCCGGCTGGTTCCCGAACCGGACGGACCGCGCGGGCCGTGGAGTGTGTCGGTGCGCGCGGCGGGCCGCACCATCGGGTATCTGAAGCCGGGCGACGCGCAGACCTGGGCGCCACCGCTCCGGCGCATCGTGGCGTCGGGGCTGTTCCCCATCACGTCGAGCACGATCCGGCTGCACGAGTACGACGACTGGGAGGGTAGGACCGAGGTCGACGCCGACGTGCGCATCGGCTTGGAAGAGCCGGTCCTCGCTATTCCCGTCAACGACCCGCCGAAGTCTCCGTACACGCTGCTGCCGCGCTCCAGGATCGTCCAGGTGACCAAGGAGCACGAGCACTTCGGGGCGCTGTCCCGGTTCGTGCCGGAAGGCGGCATCGGGCTGCTTTTCGTCACCCTGCACGAGAACTCGGCGCCGGGCAGCCGGGCGAAGCCGCACGTCGAGGTCCGCGTCGACGGCATGCGGGTCGGTCAGCTGACGCCGCAGACGAGTCAGCGGTTCCTGCCGATGATCCAGCACCTGGAGTCGCGGGGGCTGCTCACCGCCTGCTGGGGTGAGATCACCGGCTCGTCGGTCGCGGCCAAGCTGCGGATCGACGCCGTCAAGGCGAACGAGGCGAGCCCCGCTGTCCTGGACGGTCCACCGATCACGGTTCCGCTCCTGCGACCGCCGCTGCGCGACCCCCGCGACTACGACCTGACCGCCATGCGACCCCACCTCGCGCCACTGCCTCCGGCGCGACATTCCCCCTAGGATGCTCTGAACGAACAGCGACCGCATGCCGAGCACGGCCGGGACGCGGGGGTGACCGAGGCGAGGGAGTGGCGCGGATGGCGCTGGTGGTGCTGGCGACCAACAACAAATCGATGCCGCGGCTCGACGGCTCGGTCAAGAACAAGGTGTACGACTTCTTCGAGAAGGTGCGTGCCGATGACACGCTGCCGGGGCTGCACATCGAGCCGATCAAGGGCGCGGTGGACTCCCGGGTCCGCACCGGGCGGGTGGATCTCAACTACCGGGCGATCATGTTCCGGATCGACGGCAGGGCGGTCGAGACCACGTACGTCTACCTCGGCACCTGGAAGCACGACGAGGCGAACCAGCTGGCCGAGAAGTCGACGCTGCGGGTGAATCCGGTGAACGGGGTGCTCGAGGGCATCGTCGGCGAGCTGGACGGGCACGGCGATCGCAGGAAGCGCACGGTGGTTCCCGACCCGACCGGGGCGCTGGCCCGGCTCGCGACCCGGCCCGCCGTCGGCTACCTCAGCCACATCGGCTTCACCCCGGCCG
Organism: Nocardia jiangsuensis; assembly: GCF_042650385.1. Lineage (NCBI taxonomy): Bacteria > Bacillati > Actinomycetota > Actinomycetes > Mycobacteriales > Nocardiaceae > Nocardia > Nocardia jiangsuensis. The sequence goes on from NZ_JBHSAX010000023.1 coordinate 23,865, forward strand.
ATCTGACCGACCGGCTCGGCCTCGCCCCGGAGCTCGCCGAGCGCGCGCTGGCGGCGCCGGATCAGGACGCGGTGCTGGCGGCGGCCCAGACCACCGAGGTCACCTGGCAGCAGAACGCGCTGCTCGAGCTCGCGGTGGGCCGCGCCATCGAGGACATTCGCGACGCGCTCGGCTTCACCGAGCAACCGGTGGATCCGAGCCTGGACGAGAACGAGCAGGTCATCGCGGCACTCGACCACCCGGCGACCAGGATGCAGTTCACGCTGGTGGACGACAACGACGAGCTGCGCCGGGTGATCGAGGAGGGCGACTTCAAGGCGTGGCGCACCTTCCTGCACCCCAATCAGCGGCGGTACGTGGAGAAGAGCAACCGTGGCGCCTTCCGGCTCTCCGGCGGCGCGGGCACCGGCAAGACCGTCGTCGCGCTGCACCGGGCCCGCTACCTGGCCACTCGCGCTCCCGGCGCGCGAATCGTCCTGACCACCTTCAACAAGACGCTGGCCCTGACCATGGAAGCCGACCTGCGCGCGCTCGACCCGAAGCTGCCGATCGCCGACCGGCCGGGGGCGCCCGGCGTGCATGTGACCGGGTTGGACAGCCTCGCGCAGGCCGTACTGACCAGGGCCTCCGCTCACCACTACCAGAGCGCGGCGGAACAGGTGCTCGGTCCCGGTGCGGGTGCGAGGCGCGGTAAGCGCACCGGCGACGACCGAGGGTGGGCCGCCGCCGTCCGGGCAGCGGGCGTCGATCTCGATCCACGCCTCCGGAACAGCTCGTTCCTCGCGCCGGAGTACGTGGCGGTGGTCCTCGGCAATGAAATCACCACGCTGGAGGGGTACGCGCGGGTGCCGAGGGCGGGGCGCGGCATCCGATTGTCACGCGCCCAGCGCACCGCGGTCTGGAAGGTCTTCGAGGAGTACCGGAAATCGAACCGGGTCGGCGGCAGCCTCAGCTACCCCGAAGTGCTCGCCGTCGCGGCCGCGGTTCTGCGGGTGCAGGCCGAGGCCGGGAACGGATATCAGGCCGACCACGTCATCGTGGACGAAGCGCAGGATCTGCACGCCACGCACTGGCGACTGCTGCGTGCCCTCGTCCCCGATGGCCCGGATGACCTGTTCATCGCCGAGGACTCGCATCAGCGGATCTACGGCCAGCCCGTCGTGCTCAACCGGCTCGGCATCAATATCCGCGGCCGGTCGAGCAGGCTGACCCTGAACTACCGCACCACCGCACAGAACCTGCAGTTCGCGGTCCGCATCCTGGACGGCGCGAACTACACCGACCTGGAGGAAGCAGCCGAGACGACGGCCGGGTACACCTCGGCCCGGCTCGGCCCCGACCCGCGAATGCTCGAATGCGCCTCGCCGGGGGAGCAATTCGAGACGGTGACCGCGACCGTGCAGCGCTGGCTCGGCGAACGCGGCGTGCAGCCGGGCGATATCGCGATCCTCACCCGCGGCGCGAACGACCGCGACGAATTCGTCACCGAACTCCGCCGCCGCGGCATCCCCGCCATGGCGCTGGACAGGGAGCCGGCCACCGACGACGCGGTCCAGGTGCTGACCATGCACCGGGGCAAGGGGATGGAGTTCCGCTGCGTCGTTCTGGCCGGGATCGACAGCGACCACGTGCCCGCGAAGGTCGCCGTGCAGGTGCCGGAGGAGGAGCAGGCCGACGCCAGGCAGCGGGAGCGGTCGCTGCTGTACGTCGCGGCCAGCCGCGCCAGGGACGAGCTGGTCGTCACCTGGTACGGCGCCCGCTCCGAGCTGCTGCGCTGAGTCACTTCGCGGCCAGCAGCTCTTCCAGCCCGGCAGCGGTGGCGTCGGTCATCGGCACGACGTGGAAGCCGTCCGCGGCGAGCCCGGTGTCCCGGTCGTCGTCCGCGTCGCCGACCACGACGACCTTCGCGTCCGGCCAGGCGATGTCCACCGGCCAGTAGTACCGGCCGATCTCGGTGTCCACCTCCGGCTCCGGCGCGCCGCGGCGCTGGAGTTCGGCCAGCAGCGCGCGCACGGCGTCCGGCGCGTGCACGGCGTTCTCCGACCAGGCCGGCTCCGGCGGCTCGGCGGCGACGAGCTCCAGCTGTGCGAAGACCTTCAGCGCGCCCGCCCTGGTCAGCTGGGGGTGGAAGCGCTCGTTGCGGTACGAGCGCAGGCAGCCGTAGCAGGATGTCTCGCTGCCGCATTCGCAGCGGGCCACCCGGTCGGCGGCGTGGCGCAGCACCTTGTCGAGCTCGGCGGCGATCCGCTTGGCAGCGCCGGCGCCGGCGGGAACGGTGTCGAACAGCACGATGCTGCGGGCGCCGGCACCGCTCCAGGCCAGCGTGCCGTCGATATCGTCGCGGCTGATCTCCAGTGCCTCCGATGCCCCTTCCAGCAGGGCATAGAGAACGGAGAGCCACTCCGCCTCGGATTCCCTGGTGTAGTCGTAGTCCGAGAAGGTGAACTCGGCGACGTCGGTCTCGTACTGGTGGGACAGGGACACCACACCGAGCTGCCCGGTGCACGGCGCCCCGGTGACCGGGTGCTCGTGCTTGGCGGCGCCCTTCGCGCTGCCCTGCGGATCGGCCCAGCCGCACCGCCCGCACAGCAGGAAGCCGGCGCCCGTTCCCTCGCTGATCACCATCATCTTCGCCCGGGTGCCCGCCCTGGCCCACACCTCCATACCGCCGGCGGAGCGCCACGGGAACGGGTCCGAGCTGTCGCCGATCGACTGGACATAGGTGGCGCCGGACCAGTTCCGCTGCGGCACCTCGGAGCGCACGTCGTGCGGGCGGCGGGCGGCCACGAAGCCGAACTCCGGGAACACGCACCGGCGGAGCTGCCCGAACTGCTCGTGGCAGTTCGGGCACGGAGCCGCCGGATCGAGGTCGTGGCCGCATTCGAGGTGCTTGCACTCGCGGCACACCCGGTACCGCATCTCCACCAGCTCCCGCTTGGGCAGCTTGTGCAGGCCGCGCGAGGTCCAGACCTTGCCGCCGGCCACCACCTGGTTGCCGGGGGCGTAGTCGTAGATCGCGCGGCCGAGATCGCGGGCGAGCTCGAGTTTCGCCCCGAGGTCGGTCTCACAGTGCGCGGTGCGCAGCTCGACGGTATCGACCGGGAAGCCGTACTTCGGCAGCACGTTCTTGTTGGCGAGGTAGCCGAGCAGCTGCCGCTCCCGGATCGTGCGCAGCGTCTTCTGCAGCCGCCCGCCGAGTTCCAGGCGACGATCGTTGATCGCCTCCGCGATCAGCGCGTCGAAGACCGCGATGTCGTTGCGGATGTCCTGCTCCGCCACGGCGAGGGTGTCGCACAGCGCGTCGACCCAGCGGTCGTCGTCCACCCCGATCTCGGCGGCGGTGGCCGGGGGAAGCACCGCACGCAGCGACTGCCGCACCCGCTCCGGCACCGGGGTCAGGAAGTGGCGGACGCCGGCGACAGCGGTTTCGCCGTCGCCACTGGACTCGAAGAACGCGCCCGCGTGCCGCCACTCGACCCCGTCGCTGTCGTAGCGGTCCCGGAAGTAGGCGGCCAGCGCGATCGAGTAGGCGTGCCTGCGGCCGATGCGCGGGTTGTCGATGGGAATCCACGGGATGCGCATGATCCCGGCGATCATCCCGGCCGGGTGCTGGAACTTGGACAGGTCGTGCGAGCTCCGCTTGGCGTAGGTGACGACGAGCGCGGCCGAGGCGGCCCTGCGCCCGGCCCGGCCGGCCCGCTGCACGTAGTTCGCCGTCTTGGGCGGCATATTGCGCAGCATCACGGCCTGCAGCTCGCCGACGTCGACGCCGAGTTCGAAGGTGGTCGAGCAGGAGAGCACATTGACCTCGCCGGTGACGAACCGCCGCTGCACCGCGGCGGCCTCCATCGCCGCCCACTGCGCGGTGTGCTCCTGCGCTGCCAGCGGCACCTTGGTGAGGGTTCGGTACAGCATCCGGTAGTGATTGGTGTCCGCCGCGGCGGCGGGCACCGAGTAGGGCACCAGAGTGCCCGGGCACGCGCCGTGCGGGCAGATTCCGCGAATATCGTGCGGGGTGAGCCGACGGCACACACCACACCGGAACCAGGTGCACTCGCTGCCCGCGTGCAACCGCAGCTTCTCGTGCGAGACCTGGTAGACCACGCCGGCGGTCTTGTCCTGCTCGGCGCTGAAGCACCCCGCTTCCCGCAGGTAGTCCCAGCACGCGTCGAGCACCTTGCCCGCCGGGGCCTCCGACCCGATGGCGGCGAGCGCCTTACGGACGAGCACGATCCGGTTGTTGGTGGTGCCGGGCTTGCCACCCGGCCGCCAGCAGATGATCCGTTTACGCCGGTCGGAGTCGGCCGAGCGCATTCGGATCCGCGCATTGCGCGGTTCGAAGAGCGGGTCGGTGATGTCGACGTCGTCCAGCAGGGTGAGTGCGCCCTGCAGGCGCACGGTCCGGACCAGCTCGGCGAGCAGGCCTCGCAACTCGTCCTCGGTGAATCCGAGCCGCACGAGACCGGAGGGGATCGGTATCCGGCGGGACGGCAGCAGGGAGACCGCGAGCAGCCCGAGACCTTCCAGCGATTGCCGCTGATCCATGGTCATCAGCTCGGCCATCACCCAGGGGTGGACCGCGCGCCGCTTGGTCGCGCGCGTCGCGTCTTCGTCGAAGTGCTGGGCCCGCTCGGCGACCTTCTGCACCGCGGCGGCCAGATCCTCGACCGTCAGCGGCTCTCCCGCGTTCCGCGGATCGTGCAGCGCCTCGGTGATGTAGCGCCGGGTCAGCACGCTGCCGTAGGTGCTGGAGAGGTACGGCGCCGCGAAGGCCGCGGCCTGCCTGGAGTCGGAGAACATCAGCAGCTTCCGGCCGCCGCCCACCTGATCGCCCGCCTCGCCCTCGGCGGCGGGCAGGTGCTGGTAGAGCGCCGTAGCGATGACGGCCGGGGCGGCGTTGACATCGGTGCGCAGCCGCCGCACCACCTGCCGGGCGAGCGCGCCGCACTCGGTGCAGGAGCTCATCACCCGGCGCGCCGATCGGTGCTCCCGCACCGTCAGCACCGGACCGCCGGGGCACCGCAGGGTGCAGGCTGCGCCGAGGACCCCGCAGCCGGTACACAGCGTCCGCTGTCCGGTCTCCGCCGGATCGCCGTCGTCCTCGGCGAGAGTCGCCTCGTCCTCGTCCACGACCGAATCGGCGGTGTCGGTCAGCACCAGCCAGCGCACCGCGGTGTCCTTCTTCGCCGGGCGGAAGTACGCCACCCCCTCCTCGGTGACCCGCTCGCCCGCGAGGTGCACCGCCCCGCAGCGCTGGCAGGTGCCGAACTCGAAGACCGCCCGCCCGCTCGACGGATCGATCTCGTGCCTGCTCAGAAAGACCGCGGGGCCGGAATCGCCGAAGCTGACGAAAGCGCCCTCGGTGGCCCGCACGAACATGTGGTACCGCGCCGAGAGCACCGGATTCCCGCCGCTGTCGATCGCCTTCGAACCGAGCGCGACGAGCGCCTCCAGTTTGGCCGGCCCCTCCGCGTCGTCCGGCCACAGCTTGCCCGCCAGCGTCAGCACGTCCACCGGACCTGCGTGTGCGAACGCCTTCAGGTCCGCGATGCGGCGCTCGGCGTGCAGCGAGTCGGCGACATCACCGGAGGCCACGTGCTCGCCGATGTCGGACAGGTCGGCATCGGGCGCCGCCAGGCGGAGCAGGTCGGCGTCGGTGATGGTCCAGGTCGGCTCGCTCCGGCGCCGCATCCGGGTGGCGGTCACCAGATCCTGCCGGTCCGGGTCGCCGGCGACGAACTCGAAGTCGGCGTCGAAGAGCTTGCGGGCGAAGCCGGTCGCCTCGGCGCCCTGGCTCTCCTCGGTGCTGCCGGAGAGCGATGCCGAGGTGGCGATACAGCGCAGCGGGCGGTCGGCGGCGACCCGGTCCCGGAGCCGGCGCAGCAGCAGCGCGACCTCACCGCCCTGCGCCCCGTCGTAGACGTGCGCCTCGTCCAGGACCAGGAACTTCCAGGTGTCGCGGTGCTTGCCGTCGAAGAGTTCCAGGTCGCGGGGGCGCAGCAGGAGGTACTCGAGCATCGCGTAGTTGGTCAGCAGGAGGTGCGGCGGCGTCGCCCACATCTCCTCCCTGCTGAGCAGCTCGTTGGGCAGCCGGTCGACACCGGGATGCATCTGCGCGAACGCCGACTCGGCGTCGGACCGCTTCTCCTTGGTCTCCCCGGTGTAGCGGCCGAAGGTGATCTCCGGGGTGGCGGCCAGCAGGTCACGCAGCCGCTTCAGCTGATCATTGGCCAGGGCGTTCATCGGGTACAGCAGCAGGGCGCGCACCCCGGAACCGAGGGTGCCGGCCGCCTGCTCGGCCACCAGCTCGTTCAGGATCGGGAACAGGAAGCTCTCGGTTTTTCCCGAGCCGGTTCCCGTGCTCACCACCAGGTTCCGGCCTGCCGTGACCTTGCGGATCGCGGTCTCCTGGTGCTGGTACAGCGGCCGGTCCAGCGCTATCGCCGACTCGAACGCGGCGAAGCCGGGGTGCAGCACACCCTCGGCGACGAGTTCGCGCAGCGACCGGCCCGGCTCGTAGGGCGGGGTGAGCTCGAGCAGCGGGCCCCTGGTGAGCAGCGGCGTGTCGTGCACCTCGCGGGCGAACACCTCGGCGAGCACCGGATCACGCGGGGCGATGAGGGTTTCGAGGTAGCGCTTGTAGCTCGCCTCGATGGCGGCGCCCGCCGCGAGCGGATCCAGCCGGTCGGTCACGTCGGTTCTCCGATCACGTCGGGGTGGCGGTCGTGGGTGGTCAGCGCGTCGGCGATCAGCAGATCGGTGCTCACCAGCGCGGGACAGAGGCGGGCCAGTCGTGCCCAATCCGCGCGGAGCGCGGGGGTGATCGGCGCAACCCGCGAACCGCGGGCGGCCGACCGGGCGACCACCGCCAGCAGCAGCGACTGCATCGACATCAGCATCCACGGCAGCTCAGCGGTGTCGACGCCGTCCAAGACCTCGTTGCGGGCGGCGATCTGATCGTAGACGGCCCGCGACGCCCGGCGCACCGCCGCGAGGAGTGGCCGCGAGCCGCCGCTGAGCCGCCCGCTCGCGGGGTCGTCCTGCCAGGCCAGGCGCTGCTCGAAGGCTTCGAACATGGCCGATGTGCGGGTATCGGTGTCGAGCAGCGCCGCGGGGACGATCTCGCACGCCGATTTCAGCTCCCGGATCGCCGCCGGATCCATGCGGTGCATGCGCACCGCCGAGAGATCGAAGACGCCTTCGCCCGGATTGCCCGCATCGCCCGCCAGCATCCGGGGCAGCCGCTCGCCGCCCGCTTCGGCGAGCCGGCCGATCAGGTCCCGATACCCGGCCGAGCCTCGGTCGCGGGCGAGTACCGGCAGATCGGCGATGTCGAGCAGGCAGCCGAGCCACGGATCGGCGGGCAGCGTCGTTCGCACCACGGAGGCGAAGTCGGCCTCCGCCAGCCCGGCGGAGATGAGCAGGGCCGGATGGCCGGAGGGCGGGATCGCGGTGTCGGCCAGCGCTTCGAGCGCGGAGCGCGGGTCCCGGCGGAGCAGTTCGTGCATGACCGCGCGCATCGGACGCGTGGCCGTGGCCCCGGCCAGCGCGGCCCACACCTCGGGCAGCACCGCACCGTCGGCCGGCGCGGGCCCGAGCCCGGCGAGGAACCGGGAGAGCGCCGTCCGGGCGGGGTCCGGATCCGTGAACCATCCGGGCCGGTCGATCCGCAGGGCATCGTCGCCCGGCTGCTCCGGCACCACGGTGACCGACCACGGGTCATCGACGTACACCTGTACGGTGAGCGGTCCCGCGTCGAGCAACTCCGGGGGCAGCACCGCGCGGGGGCCGTCGAGCACGAGCTGGTCCGGCTCCCGCCAGGGCGCGGTGTCCGCCCAGACCAGCGCCGCGAGGTCACTGCCGGAGACACCGTCGAAGAGCAGCGCGCCCGCCGCCACCCCGACCCCCGTGCACAACGCCGGTGGCCTGATCCGGGCCAGCGGAACGGCGCGTGTGCGTCCGTCGGCGGCATCGATCCGGGCCAGCAGCGCCGAGACACCCAGGCTTCGCGCCGTGTCCAGGAAGGTCCGGGTGGGCACGCGGAAGACGTTGCCCGCGGCGACGTTCGGCACTTCGATCTGGCGGACCGCGCCCGCCTGATCGGTCAGGACGATGTCCACCTCGACCTCGCCGGGTACCCGGACGGCGATCGTCGCGTGCTCAGCGAGCTGGTCGGTGGTCAGGGTCGCGGCCGTGGAGCGCCACTGCGCCACCGTGCCCGCGCTGTCGACCCGCAGCTCGATGTGCGGCGGGCGGACGAGCAGCCGCTCCGAACGATCGCCGGAACCGACCCGGATCTCCAGATCGCGGACCGCACGACCGAATTCGAGCCGCTGCGCGTCGACGGTCAGCGGCGAGCGGGCGGTGAGCGCGCACGAGGAAGGGGCGAGGCCGTCGCCGTCCGGCACCCGGAACTCGGTGCTGTACCGCACCGCGAGTCCTTCGGCGAGGAACACCGAATGCCGCAGGTCCGAGCCGAGCGGGCCGCTGACCACCACATCGAACAATCCGAGCAGCCCCGGCGCGACCCCGTCGAACGGGTCGAGCTCGGTCTCCTCGGCGTCGGCCTCCCACTCGTCGTCGGTCAGCCAGTCGACGGTTCCCGCGCGCCGGGTGCGGACCCGCCACCTGGTGGGCACACCAGCGGGCGGTAACTCGACCGTCGGGCGTTCGGCGTAGACGGACAGGCCGCTCCGGGTGCTCACCCCCGGTAGCGGCGCACCGAACCCGAATCGGGCGGCCGCACTGGCCCGCACCTGCCGCAGCGGCCCGGTGCGCGGCCCGCGCCGCCACCGGATCGCGGCGGGCCCGGACAGGTCGTAGGTCCGGGCCCGCCAGTCCTGCCAGCCCACCGGGACCAGCTCGTCGATAGGTTCCAGCGGCACCCCCGCATCGGCATCGATCACCGACGCGTCGTGCGGGCACACCGCGACCACCATGCCGCGCGGGAGCGCGGCGTGCCGCGACAGCGCCCGCCCGGACTCGTCGAACAGCAGCAGCGGATCGTTCTTGTCGACCAGGGGTAAGCGGACCATGCCCGCCAGGGACTCGTGGCCGAGCACGATCTGGCGGACGGGCCGCGGCACCGGCACCGGGGTCGCCGGCTGCGCCCCGTCGCCGCTGCTCCCCCAGGCTCGTTCGGCGTAGACCGTCTGCGGCGCCCCGTCGAAGAGGACCCGCCACGGCGACTCCGGCGCGGCCTGCGGGTAGGGCACCTCGACGACGATCCGCTGATCCAGCGGCGAGTACGCGACGAGCGGCTGCCTGGTCCGCGCCACCGCGGCCGGCTCCAGGGGACCGGAGCCGAGCGGGCGGCCGTCCAGCCGGTCGATCAGCGCGTCGAGCAGCAGGTTCGGCAGGCCCGTCGTCGCGGTGTCGAGGGTGAGGTCGTTGGCCGCCTCGGGGTGCTCCGCGAAGTACTCCGCGAACTCGATGATCCGGTCCACGATGTCGACGGCCACCTCGCCGCCGAGCCGCAGGAAATTCCGGACCGGCACGTCGAGCGGATCGAGCCGGTAGGCCATTCCCGGTGCGGTGAGCCACTCGAAGAGCGCGGCGCCGGTGGCGGTGCGCCCGGCGGTGATGTGCTGGTCGATGACGTCGACCAGATCGCCGAGGCAGTGCACGGGGATGCCGGCGTGCACCGCCATCACCTGGACGTATTGATGCTCGAGCTCCGGGAATTCCCGCATCCCGAAGGTGCGCAGCAGATCGCGGAGCACTTCGCGCAGCAGCTTCTCGAAGTCGATGTCGCGCGCGAGACCGAGTTCCGCCCAGAAGCTGTCCCAGTACCGATTGCGGTCGTAGTACAACCCGGCGTGCCCGATGAGCGTCGTCAGGGTCAGGGCGGGGAACCGGCCGATGATCCACTCCGGGCCCCTGGCGCGGTGGTAGCGGCGGATCATCTGCGCGAAGAGCTCCGTGCTGCGGGCGATCTCGTCGGCATCGAGGTTGAGCTCGGCGAAGAGCGCGATCCGGCGCAGGTCGGCGGCGCGCGCGCGTTCCAGTTCACCCGCCTGCTGTACCGAGAACGACTCCGTCATCGCACGCCCCCTGATCGTGTCGCGGTTGCCGCCCCTCTTGTCGTCCGGAGCAGCCCACACGCTACGTCCCGGCCACGAACCGGACATAATTTTGTCCGGCGGCCGATCGTGATCGGTGTGCCTGCGGGTGTCGCGAAGATCGGGAGGTACGGAATGCGGGCGTCTTTGGAGTCACAGGTCCGTGCCCTGCTGCGTACCGCGGGACCCATGTCGGCGCGCGCGCTGACCGAGGCGATCGATGACCCGGCCGTCACCAGGACAGCGGTCAACAGCCTGCTGCACGCCCACCAGGACATCTTCGGAAAGTCCGACGACACCCCGCCGATCTGGTCGCTGCACGGGGTCGGCGCACCCCGCGGCAATGCCGGGCGGCCCGTCGGCAGCGCGGCGAGCGCGCCGACCGGGAGCCGGAAGGTGGCGGCCCCCGGCCGGACCGGGCCGTCCCGCCTACGGTTGCGCACCTGGCAGGAGCAGACGCTGGCGGGCTGGCGGAACCGGGGCTATCGGGGCATCGTCGAGGCGGTCGACGGCGCGGGCAAGACCGTGCTCGGCATCGCCGCCGCCGCGGAGGCCGTCGAGGCCGGACATCAGGTCGCGATTCTCGTCCCGGACGCCGATCAGCAGCGTCGGTGGCTCGAGGCGCTCCGGAATACGCTGCGCGACCACAGCATCGGCGGGTCCGGCGGTGCCGCCGGTCGGCTGCCCGCCACTGGCGATATCACGATCGTCACCGCCTACGCCGCGATCCGGGACCGGCTGATCGACAAGCACACCCAGCACCGGCCGACGGTGCTGATCGTCGATGACGTGCACGGCTACACCGCGGGCGCGTACGCCAAGGCGCTGCTCCCGGTCTTTCAGTGGCGCCTCGCGCTCACCTGCGGCGCCGAACGCGGCGACGACCTGATCCGGACCGTCGTCCAGCCGTACTTCGGCGACATCATTCCCGGCTGCGACTACCAGCACGCCGTGCACAACGGCCTGCTCCCCCGGATCTCCCTCGTCCAGGTGCCGGTGCGGCTCACCGAGAGCGAGGATCGGATCCTCCGGGCCGCCGAGGACCGGGCCGAGCGTTCCCTCGACACGCTCGTCGGCACCTACGGCGCGCCGGACGCCCCCACGGCCACCGAGGAATTCGCCAGGACGCAGGTGGATACCAGGGGGCCGGCCGCGGTGTTCGCGAAGCGCTACCTGGAGGCGATCGGCAAGCGCGCCGAGGTGCTCGGCGGGTGCCAGGAAAAACTGGCCGCACTGCGCGGTCTGCCGCCCGCGCTGACCGGCACGCAGACGATCTTCTTCACCGACCGCACCGCCACCGCGACCCGGCTGGTCCAAGCCCTCGACCGTGCCGATTTCAGGATCGCCCGGGTCGGCGAGGACATCAGCGCTGTCGCCCGCGACGACATCGCGCGGCGGCTGCGGGAGCGCGGGATGCACGCGGTCGTCGAGCACCGCGGGCTGGATCCGGTGCTGACCGTCCCGTACGTCGGCATGGGCGTCTTCGTCACGCCGGACCTCACCGAGCGGCAGCTGGCGCACCGGCTGGGCCGGGTGATCCGTCCCGGCGCGGCGCGGGCTCCCGTCGTTCTGCTCGTCTATGTCGAGAACTCCGCGGAGGATCCGCGCCGAGCCGGTGCGCACATTCGTAAGCTCAGGCAGATCGCCGCGGAGGAGGTGACCATCGGGGCCGCCGAGCTCCCCGGTCTGCTGACGCGCCTGCTCCCCGCCGCGGACGCCGCCGATCCGGAATCCACTGCACCGGCACCGGCTTCGCGGACCGCCGCACCAGGACCGAAAGCGGAACCTGGGCGTCCTACGCCGCGCAGCATGCCCGCGATACGCCACACCGACCGCCCGAAACCGGAGCCGGTACCCCCGGCGCCGGACCCCTCACCCATCGAACCGGAGGCCGACCCCGTGACGACCGAACTCGCCGACCAGCTGCACGCCCAGGGCGGTATCGCGACCGCCGACGAGCTCGGCGACCTCATCGGGCTCACCGATCCGCGCGCGATGGCGACGGCGGTCAGCGCGGCCGCCGCAGCGGGAATCCTCGACTTCCGCCCGATCGAGGACGAGGCCGAGGAGCTGGTGCTGCTGGCGACCGCGGCAGGCGGCACCGCCGCCCAGCGCGGAGCCGCGCTCGACCTCGTCACGGAATGGGCGGTGCGCGCGGACGACCCGATCGCGGAGTTCCCGCGGCTGGTCCGCGCACTGGCGCCGCTCCGGGTGCCACATCATCGGCTCATCGGCGTCGCGGCCTTCCTGCGCGGCACCACGCCCGCGGGGCTGCTCTGACAGCCCGCGTCAGGACCCCGTCGTGACCTCGACTCGCGCCAGCGGCCACGCCAGGGCCAGCGCAGCGACAGCCCGCTCGGTGAACTCGGACTGACCGATGCTCCGTAACGCGCGGCGCATCACCTCCCTGCGCTCCGCCGAGCCCGGTTCCCCGCTCGCCACAGCGATGGCCTCCGCCAGTTCCCGCAGCGGGACCTGGTCGACGGAGCGGGGGCCGAGGGTGCGCAGGTCGGTCGGCGGCTGCTCCGGGGTGCGGTAGGCGCGCAGCGCGGGATCGCCCGTGGCGCCGAGCGGGTCGTCGGCGAGCAGGTCGCCGCCCTCGACCGCCCCGGTCAGCAACGGCTCGATCGTGGCGTCGCTCGCGGCGCCGCCGGTGGACCGCCGGTAGGCGGCCAGCAGCCGGGCGCCGGTGACCGGGCCCTCGACCTCGATGATCCGCACCAGATCCTTGGTCACCGCGCTCGGCGCGGCGGCATCCGGCGCGGCGAGCGGCTCGGTGAACGCGCGGTAGTCGCGCACCGGCGGCTCCGGCGCCGCAGAGCGCGGCGGCACCGGCGTCCGCGGCTGCGGAGCAAGCGGCGATTGCGGAGTCAGCGGCGGCGCCGGTCGCCGCGGCGGTGGTGCCCAGTCCGACTGCGGTGCGCGCTCGGGCGCAGGGGCCAAGCCGGACGACACCGGCGCCCGCGGCGCGACCTCCCGTATCCCGTCCGCGGCGGCGTTGTCCGCGCCGGACAGCTCGGTGCCCCCGCCGTCGACCGCTTCCGCCGCGACCGGAAGCAACCCGATCTCGTCGAAGGTCGCCCACAGCGGCGCCATCGCCGCCTCCGGGTCGCGCAGGAACTGCGACTGCCGGATCCGCACGAACGGCCACCCGCACCGCTGCAGCTCGCGCTGGCTGGACAAATCGTTGTCGAACTCCTCCGGCCCGTCCCAGCGGTCCCCGTCGCACTGCACCGCGACCCGCGCGTGCGATCCGGTGACCACCATGTCGATGTCGTACCCCGTGGTGGAGTACTGCGCCTCGACGCGATACTCCCGCTCGGCGATCCGATTGAAGACCTGCTGCTCGAACAGTGAATCGAAGGGCGCGACCACCCGATCCTCCGGAACCGGCGGCGTCCGTCCCGCGGCCTGCTCCACGTCGTGCTGCCAAGCCTCCAGGCAGTAGTCGAGCAGCCGGTACCGCATGTCGGAGGGGTTGCGCAGGTCATCGAGGGTGACCGAGTGGAACAGCCAGAGCTGGTCCCGCGCCCGGGAGACCGCGACGTTGTAGCGCTGGATCGCCTCGTCCCGGCTCTGCGCCACCAGCCGCGCCTCCGGCCCGCGCGCCTTCACCATGGACAGGAAGACGACGTCGCGCTCGGCGCCCTGGAAATCCGCCGCGTCCCCGCACCGCAGCTGCCTGCGGATCAGCTCCTCGGGCTGGAACCGCGCGAGCAGCTTGTCCCAGATCAGCTTCGCCTGCGCGGTCCCGAGCAGCGAGATCACCCCGAAGGTCCTGCCGTCGTACGCAGGGTCGGCGGCACAGCGCTCGATCTGCTCGACGATGCGGTCCGCCTCGGCGATATTGACATTGTTCTTGCCCGGATTGGCACCGTCGGGGACGTGCACGGTCCGGATCGGTGGCAGCCGGTCGGCGCCGAACATCCGGACCGGGATCAGCGGCACGTTGTAGGGCTCGTAGGCGATCTTGTTGGAGAAGCCGATGATCTCGGGCACGCAGCGCCGATGCTCCCTGAGCGTCAGCCGCGCCGGGAACCGCATCGTCGCCTCGTCGAACAGGCTCCGCTTCGGCTCCTGCCAGGTCGCCCGGTACTTGTCGTCGAACAGGTACTGGCCGGCCAGCTTCTCGAGCTCCTTCTGGTCCACCCCGACCGCCGACGGCGAGACCTGCTTGTCGTCCCCGATCACCACGATGCGCGGCGCGAGGTACTGCAGGAACACCGATTCCAGCCCGGCCTGGGACGCTTCGTCGACCACCACGACGTCGAACATGTCCTGCTCGATGTCGAGCTGTTCGACCACCCGGTAGATCGGCATGATCCAGACCGGGACGGCGGACCGGCAGCGCGCGAGGGTCTGCTTGATCTCCGCCCGCCTGCGGCCGGCGTACATGCCGGTCCCCTTGCCGAGTTTGCGCACCAGCTGCACGTACTGCCGCAGATCCGCCCGCGAGCTGTTGCTCAGCCGGCCCGGCCCGACCGCTCTGGTCCACGCCCTGGTCACCGCGAGCACGGTGGCCTCGGCGCGCAACTGCTCCTCGATCGCGTCGAGTTCCCGCAGCAGGTCGTTCACCTGCTCGTCCGCCAGCTGGTCCAACCAGGCGCCCGCGGCGGACCAGCTCCAGGCGGCGGGGAGTTCGCGCAGCCGGGTGTCCCAGCCGGAGTCCTGGATGGTCGCCCGGATGTGCGCGTGCAGGGCGGGCACCGTCGTGATCCGTGCCTCCAGTTCCTGCCGCTGTGCGCGCAGTTCCCGCAGTCTCCGCAGCTCCGTGAGCCGGGCCAGCGCGCGGTGGTAACCGGGGCCGTCCGCGTGCTCGACCGCGGCGCGCAGCTCGTGCAGGTTGGCGGTGGCGCGCGGGTCGTTGCCGAGCGAGACCAGCCGCTGCAGCAGGTCGGTGATCGGCGCCTGCGCCGCGTGCAGCTCGTCGAGGGCGGTCACCGCGTGGAAGGCCTCGACCATGCGCTGCACCGAGCCGGGGTCGGCCCAATCCGGCTCCGGGAGTCCGTACATGCGCAGCTTCGCGCCGGCGCCCTGCAGCTGCGTGCCGAACCGAAGCACGCCGTCGAGCCGTGCGAGCCGTTCCCGGTGCCAGGCCAGCCGCCAGCTCGGCGCGCCCGACGGTGGCTGGGCGACGCCCTGCCACGCGGCGTCGAGCTGGTTGAGGAGCCGGCTCGCGTGCTCGTACTGCCGGAACTTCTCCAGTTGCTCGGCGGTCGTGGGGATCCGGCCGTCCACCCGGACGTTGTCGAAGAGCGGCTTGGCCTCCTTGATCACCTTGGCCGTGGTGAGCCCCGCCTTCGGCGACCCGTCGCTCTGGGTCTTGAGCTCACCCTTCCGCTCGATGTGCGCCAGCACCGCCTCCGCGAGCGCGACCAGGGGTGCGAGATCGTTGCTGTGCACGGTGATCTCGCTGATGCCGACCGCTCCGACCGCGGCCTCGACCGGGACGAGCAGCTCGCCGATGCGGTGCGCCCTGGTCTGCCACTCCGCCGGCCGCCCCCCGCGCAGGTCGAGCAGTGCGTCCCGGATCCAGGTCTCGCGCTGGTCGGTCAACTCGGCGGCGGCCCGGTCCTGCCCCTGCACCAGTTCCTGCAACTCGGCCCTGGTGTGCGGCGCCAGGGTCTGCGCCCGGCGGACCCATTCGGTCTGTCCCACCTCCCGGTAGTCACGGCAGCGCTGCTCCGCCTCGGCGCGGCGGGCGAACCACTGGTCGACCTGGGCGCCCGGCGGCAGCTCCGCGTTGCTGACGAGGGTCGGCGCCTGCACCTCCGGATCGCGCAGCGACTCGTCCAGCACCAGTTCCCGCCAGCGGAGGAATTCCGGCGCCGAGGCGGGCGGCGCCTCGGTTATCCCGGGCGTGGCGAGCTCGGCGATCCAGCCGAACCGTTCCCGGTCCGCGCGGTGCGCCGACACCAGCGCGGTCAGCGTGCCGTGGTACCCCGCGATGTCGTAGGTGCGCACCTCGGCTTCCCTGGCCGCGCGCAGCCGGCCCATGACCCCGGCGCGGCGCTCGCGCAGCTCGCCGATTCGCCGTTGCGCGCCCGCGATCACCCGGTCCGATTTGGCCTGGTCGTGTTCGGCGGCGGCCTCGGAGATCCGCTCGACGGCCACCTCGAGGTCGGCGAACGAATCCCTGGACGCGCCGACCACGGCGACCGAGAGCGGCTTGATGGCGTCCGGCAGCTTGCCGCGCACTTCCTCCAGCGCCCGGTCGGTGTGCGCGGTGACCAGCACCCGTTTGCCCTGCGCGAGCAGGTGGGCGATGAGCGCGGCGGCGGTGTGCGTCTTCCCGGTGCCCGGCGGCCCCTGCACGATGGTGTGCGCGCTGGAGTCGACGTGGTCGAGGATGCGCAGCTGGACGTCGTTGAGCGGCATCGGAAGAAAGCTGTCGGCGCCGTCGCGGACGATCGCGCCCTCGTCGCTCGGCTGGTCGCGGCGCGGCACGTAGTCGGGGTCGACCAGGTTGCGAATGCCGTCGGGCACCGCCCCCTGCTCGCGAATGCGCCGGGCGATGGAGTCGAGCACCCGCACCAGTCCGCGCTTGCCGCGCGAGCGCAGGATCAGCGCGGGGGCGTAGGCGCCGGTCGCCTCCCGGCCCGGCACGGCCGGGGTCATCTGCTCGAGGTAGTCGGCGCCGTAGTTGATGCAGTTGATCACCCGGCGGACCAGCCCGCCGACCGCCGGCTCGTCGAACGGGTCGACGGCCTCGCTGCGGGCGAACTCCTCGGCCTGGTGCAGATTGGTGGCGCTGCCGAGGTGGCCGTGCTCGAGGAAATCCATGAGCTCGACCGACATCCCGCTGCCGCCGCTCTCCACCGCGACCGCGAGCGCACCGGAGTCGGTGTCGAAATCGATCTTCACCGGAACCGTGAGCACGTGCCTGCGCACGGTCGCGCCGGTCGGCGGCTTCCAGCTCAGGCAACCGAGGCCGAGCACCGCCTCGGTCGTCTCCGACGCCGCGCTCAGCCGGGTGTAGATATCGTAGAGCTCCCGGTAGAGCCGGTGCGCGAGCTGGTCGCGGCGGGCCTTGTACGCCCAGGGCCGCCATCGGGTCATCCAGGAATCGAAGGCGCGGCGAATGTCCGGGTGATCGCTCAGCAACTCCTCGCCGTCGGCGCCCATCCGCCGGAGGCGCAGCTCCGGCTCGGTGTCGGGATCATCGATCCGCCCCGGCGCCAGCCAGGCGAGCACGCGGGTGTCGTGCAGCTCGATCACCGGCTCGACCCGCACCTTGGCGACCCGGAGGAACGGCTCGCCCGGTGCGTCCCGCTGATACTGCACAGCCGGATGCACCGGGAGATCCGCCAGCCAGAGCACCGTTCCGAGGTCGGCGACATCCGAGATCTTGGTCATGCCGATGTCCTGCACCCGGGCCAGGTACTGGAACAGCCGTGCCCCGCGATCCGCCGGGGTGGCGCCCCCGCCCGCCAAACCCGTCACCGTGTCCTCCTTATCTCGATCTGCCGAACGGTCCCCGCTGGTCCCGAACGCTATCGCCAACCCCGGCGGGGTTGCTACACGATCGCCGCTACGGCTCCGGCCGCGGCTCGCGGGCGAGCGCCCTGATCTCCGACACCCGCCGGTCCGCCGCGCCGTACCTGGCTTCGAGCTGAGTCTGCAACCGCCGGAACCGCTCGCGCGCCTCGCCCGTGTCGCCGAGGTGCAGCAGGCACTCGGCGAGCCTGCGCTGGCAGTACACGACCTGGTCGTCGTAGGGGCCGCGCTCGGCGGTGAGATCGTCGATGAGCGCTCGGTAGAGCGGGGCGGCTTCGGCGTACTCGCCGGATTCGAACCGCAGCCCGGCGAGCTGGACGCGGGCGTCGACCACGTCGGCGTCGCGGGCGCCGAGCAGCGGGACGGCCGCGCGTACGGCGGTGTGCAGGTGCCTGACCGCCGGGTGGTAGCGGGATTCGTCGGCCAGCTTGCGGGCCCGCTGGACGGCGCGGTGCAGATCGCCGCGGCTCAGATCGCCGGTCGGTACCCGTTTCCCGGCGGCAGACGGGAATTCCGCGGGATCGTCGACCGGGCGGGCCGCCGAAAGGGCTGGTGCGCTCACCGCGGCCGCGTACAGCCGGGCGGGGCTGTCGGCGTCGTCGACGAGTTCGGCGAGACCGGTGGCATGCCGCATCAGCACGGCGTGCACGACGGTGGCACCGGCCGGCCTGGCCTCCGGCTTCTTCTCCAGCATGCACATGAGCACCCCCGCGAGGTCGGCGGGGATGCCGGGGCAGGCGGCGCGGATGTCGGGGGGCGCCGCCGAGACCTGCCGCGACCACACGCTGAACGCGTTGGCACCTGCGAAGACCCGCTCCCCGGTGAGCAGTTCGTGCAGGATGAGGCCGAGCGCGTACAGGTCGGTCTGCGGCGTGATCTCCCGCGATTCGATCTGCTCGGGGGCCATGAAGGCGGGCGTTCCGATGGTCTGCCCGGTCGAGGTGTAGCGGCTGCGGTCGGTATCCGGAGCGACGGCGAGCCCGAAATCGAGGACCTTGACGGTGCTGTTGTGGCAGAGCATGAGGTTCGACGGCTTGAGATCGCGGTGGTAGATCCGGTGCCGGTGGGTGGCGGCCAGAACCGCCGCCACCTGGGCGCCGAGCGTAGCGACGACGCCGAACGGCAGGCGGCGGTGCCGGGCCAGCACGTCCTCCAGCGTCACCCCGTCGACGAACTCCATCACCAGGTACGGCCGATGCGGCTCGGTATCGGTGATTCCGGCATCGTGGATGGCGGGCGCGCCGGGGTGGCCGACGGTGGCCATGAGTTCCGCCTCGCGCAGGAAGCGCCTGGTCCACTCGCTGTCCGTCTCCAGATCGATGTGGGTCAGCTTGACCGCGACTCGCCGCTTGAGGTTGCGGTCGAAGCCCTCGAAGACCTGCCCCATGCCGCCGGCCCCGACCTGGCGGATGAGGTCGTAGCGTCCCCCGACGACGGTCACGGTCACCTCGGCTCCTCGGCCGGGCGCAGCCGACCGGCGGCGAGTCCGCGAAATCCGGCGCGGACCAGCTGGTCGAGTTCGTCGCGGTACCGCAGCCACTCCGCTTCGAGCGCCCGCAGCCGGACGAAGGCCGCCGCGTACCGGCGCTGCTCGGCCGGGGTGAGCCGCGGCACCGGCACGGCGTAGAGGTCCACTCCGCCCGCATCCTCGACCGCGGCCCGCAGCACGCCGGCGAGGAATTCGGGATCGAGCACGGACGGGTCAGCCCTGAGGAGTTCGATACCGGGTCCGAGCAGCACTCCCTCCTCCCGGCACACCCGGGCCACCCCCTCGGGCACCAGCACGGCGACATCCCCGGCCCGCGCGGTGACCGCGCCAGGAGCGGCCGCGTCGCCCGCGCGCGACGGCGCCCGGCCGAGCCGCACATCCTTGGCTGTCCACATCGGCGCGTCGCCGCCCATCGCGACCGCGGGCGGCGATTGGCGCACCGCGACCATCTCGGCTTCGACCAATTCACCCAGCGTCACCGCGCCCGGCGGCTCGATCGGCGCCAGCTGCGGCAGGCCGGGATCCGGACGATCCAGCAGGCGCGCTCGCAGCGCGGGGTAAGGGCACTGCTGCACGGGGGTCGGCGGGGTCAGGTCGATCCGGTCGGCGAGCCGATCGATGCCGCGGACGACATGCGGCGCCGGCAGCGGATCCGCCGGGTCGGCGCGGAAGGCCCGCCAGACCTTCGCGACCCGGCCGACATCACCCGCGGCGTCGAGCAGCAGCACTTCGTCCACCCGCTCGCCCGCGGCGAGCACCCACAGGTCACGATCGGCGTCCAGGCCGGTCACGAGCGCGCGCAGTACCCCGCCGCGCAGCAGCTCACCGCGCAGCGCCCGCGCCTGTTCGCCCGCCACCGCGGCGACCGGCAGCGGAACCGCGACCAGTCCGGCGGCCGACACCTGGGTGAGGCACTGGCGGATCCAGGCGGCCGCCCCCTCCGCCGACCGCCAGCGGCTGTCCGCGTCGTGCCCGTACAGGCCGGGGTCGTAGCAGCCGGCGTCGAAGACCTGCCCGGCGACGTCATCCCACATGCCGAACCCTCCCACCCGCTACCCCTCGGCGCCGAACGGATCGCCGTCGATGTGCTCCGGCGCGCCGGCCGGTGCGAGCACACCGGCGGTCAGCCCGGAAACCATTGTGTCATTGAGTTCTTCGATCGCGGCGGCGGCTCGTCCCGCGGCCTTGCGCAGCCGGAACATGGTCCGCAGCAGCGCGCCGTAGCGCCGCTGCTCCGGCAGGGCGAGCACCGGGACGCGCAACTTGCCAGGGTCGAAGCGCACGGTCGCGGTCCTGGCGGCGGCGCCGTTGCCCGCGAACAGGAAGCCCGCCAGGAACCAGGGGTCGAGGTGCTCGGGGTCCACGCGGAGCGTGTGCAGGTTCGGTCCCCGCGCGTCCGCGACGTCCTCGGATTCCGCCACCCGTACCGCGTGCCCGTTCAGCCGCTCGGCACGGCCGAGCGCGACGAGCACATCGCCCGCCTCGATACCAGGGTCAACGGAGTCCTCGCGCTGGGATCGGAACCACCGCAGCCAGCCGTGGTCGGCGAGTTCGGCAATGCTCACCCGCCGCCAGCCGCGGCCGGGCCCCTCCAGCCAGTCGTCGAGCGCGTCCCGGAGCGCGCCGAGCTCCGCGGCGGCAGCGGCGGACCGGCGGGTCGCGCTCTCCAGCCGGGCGGTGAGCGCTCCGGTGTCGAGAGCCGGGTGCACGTGCCGCGCGGGCGTGAGGTCGACGGCTTCGTCCAGCAGGTCGATCGCGGCGACCACCGCGGCAGCGGGCTCCGTGCCGCCACCGGCCCGCCAGGCGCCGAGCACCCGCTCGGTGAGCACCGCCCAGTCGATGTCCTGTTCGTCCGACATCTGCGTGATGTCGACGAAGAGCACGGATTCGGCGGACCGCGGCTCGGGCAGCGGCCGGCGCAGCACCCAGATCTGCAGCCCGACCTGCCACGGCGCCGACGCGCCCTGCGGCAACCCGATGACCGCCCGCAACACTCCCGCCCGCACCAGCCCCGCCCGGATCTTCCGCCCGGACGCCCGCGCCGCGACGGCGGGCGGCAGCAGCACGGCGGCGCTGCCCCCTGGCCGCAGGTGCGCGATCGCGTGCTGCACCCAGGCGAGCTCGGACTCCATCTTGGACGGCAGTCCGTACTGCCACCTGGTGTCGAAGGCCAGTTCGGCGGCGCCCCAATCTCGCTGACCGTAGGGCGGATCGGTGAGCACCGCGTCGGCGAGCAAGCCAGGGAAGGCATCCGCCCGCAGGCTGTCGCCCAACCGGATGTCGATGTCGAGCCCGGTCTCCGCCGCCACCGTGAGCCGCGCGCGCTCGACCTGCACCGGCACGGTGTCCTGCCCACGCAGCTCGGTCGCGCCGTTGTTCGCGGCCGCCAGCAGGAGCGCGCCGCTGCCGCAGGCGGGGTCGAATACGGTGCGCAGCGGATCGGCCGGGTCGGTGACCAGCTCCGCCATCAGCGCCGCGAGCGGCTCAGCGGTGCGGTGCAGGCTCGGCGCGAGCTCGTCTTCGAGTGCGCGATCGGCCAGCGCGTCGACCGCGACCCGGACACCGTCCGCCCGCCGCACCCGCTCCAGCAGGGGCACTGCCCGTGCGGCGAGCACGGGGTCCGTGGCGTCGTCGAGCGCCCAGGCACCGTCGGCGAGCCGCAGCTCTCGCATGAGCTGCGTGACCGCCTCCGGCCGCACTTCGCCGCGCAGCAAAGTCCGTAGTTCGGCGAGCGGTGTCTCCCCGGCTTCGATCCGATGCTCGGCCAGCCAGCTCCGCACCTCGTCGAGGTCGAAGACGGGCCGCGTTTCGGTGCCCCCCACAGGTTTCGGGAAGTCAGCGTGCCTGCGCCGCCAGTTGCTCACGGTGGCCCGGGTGACACCCGCGAGCCGGGAGAGGTCGGCGGCGCTGATCGTGGTCACGGGTCCCACCCTCCGACATGAATGGGCGAAAATCAACACCCGAATATTGATTGACAATGTTTTCACGTTGCCCGTACTGTCCTGTTTGCATTCGCACCCACCTCGACAACTTCCCCGGGGGAATCCCATGGCTACCGCCACTCGCACGCTGTCGTCCCTGTTCGCGCTCTGCGCCGCCGCCGCGGTCCTCGCGGCGCCCGCCACCGCCGCGCCGCCGTCCGGCTCAGCGGGTGGCTCCTCCGCCAGCGGCTGCGGCCCGCGCTCCGCGGCCGATCACCGCTTCCTCGAGGACGCCCACTACGACGACTCCTCCTGCGCCCTGCAGGATTCGGTCATCCAGCTCGCGCACACGAGCTGCAGCTGGCTCGACGGGCGCGGCAACTCGGCGCGCAACCGGATCACCCTGGCCGAGGAGCTCTCCGAAGCGGTCGAGTACCCGTACACCTTCGTCAAGGCCGCGATCAACGCCTACTGCCCGCGGCACCGGTACTGAGGAGGATTTCCATGTCCGACAACCACATCGGCCTGCGCGAGCACGACGGCCTCGATCAGGCGCTCGCCGCTGCCGCCGCCGACGCCGCCGCAGCGGGTTCCAGGGTGTTCCCCTGCACCGTCTTCCGCCAGGGCAGGCGCACCATGATCTCGACGTCGTTCCCCTACGCCTTCCTGGCCCGCCAGGTGGTCGCGGAATCGGTGGAGAAGGGCGGCGACCCGGCCAACACCACCAACCGCCCGCTCATGACCGACCACGTCAAGAACATCAACAGCTACGTCCGGGAGAACCGCGCGGACTACATCCTGCCGCCGGTCACGCTCAATGCCAGGCAGCTGCCCGCGCTGCACCTGCCGCGCGGCAACTTCAAGAACCGGCTCGGCTTCATGGTGGTCGGCGACGACGTCCGCTTCTACGTGACGGACGGCCAGCATCGGATCACCGCGATCCGCGGCCACGGCTCCGGCCGCTCGGCCATCCCCGGCTTGGTCGATCTGGAGCAGGGCTTCGAGGACGACAGCCTCGCGGTGCTCATCGTGGTGGAGGAGGATCTCAAGCGGATCCACCAGGATTTCGCCGACGCCGCGCAGACCAAGCAGATCCCGGCGAGCCTGCTCGCCGTCTACAACACCCGCGAGCCGGTGAACGGCGTGCTGGCCGACCTGGTCGACCGCACCCGCCTCTTCCGCGGGCGAGTGGACGCCACCTCGAAGACGCTGCCGAAGGCGTCGCAGGCGGTGTTCCTGCTCAACCAGGTCCGGCAGTTCGTCAAGGAGCTGCTCTTCGCCGACTACGCGCTCTCCGAGGACTCGGTGGCCAGGCAGAGCTCCCGGCTGCTCGCGGACCCGCGGGCCAGGGACGAGCTGGTGGCCGATGCCGTCGCCCTGGTCGAGGCGCTCTCCGAGCACATGGACCCGTGGCGGGAGATCTGCGCGCTGCCCACCACCGGCGGGCCCGCCAACCAGGTCGCGGACTTCCGCCAGCAGTACGTCAACATGACCGCCACCGGCCTGGTGATCATCGGCCGCGTCGCCTACGAGATCCGCAAGAGCGCGGACCTGGATTGGAGGCAGGACGCCTACCGGCGGCTGGCGACCGAGATCGACTGGCGCCGTTCGGGTTCGCTCTGGGCCGGAACCATCCTGTCGCCCGACGGCAAGATCAGCACCCAGCGCGGCCCGGTGCGCGAGGCGGCCGACCGGGTGAAGCACCAGCTCGGCCTGCTCGCCGCCGCCTGACCTGGCACCGAAGGGAGACGACGATGAGTAACCCGCGGTGGACGACGATCACCGAGTCCGCCTACCCGCACGAGCGCTCCGCGCTCGACCGCATCCGCGCCGCCATGCCGGACACCGGCCCGTGGCGGGCCTGGTCGAACTTCACCTTCGCGACCGCCGCGGGCAAGCTCTACGAGATCGACCTGCTGATCGCGGCCCCGGCCGGGCTGCACATGGTCGAGCTCAAGACCTGGAACGGCGAGGTCACCGCCACCCGCGACGGCTGGGTGCAGACCAACGAGTCCGGCGAGCGGATCGCGCACGGCAACCCGCTCGAGCTGACCTGGCACAAGAGCGGCGCGCTCGCCCGGCTCATCGAGGCGGCGGGCGAACCGGTCTACATCCGGACGTTGGTCGTCTTCGCCGGACACCAGCCCGTCCTGCACCTGCCGGACCGGGAGTTGCGCTACATCGTCCCGGTCGACGCGCTGATCGACCGGCTGGCCCGCCCCGCGCACAACGTCCGCCACCGCATGCCCGACGAGCGCGCTATTCGCATCGCCGAAGCACTGGAGAACGCCGGAATCGTGGCCCCGGAGGCCTGGGAGCAGCACAATGGGTCGCTGGGGGATCTGACCGGCGGGAAACGCGCCGCTACCTCCGAACGGTACTAAGTTGAGCTGTTCGACGCCCAGAGACCAGGAGCCGCCTCGATGACCTCCGCGCCCCCGCGCCCCGACCTCACCGTAGCCCCCGGCTCGATCGTGGTGGTCCGCGACGAGGAATGGCTGGTGACCTCGGCGGAGCAGGGCTCGGACGGCTGGCTGCTGCGGGTGCGCGGCCTCTCCGAGCTGGTCGCCGACACCACCGCCACCTTCTACTCCAGCCTGGACGACATCCAGGTCCAGGACCCGGCTGCCGCCGAGATCGTCCCCGACGGCTCCTCCGGCTACCGCGACGCCCGGCTCTGGCTGGAGGCGCTGCTGCGCAAAACCCCGTTCCCCTACGGCGACCAGACGCTGACCGTCGCCACCCGCATGCTCGCCGATTCCCTCGGCTACCAGCGCGCGGCGGTGGCGAAAGCGCTCGACCCGCGGCTGATCCGGCCGCGCATCCTGCTCGCGGACGCCGTCGGCCTCGGCAAGACCCTCGAAATCGGCATGATCCTCGCCGAACTGGTGCGCCGCGGCCGCGGCGAGCGCATTCTCATCGTCACCCCGCGGCACGTGCTGGAGCAGATGCAGCACGAGCTGTGGTGCCGGTTCGCGCTGCCCTTCGTGCGGCTGGATTCGGGGGGCATCCAGAAGGTGCGGCAGAAGCTGCCCGCCACCCGCAACCCGTTCACCTTCTACAAACGCGCCATCATCTCCATCGACACCCTGAAGAGCCCCCGCTACAAGGCCCACCTCGAACGCCACCACTGGGACGCCGTCGTCATCGACGAATCCCACAACCTGACCAATACCGGCACCCAGAACAACGAACTCGCCCGAATTCTCGCCCCGAACACCGAGGCCCTGATCCTGGCCTCGGCGACCCCGCACAACGGCCGCGAAGAGTCCTTCGCCGAACTACTGCGCCTACTCGACCCGACCGCAGTGGCCCCCGACGGCTCGTTCCAGCGCACCGACGTGCAGTCACTGCTGATCCGCCGCCACCGGCACCACGCCGAGGTGGCCGCCGAGGTCGGCAGCGACTGGGCCGAGCGCGCCGAGCCGGTGCACCGCCTGGTCCGCCCGTCCGGCGCCGAAGACGCGGTGGCGCGGGAACTCTCGCGGGTCTGGCTGCACCCCGAGTCCGGCTCCTCGCCCTACTCCGGCGAAACCAAGGCCCTGTTCCCGTGGACGCTGGCCAAGGCGTTCCTCTCCTCCCCCGCCGCCCTGCGCGAGTCCATCGCCCTGCGCCGCGCCAAACTCGACCCGCGCATCCCCGAGCAGCGCACCGAACTGGCCGCGCTCACCAACCTCGCCGACCTGAACGACAAGGCGTTCACCGAGGCCGCGGGCAAGCAGGCCGCGCTGGTCGACCGTCTGAAAGAAATCGGCGTCGGCCCCCGCAGCGACACCCGAGCGGTCGTCTTCGCCGAGCGCATCGCCACCCTGAAGTGGCTCACCGAACAACTGCCGCGCGCGCTCGGCACCAAGCAGGAGAGCGTCGTCATGCTGCACGGCGGCCTCTCCGACGTGGAGCAGCAGGAAATCGTCGACGGCTTCAAACTGGAGACCTCACCCATCCGCGTCCTCGTCACCGGCGACGTCGCCTCCGAGGGCGTCAACCTGCACGCCCAGTGCCACCACCTCATCCACTACGACATCCCCTGGTCGCTCATCCGCATCGAGCAGCGCAACGGCCGCATCGACCGCTACGGCCAGCGCCGCCCCCCGGTCATCTCCTCGCTCATCCTGGAACCCTCCGACCCAGACTTCTCCGGCGACCTGCGAGTGCTCTCCCGCCTGCTGGAGAAGGAGAACGAGGCACACACCGCCCTCGGCGACGTCGCCTCGCTCATGGGCAAACACAGTGTGAGCGAGGAGGAGTCGGCCATCCGCGACGTGCTCGCCCGCCGCACCGACCTGGACGACCAGGTCCGCACCCTGGACGAAGTCCTGGCAGGCGACGACATCGACGCCCTCTTCGCCGAACTCGACCAGCTCGAGGAGGCCACCCCCGCCCTCCCCGAACTCCCCCGCCAGAGCCTCTACCCCGACGACCTCACCTTCCTCGACGAGGCCCTGCGCGCCGCCTTCAAGGATGTACCGCACGCCGCCCCCGCCGCGGGCGGCGTCGGCTGGACCGTGCACCCCAACCACGGCATCGCCGAACTCGTCCCACCCCGCGACCTGCGCCAGCGCCTGGCCCAGCTCCCGCAGAACTACCTGCAGCACGGCGGCGTCCTGGAACGCCTCAAACTGGCCACGACCCCGCAGATCGGCAACACCCAGCTGCGCGCCGCCAAGCAGGGCAAGGGCGTGAACAACACCACCTGGCCGGAGGCCCACTTCCTCGGCCCACTGCACCCCGTGCTCGACTGGGCGGGCGACCGCGCGCTCAGCGCCCTCGGCCGCAACCAGGTCTTCGCCATCCGCGGTGCCATCGACCACCCCACGGTCCTGCTCATGGGCACCCTCATGAACCGCCGCGGCCAGCTGGTCTCCCGGGTCTTCGCCACCGCCGAATTCCCCATACCCGGCAATCCCGCGTTCGCCCTCGTTCAGATCCACCAGAATCTCGACTTCCTGCTCACCGACACCGGCCTGAAACCCGAGACCGCCAACCCCGGCCCCCTCGACGACGCCGCCGCCCTGCGCCCCCTCATCCCCCGCGCCGTCGAAGAGGCCGCGCAAGCGCTGAAAATAGTCCTGGACCAGCAGGAGAAGACCGCCACCGAACGCCTCGAACACTGGCGGGCCAGAGCGAACCGCTGGTACAGCGCCGCCGAACAACTCGAGCTCTTCGGCACCCAGAGATCGAAGGTCGACCGCCTCACCCGGCGCATCGCCGAGGAGCAGCGCCTCGCCGAATCCCTCGCCCCCACCCAGCAGCTGGTCCGCCCCCTGCTGGTGATCGTCCCGGAAAAGGATCAGTGACCGTGCCTTCTTTCGACTCCATCGTCGTCGGCGAGGACTGGATCAGCGAGCACTACTTCACCACCGACTCGGTGAAGGAGTCCTTCCACGGCCGGGTCATGGAGCTGCGCAAAGCCTGGGACGCCGAAGCCAAGGAGGGCCGCGCCACCGTCCGCACCAGCCTGCTCGCCGCCGCCCGCGACCTGCAGACCGGCCTCGCCGCGCTCGCCGAGAACCCGGAGTCCGCCCCGAAGGCGCACGCCCTCGTCCGCGCCGCCCTCGGCCACGACGGCGAACTCACGGCCTTCACCGCCGAACGCGCAGGCGCCGACCTGCACATCCCCGACGCCCAGCTCCCCGGCACTGCGAGCGTCCTCTTCCTCCAGGCGCACCCCGCCGACACCGTGGAGGCCCTGCTCGCCCCCGAGACCGGCCACCTGATCACCCCCGCCACCGAGGACGGCAAGCCGCTGGAGCCGGTCTCCAAGGCGGTCTCGGCCGCCTTCCGCTCCGACACCCCGCCCGCCTTCGTCGTGGTCCAGGCCGGCCGCTGGCACCTGCTCGCCGAGACCGAACGCTGGGCCGAGGGCCGCTACCTCGCCGTCGACCTGCTCGTCGTCACCGAACGCCGCCACGACGCCCGCGGCGGCGAAATCGACCGCTGCGCTGCCATTTTCGGCCACCAGGCCCTGCGGCCCGACGCCGACGGCACGATCTGGTGGACCGGCGTGCTGGAGGACTCGGTCAAGCACACCGTCGGCGTCTCCAAGGACCTGCGCGAAGGCATCCGCCTCTCCATCGAGATCATCGCCAACGAGGTCGTGCGCCGCCGGTCGACCATGGATGGCGTCGACGGCAACGACCTCGCCAAGCACGCCCTGCGCTTCCTGTACCGCATCCTGTTCCTGCTGTATGCCGAGGCGTCCCCGGAGATGCGGGTGCTGCCCACCGGCGCCGCCGAGTACGAGGAGGGCTACGGCCTCGACCGCCTCCGCGAACTCACCCTCACCGAACTCGTCTCACACCGCGCCCGCACCGGCACCCACCTCTACGAGTCCCTGAAGAAACTCTTCGACCTGGTCGATAAGGGTCACACCCCCGCCGAGCGCGAGCCCGGCTTCGACGACCCCGCGCCCGGCCTCGAATTCAACCCGCTGCGCGCCGACCTCTTCGCTCCGAAGGCCACCGAGCTCATCGACAAGGTCAAACTCGGCAACGAAGCCGTGCAGCAGGTGCTCGAGCATCTGCTGCTCACCAAGGAGAGCAAGTCCCGCAAGGGCGCCGACCGCGGCTTCATCAGCTACGCCGAGCTCGGCATCAACCAGCTCGGCGCCGTCTACGAGGGGCTGATGTCGTACACCGGCTTCTTCGCCGAGGAGGACCTGTACGAGGTCGCCAAGGACGGCAATCCGGAGAAGGGCTCCTGGGTGGTGCCCCACGGGCGGCACGACCACCTCGCGGAGTCCGACTTCGTCCGCAAGGAGAACCCGCACACCCACGAGCTGGAACCGGTCGTCCACGAGAAGGGCACCTTCGTCTTCCGCCTCGCAGGCCGCGAACGCCAGCAGTCGGCGTCGTACTACACCCCCGAGGTGCTCACCAGATTCGTCGTCTCCCAGGCCCTCGAGGAACTGCTCACCCCGGAGACCACCCCCGAGCAGATCCTGCGCTTCACCATCTGTGAACCCGCCCTCGGCTCCGGCGCCTTCGCCATCGAAGCCGTGCGCCAGCTCGCCGCCGAGTACCTGAAACGCAAGCAGGAAGAACTCGGCGAACTCATCGAAGCCGACCGCTACCCCGTCGAACTGCAGAAGGTGAAGGCGCACATCGCCCTGCACCAGGTGTACGGGGTCGACTTGAACGCCACCGCCGTTGAACTCGCCGAGATCTCGCTCTGGCTCGACACCATGGTGGCCGGGTTGCAGGCGCCCTGGTTCGGCCTGCACCTGCGCCGCGGCAACTCGCTGATCGGCGCCCGGCGGGCCGTGTACCAGCCTGGTCAGCTCGCGAAGAAGGCGTGGCTCTCCGCGGTTCCGAAGGATGTGTCGCTCGGCACCGAGGTCGGTGCGGGGATTCACCACTTCCTGCTCCCCGCCGACGGGTGGGGCGCGATCATCGACACCGCCGAAGCCAAGACCTACGCACCCGAGCGTCGCGAAGAACTCCGGTTGTGGCGCAACGACATCCGCAAGACGCCCAGCAAGGAAATCACCCGCCGCCTGGCCGCCCTCGCCCAGCGTGTGGAAACTCTCTGGGAGCTCACTGCCCGCCGTCTCGCCATCGCCGAATCCGCCATCCGCCGCGACCTGCACCTCTGGGGTGGGGTGGCTGTCGACCCCGCCCCCGCCGTCACTCGCGAACAGATCGAAAAGGTTCTGCACGAACCGTCCGGCGCCTACCAGCGCCTGCGGCGCGCCATGGACGCCTGGTGTGCCCTCTGGTCTTGGCCGGTGACCGGCGATCTCCCCGCGCCCGGCTGGGACGAGTGGATCGGCGGCTTGGAGGCGGTGCTCGGCACGCAGCCAAAGGCGGGCAAGTTCGAGAAGCACGGGCAGATCAGCATTGCTACCGATTTGAGCTGGTACGACCTCGATATCGCCGAGGACACCGATCGCACCTTCGCCCAGGCGCAGCCGATCGACACCGCTCTGCGGGTGTATCCCTGGCTCGAGGTCGCCGCTCGGATCGCGGGCGAGCAGGGGTTCCTGCACTGGGAGCTGGATTTCGCGCCGGTCTTCGCGAACGGCGGGTTCGACCTGCAGGTCGGGAATCCGCCGTGGGTTCGGCCGGATTGGGATGAGGCCGCGGTGCTCGCTGACTTCGATCCGTGGTGGCAGTTGGCGCATAAGCCGTCGGAGGGGGCGAAGCGAGAGAAGTTGGCCGAGGCGATGGGGGCCAATGGTATTCGGGCGATGTATCTGGATGAGCGGGCGAAGCAGGCGGGGCAGAGTGCGCATTTGGGGTCAGGGATCGATCGGCCGGTGCTGGCGGGACTTCGCCCAGATATGTACCGGTGCTTCATGGAGCGCACTTGGCGTACCAGTGGGCACGGCGGAGTAATTTCACTGGTTCACCCCGAGAGTCATTTCACCGAGATTCGAGCGAACACGCTTCGACGTGAGTGCTACCACCGACTCCGCCGACACTGGCATTTCCGCAATGCTTTAAAGACGTTCGTCGAGATCGACAATGGGGTTGAGTACGGCGTACATGTCTACGGTGCACCCTCCAATATAAAGTTCCTTCAAGCGTCGTCCCTTTACCATCCGGACACCGCTAGCCGATCGCTGCGGCACGATGGATATGGTCCCGCACCAGGCCTCAAGGACGCCGACAGCCGCTGGGATACGCGGCCACATGCCGAACGCATTATCGAAGTCACTGAGACTGTATTATCAGGGTGGGCAGCCCTGATCGACCACCCCGGGACTCCTGCCGCCGAAGCCCGAATGTTGAATGCAGTGAACCGGGCTAGCGCCGAAGTCTTGGAGAAGATCGCTGCCGCCCCTCGCCTCTCCGACATCGACTTCCACTGGACGGCAGGTTGGCACGAATCTGCCGATCGAAAGCTCGGCTACTTCGAGTCTCGCTCCGCGATCCCTGCACGTTGGTCCGACGTCATTCTGCAAGGCCCCCACCTGACCGTAGCCACCCCGCTTTACCAGCAGGGCAACCCGACCATGCGCAGCATGAAGGATTACTCATCACTCGATCTGGAGCTCCTGCCGGAAGATTTCATTCCCCGCACCAACTACCAGGTAGCACGACCCGATGCCGATTACCAGGCAGCCTATCCTCATTGGAACGGCGAGCCGAGCTCGAAATTTTTCCGGCTCGCCTGGAGAGCAATGGCGGACCCAGCTACTGTTCGGACGTTGCACTCAGCAATTATTCCACCAGGACCGTCGCATGTCTTAGGGCTTTTTTCGCTGTCGTGCCCGTCTTCGCGAGACCTCGTTCTAGCCGCAGCATTCACTTCATCGCTAATATCCGATTTCGTTGTCAAAGTCACCGGAGTAGCTAACGTCAAAGTTGGCGTGCTTGACAAGATGCCACATATCAAAGGCCACCAATTAGAGTCACAGCTATTGTTGAGGACACTTCGTTTGAATTGCCTGGTTCGCCCGTACGAACAGCTCTGGCGGGATCTATATCGACCCGAGTGGCAACTTGAAGAATGGCCGATGACAACCGAGTTAGGCCCGTCTTGCTCGACTACCTCAATTGGCCCTTCATGGAATAAATTGGTTCCTCTCCGCATCGCAGCCGAGCGCCGACGAGCACTGATAGAGGTTGACGCCATCGTCGCAGTGATGCTGAATATAACCGCCGAAGAACTTCTTACCATCTATCGCACTCAGTTCCCGGTTCTCCAGCGCTATGAACACGACGCCCGCTACGACGCCACCGGTCGCCAGCTTCCCACGAAGGTCGCGTCGGAACTCCGCAAGGACTCCACTCTCGGTCGCACTGACATCACGGCCGACGGCATCACCTATGCCGCCCCCTTCACTAGCGTGGACCGCGAGCAGGACATGCTGCGCGCACACGACCACTTCACCACGATCGCGGCGAGTGCTACCTCCTGACCCTGCAGCATCAGACGTTCTCTGCTGATACGGACCCAAGCTCCCAAGCCACCCAAGCGAAAGGCACGGCAGCCCTCGCGGCCATCGCCGATGGTCAGGGCGCCAACCGTCCAGTACATTCGACATACGGCGGCAGCGACGGCTGAGGGGTGGAACATGCGGGTGAGTTCAGTGCTGATCGCAGCGGCGGCGGCTACTTTGGTCTCTGCGTGCGAGTCAGAGCCATCGGCGAGTTCACCGACGACCACGATTGCCCCGGAGGCGCTGTTCGATCCGTGCACCTTGCCGGACGAGGCGATCCGAGCAGCCGGTGCGAATCCGGCACGGCGGGACGATAATCCGCTCGGTACCAAGCGCACCAAGTGGACCGGCTGCTCCTGGGGAGCGGATCAGTACGCACTCCGCGTCTTCGCCACGACCATCAGCGTCACCGAGTTCCGTGAAAACATGAACTTCGACGGGTTCGCTCCGATCGCCGTTCCCGGTCGCGACGCGCACTCGTTCCACGAGACATACCCTTCACCAGACGACAATTGCAGCATCGTGTATCCCTCGCCAAAGGGAACGATCAACTTCTACGTCACCTACGATTTCGGCTCCACAGTCGCTGAGGAACCGTGCAGCCTCGTCCTTCGAGCGGCAACAGCCCTGGACCCCTACCTACCGCGGTGAGGATTGACAGTGGCCGAGGAATCGATGGCTCAGGAGTTCGTTCGTTTCGCGGAACTGGCAGCTGACAACCAGCTCATGCTCGCCGAAGGTGTAGCCGAGCGATGTGCACAACTGTGCGACGACTACGCGGAACGCCTACTCAAGCTGCAAAATCAGACACGCTCGATTATGTATGTTGACTCTTTCGGGGCACTTCGATCAGCTCAAGAACTCGGCCGCAAGTTCGAGCAACTCGCGATTGGCGGACCAGGCAGCGGCTCCTTCGCCGCTGCGCTGGAAGCGCACATCGCGGTAGTCGAAGCGATGGCCGATATGTTCCGGAAAGCCGGCGCCGCCTATCAAGCCACCGAATCGGGTAGTGCATCTGACATCACATCGACCACCTGACGCCGAGCAGCGCCAACGTCGGCGCGCTCCGTTGCGACACGAATCAGCCGGCTGGGTCGGGCAACGCATCCCTTCCATGCCGTCCGCCCGCCAACCGCGACCACTATCAGGGGCTGTCGAACTCTCCGTGCCGCGAGCCGGTGAGGAAGGCAGTCCACTCCGACGAGGTGAACACCAAGGCACCCCGACCAGGGTTCTTCGAGTCGCGGACGCCGACCATACCAGCATCTAGGTGAGCGACCTCGACACAGTCTTTGCCGGCCGAACTGCGGGTGCTCTTGAACCACCGCGCACCGGACAAGTCAACGGACACAGTCGTACTCCTTCGCTACCTGCCGCAGCAGACGTTTGGTACTTGGAACGTCCAACGCTACCTGCTGCATCACCGTCATCGCAGCTCGATACCGGGACACAGACGCGTCGCGCTCAAGATAGATGTCGCCCGCGTAGCTCTCGGCGTAGACCACCGGCGGCTCCAACGTCCGGCCGTCGTGATCACTGGCGAAGTCGAGGATCGTGAAGGGACCCGAAGAGGTTCCCAGCGGAAATCCTGCGTCGAATGGGAGCAAGCTCACGCGGACATTCGGCGGCAGGCCCGCCAGGTGACGCAGCTGCGCCGCCATGACACGCGGGCTGCCCACTGCCCTCCGGATGACCGCTTCGTCCAGCATGAGCGCTACGGTCATCGGCGCGAGGTCGCGCGTAATCAATCTCTGCCTCTTGCGTCGGACATGTACCCGCCTCTCGATCTCCTCCGGGGTGTCACTCGGGAAGTAGGTCCGGTCCAGTGCCCGCGCGTACTCGGGAATCTGAAAGAGTCCGGACAACATGTCCGGTCGATAGCCGGTGAGCGACGAGGCGGCAGCCTCCATCTGCAGATACGCATTGAACGTCGGATGTACCTGGTCGGAGTACTCATCCAACCACGACGGCGTCTTCCCCTGAGCAGCCAGCGACTTCAACACGGGCAACATATCCACCCGCTGATACAACTGGCACAACCGCCGCAGATCCGCATCCCGCACGACGACATTCGGCGCCCCGGTCTCCAACCGGTGCAACGTCCCCGCCCCGCGCCCGATCGCCCGCGCCGCCACCTCGATCGACAACCCCGCCTCCTGCCGCATCCCGCGCAGACACCGCCCCAAGCTGCGGTGTGGAACGCCCCCGGTCCCCCGAATCCCCGCGCTGAGCTGGCGATCATCAGCACCGGCAACCCGCTCCCCCATCCTGTTTGCTCCCCTCTGTGGAATATCCGTCCACACGATATGGAATATCGCCGAAAACATTGTGGAAGAACATTTTTCGGCCGTCTGGAAACAATTCTGCCGGGTCGCTGGAAGATGTCCAGGGCATTCGCGACTTTCTTCCGGCAATTTCCATCGGAGCATTCCCCGCGGCCCGTCTCCGGTGCTCTGCTGACCCGGCCGGGCTGCCCCGCCCGCCCCCATTCGACCCGCGGAGGGCACATGACCAACGCACTACCGCGCCGGGTTCCGTTCCCCCGGTCGCGCGCACCCTACCGGGCCGTCCCGGCCCCCGTGCTCGCCCGCTACGCCCGCGCGCTGCGGCAGTGGGCCGCCGCACCCGAACGTCCCGGAGGCGGGGTGCCCACTCCCCCGCCTCCGGTGACCCTCACCGAGGCGCTCTCGTGGATCGACTGACCCGCTACCGCGTCGATGTCCACTGCTGCGGCCCGCGCTGGCTCATCCATGTTCCGTCCGTGGCGCGATGGACCATCACCGGGGAGAAAGCCGCGATCCGCGCCACCGCCCGGCGGATGATCGTCGCCACCACCGGGCGGCGTGCGGAATCGGTCGAGTTGGATCTGGTCGCGGGGCGGGCGCTGCGCAGTGTCGAGGAGTTCACGGCGGTGCATTCGGTGCGGACGCGGTGGAACCGGATCGGGTAGCTGGCGCTCGATGGCGTCAGATCACCGATCGGGCCGAGGTCGCCGCCTCGCGTCGGGATCGCGCGAAGCCGTGTTCGAGTTCGATGTCACTGCCCGGACGAGCCCAGATCGTCCGCGGGCTGCTGATCGGTGGCCTATAGCCTGCCGATCGCCGCAAGGAGGGTGTCGCAATGATCGCGGGCAATGGCGATGTGCTGCTCAAGCCGTTGACCGCCGAATCATCAGCGTCGTCCGAGCGGCCGGCGACAGCCTTGGCCTCTGGCTTCCGGCGGATCGCCTGGGCAGTGGGAGAGTCCCCAGCCGGTGAGGCGATCCCAGTTCGCCGCCCGCCTCTGCTGGGTCCCGAGCTCGGCAATGTAGCGGTCGGCGGCACCGGCTTTACCGCTGCGTGAGGCGGGCGATGCGCGAGCAACCGCAGCAAATGAACGCCACGCCCGCCCCGAGCCTGCTGCGGTTGCGTCGCATCAATTCCCGTGCGAGGATCGGCGCTCCATAGTCTACGTAGCGATGGCAACCTCAGATCGCACATTGCCGCTGATCGCATCAGGTTCGCAAACCTTCAAACCGAACAGTCCGTATAGCGGGAATGACTCGGACCTACAATTACATTGAACACATAGAAATGAGACTCCCGATTGGGCAACCAAGAAAAGCTTGAGGTACTTCTCGCCGATTATGCTGCCGCCCGCGACGACGAGCGTGAATTTCCAAATCAGCAAGTCGCAATGTTCAGCGGCGTACTGGCCACACTAACACTCTTCGGAGTCTTCGCAGTCAGCATCGGCGGCCAAAACATCAGCCTGCCAGATCCTGTCGCAGCGGCAACTCCGCTGATTCCCCTCTCATTCTTTTGTCTGCTGCAAATTCTAGGCTCAGAAGCCACAATTCGAAGTTTCTATCTCCGGGCATTAGAACGAGAAATTCGCCGAACAGCATCTGTCACTATTCCACTTGCGGAATACCCACCACTGCGACCAATGATGTACCGCGAGTTGATCGATGAGGCGCGCTCACTGAGTCGTGGAGCGAAACGTCTCAGAGTCATCACTTATATAGTGTTTTTCTCCGTAACATTCGTCTTCATCGGCCTGGTCGCTTATATGGCACGCGACTTCAATGGCGCATTGAAGGCTGCGATGCTCGCCGTATATGGACCAGCCATTGTTCTGCTCTACCTAGAAGCTGTCCAAGCTACCGTGAAGGGCCGACAGTACTTCGAATCCGTAGTGAATAGTGCAGATTTACGCTTACACGAGTCGCTCAGGCCTCCGCCGTCCCCTCCTTCGGGCTCTTTGTTGAGGCAGCCAGGCCTGATCGCCTACCTAATCCTTCCACGGCCGAACGATTTACCAAAAGGACTGTTTTTCCCTGTTGGCGTTATGGTGTTGGTTACACTCAGGCCAGAGATCGCGGGGCAGTCCTTCTTCTGGCAGCGGGTATTGATTCTCTGGTTCATACTGGAGTTCCTGATCTACCAGGGTCGCTATCAGATAAATGACGTTCGCGGGATCAAAGAGGATGCGGTGTCGCCTGGAGCAGTACAGCGGCGACGAATACCAACAGCTTCACTCGACCCATCAACAGCCGTAAAGGTGGTACTTTTCACTGTTCTAGTTCGATTTGCCTTATCGGTTATATTGTGCGGACTCAGCTTTATTTCTTTCTTTCATCATGTTTTGCCAATGATAATCGGCGTTTGGCTCATTGCTGCCCTATACGAGTTTTTCCGGGGACAAGAGAGGAAAAGGTTCGAGGCGTCCACCTCGATATCCATACCACCCAAATCTACCATGCTAGCTGTTGTCGTTACCGTACTCGTCGGCCTAGGTTATCCCGTGCGGATGCTACTCGGAGTCTTCCTCCCTCCCACAAATGGTGAAGGGCAAGATGTTCCATGGGAGTGGAAGTGGCCGTGGAATTCTGAGTACGTATGGACGGATGGTGGCATCAACCCAATCGCGCTGGAACCTCAAGTCTCGTGGCAGCTGATCGCTACACTTTTCGCATATAGCTATCTTCTCGGCATTATCTTCGTGTCAATGACGTGGTGCCTAGAAGGCGGAAGCTACGTAACTCGATCCGCTGGTCCATTATCCTTCTCAACCGTTATAGCAGGTGCAACTTACTATTATGATCGCAAAATTTTCAAGAAGCCGCACTTGCCCCTGATGACTGGGCAGCTTATCTGCGATTTCAGCCTACAATCGACGCCTTTTGGCACCCCCGTAGATGGAAGGACCGTGAAGTGGTTGCTTCGCGGTTCGAAGAGGCGGGGTGTGTGGAACCTTGCTATATTCCCATGCTCGGTTCTCGCTGTAGTCCTGGTGCCTGAATTCTGGAAAGCGCCAGGCGGGGATTTGTATTGGTCGGCTGGCGCAATTTTTATTCTCGTGGAAGTTGTATGGATTTTCCACCGTCGACGAAGCGCACTATTGGGTCGTCTCTACCTGGTGATAACTGCCGCTTCTGGGCTCGTCATGATCGCAGCTTCGCTAGGCGCGGCTCACTCAAAGCAGGTCCCGCCGAATTCAACTCAAACAATCCTCTATACAGGTCTCAGCTTGGCCGCTCTCGCGTTACCTATGGGACTCTATAAGTTTTTCGAACTGCAATCATATGAACAAGTAATGAAGCCGATCGTACCGCCCGGCATTCTAAATAAATTCGCTCGCTTTTTGCTCCGTTTGATTGTAGGAAAGGAGACTGCTTCACTTCTCTGATCCGGGATTCGCTGGCTTCTCTGAGCAGTCCCCGATAGTGCGACCACCTGGGAGTAGAGCCTGTGTCCGGTGCGTCCGCAGTGACCGCTGGCACCGACTACGAGCCGGCACGTTTTCGTCGGTGACGGCTGCGCACCTGCAAGCCCTCCTGCTTCCACAAACGGTGGACCCGTTTGCGGTTGACCCGATGTCCTTCGTCGAACTGCAACCCGCCCAGGCCCGACGGAACCCGTGACAGGGGTTCTTGCGCGCGTATTCGCGCAGCCAGGCCCGTGCACCGACGTCGGGATCATCTGGTGTCTGGTCGAGGGGCAGCCGCCGGAAGGTGGACCGATGCACCCCGACGACCTTGCAGGCGAACCGCTCAGACACGCCCTTGACCTGCACGAGCATGTCCACCGCCCGCCGCTTGGCCGCCAGGCTCAGAAGTTTCCCTTCGCGATCTCCCGCAGCGCGTCCTTCTCCAACTCCGCATCCGCCAACAACCGCTTCAACCTGGCGTTCTGCTCCCGCAGCTCCTTCGCCGCGTCGGCGTCCACACCGCCATACTGGCGGCGCCAGTTGTACAGCGTCGCCGCCGAGATCCCGATCTCGGCCGCGACCTCTTCGCCCGTCCTACCGGCGGCGGTCAGCTCGTCGGCTCGCCGCAGCTTCCGCACGATGTCCTCCGCGGAGTGCCGCTTGCGTCCTGCCATGTCCCTCAGTGTCCCTTCTCGGCCCTCACCAGACCAAACAGGACTCTAATACCGGGCGGTCTCAATCACGGGGGACAGCTCACTCACGCCTGACAGACAAGCCAGGGCACGATGGAGAGACACAAGTTGCAGACCGAAAGCGGGGACATGGAATTTTATTCCAGCGCATACGTCATGACATACAAATCGCTCATGGAGGATGTCAAGAACCTGCTCGTTGCGCACCCGGCTCAGAGTGGATCGCCCGGTCGGCCAGCGGGAGACACTGGACCACTACTCCGGTCCTCGATAGTGCTGCTGCACACGGCTTGGGAGAATTACGTCGAGCAGATCGCGATCGAGGGGCTCAATGACCTGCTGAAGCAAATCGGCTCCGACCATACTAGGCTGCCCCATCGACTGCGCTCCGAACTTGGGGCAGCAAAGAACCCATGGGCGCTCGCTGGCGACAGCTGGAAGACGGAGGCCCGCGCCGCCGTCGAGCGTGAGGCTCACCGACTCAACACTCCCAACGTCGCGAATACAGAGAAGCTTCTCGACCTCGCGGTCGGCCTCCCGAATGCCCTCCACAGTGTTTCGTGGCGAGGTGTCAGCAACCAGAAGGTGCGAGACAACCTAGACGAATTCGTACATGAAATTCGGGGCGAGATAGTACACAAGGGCATTACGCCGGGACCACTCCACAAAGCTGGCGTCGAGGGGTGGATTAGATTTTTCGATCGTCTCGTTTCCCAGGTTGATTCGAAGGTGCTCAAGCATAAAATCTAACCCGACTGATCTACTTCAAGAAATGCGGGGCGACGCGGTCTGCGCGCCGCCGGGAGAGGCATGGTTCAAGATAGACAAACTCACGGATCTGCACGTGAATAGGGGTCGTCAATCCACGGGTCCCCGTACTTGTCGTAAGGGTCGCCGAGCTGACGCAGCCGAGCAAGCCCTGCCTCGGTGATCTCTGCGCGAAGAACCTCGTTAACGTAGATCTCACCGTCCGCGATCTGCAGGTAGCCGGGCTCACCATTATAGCCATTCGCTACACGCGCGATCGACTCGGCGACAGGAACGTCCCACGCAGTCCAAGGTCGGACCGGCGCGGTGAACGAACCGAACCGAATCAGGCCGCGTTCCCCTAGGTCTCGCATCACGTCCAAGACGTAAGCCCGGGAGTAGTTGTCGGGCTCAAGCCTCGCCACGAGGACATCGAAGTCGTTCAGAGGCGTCCAGTCATCAGCGATCGCGTACAGGAGAAAGTTCTCGGTCTTCTCGTCCATTAGGGCAGATGAACCTTTCGGATTTGACCCCCTGGGTATTTGATCTCGATCGTAACCCCTCCACTCGTACTGGATTCGCGCAACGCGATTTCCGTTCCGTCCGAAAGCCTGCTCCGCTCTCCAGGAGCATTGCTTCCCGTCACGGGTTTGCCATTGACAGTCAGGTCTTCGTACAGTTGCCGTATCTCGGCTTCCGTCTCCATTTGCCGATGAGGTTTGCTTCTTCCTCGATCGGTTCGGTCCAAGAGAATGCCTTGAACTTCGTCCCGGTTCGTGGGTCCGGTCGCCGGAACTGGTTTGCCGCTGGCGCTCTCATCACTCGCATCGGTTTCATCGTCCAGGTACACCCGCATTGCGATGATCGAGGCGAGTCCACTGCCGACCTCGGTCAGGCTGGGAATACCATGGAAGGCTGAGAGAGTGACGTAAGCAGTAGCGGTGGCCGCACTGAGCCCAACCAGCTCCAGCCATCTGGTCGAGACGTACGCGGTACGAATCGCGTTGACCGCGTTCGCGATCAACGCGACGGTCCCGCCCGACGCCGCCACCGCACTGGCCCCGAAGGTGAAGAACGCCGTCGCGACCCCGATCACCACCGTGGCGGCGATCGCCGCGGCGGCCGTCGTCACATCGGTCGAGATCTGATCGCGGATCTTCTCGGTCCCGTCACGGAACGCCGTGACCCGCTTCGACAACTCCATCGACGTCGACGCGAGCTGGGTCGAGGCACTGTGCAGGGAGTCGAAGTGCCGGAGGAGCGGATCGAGGTTGGGGTCCTGCATGGTGTCGAACATCGCTTTGATCGCGGCGATCTGGGCGGGGGCGCCGGTGATCGTCGTGTTCGCCGCGAACTTCTCCCAGCCGTCCTTCGCTTTCGAGAGGTCGGAGACATTGCCGTTGGGGAGCTTGCCGAACGCTTCGATGATCTTGTCGGCGAAGAGGTCGAACAAGCCCTCGCTGTCGGCGTCGTCGCGACTGGTGCCGAGGCCGTTGTCGCCTACCGCGCTGGGCAGTGCCACCCGGTGCTGTTCGAGTTCTCCGACAGCCGGGCGGGCCGGTGCGGGATTGCTGCGGTTGTTGATGCCGTGGTTGTAGCCGAAGGCGGCGATGACGTAGCCGAGGTTCGACAGGGCATCGGCCATATTGGTGCAAGTCTGCAGGGTGCTGGTGGAGAGAGCGTCGTAGTCGCTTCCCCACTCGCGGCAACCGGGTGCGTCACCGGCCATACCGCTGCAGTCGTTCTTCAGGACCGCGTGTAGCGGAGCGTCGGCCCGCCGGATCTCACCGGCCAGATCGTGGCACTTCTGAGCCGCTTCGTAGTACACCTGCCAGTCGATGAGCTGGCTCATTCGCCGCTGACCATCCGCCGATTCAGGTCGTTGGCGCGGGTGTAGCGGCCGTGCATGGTGCGGGCGGCGTCGCTCATGTCCCGCAGGCCGGTGACGAACTCGCGGGCGCCCGCGGTCCACTGGGTGTGGGCGTCGGCGTAGGCCGCCGCGGCGCGCCCCTCCCAGCCGGTGCCGGTGAGGGTGGCGATCTTGTCGTCGATGTCGTCGAGATTGTCGGCGATGAAGCCTGCGAGGCCGGAGATGCGCGCGACGATATTGTCGAGTTCTTCCAGATTCACCGAGAACTGTGAACTCATGGCGCACCCCGCAGGTTCATGGCGC
This sequence comes from Nocardia jiangsuensis, assembly GCF_042650385.1. Taxonomy (NCBI): domain Bacteria; kingdom Bacillati; phylum Actinomycetota; class Actinomycetes; order Mycobacteriales; family Nocardiaceae; genus Nocardia; species Nocardia jiangsuensis. Next base: position 65,022 of record NZ_JBHSAX010000023.1, read on the forward strand.
ATGCGCTGTAGGACAGCGCCCCCCGGTATCGCTCATGGAACGACGGTACCAGCAGCCTCCGGCACCGATACCGACCGGAAACATTACCCCGTCCCCACACCATGCCCTCCGGACAACCACGCACTCGCCCCCACTGCGATAGCGTCGAACCGCGGGGACCGGGTGATCGAAGACATCGACCGAGGAGCGAAGTACATGGGGGCACTCCTGCCTACGTTGCAGGCCAATCACCTGCGCGAAGGCTTGACCGACTACCTCGCGACCACCTTCGCCCTCACCGACCCGGACGCCCAGGCCGCGCTCATCGACTTCGTCGGCCACCCCCGCGACGGCATGTTCAAGGGCCCCTACGTGCGGCTCCGCCTCCCCTTCGCCCCGGCCCGCGGCAACTGGGGCATGCACCTGGACTGGCTGCCGAAGGGTTTCGTCCCCTACGGCCACCAGGCGAGGGCGTTCGAGCGGCTCTCCACCAAGTTCCAGCCGCGGCCGCAGCCGACATTGGTGACCACCGGTACCGGGTCGGGCAAGACCGAGTCGTTCCTCATTCCGATCCTCGATCACGTGCTGCGGGCGAAGAAGCGGGGCGTCGCGGGGATGAAGGCGCTGATCATCTATCCGATGAATGCGTTGGCGAACGATCAGGAGCAGCGGCTTGCCCGGTTGATCACCGGCAGTCCCGAACTGGCTGGGGTGAGTGCCGGGCTGTACACCGGGGAGCAGTCGTCGGGTGGCCGGACGATGGTGTCGGCGGACGGGCTGATCACGGATCGGCGGCTCATGCACGATTCCCCGCCCGACATCCTGCTCACCAACTACAAGATGCTCGACCACCTGCTGCTGCGGCCGGATCGGGCGGCGATGTGGCGGCAGTCGGCGGAGTCGCTGCAGTACCTGGTGCTCGACGAGTTCCACACCTACGACGGGGCGCAGGGCACCGATGTGGCGATGCTGCTGCGGCGGCTCGGGCTGGCGGTGAAGTCGTACTCGACGGACCACGGCGAGGTGCGGCCGCTGGGGCGGATCACGCCGGTGGCGACCTCGGCGACGCTGGGCGGTCAGGGTGAGCCGACGGCCATGCTGGAGTTCGCGCACACCGTGTTCGGCGAGGTGTTCGCGCCGGAGGCGCTGGTCGGAGAGACGCGGCTGGGGCTGGACGAGTGGCTGGCGGATCGCGCTACCGACCTGGACCGGCGGTACCTGCCGATCGCGCCCGCGGTCGAGGACGCGGTCAGCTCGCTCGACGCGCTGAAGCGGACCTCGCCGGGCAATGCGCAGCTCACGGCGGCGGTATTGGCGACGCTGTTCGAGCGCGCGGGCGACCGGCACCTCGAGCCGGGGGAGCTGGCTGCGGAGCTGCGGCGGCTCGACGAGGGCGAACAGCTCGACCTGCTGAAACAGCACCAGCTGTTCGTGCGGCTGGTGGAACGGGCGCAGGAGGCGGTGTCGCTGGCCGAGCTGGCCGCGGTGCTGCTGCCGGCGCCATCGGGGGAACGGGACAGCCCGAAGTCGCAGGCCACCCGGCAGCGGTACCTGGACTTCGTGTTCGCGGCGCTCTCGCACCTGCGGGCCGAGGTGGGGCGGTCGGCGCTGAATGTCGATGTGCACCTGTGGGTTCGGGAGCTCTCCCGGATCGACCGGGCGCTCGCGGTGTCGGCGGGGTTCCGCTGGGCCGATGACGGCGCCGCGGAGGGGGCGGAGGTCGAGTACCAGCCTGCGCTGTTCTGCCGGCACTGCGGGCGCTCGGGCTGGGGTGTGCGGATGGCGCCGACCGGCAGCTGGCTCGACCCCGACCAGGAGTCGGTGCGCAGCCTGCACCTCACCGGGGACGCGCGGATCCGCGCGCTGATCTCGGCGCCGCTGGAGGCCAGGCAGGAGGCGGCCGTCGAGGGGCTGCGCTGGCTGCGGCTCGGCGACCGGGAACTCAGCGACGAGACGCCCGACCCGGAGAGCGCCGAGGTGCTCGAGGGGCAGGCGTTGCCGGTGCTTGTCCTCACCGGGCCGGGCGCCGACGAGGAGTCGCAGAAGGACGTGTGCCCGGCCTGCAATGCCGCCGACGGCATCCGGTTCCTCGGCAGCGCGGTGGCGACGCAGCTCTCGGTGGCGCTGTCGAACATGTTCGGCGACGCCGATCTGGACGCCGACGAGAAGAAGGCGCTCATGTTCACCGACAGCGTGCAGGACGCCGCGCACCGGGCCGGTTTCGTGCAGGCCCGCTCACACACGCTGAGCCTGCGCTCCACGCTGCGGAACGCGCTGGGCGCGACGGCATCCGGCGGGGCGATGGTGACGCTGGCCGAGCTGTGCGACGCGGTGCTCGACCGCGCGGGGACCGATCCGGCCCGGCGCTACCACCTGCTCGCCCCTGACGTCGTGGAGCGGGACGAGTTCGTCGCCTTCTGGCAGCCGGACAAACCCGCCGCCGAGCGGCGCACGGCGCTGGCCCGGGTGCGCAGGCGGGTCCAGTTCGACATCGACCTCGAGTTCGGGTTGCAGTCCCGCCTCGGCCGCACCCTGGAACTCACCGGCAGCGTCGTCGCGGAGGTCGCGCTCGACGACGCCGCCGGGCTGGGGCGGCGGGCGCTCGACGGCGCGGAGCACCAGCTCGCCTTCTCCGAGCCCGCGGTCACCGCGGTCGGCCGGTGGGTGCGCGGCACTGTGGAGCGCATGCGCACCCAGGGCGCGATCCGCCATCCGTGGCTGGACACCTTCGTGCAGCGCGATGCCAACCGGCGTTGGGTGTGGGGCGGGCGGCCGCGTGGCCAGGGCATGCCCGCCTTCCCGAAGGGCCGCCCGGCGCCTGCGTTCCCGGCGATCGGGGCGCGCACCGTCCCGGAGGGCTTCGACCCGATCACCGCGCCCTCCTCCTGGTACGCCCGGTGGGCCGCGCGCTGCCTCGGGGTGTCGCCGTTCGAGGGTGGCTTCCTGGCGCGGTCGCTCTTCGCCGTGCTCGCCGAGGAGCGGGTGCTGACCACGGTCACCACCGAGAAGGGGCTCACGGCTTATCTGTTGAGCGACAGGGGCATTCTGGTCGGCGCCCCGGCGCTCGCCGATCTGGAGGCGGGCGGGCACCTGCTGGTGTGCGGGGTGTGCCAGACCCAGAATCCGGGCAGCGCGACCGTGGTCGACCAGCTCGACGGCGCCCCCTGCCTGCTCACCCGCTGCCCGGGCACCCTGCACCGCGCGCACCGGGGCGAGAACTTCTACCGCAGGCTCTACGACCGCTCGGAGATGAAGCGGGTGGTCGCCCGCGAGCACACCTCGCTGCTGCCCACCGCGACGCGGTTGGAGTACGAGACCAAGTTCAAGCAGGGCAGCGCCGACCCGACGGCGCCGAACGTGCTGGTCGCGACGCCCACCCTGGAGATGGGCATCGATATCGGCGACCTCTCCGCGGTCATGCTCGGCTCCATGCCGCGCACCGTCGCCTCCTACCTGCAGCGGGTCGGTCGCGCCGGGCGGCTCACCGGCAATTCGCTGGTGCTGGCCTTCGTGCGCGGGCGCGGCGAGCATCTGCCGAAGCTCTACGACCCGCTCTCGGTGATCTCCGGCGAGGTGCGGCCGCCGGCCACCTTCCTCACCGCGGAGGAGATCCTGCAGCGCCAATACGTCGCACACATCGTGGACCGGCTGGCCAGGCAGCCCGGCGCGCTGGACCCGGTTGACGCCCGCGCGGTGCTCGGCAGCCTGGACGAGAACAGCTGGATGGCCGGGCTCATCGGCACCGCGGAGGCCGAAGCGGACGAGCTGCTCAACGGCTTCCTCGCCCAGTTCGGCGCGCTGCTCGACGACCCCGCCCGCACCGGCCTGCGCGGCTGGGCGACGCCGGGCGGGGACGACGGCAGCGGGCTGCGGCGGCACCTGACCGAGGCGGTGCACCGCTGGCGGCGCGACGTCGACGAGCTCGTGGAACGCCGCACCGCCATCGACGCCGCCATGCCCGAGTTCGAGCAGCGCGCCAACTCCCCCGCCGCCACCGACGACGACCGGCGCGCGCTGCGCTCGGCGAAGGGCACCTTCCGGCTGATCGGCAGGCACCTCAACGACCTCACCACCGAGCACTGGGTCGGCGTGCTCGAGCGCTACGGCGTGCTCCCGAACTACACCCTGCTCGACGACTCGGTGACGCTCGACGTCGGCATCACCTGGATCGACCCGGAGAGCAACGAGTACCAGGGCGACACCGAGACCTATCAGCGCGGCGCCAGGAGCGCGCTCACCGAGCTGGCCCCCGGCGCCACCTTCTACGCCCAGGGCCTCGCCGTGCGGATCGACGCCATCGACCTCGGCGCGGGTGAAGCGAGCATCCACACCTGGCGCATGTGCCCGTCCTGCGGCTGGGCCGACATCAGCGCGGGCGGGGAGGCGCCGCGGCACCGCGGCAGCTGCCCGCGCTGCGGCGAGGGCGCCATCGCCGATGTCAGCCAGCAGCTGCGGGTGGTGGAGATGACGAAGGTCTCGGCGGAGGTGCGCCGGGACGAGGCCGCCATCACCGACTCGCGCGACGAACGCCACCGCGAGGTGTACTCGGTGCTCACCGCAGCCGACGTGAACCCGGACAACATCACCCGCCGCTGGTTCGCCGCCGAGCACGACTTCGGCGCGGAGTACCTGCGCCACATCGACATCCGCTGGCTCAACATGGGCAGGCGGACCTCGCAGGGCAGCAGGCGCACCATCGCGGGCACCGAGGTGACCACCGGCCTGTTCCGGGTGTGCTCGGGCTGCGGCCAGCTCGACCGGGTCGCCGGGCGCAACGAGGCCTACGAGCACCGCACCTGGTGCCGGTTCCGCCGGGCCGCCGACGAGGCGCACGTGCGCGATATCGCGCTGGCCCGCACGCTGCGTACCCAGGCGGTGCTGCTGCACGTGCCGCCCGAGCTGCGCTACGACACCTTCGCCTACCCGAGCCTGAGCGCGGCGGTGCTGCTCGGCCTGCGCCAGGTGATCGGCGGCGCCCCGGAGCACCTCGACGTCGTCGCCATCCCCGACGCCCTGCACGACCGGAACCAGCAGGCGCTGCTCATCCACGACACCGTCCCCGGCGGCACCGGATACCTGGCCGAGTTCGCCGACCCCGGCAAGGTGTGGTCGGTGCTGGCCGCCGCCAGGGAGCTGCTGCACGCCTGCTCCTGCGCCGAGGAGTCGCGGCTGGCCTGCCACAACTGCCTGCTCCCTTTCACGCCGCCCAACGAGCTGGACAGAGTCTCGCGCCGGACCGCGGCGAAGATCCTCGACCGGATTCTCGATGCCGAGGGCGCGGAGCCGTCCTGGCCCGCGTGGTCCGCCTCGATCGTCGAGGAGAGCCCGGCGAAGGCGGTCGGCAGCAGGGAGTCCCCGCTGGAGCGCCGGTTCTACCGGGCGTTCCTGGAGCGGCTGCGGCTGCTCGGCGCCACCATCAAGGAGACGCCGGGCACCTACGCCAACAAGGCCACCATCACCGTGCCCGGCCCGCACCCCAGGACCTGGACCCTGACGCCGCAGGTGCAGATGGGCAACAGCCTCCCGGACTTCGCGCTGGAGACCCTCGACCCGGACATTCCGGTGATCGCGATCTTCGCCGACGGCAAGCGGTACCACGCCGACCCCGCCGCGAACCGGGTCGGCGACGACGCCCGCAAGCGCGAGATCTTGCGCTCGGGCGGGGTCATGGTGTGGTCGTTCGGCAGCCAGGACCTGGACCGGTTCGAGGCCAAGGCGCACGTTGTGCCGTCCTGGTATTCGGCGAAGGGCAGCCAGTTCATTGTCAAGCAGGGCACCCTGCGCCGCGCTGTGGTCGACCTGGTCGTCCACGACCCGGTGACCCAGCTGTTCGAGTTCGTGGCCGAGCCCGATATCGTGGAGTGGGCGAAGGTCGGGCGGTGGCTGCCCGCCATGTTCCTGGTCGGCAACTACGTGCGGGGCGACGGCGGCACGCTCGGCGAGTGGGCGCTGGCCCTGCTGGATCGGCCCGATACCGCCATCGCCACCGGCGACCACGCCTGCGCGTCGTACGTGGACGGGCCGCTGACCCTCACCGCCGCCCTGCGCGCCGACACGAAGACGGTGACCGCGGTGCTCGTCCTCGATGACCGCGACGACGCCATCGGTGGCCGGGACGGCGACGGCTGGCGGGACTGGCTGCGGCTCTCGAACTGGCTCGGGCTGAACGACACCCACCTGGTCACCACCCGCAGCCTGCTCTCCGGCGATGCCACCGCGCCGGAGCCGCGTGCCGAGGCCGGAGATCTGACCCCGCAGTGGCAGCGGCTGGTCGACGAAAGCATCTCCGACGCGGAGCGCACCCTCGTGCTGGCTCTCGCGGAGGCCCGAACACCGCTGCCGACACAGGGCTTCGAGACCGACGACGGCGACGTCGTCGACCTCGCCTGGCCCGGCCCGCTGGTCGGCGTGCTATTCGACGGCGACGAGAGCGCCACCACGACCCTGACCGCCCAGGGATGGACGGTATGCCCGCCGGAGATGACCCCGATCATCGCGGCCCTGACTGCGAACGGAGCCCTGTGATGGCCAACATCGTCATGACCAACGAAAGCAAGGCCCCGGCCAAGCTCGACGGCTCACTCGTGCAGCGGGTCTTCGCCTTCCTCGCCAAACTGCAGGCCGACGACACCTCTCCCGGGCTGCACATCGAGCCGCTGAAGGGCGCGGTCGACCGGCGGGTGCGCACCGGCCGGGTGGACCTCAACCACCGCGCCGTGCTGTTCCGGGTCGACCCCAAGGAGGGCGGCACCACCTACGTCTACCTGGGGACCTGGAAGCACGATGTCGCCAACGGCATCGCCGAACGGGCCGTCCTGCAGGTCAATCCGGTCAACGGAATCCTCGAGGGTGTCGTCGCCGAAACTGTGGAGGTGCCCGCCGCCGAGCCGGAACGTCCCGCCGCCGAGCCGAAGCAGGCGCAGGGCTTCCTCGCCGCGGCCGGTTTCGGGCTCGGCGACCTCACCGACCGCCTCGGGCTCGACGCCTCGCTGGCGCGCCGCGCGCTCGCCGCCGCCGACGACTTCGAGCTCACCGACATCGCCGCCGACGCCGTCGAGTGGCAGGCCGACGCGCTGATCGAGCTCGGCAGCGGCACCAGCATCGACGACATCCGCGAGAAGTACCGCTTCCCCGACGCGCCGGTGGACACCACGGCCGACGAGGACGACCGGATCATCGAGGCGCTGACCAGGCCCGCCTCCCGGATGCAGTTCACCTACATCGAGGGCAGCGACGAGCTGCGCCGGGTGATCGAGGGCGGCGACTTCGCCGCCTGGCGGGTCTTCCTCCACCCCGAGCAGCGCGAATACGCCGAGAAGGACTACAGCGGCCCCTTCCGGCTCTTCGGTGGCGCAGGCACCGGGAAGACGGTCGTGGCGATCCACCGCGCGCGCAACCTGCTCGCCCGCAACCCCGCGGCCCGGATCGTGCTCACCACCTTCAACAAGACGCTCGCCAAGAACCTCGAGACCGACCTGCGCGCACTCGACCCCGGCATCGAGATCGCCAAGCGCCCCGGCGACCGCGGCATCTACGTCGCGGGGCTGGACAAGCTGGCCAACGACATCGTCCGGCAGGCCGACGACATCGGGCCCGCGATCGAGGCGGTGCTGGGGGTGCGCACCGAGATCCCGGTCGCAAGGACGCGGCAGGACCAGGTGTGGCGGGATCTGGTGCAGACCATCGACAGCGGCCTGGAGCCGCGGCTGGCCTCGGCCTGGTTCCTGGAGACCGAGTACACCTCGGTGGTACTGGCGAACAAGATCACGACAGTGGAGCAGTACGCGCGGGTCGCGCGGGCCGGGCGCGGGGTGCGGCTGTCCCGGCAGCAGCGGCTCGCGATCTGGAAGCTCGTCGCCGCGTATCGGCGGCGCAGCCGGATGGACGAGACGCTCGGCTTCGCGGAGATTCTCGCGATCGCGTCGGAGTACCTGCGGCAGCGGGCGAGCGCGGTCGCCGATCACGTCATCGTGGACGAGGCGCAGGATCTGCACGCGACCCACTGGCTGATGCTGCGGGCGTTGGTCGCCGAGGGGCCGAATGACCTCTTCATCGCCGAGGATTCGCATCAGCGGATCTATGGGCAGCCCGTTGTGCTCGCGCGGCTCGGCATCAAGATCGTGGGGCGGTCGCGGCGGTTGACGTTGAACTACCGCACGACGGCGCAGAATCTGGCGTTCGCGGTCGGGGTGCTCAGCGGGGCGGACTATCACGATCTCGAAGAAGGCAAGGAGACCGCGCACGAGTACCGCTCGGCGCGCACCGGGCCGATACCCGAACTCCTGGCCTGCGAGTCGGCGGCAGCCGAGCTGGAGGCGGTCGCGGGCCGGATCAACGAGTGGCTGGATGACCCGGCCGTCGAGCCGTCCACCATCGCGGTGCTCACCCGCGGGCTGGGTGATCGCGGTCAGCTGGTCCGGGCGCTCGCCGAACGCGGGATCAGCGCGCGGGTGCTGGACGACAACCCGGCGCTGCCGGGGCACGTCCAGGTGCTGACCATGCACCGGGCGAAGGGGATGGAGTTCTCGCGGGTGATCCTCGCGGGGATCGATGAGGCCCATGTGCCTGCGAAGGCCGGATTCGCCGGGGTGCCGGAGGAAGAGGTGAACGAGGCGCGGCTGCGGGAGCGGTCGCTGCTGTACGTAGCGGCGAGCCGGGCTCGAGATCAGGTGATCGTCACGTGGAGTGGGCGGCGGTCGGAGCTGCTCGGGTAAGTGCCATCGCTCGGCAGCGCCGAGGCCGCCCACAGCAGAGATCAGGCCTTGAAGTAATACCAGGAGTCACCGAGGTGGACGTACTCGTGATCGAGGTCGCTGACGGGGGCCGCACCGTTCGGTAGGTAGAGGAACCCGCTCCGCACTCCCGGGTAATGCTTCGACAGGTAGAACTCGCATTCTCCACCGGGCCCGCTCTCGACGTGGTGGAAGTCGTAGACGCCTACGGTTTCAGAGCTGTACGAGTCGTCCGATCGCTCGCCCTGCAGCGTGTCGCATTCCGCGGCGGCCCGATCCATCTCGCTTCGAGCCAGCAGCCAACCGATCCGGCCGGGGACCGCGAACTCGACCAAGACCACGGTCGCCACCACACAGAGGGGAACCAGAAGCCCCAGGCGCCACCAGCCCGCGTACCGCACGCAGCCGACGGCGATCAGTACGAACCACACTGCTGCGGGTACGGCGACCAGTAAACCGAATTGCAGCCAGAATTCCTCGTCGGCGAACACGGTCACATCCGCCCACACCTTCAGAGCGCAGCACAGCGCGGTCGCAGCGGCTGCCACCACCATCATCACCTTCCAGGCCGCAGGCACCGGCGGCCTGGAAGGCTCAGGCGACTCCCTCTTCGACATGTCTGTACTCCGTGTTCCCATTGGCCGGATTCTCGTTCACCAACGTATAACGCAGCGGAACCTGTTCACCGGTGTACTTGTCGGTCATGGACACGCCCATATCGGAGGTGAACCGGCTCCAGTCGTCTGGAGGCATTGTCTGGCAGCCCGCACTGGCCACGTCCCCTTCTCGCCCGCAATGCCAGAACATGGACTCCCCACCCGGGCCGGTGGCATTGTCGGCGAAGAATCCGTCGTGGTTCGTATCGTATTCCGCCGCGACTCGAGCGCCTTCTGGCATGGTGAAGACGTTGCCGTCCCCTACCGTGTCGTGCTTGTTCTTGAACCAGTTGTGTCCGTACTCGTAGGTTCCTGCGGGAAGGCGGCCCAGTTCTCGCGTTCCATCGCCGTTCACGTCCCGGGTCTCACTGGGGTTGTCGATGTACCGTGCCGTGGGGTCCGTGTTCGCCCGGTATTCGCTCACGTGCCGGACGCCGTGGTCATCGACCCAGATCAGGACAGCTTTGTCGTCATAGACTCCCTGTCCGTTGTTCGCGAAGACATTGGTTTCCCGGCGAATCGCGATCATATTCTTCCGGTCCGGTCCGGAGTCGACAGAGCCACCATTCTTCTCGATGAGGGACGCGTAGTAGTCGTACTTTGCATCGATCTCCTGCTGGGCGGGCGAGGTCTGCCCAGGAGCGAGAATTACCGGATCCGACACCCCGAGCAGCTGACTGCTCGCGTTGTCCGCGCTGTCACCTTCGCCGAGATTGTCGCCCCGGGCGCGGACTTCCTCCGCCGCAGCAGTAATGGCCGTGTGAATCCCGACCTGGGCTCCGAGCAACTCGTTGAGAGCGGTGGCGACAGCCGTCTGGTGATCCGCGCGATCGGCTTCGCGATCGGCCGTGGAGCTGCCCGGGGTGACCACCGTCCAGCTGTCGGACACGGTGAAACCGTCTTCAGTGGCGAGAGCGACCTTGTCGAGAACGACCCGGCGATAGTCGGTGAGCACCCCGCCACCGTGAATCATGGCGTCGGCAAGCTCATCGACCGCTTGCTTGACCTTGTTGCCATTGTCGCGATCCCCGACGACTCGGTCATAAGCCGACCAGTACGCGTCACCCTCCCACTGTTTGCCCGCATCCCGGATTTGCGCGGCGGTGCTGTCGATGAGACCGAGGAAGTCGGTGTTGCGCGCCTTGACTTCGTTGCCGGCTTCGGAAAGTTTCCACGGTTCCCACGATCCGAGCTGGATACGAGTCGGGATCTCGGTCACAGGTCCTCGCCCATCTGCGCGAGCTGGTCGCGAAACTCGTTCTCGGTGACCTCGTAGTTGTCGGCGCTACCTCGGCACAGGTTGGCGACTCGCCGATGCCGCATGGCCATCCGCAGCCACGCGCCCTCGATGTACTCGGTCGCCGTCGCGCAGGCAGCACCGAGCGGAGATCCCGGCAACGCCGCGGTGACCGTGTCTCCTTTGGTGCGGACGTCGAGCGCGTCGACTTTGCCGCCGATGTCTGCCATCGACTGCGCGAGCGCGCGTAGCTGCTGTGGATCGACCTGCATATCCGTCCCCCCTGCGATACCTTCCCCACCACATCACATCCCGATGGCCACCGGCAAGCCGAAGTACTGATCGACGAACTCCAGCAGTTCAGCGCCGTCGCCCCGGTAACCGATCCCACCGAGCCCGTTACCGCCCGGATTCGAAACGTCGATTTTCCGCTGAAAGCACTTTGAAATCGTTGGCAGCGAGCGAATATCAGCTTCCAGGCGGGAGCGTGATGACCACCTCGGTGGCTATCTCGGCCAAATCCGCACACGGGTCACCCGGGTGCACGCTGTGCCGCGTGAAAAGAAACCACAGTCCACCCACGGCCATATCGACGAGCAATCGACACTTGTAGACGTCCGAGCTCCCGGTCTGCGGGCCATTCTGCACCGCATCTCTGCCACCGATCCGCACCGGCTCGAAAGTCTCTTTGTACGCGATCTCTGGATAGCCGAGTTCAGCGGCCGTGGTAGCGATGAGAAGTGCGTAACCATCTGTCGAATTGAGATAACGGCATACGCGCCCCGGCTCGCCTCCTATCACATTCTCCGATCGATAGCCGCCAAGCATTTCGAGGCCACGTCGCTCCACGATATCCGGTGACATGTCATCACAGGGTCCGAAATCGGCAAGCACCGGCTGCGAGGAGGTCGCGGAAGTCGAAGTCTCGCCATCGACCGCGCCACAAGCAGACAGGCTTAAAACGGCGGCGATGACGGCCGAACCGGAAGTCACGACACGACTTCGATTCATACTCCTGCCCTTCCAGGGCTCAGGACGGGCTGCGGGAGTTGCGCGGTGATGCGGTCGATCGCCGCCTCGTCGTTGCGGCGCACCGCATCGGCGAGGTCGGCTCCGTCGCCGCGGCCGAAGCAGGCGGCCTGGGTATCGGCGTCGGCCACGTCCAGGCTGGAGCCGAGCAGATCACCGGCGGAGCGGGTCTCGACCGCCTGCTCGGTGATCCGCTGCGCGGCCTTGGACACCGCGTCCTCGAACGGCCAGCGGGCGCCGTCGATCAGCTCCTGGTGCGCCTGCCTGACCTCGGGCTCGGCGGTGTCGTAGTCCATCACCTTCCACACGTCGTCGATCACCATGCCGAGCGCCTGCGCGTCCGCGACCCGGCCGAGCAGCGACTGCCGGTGGTATTCGACGTCGTTGGCCGCGGCCTCCACCACGCCGACCAGCTCGTCGATCTCCGTCGCGAGTTTGCGCACCTGGTCGTGGTCCTGCGCCACCCGGTCGTAGGCGGCGTCGTAGGCACGGCCCTGCCATGCGCTCGCGGCCGCCTGGAAATGGTTGCGGGTCGTGTCGGCCTCGTCCATTTCGTTGCCGCGAGACTCGGCCAGCTGCCGCGCCCAGGCCCGCACCGGCTCGACGTTCCAGGATTCGACGGTGGAGCGCCTAAGCACGGTGCACGTCCAGGGCGGCGAGTTTGCCCGCGAACTCTTCCTCGGTGGTCTCCGTCCGGTCGGCGCAGACCACGCACACCGTGCCGACCTGGCGGTAGCGTTCCGCCGCGCGGAGGTAGGCGCCCTCGACGAACTCGGCGGCCTGCCCCAGGGCCTGCGCGAGCACGGACGGTCCGCTCCAGTCCGGCAGTGCTGATCCCAGCGCGTCGGCGCTGGTGCGGACATCGACCAAGTCGATGTGATCACCGGCCTCGCCCAGCTTCCCCGCGAGAATTCGTATCTGCTCGATATCGGCATGCAGCATCCGCCCGGCCCCCTTCGTACGCTCACGTCCCCGGCGCGGACAGCGTAGCTGTGAGCGAGGGAACCAGACAATGCGGTCGGAAGGGTTCGGGTTCCCGCCGGGCACAAGCTCGGCACGATGTCGGTGCCCGGCTCTATCGTGGTCGCTATGCGCAACGGGGGTGGTTCGCAATCGGAGACGGAACCGGGCGGGGTGGCGAACCTCGACCTGTTCCGCTACTTGGCTGCGGAGGAGCGCGGCGATTACCTGGCGATCATGTCGCTGTTCACGGCGTCGCTGCTCGCCGACATGTCGGCGGCGGCGGTAGCCGAGCAGTTGGCAGCGGCGGGAACCACGCTGCCTGCCGAAGTCGTGGAGGCTCGGTGTAAACAGCTCGTCCGCTGGGGGAATCTCATCCCTTCACTGCGGGACGCCCGGGTCGGCACGGTGGCCGAGTATCTGCGGGCGCGCTCGCGCTACCAGGTGTCCACCCTCGGTGGCCGGGTACATCGGAGCGCGCTGGAGATCATGGCCACCGCCGATGGCGCGCGTGAGGTCGCCCGCGAGCTGCTGGGGCGGATCGCGGATGCGCTCGCGGAGATTCCCGGGTTGCTGGACGCCGCCGCGACCCCCGAGCGGGACGAGCGGCTGGCGGGCATCGTGACCACGATCTTCAACAACCAGCGGCTGTTCACCGCCAGCGTCACCGACTTCTACGCCTACCTGTCCGGCGTGCTCTCCCGGTTCGATCTGGGCGGCGACGAGTACGCCCGGTTCAAGGAACTGCTGCTGGACTACGTCGACCTGATCAATGCCGATGTCAACCGGCATGCTCCGCTGATCGCCCGTGCGCTGGACCGGGTGCTGCCCCGGGGCGACGAGCTGCTGGCCGTCCTGGACGCGCTGCCGGGGCTGAGCCTCGGCGACGAGGTCGCGGTCGAGCGCTCGGCGGGCCGGTCGCGCACGGACTGGACGCAGCTGCACCAGTGGTATTCGGGAGCGGATTCGGGCCCAGGGCAGCTGCGCAATGCCGCCGGGCAGGCACTCGGACAGCTGATCGCCAATGCCAAGCGCATTCTCGACTCGTCCCGCACCGGGTACTCGCGCCGCGCCGACCTACTGCGCCTGGCGAAATGGCTCGAGCACTCCGCCGACGACGAGGCGAGCCGGTTGTTCGCGGCGGCGTTCGGCGCCTGGCCGACCAGGCATCTCGGTCTGGGCCCCGACGAGCCCGACCCGCGGGTGTCGCCGACGACATCGTGGCGCGCCGCGGACCCCATCGAGGTTCCGGTCTCGCTGCGCGAGCGGGGAAACCGGGTGTCGCGCGGCCGGGTGTCCCGCGTTCCCGATTCCAGCGCCGATCGCAGGGCTGTCGAGGCCGCGGCCCGTGCCGAGGCGCGGCGGCACCGCGAAGCCGCCGCGGAACTGCTCGCCTGCGGGAAGCTCGACGGCGGGAGGCTCTCGGCGGCGGCCCGCACGGTCCTCCTCGACCTGCTGGCCAGGCTGCTGGCGGTGCGCACGGATTTCGCGGACGACATCGTCCTCGTCGACCACGACCTCGGGCTGGTGGTCGCGGCCGTGGCGGGCGGGCACACCCGGGTGGAATCCCCGGACGGCACGCTGACCGTCGACGGGTACACGCTCTCCGTCCGCCCGGTGGCGGAGGCGGGCGGCGCCGGGGCTCTGCGGGTGGCCCGATGAACGACGACACCGGTCGGCCCAGGTCGCTCGGCACCCGGTCGTACGAGGCGGCCGCGGTGCGCGAAGCCGCCCGCGTCCTGCTGGAGACGCCGATCGTGACGGCAGCGCGCGCCCCGGATTCGCTCGCGCTGATCCGGCGCCATGCGGCAGCGCTGCGCACGATGTTCGGCGCCCAGCTCGGCTACCAGCTCGTCGTCGAGCCGGGCTTCGCGCGGCTGGCCAAGTCACCACCGGAGGCCGATGCCCCGCTGCGCAATCTCGCGCGCCGCAGCGGGACGCCGCTGGACGCCGCGACCTACACGCTCGTCGCGCTGGCCTGTGCGGCACTGCTCGCCCCCGGTGTCGGGGAGCAGATCCTGATCTCGCAACTGGTCGCCCAGATCCGTGCCGATGCCGCCGAACAGCGGATCGCGCTCTCCGACGGGCTGCCGGGGCGCAGGCGGCTGGTGGCCGCCCTCGGGGTGCTGATCGAGTGGGGGGTGCTGACCGAGACCGACGGCACCGTCGCGCAGTGGGGTGACAGTCAGGACAGCGAGGGGCTGCTGACGGTGTGCAGGCCACTGCTGCCGCACATCCTGATTCGATCGATCGGGCCCGCCGTCGGGCCGGACGACGTGCTGGCCCCGGAGACCGGGGCTCCCCGCCAGCGGCTCCGGCGCAGGCTCACCGAGAACCCGGCGGTGCTGCGGGAGAACCTGAGCCCAGAGGAGCTCGACGTGCTCTCCAGGGAGCGGAACGAACTCGCCCGGCTGCTCAACGACAACTTCGGCCTGACCCTCGAGGTCAGGGCCGAGGGCGCGCTGGCCTACGACCCGGCCGACGCACTCGGCGATGTTGCCTTTCCCGGCCCCGGCACCGTCAAGCAGGCCGCGCTGCTGCTCATCGGCGAACTCGCCGATCGTGGCGATGGCGAGTACTTCCCGTTCGATCTCGTCGACACCGTGCTCGGCACGCTGATCGAGCGGCACCGGCGGATCTGGAAGGCCGAGTACGGCGCGGCTCCGGGCCGGCTCCGCGAGGACATCGTCGAGCTGCTGCGGTCGCTGTGCCTCGCCGAACGGCACGACGGCGGGCTGCGACTACTGCCGCCCGCCCACCGGTATCGGCCGCGGATCACCGTGAGCACGCAGCTCACCCTCGAGGTGCGGGGGGAGGAATCGCCGTAAACGCCACTCCGGTCAAACACTTCGAGGAGCGCTGGCGGCTCGTCCGCGCGGGCGTCGTCAATGTCTGGCACTACCTGGACACCGAGTTCGCGATCTCCGGTGGCAGGCTCATCCTGCGCGGCGCGAACGGCTCCGGGAAGTCGCGGGCGCTGGAGATGCTGCTGCCGTTCCTGTTCGACGCGGACCGGCGGCGGATGGACGCGACCGGGTCGCAGAAGGTCAGCCTCGACGAACTGATGCGCACCGGCGCCCGCGGCCAGACCAACCGGATCGGCTACCTGTGGCTCGAGCTCGCGCGCCCCGACGGCCATCTCACGCTCGGCGCGCACATCAGGTACAGCGCATCGGCACACCGATCGGAGGTGCAGTTCTTCGTCACCGGCCGCCTGGTCGGCGCGGAGCTGCCGCTGCTCGACGACGACCGGCAGGCGCTCTCCAGGGAACGGCTGCGCGACCTGATCGGCGCCGACGCGCTGACCGACGCCGAGCAGCATCGGGAGCACGTCCGCGCCCGGGTCTTCGGGCTGCGCGGCGACGGTGACCGGGACAGGTTCACCGGGCTGATCCAGCTGCTGCACACGCTGCGCTCCCCCGATGTCGGCAACCGGATCGACGAGGGCAAGCTTCCGCAGATCCTCTCCGACGCGCTGCCACCGCTGAACGAGCGGACCCTGGAAGCGGCGGGGGAAAGGCTGGACGGGCTCACCGCGACCCGATTGGCGCAGGAACAGCTGGCCGGAACCCTGGAGCAGGTCAGGCGCTTCCACGCGGTCTACCGCGGGTATGCCGCGGGCGTGCTCACCCAGAGCGCCGCAGCGCTGCGAACGGCGGCCGCCGGCCTCATCGAAGCCCGACGTACCCGCGATGAACTCGCCGGTACGCGCGATGGATTCGAGGCGGCCGAGAGCGCCGCCGAGGTCGAGGTGACCGAGCTGACCGCGACCAAGGCCGAGTTGAAGGACGCCATCACCGCGCTACGCGAACGTCCGCTCTTCGACGACCTGAAAGACCTGGAACAGTACGAGTCGACGGTGGCCGCGCTGCGTAACGGTGCGGAGCAGGGCCTCGGCACCGCGCGGCGTTCACGGAAGGCGGAGGAGACCGCCGCGCAGCGGTACGCCGACGCCGCGGCGGGGTTGCGCGAGGCCGCAACCGAGGCGGGCGCGGCGCTGCGCGAGGCGGCGGCCGCGCTCGCCGCCGTCGATCTCCCGCACGGCAGGTTGCCCGGCTCGATCGGGGTGGAATCCACCGGCGAGGAGCAGACCATCGACGCCGTCATGGACTCCCTCGACCAGGCGCCGATCCCGATCACCCGCCCGCGGGCGGCCGTACTCACGCTCGTCCCCGGCGAGCTCGCCGAGACGCGGGCGGGTGCGGAGGCGTCGCACCGGGCAGCGGCCGACCGGCGGGACAAGGCCGACCGGCGGGTGCGGGAGGCACGGCGGCTCGACGACGAGCACCGCCGGATCCGGGGTCTGGAGGATGTCGCCGCGGACCGGGAGGACAGCGCCGCCGACGCGGCGGCGCGGACCGAGGCCGACGCCACGGCCAGGGATCAGCTCGCCGTCGAGATCAACCGCGGCTGGCGCGATTGGCTCGCCGCGCCAGGCACCATGCGGTTGCTGCCGGAGGTGGACCGTGCGCACCCCGTCCTCGCCGCGCTACTCGCCGATCCCGAGGCACTCTGCGGCGACGCCGACGACACACAGCTCACCGGTCTGGACGCGCTGGCCGCCGAGCTCGCGCAGCCGGTCAGGGACGAGCTCGTCGGGCGCTCGGCCGCGATCACGCTCCAGGTCGAGCAGCACCGCGCAGGCATGCGTGCGCTGCGGGAGCGGCAAGTGCGACTGCTGGCCGCCGAGGACCCCGAACCACCGGCGGCGCCGTGGCAATCCACCGGCCGCGGCATTCCGCTCTGGCGGGCCATAGATTTCCGCGAAGAAACGCCCGAATCCGAGCGCGCGGGAATCGAGGGCGCGCTGCTCGCCGCCGGGCTGCTGACCGCCTACTGCACCACGGCGGGCGAACTGCACGCCGAAGACGGCGAGGTCCTGCTGCGCGCGGGGCAGCCGGCCGCCGCCGTGCCGCTCTCTCTGGTACTGCGGCCCGATCCCGCCGCACCAAAGGCGACCACCGCAGTCGAGCAGATTCTGGCCGCGATCGGGTGGCGGGATCCGGACGCGGTGACCGCCATCGGCGGGGGCGGCAGCTGGCGCAACGGCATGCTCAGCGGCAGGCACCACCCGCCCGCCGCACGCCACATCGGCGCGACCGCCAGAGCCGCGGCGCGCCGCGCCGAACTGCTCGAGATCGAGCGCGAGCTGGATGAGATCGCCACCGCGATCGAGGAATTCGAGAGCGAAGAGCTGGAGCTGCGCGGCCGCCGCGACGAGCTGGACGACCTGGTACGCAACGCACCGCGCTCGCAGAAACTGGTGGCCGCCAGGCAGCACGCGCGGACGCAGGAAGGCCACGCGACCCGGCTGCGCGCCGAAGCGGTCACCGCCAGGGCGGCCGCCACCGCGCACCGTGCGGCGTGGAGCGCGGCTGAGCGCGAACACCGCGCGCTGTGCGAAGGATTCGGTCTCCCCGCCGAGCTCGACGACCTCGTCCGGTCACGCGATGGGTGCGAGACCGCTCGCGCCGCCTGCGCCGCGCTGGAACGGAGCTGCCGGGACACCGAACGGCAACGTGCCGCGGCGGACAGCGCCTACCAGCGGCTCCTCGACAGCCGCACCCAGCGGGCGGAGGACGAGGCGACGGCAGCCCACGGGCGCGACCTGTGGCAGCGCGGAGCCGTCAAGCTGGAGGCGCGCCGGGAAGCGCTGGAGCTCCCGCTGCAGCAGCTGAACGCGGAAATAGCGCGCAGCGAAGAGGAACTCGGGCGCACGCGAGTCGAGCTCGGCGCGGCGACCACGCGCCGCGACGAGGCCCGCGCGAAGAAGATCCAGGCGACCTCCGACCACCGTTTCGCGGAGGTGGCCGTGCGCGAGGGCGCTGTGGCACTGCGCCGGGCGGCCGAACTCCTGGACGCGCGGCTCCGGCTCCCCGGACTCACCGCCGCCGCGACCGATACCGCGCTCCCCCCGATTCCCGACCCGCAGGACGTGGCGGCCTGCGTCGATACCGCGGACACGATCATCGCCCACCTGCGCGGCCACAAGGCGACGACCGACGCGCAGCTGGGGAACGCACTCGCCCGCTTCGGGGCCGATACCTCCGGTCAGCTCGATATCTCGCAGACCGACGGGCCCGGCGTGATCCTGGTGCACATCGAGGGCGCCGAGCACCACCACGACCTCCCCGCGGTGCTGGCGCACCTCACCGACAAGGTCGAGCGCGGCCGACAGGCGCTGACCGAGCGGGAACGCGAGGTCTTCACCGAGTTCATCCTCGGCAATGTCACCGACGAGCTGCGCCGCCGCGCGCTGCAGGCCGGGCAGCTCGTCGACGCGATGAATGCCAGCCTGGCCCACACCAGGACCAGTCACAACATCGGCGTACGGCTCCGCTGGGAACTGAACGACGCCGACCCCGAGCTGCGCAGGCTCATGGAGCTCGTCGGCAAGGCCGACGAGCTGCGTCCGGACGACGACAGCGAGGAGCTGGTCGCGCTGGTCCGGGCGCGGGTGGAGCGGCAGCATGCCGCCGACGCCGCCGCCGGGTACGCCGCCCACCTGCGCGAAGCGCTCGACTACCGCTCCTGGCACGCGGTCGAGGTCACCATCCTCGGCCCGGAGCAGGGGCAGACCAGGAAGATCTCGCGGCGCGCCAAGATCTCCCAGGGCGAGACCCGCTTCGTCTCGTACGTGACGCTCTTCGCGGCCGCGGACGGCTACCTCTCCGGGCTCCCCGATGCCGCGGGCGCCCTGCGCCTCGTCCTGCTCGACGACGCCTTCGCCAAGGTCGACGAGCGGGCGATCGGCGAGCTCATGGGGTTGCTGGTCCGGTTGGACATCGACTTCGTGATGACCGGCCACGCGCTGTGGGGTACCGTCCCCGAGGTGCCCGCGCTGGACATCTACGAGATCCGCCGGATGGGCGACAGCTGCGTCGTCCCCACCCACATCCACTGGGACGGACGCAACAAACACTTCCTCACCACGGTGGGCCGCTGATGGCCATCCCGCCGCGGGCCCGCGAATTCCTCGCCGCACCGAGCCTGGACGAGTTCTGGGCGAAACTGCGCGAACGGCTCGAACGCACCGGTCACGCCATCAGCGGCACGGTCAGGACGGATCTCGATTCCGATGCGGCGGAGCGGATTTCCGGTCTGCTCGCCCGCAGGGTGGCCCCCGGCCGGCGCACGGTGTCGATCTCCGAACTCGACGCGGCGCTGCGGCACAGCGCCGCCGGAGCCGGGTTGATCACCGTGCTCGCCGAGCTGACCGGCGGCCAGCTGCGCGATCGCCCCTCGGAGCGGATGGCCCGCCAGGACATCGTGAGCGCGCTGTGGGCCGAGGTCGAGCGGGTGCTCGAGGACACCGGGCTGGCGGCGGCGCCCTGGGCCGAGACGTGGAAGCAGTGGCTGCACGGCACCGGTCTGCTGCTGCGTGCGGCCGCTCCCGGGCACGCCGAATTCGCCACCGCCGCGCAAGCTGTCGCGACAGCGCTGGACGACCGGCGGCAGCCACCCCGGATGCTCGGCCAGCTGGCCACCGAGGTGGCCGGTGACGCGCACGCGCTGGACAGCGACCGGCTCGCCGGCCGCCTGGCGATCCGCGCGCTGAGCCTGGCCTTCGATCGGCCCGACCCGCTCACCCCCCGCGATCGCAGCACGCTGTGGCAGCTCGCGGGCATTACCGTCGACGCGGTCTCCGGCACCGTCCTCACCTGGGGGCTGCGCCCGCCCGGGCGCGATCAGTGGTCGGCGATGCTCCGCACCCGTACCGAGCTGGGGCTGGTCACCCACCTCACACTCGCCGAACTCACCGCCTACCCCATCCCGCTCACCGCCCCGGACATCACCGTCGCCGCCTGCGAGAACCCGCAGGTGCTCCAGCGCGCGGCGGAGAGCGGGGTGTCGTCGCCGCTCGTCTGCTTCAGCGGCAATCCTTCCGCCGCAGGCATTGCGCTCGCCGAACGTGTCCGCATCCGCTACCACGGCGACTTCGACTGGCCCGGCATCGGCATCGCCGCCCGGCTGCATGCCCTCGGCGCCGAGCCGTGGCGGATGTCCGCCCGCGACTACCTCGCCGCCATCGACTCCGGCGTGCATCGGCTCCCGCTCACCGGTCAGCAGGTACCGACGCCATGGGATCCCGAACTCGCACCGACCATGCGCCGTACCGGGCTCGTCGTGCACGAGGAGTCCCTTCTGGAGGTGCTGCTCGCCGACCTTCGGTGATCCTCGCCCTCCGCCGCCATCGGTCAGAGATCGTCGGGCAGCAGGCGGAACGCGGAATGGCTGGAGAGCGGGGTGATCGCACGAAAATCGCGACGGTCGAGCGTCAGCACGTCCGCCGTCTCGTATCGCTCGGCCACGGCGACGTTGACCGCGTCGGCGAGGTCCAGATCCAGAGCCAGGTAGCGGTTCTGCACCTTGTGCGCGACCCGCAGCACCTCCGCCGTGACGGCGGGCACCTCCACCCGCCCGGCACGTTCTTGCGCCAGGAGCCAATCATTGACGGCGTAGGCAGCCCGACGATTGATATTGCGGGTGGTGATGTGCTCGATCTCGAGCATCACGAGCGGCGAGACAACTGTCAGCGCGGCGTGCTGTAGCGCCACGCGCGCGTTGGAATGCTCCGGATCGGAGGCATTGAAGGCGGCGACCAGACCCGAGGTGTCACCGACGACGATCATCCGGCGTCGGAGCCGGAATCAGCGATCCCGTCGCGCACGACGCTGTCGATTTCCTCCGCGGTCACCGCGTGCCCATAGTCGAGCACCGGGATGTCCCAGGCATCGTCCCACCTGCGAGTGCGTACCGCGGCCAGGTGAAAGGCCTCGCGGAAGTACTCGGACTCGGGCCGTCCCTCGCGGGCTGCGGCGAGTTTCACCAAAGCGAGATCCGCCTCATCGACCATCACCGTCGTCTTCTTCAGAGCCATATGGTTATGGTACCTGCACCATAACCCACTTCAGGCCAGCTCCTCGATCTTCGCGGCCAGCTCTGCGCCGGTCAGCGGCTCTCGCGCGATGACCGCGATCGTGTCGTCCCCGGCAATCGTCCCCACAATCCACGGCAGCGCCGCTCGATCCAACGCGCTCGCCAGGTAGTGTGCAGCCCCCGGCGGGGTGCGGAGGACGGCCAGGTTTCCACTGGCGTCGGTGGAGACGAGCAGGTCGCCGAGGAGTTTGGAGAGGCGGTCGGTGCCGCCGGTGACGCCGCGGACCGGGCTCCCGTCCTCGGGAACGACGTAGACGCCCGCTCCCCCATCGGCGGCGCGAAGCTTGACGGCCCCGAGCTCGTCCAGATCACGGGAGAGGGTGGCCTGGGTGGTCTCGATGCCTTCGGCCGCGAGCATGGCGGCCAGCTCGCCCTGGCTGCGAACGGGATTGGCGGCGAGCAGCTCGATGATGCGGGATTGCCGTCCGGCCCGGGTCCGCGCGATGGCGGGGCCCCGGCCGGACTGGCTTCGGGGAACGCTCACTGTCGGGCCCGTTTCTCCAGCAGCCAGACCAGCAGCGCCTTCTGGGCGTGCAGGCGGTTCTCGGCCTCGTCCCAGACGGCGCTGTGCGGGCCGTCGAGCACCTCGTCGGTGACCTCCTCGCCGCGGTGCGCCGGGAGGCAGTGCAGGACAACGACGTCCGGGGCGGCCAGAGCGAGCAGGGCGGCGTTGATCTGGAAGGGGCGGAAGGGGCCGACGCGGTCGAGGCCGTCGTTCTCCTGGCCCATGCTGGTCCAGGTGTCGGTGACCAGGACGTCGGCGCCGGTGGCGGCGGCGATCGGGTCGTCGGTGACGAGCACGGTCGCGCCGGTCTCGGCAGCGCGCTTCGTGGCTGCGGCGAGGACCGCGGGGTCGGGGACGAAGCCGGTGGGCGCGGCGATCACCACGTTCAACCCGGCGGTTACGCCGCCGAGCAGCAGGGAGTGCGCCATGTTGTTGGCGCCGTCGCCGAAGTAGGCCAGGGTGCGGCCGGACAGCGAGCCCAGCCGTTCACGGAGGGTCAGCAGATCGGCGAGGACCTGGCAGGGGTGGAATTCGTCGGAGAGGGCGTTGACGATCGGGACGGTGGCCGCCTCGGCCATCTGCTCCAGGCGGGCCTGGGCGAAGGTGCGCCACACGACGGCGTCGACGTAGCGGGAGAGGACGCGGCCGGTGTCGGCGAGGGTCTCCTCGCGGCCGAGCTGGGTGTCGCGGCCGTCGACGACCACCGCGTGGCCGCCGAGCTGGGCGATGCCGACCTCGAAGGAGAACCTCGTGCGGGTGGAGTTCTTCTCGAAGATCACGCCGACGCCGCGCGGGCCGTCGAGGGGCCTGCGGGAGAACGGGGCTGCCTTGAGTTCCGCTGCGAGGGCGAGGATCTCGGCTTGCTCGGCGGGGGTGATGTCGTCGTCGCGGAGGAAGTGGCGCAGTCCGGCGGCCGGCACGGCGCCCACCTCGGAGGCGGGGCCGGTGCCGGTGAAGGCGGCCGAGGCGGCGGCTCCGATCGGTGTCACGGAGCCGGTGTCGGCGGATTCCGAGGTCACGCTTCCTCCTTGGCGTCGGCGGCGGCGGCATCCAGGATCGCGGGCAGATCCGCGACGAAACTCTCCGCCTGGGTTTCGGTGAGCACGAGCGGCGGGGCGAGCCGGATGGTGTCCGGCTTGGGGGCGTTCACCAGGTAGCCGGCCTCGCGGGCACGCGCCTCGACGAAGCCGGAGATACCGCGGCGAAGCCCGATGCCGAGCAGCAGCCCGGCACCGCGCACGTGATCCACCTCGGGGTGCTCGAGCAGCTCGATACCGTCGACGAGCCGCTTGCCCACCGACTCGACGTGCGCGAGCAGCCCCTCCTCGTCGATGGTGCGCAGCACGGCCAGCGCGGCGGCCGCGCAGACGGGGTTGCCGCCGAAGGTGGTGCCGTGCGCGCCGGGCTGGAGCAGGTCGGCGGCGGTGCCGCGGGCGAGGACGGCGCCGATGGGAAGGCCACCGCCGAGGCCCTTGGCCAGGGTGATCACATCCGGGACGATGCCGGCGGTGTGGTGGGCGTAGAAGGCGCCGGTGCGGCCGATGCCGGTCTGTACCTCGTCCAGGATCAGCAGGGCGCCGTGCCGCGAGGTGATCTCGCGGGCCTTGGCGAGGTAGTCGATGGGCGGGACGATCACGCCGCTCTCGCCGAGGATGGGCTCCAGCACCACAGCGGCGGTGTGCTCGTCCACCGCGGCCTCCAGCGCGGCGGCGTCGCCGTACGGGATGTGCCGCACGCCGGGGGGCATGGGCGCGAACGGCTCTCGCTTGGCGGGCTGGCCGGTGAGCGCCAGCGCGCCCATGGTCCGGCCGTGGAACGCCTCCTCACAGGCCACGATGTTCGGCCGCCCGGTCAAACGCGCGATCTTGAACGCGGCCTCGTTGGCCTCGGCGCCGGAGTTGCAGAAGAAGGCGCGCCCCTCGCCGAACTGGGCGAGCAGCCGCTCGGCCAGCTCGATCACCGGCTCGCTGACATACAGGTTGGAGACGTGCCCGAGCGTCCCGAGCTGCTGGGTGACCGCGGCCAGGATGGCGGGGTGCGCGTGGCCGAGGCTGTTCACCGCGATGCCGCCGAGGAAGTCGAGGTAGCGCTTGCCGTCGGCGTCGTAGACCACGGCGCCCGCGCCGCGCACCAGCGCGATCTCGGGGGTGCCGTAGTTGTTCATCAGGGCGGCGTTCCACCGGCCCTGCAGGTCGGCCGAGCTCATATCGTCTCCTCGGGGGTCACCATGGTGCCGATTCCTTCTCCGGTGAACAGTTCCAGCAGCACCGAGTGCGGAACGCGGCCGTCGATCACGTGCGCGGTCGGGACGCCGCCCTGCACCGCGCGCAGACAGGCCTCCATCTTGGGGACCATGCCCGCGTCCAGCCGGGGCAGCAGCGTGGCCAGCGCGGCGGCGCCGATCTCGGTGGTCAGCGAGGAGCGGTCCGGCCAGTCGGTGTAGAGGCCCTCGACGTCGGTGAGGACCACCAGTTTCTCGGCGCCGATGCCTTCGGCGAGCGCGGCGGCGGCGGTGTCGGCGTTGATGTTGTGCACGACGCCGTCGATGTCGGGGGCGATGGTGGAGACCACCGGGATGCGGCCCGCGCCGATCAGGTCGAGCACGGCGTCGGGGTTGACCTCGGTGACGTCGCCGACCAGCCCGATATCGGTGGCCTCGCCGTCCACGAGCACGGTGCGGCGGGTAGCCGTGAAGAGCCCGGCGTCCTCGCCGGAGATCCCGACGGCGTACGGGCCGTGCGCGTTGATCAGCCCGACCAGCTCGCGGCCGACCTGCCCGAACAGCACCATCCGCACCACGTCCATGACCTCGGGCGTGGTCACCCGGAAGCCACCGCGGAACTCACCCTGCAACCCGAGTTTGCCGAGCATGGCGGTGATCTGCGGGCCGCCGCCGTGCACCACGACCGGGTGCACGCCGACGGTGCGCAGGAAGGCCATGTCGGCGGCGAAGGCGCGCTTGAGCCCGTCGTCGACCATGGCGTTGCCGCCGTACTTGACCACGACGACCTTGTCCCGGAACTTCTGCAGCCAGGGCAGCGCCCCGGCCAGCACGTGCGCCTTGTCCAGCGCGCTGAGGTCGTGCGCGATCCCGGTCACGAGCTGTAGGCCGAGTTCTCTTCGACGTAGCCGTGCGAGAGGTCGGTGGTGCGGATGGTCGCGGTGCCGTCGCCGAACTTCAGGTCGACGACGACCTCGATATCGGGGCCGGAGAGGTCGGCCTCGCGGGCGCCGGGGACGCCGGCGCCGTCCACGCAGACCGGTCTCCCGTTGAAGGACACGGTGATCCGCTCGTGCTCCAGCGTCACCGGCGCCATGCCGACCGCGGCGAGCACCCGGCCCCAGTTCGGGTCGGAGCCGAAGAGCGCGGTCTTGACCAGGCTGTCCCTGGCGATGGTGCGCGCGGCGGTCAGCGCCTCGTCCTCGTCCAGCGCGCCGGTCACGGTGACCAGCACCCGCTTGGTGACGCCCTCGGCGTCGGCCATGAGCTGGGCGGCCAGGTCGTCGCAGACCGCGAAGACCGCGGCATCCAGCTCCTCCTGCGACGGGGTGACCTCGCTGGCGCCGCTG
This sequence comes from Nocardia jiangsuensis, assembly GCF_042650385.1. NCBI lineage: Bacteria > Bacillati > Actinomycetota > Actinomycetes > Mycobacteriales > Nocardiaceae > Nocardia > Nocardia jiangsuensis. The sequence continues at coordinate 90,630 of NZ_JBHSAX010000023.1, forward strand.
CCGAGCAGCAGCACGGTGTCGTTGGTGGAGCAGGAGCCGTCCACGTCGAGCCGGTCGAAGGTGCGCGCGGTGGCCTTGCGCAGCGCGGAGTCCAGCTGTTCGGCGGTGACCGCGGCGTCGGTGGTGAGCACGACCAGCATGGTGGCGAGCGAGGGGGCGAGCATGCCTGCGCCCTTGGCCATGCCGCCCACGTTCCACTTGGCACGGTGGTGGTAGGCGGCCTCTTTCGGCACGGTGTCGGTGGTCATGATGGCGTGCGCGGCGTCGGTGCCGCCGGAGAGCCCGCCGCCCATCTCGCGCACGATCTCGGTGATGGCGGGAACGATCTTGTCCATCGGCAGCCGGTCGCCGATCAGGCCGGTGGAGCAGACCGCGATCTCGCCCGCGCCGGTCTCGGTGCCCCAGCTGCTCAGCGCGGCGGCCAGCTCCTCGGCGGTGCGGTGCGTGTCCTGGAACCCGGCCGGGCCGGTACAGGCGTTGGCGCCACCGGAATTCAGGATCACCGCGCGCAGCCTGCGGGCGGTGAGCACCTGCTGCGACCACAGCACCGGCGCGGCCTTGACCTTGTTCCTGGTGAACACCCCGGCGGCGGCGTACTCCGGGCCCTCGTTGAAGACCAGCGCCAGGTCCGGCCTGCCGCTGGCCTTGATCCCGGCGGCGATCCCGGCGGCGCGGAAGCCGAGCGGCGCGGTCACCCCCTGGGTGCGGACCAGCCTGCCTGCTTCGGTCGTCGTCACGGTGCCACTCCTACGGTGGGAAGCCCGGCGGTCTCGTCGAAACCGACGGCGAGGTTCATGGATTGCACCGCGGCGCCCGCGGTGCCCTTGGTCAGGTTGTCGATCGCGCCGACCACCACCAGCAGCCCGGCGTCGGTATCGACGGCCACCTGCAGGGTGACGGCGTTGGAGCCGAGCACGGCGCCGGTCGAGGGCAGCGCGCCCTCGGGCAGCAGGTGCACGAAGGGTTCGGCGGCGTAGGCCTTCTCGTAGGTGGCGCGCACCTCGGCGAGATCGGCGGTGGTCGGGGCGGTGCAGGTGGCGAGGATGCCGCGCGGCATCGGGGCGAGCACCGGGGTGAAGGAGACCGCGACCGGAGTCCCCGCGGCGGCGCTCAGGTTCTGCGCGATCTCGGGGGTGTGCCGGTGCGCGCCCGCGATGCCGTAGGCGCGGGCCGAGCCCATGACCTCGGAGCCGAGCAGCCCGACGTCGAGTTTCCTTCCGGCGCCCGAGGTTCCGCTCACCGCGACCACGGTGGCGTTCGGCTCGGCGAGCCCGGCGGCGAAGGCGGGGGCGAGCGCGAGGCTGGCGACGGTCGGGTAGCAGCCGGGCACCGCGATCCGGCGGGCGCCGCGCAACTGTTCCCGGTTGTCGCCGAGCTCGGGCAGGCCGTAGGGCCAGGTGCCCGCGTGCTCGCCGCCGTACCAGCGCTGCCAGGCGGCGGCGTCGTGCAGCCGGAAGTCGGCGCCGCAGTCGATGATCACGGTGGACTCGGGGAGGGTGTTCGCCAGCGCGGCGGACTGGCCGTGCGGCAGCCCGAGGAAGACCACGTCGTGCCCGGCCAGCTCGTCGACGGTGGTGGCGGTGAGCACCCGGCCGGCCAGCGGATGCAGGTGCGGCTGCAGCGAGCCGAGCGGCGCCCCGGCATTGGAACCCGCGGTCAGCGCCCCGATCTCGAGGCGCCCGCGTCGGTACTCGGGGTGCTCCAGCAGTAGACGCAGGACCTCACCGCCCGCGTACCCGCTCGCTCCGGCCACCGCGACCCGCAGGGTCCCGTTCGAGGAATCAACCATGTGATGATTATGCACGACTGTGCAAGCTCATTCACGCCCGGGGCGCACCTCCAGGGTACGCAGGAGTGGTACGAGTTCTCAGTTCTTCCGCTCGACCCGCTCCCCCGCGCCCGGGGTCCACACCGCGATCTCCATCTGGCCGTCGACCAGCTCCACGGTGGAGCCGCCGGTCAGCCGGTCGGCGACGAAGAAGTGATCGAATTCCCTGCCCCGGATGTCGAAGCCGGTCTCCTCGAACAGGTGCTGCGCGAAGCGGGTGTGCAGCTCCCGGTCCGGCAGGTCGGTGACGCTGCCGAAGAGCTTGGCGTCGCCGTCGCCGACCATCGGATCGGCGGTGGCGGTGTGCAGGCAGAACCGGGGGTCGCGGAGCAGATCGGCGAACTTGCGGGTGTTCGGCATGCCCGCGAGCACCAGCATGTCCTCGAAGACGCGCGGCTCGATCGGGCTGATCCGCGGCGAGCCGTCGGCGCGCAGGGTGCCGAGCAGGCAGAGGTTGCCGGTGGCGCGGTGCCTGCGGGTGAAGACTTCGGCGACCCGCGGCGCTTCGTCCAGGAACTGCTTCCAGGTGGTCATGGGGCGACGGTACGACCGCATGTTGACACCTGCTGTCAGGGTTGCCCGGATAGTGTCGGTCGATGCGCGCGAGCCGACTCCTCCGCCTGCTGCTGCTCCTGCAGACCAGGGGCCGGTGCACGGCATCCCAGCTGGCCGCCGAGCTGGAGGTGTCGGTGCGGACGGTGTACCGCGACGTCGACGCGCTCTCCGCCTCCGGGGTCCCGGTCTACACCGAGCCGGGCCGCGCGGGCGGCATCCGGCTGCTGGACGGGTACCGCACCCGGATCACCGGACTGAACCCGGACGAGGCCGACGCGGTGCTGCTCGCCGGGCAGCCCGGTGCCGCCGCCGACCTCGGGCTCGGCACCGTGCTGGCGACCGCGCAGCTCAAGGTGCTCGCCGCGCTGCCGCCGGAGCTGCGCGGGCGGGCCACCCGGATCGCCGAGCGGGTGCACGTGGACGCCGCGGGCTGGTTCCACCGGCCGGACCGCACGCCGGCGCTGGCGGTCGTCACCGAGGCGCTGTGGGCGGACCGGCTGCTGGAGATCGGGTACGAGCGCGGGGACGCGGTGGTGCGGCGGCGGGTCGGGCCGCTCGGGCTGGTGCTCAAGGCGGGGACCTGGTACCTGGTGGCGCTGGCCGGTGGTTCGGTGCGGTCGTACCGGGTCGGGCGGATCGCCGAGGCGACCGATACCGGCGAGACCTTCGCCCGGCCCGCCGATTTCGACCTCGCCGCGCACTGGGAGCGGGCGGCGGACGAGTTCGCCAGGACCATGCTCCGGGTGTCCGCGCGCTGCCGGATCGACGCCGCGCAGCTGTCGCTGCTCCGGCTCGGCTTCGAGCCCGCCGCCGTGGCGGACGCCGTCGCCTCGGCGGACGAGCCCGATGCCGAGGGGTGGGTGCGGGTGACGGTGGCGGCGGAGTCGTACGAGGTGATGGCGCACGGGTTGCTGCCGCTCGGGGCGTATGCGGAGGTGCTGGAGCCGCCGGAGTTGCGCGCGGTCATGGCCGGGACGGCGGCGGCGATGGCGCGCCGGTACGCGGAGTGATGCCGCGCAACTCCTGCGGGTCGACCTGGAAGCTGCCGCACCGCCGGCTCCGGCGTCCGACGAGCGTGACGATGCGCGACGGATGGCTCTCGGCGATCTCGGCGGCGGACAGTGCGGGGGCGTCCCGCGTGACACCGCCGCACAGTGACGCCGGTCACGCTACCTCCGCCGCGACCTCCTCCGGAGACCACTCCAGCATCGCGGCCATGGCATTCAGCTGCGCACGCGCCGGGGTGCGCCGCATGACCGCGTCGCGCAGCGCGACCACCGGGCCCGCCGACAGCTGCCCGGCCCGGCCCAGCCGCCGCGCCCGCGCGGCGATCCACTGGGTGCGCGGGCGGCGCAGGGCGTCGTAGCGGCGCAGGTCGCCGTCGGCGGCGAGGATCGCGCCGAGCGTGACCGCGTCCTCCAGCGCCTGGCAGGCGCCCTGGCCGAGGTCGGGGGTCATGGCGTGCGCGGCGTCGCCGACCAGGGCGATGCGGCCCGCGGTGAAGCGCGGGAGCGCGGGGAGGTCGTAGATGTCGTGGCGGAGGACCCCGGCCGGGTCGGCGGCGGCGAGGAGGGCCGGGATGGGGTCGTGCCAGTCGGCGAAGCGGCGGCGGAGTTCGGCGAGTTCACCGGCCGCGGGCTCGGTCGACGGGGCGGCGTTCGCGGTGGCGAAGCAGTAGACCCGGCCGCCCGCCAGCGGCGCGAAGCCGAAGCGCTGCCCGCGCCCCCAGCTCTCACCGAACTCGGTGACCGGCGCGGACGGCGTCACCACCGTGCGCCACGCGGTGTACCCCGCGTAGCGCGGCGCGACCTCGCCCGCCACGGCCCGCCGCAGCACGCTGCGGATACCGTCCGCGCCGACGACCAGCTCGGCGGCGCGCTCCCCCTCCGCGGTGACCACCCGCCCGGACTCGTCCGCCCCCGTGACCCCGACCCCGGTGCGCAGCACCCCCGCGGGCAGCGCGTCCCGCAGGATCGCCATGAGCTCGGCCCGGTGCACCACGATCGGCTCCCCGAACCGCTCCCGCAGGGCAGCGGCGTCCGCCCGCAGCAGCAACCGCCCGGCGTCGTTCCGGATCCCGCCGGAGGCACCGGAGACCGCGCGCGCCCGCACCGCCGCCCCCACCCCGAGCGCGTCGAGCGCCCGAATCGCATTGGGCCACAGCGAGAGCCCGGACCCGACCACGGCCTGCTCCGGCGCCCGCTCCAGCACCAGCGGCCGCTTCCCGGCCCGCAGTGCGGCGAGCGCGGTCGCCAGCCCGCCGATTCCACCTCCGACGATCAGTACCTCGTCCATCCGGCCCACTCCTTCTGTTCACTACCGATGTAGTGGAATCTACTACATCGGTAGTGTCTAGCACTACCCCTGTAGTATTCCGGCGTGACCGGCAAACGGACCCTCGTGCTCGACACCGCCCTGCGCCTGCTCGGCGAACGCGGCCCGCGCGCGCTCACGCACCGCGCGGTGGACGAGGCGGCCGGGCTGCCCGCGGGCTCCGCCTCGAACTACTTCCGCACCCGCGCCGCGCTACTCATCGGCATCACCGGGCGCCTGGAGGAACGCGACCGCGCGGCCTGGGATCGCGCCCCCACCCCGCGCGACACCGCCGAGCTGGTGGAGGTGCTCTGCGCGGTACTCCGCCACGCCGTCACCGCGGACGAACCAGCCACCCGCGCCCGCTACGCCCTCACACTCGAGGCGCGCGAGCTCCCCGAGGTGTGGGAGGCCCTGCGCGCCGGGCACCTCCGGCTCACCACCTGGCTCACCGGCCACCTCCGCGCGGCCACCGGCGACGCCGCGATCCCGGAGGCCGCGGTCCGCCCGCTGATCGACTACATCGACGGCTTCGCCCTGCACCACGCCCTGATCGGCGCCTTCGACACCGCGACGGTGCGATCGACGCTGCGCACCCTCGTCACCGCCGCGACCACCCTTGACCTGAAGCAAAGTTGAGCTTCTAGCGTCGTCGTCGACGAGAGGAGTTCGACGATGACAACACTGGTGACCGGCGCGACCGGCAACACCGGCCGACATGTGGTGCGCGAGCTGACGAGGCGGGGAGAGCGGGTCCGGGCGCTCACCCGGAACCCCGCCGCGGCCGCGGGGCTGTTCGCGCCGGAGGTGGAGCTGGTGGCGGGCACGCACATCGCTCCGGAGACGCTGGAGCCCGCCATCGACGGGGTCGACCGCATGCACATCACGGTGACCTCGGGGCTCGCCGAGGCCGGTCCCGAGCTGGTGCGAAGGGCGGTCGACGCGGGCGTGCGGCGGATCACCGTGGTGTGGGGCGGCGGGGTCGGGCCGGTCGAGCGGGCGGTGGCGGATTCCGGGGTGGAGTGGACCCGCCTGGAACCGCAGGAGTTCATGTCGAACACGCTGACCTGGATCGACGCCGTGCGCGGCGAAGGCATCGTGCGCGAACCCTACGACTTTCCCAGCGCACTGGTGCATGAGGCGGACATCGGGGCCGTGGCTGCGGTGGCGCTGCTCGACGACGGCCACGCGGGCCGTGCCTACAACCTCACCGGACCGCGGTCGCTCACGCCGCGGGAGCGGATCGCGATCCTGTCCCTGGCTACGGGGCGCGAGATCGCCTTCGTCCCGATCACGCACGAGCAGGCCGTCGACCGGCTGACGGCCACCGGTGTACCCCGGGCGGATGCCGAGTACGTGATCGGCTGGTACGCCACCTCCGACCCGGCCTCACGGACCGTCGACGACACCGTCGAGCGGGTAACCGGCCGTCCGGCTCGAACTTTCGAACAGTGGGCGGCCGAGCACGCGGACCGCTTCCGGTAGCCAGCGGTCACCGGCCGTCCGCCGACCGGCTGACGGATCGGGGTGCGCGGCGCGGGAAATCCCCGCGCGGCGCCCGGCGTGGTCGCGGCATTCCGTGCCGACGCCGCGCACGCGGCCGACGATCCCGGATTCCGTGCTGTGATCACCGAACTCGGTACCCGCAGCGCGGAGTTCGCCGAGCTCTGGGCACGACACGACGTGGCGGCGCCGGTGCAGGCGGTCAAGGAGGTGCACCATCCGGAACTCGGCGCGCTCACCTTCGACGCCACGGCCCTTGCCGTCGTGGACCGGCCCGGCCAGTTCCTCGAGCTCTACGACCCGCGCCCCGGCACCCCGACCGCACAGCGCATGGAGCTGCTGGCCGGGCGCTGAGCGGTCGCAGCGTGGTGTCGGCAGACCCATGATCAGCACGCTCTGGCCCCGGTGCCGCGCACTGCGCAGCCTGGATCCCATGACGCACAACGCTTCCGCTTCCCCCGACTCCGTCGCGCTGGTGACCGGAGGTACCAGCGGTATCGGCCTCGCCGTCGCGCGCAGGCTGCTCGACGAGGGCGCGTTGGTGGTGATCACCGGGCGCGACGAGCACCGGCTCGCGGCCGCTACGGCCGAGCTCGGCGAGCGCGCCCTCCCGGTCCGCGCCGATGTCGCCGAGCTCGGCGACCTGACCGCGCTCACCGAGCACATCCGGGACCGCTTCGGCAGGCTCGACGTCCTGTTCGCCAATGCCGGGATCGCCGCCATCCGGCCCGTCACCGAGGTCACGCCCGTCGAGCTCGACGAGTTCGTCGCGGTCACCCTGCGGGCGTGTACTTCACGGTGCGGCAGGCGATTCCGCTGTTCGCGGCGGGCGGTGCCGTGGTCGTCAACGCCTCGTGGACGCGGCTGCGCGGCCTGGTGGCCGCCGCTCCGCGCGCGCTCGGCCGAGCGCTACCCCGAGTTCCGCAGCGCCGTCGCCAGCCCGTTCATGGTGAGCAGGATCCCCCGCTTGACCAGCTCCTGATCGTCCCCGGCGCGCAGTCGGCGCAGCAGCTCGACCTGCATCTGGTTCAGCGGCTCCAGGTACGGGAAGCGGTTGTGGATGGACTCGGCCAGCGAGGCGTTGTCGGCGAGCAGGTGGTCGTTGCCGGTGACGGCGGCGTGCATGCGGATGGTGCGGGCGTGTTCGTCTCGGATCATGCCGAAGATGCGCTCCCGGAGCGCGGCGTCGGTGACCAGCTCGGCGTACCGCTCGGCGATCGCGAGATCGGTCTTGGCGAGCACCTGGGCCAGGTTGGAGAGCACCGTGCGGAAGAACGGCCAGCGCCGGTAGAGCTCGGTGAGCACGGCGAGCCGGTCCGGGTCGCCGTCCACCCACTGCTCCAGCGCGGTGCCGGTGCCGTACCAGCCGGGCAGCATCACCCTGGCCTGGCTCCAGGCCATCACCCAGGGAATCGCGCGCAGGTCGGAGACGGAGTTGGTGGGTTTGCGGGAGGCCGGGCGGCTGCCGATGTTCAGGTCGCCGACCTCGGCCACCGGGGTGGACTGGCGGAAGTACTCGACGAACCCGGGCTCGTCGTGCACCAGCGCGGCGTAGGCGGCGCGGGCGCGGGCGGCCAGCTCGTCCATGAGCTCGTAGGAGGGCTCCGCGGCCGGTCCGAGCCCCTCCACGTCGAGCAGCGTCGACTCCAGGGTCCCGGCGATGAGCGACTCCAGATTGCGATGCGCCGCACCGGGTTCCGCGTACTTGGCGGCGATCACCTCGCCCTGCTCGGTGAGGCGGAGCGCGCCGCGCACGGCCCCCGCGGGCTGGGCCAGGATGGCGTCGTAGCTGCGCCCGCCGCCACGGCCGACGGTGCCGCCGCGGCCGTGGAAGAGCCGCAGCCGGATCCCGGTCTCGCGCGCCACCTCGACCAGCTCCAGCTCGGCCCGGTAGAGCGCCCAGTTGGCGGCGAGGTAGCCGCCGTCCTTGTTGGAGTCGGAGTAGCCGAGCATGATTTCCTGGCGCATTCCGGCGCCGGCCACCAGCTCCCGGTACACCGGAACGTCCAGCGCCGCGGCCAGGGTCGTGGCGCCGGCGGCCAGATCCTCGATGGTCTCGAAGAGCGGCACGATGCCGACCGGAGACGACGCCGGGCTGCCCGGCTCCAGAATGCCCGCCTCCTTGAGCAGCACCGCCGCCTCCAGCATGTCGCTCACCGAGGTGCACATGCTGATGATGTAGTTCGGCACCGCCTCGGCGCCGAAGGTCGCGATCACCTCGGCGGCCGCGCGGACGATGCCGAGTTCCTGGGTGGCCTTCTCGCTCAGCGCCGCGTGCGGGCCGAGCAGCGGCCTTCGGGTGCGGAGTTCGGCGGCGAGCAGCGCCACCCGCTCGTCCTCCGGCAGGCTCGGGTAGTCGGCGTGCACCCCGGCCCAGGCCAGGATCTCGGCCACCACCTGCTCGTGCACCTCGGAGTTCTGCCGCATGTCCAGGCTCTGCAGGTGGAAGCCGAAGGTCTCCAGCGCGAAGCGCAGCGCGGCCAGCCGGTCGTCGGCGAGCAGCCCGTCGCCGGCGGCGCGCATGGACTCGTCGACCGCGTCGAGATCGTCGAGCGCCTGCTGCGGGGTGTCGTACGGCTCGGCGCCGACGTCCGAACCGTGCACCGGCGCGGTGCCGAGCGCGCGCAGCGCGGTGGCGGTGAGCCGGTTCCGGATGGCGTGCAGCGCACGGCGATACGGCTCGTCGGCGTGCGTCTCCTGCTCCGGGTAGCCCGCCGCGGCCAGCCCGGCGACGCGCTCCGAGACCGGGACCAGCCGGGCCGACTGGGCCAGCACCTTCTCCAGCTCGGCCAGCTCGCGCAGGTACCGCTCGAAGGCGACGCTCGCCGCCTGCCCGGCCGCGGTGCGCACCACCTCGGCGGTGACGAACGGGTTGCCGTCGCGGTCGCCGCCGATCCACGAGCCGGGGCGCAGGATCGGCCGCCGCAGCAGCTCGACGCCGGGCCACCGGGCCCGCAGCGCGGCCCTGACCTCGGCGTTGATCGCCGGGATGACGTCGAAGAGGGTGAGTTCGTAGTAGCGCAGCCCGACGGCGATCTCGTCCTGGATCCGCAGCCGCGCCAGCCGGATCAGCGCGGTGCGCCAGAGCGCGAGCACCTGCCGCCGAATGTCGAGTTCCAGCGCGGCGCGCTCCCGCTCACCCTCGGCGAAGCGGCCGCGCTGCCGCATCAGCTCGGTGATCCTGGCCTGCCCGTCGAAGACGGTGCGGCGCCTGGTCTCGGTCGGGTGCGCGGTGATGACCGGGGCGACGAGGGCGTCGGAGAGCAGGTCGGCGACGGTCGGGCCGTCCAGCGCGGCGGCGTCCAGCTTGCGGTAGGTGGCGGCCAGCGAGGAGTCCTGCGGCGGCTCGCCCGCGCCGATGTGCACGGCGCGGCGGCGGTCGCGCTGCAGATCCTCGGCCAGGTTGGCGAGCAGCACGAAGTAGCTGAAGGCGCGGATCAGCGGGATCGCCACCGCCACGTCGACCCCGCGCAGCATCTCCGCCACGGCGCTGCGGTCGACCTCCTCGCGGCGGATCCGGAACGCCTCCTTGCGCACCCGCTCGATGAGGTCGAAGACCTCCGGCCCCTCGTGGTCCCGGATCGTGTCGCCGAGCACCTCGCCGAGGAAGCGGATGTCGTCGCGCAGCGGCCGGATGGCCTCGGGTTCGGTCTCGATCCTCGGGTCGCTCATACGCCGAGCGTATTGCGGCGGCCGCCGCCCCGATATGCGACGCGGCGCACATCGGGGGGAATTCACACGCTGGTCACGCCGATCAGCGCATGGGCCAGGCCCACGGTGGCTCGTCGAGCAAACCCTGGCCGGCCAGGTAGCTGCGGCCGTCGTCCTTGCGCAGCTCCAGCACCGAGGCCCGCTCCTCGCGCGCGAAGGCGGTGAGCAGCGCCGCGGCGTGCGTCACCACGATCACCTGGGTGTGCGCCGACGCGGTGACGATGAGGTCGGCGAGCGCGCTCATGAGCTCGGGGTGCAGGCTGGTCTCCGGCTCGTCCAGCACCAGCAGCTCGGGCGGGCGCGGGGTGAGCAGCGCCGCCACCACCAGCAGGTAGCGCAGGGTGCCGTCGGAGAGTTCGGCGGCCTCCAGCGGACGGCGCAGACCGGGCTGGTGCAGCCGCACGGTGAACCGGCCCGCGTGCGCGGCCACCTCGACCCGGCTGCCGGGGAACGCCTTGTCGACAGCGGCGTCCAGCTCGACCGCGTCGCCGATCTCCCTGATGGTCTGCAGCGCGGCGGCCAGGTCGGCGCCGTCGTGGCCGAGCCGGACCGTGCGGGTGCCGATCTGCGGGGCCCGCGCCGGCGCGCCCGCGTCGGTGCGCAGCCGGTCGTAGAAGCGCCAGCCGCGCACCCGGTCGCGCACGCTGAGCAGGTCGGGGGCGCGGCTCGGGTCGGAGAGCTCGCCGAGCATGCTGTCGAAGGAGCGCAGCGTGTGCGGCACGGTGTTCCAGCGCCTGCCGGTGCGCACCCGGACCACCGGGCCTGCCCGCTCGGTGAGCACCGTGGCCGGGCGCAGCATCGGCCCCGACCACACCGCCTCCGCCTTGATCTCCGGGTCGCGGTCGAACAGGGAGTCGGCGGGCGCCGGGATGCCGAGGTCGGCGGCGTAGCCGAAGTCGTCCGCGGCGAAGCCGACGCGCAGCGCCACCGGGGTGCCGTCCGCGGGGCGCCCCGGGCCTGCCCACAGCGTGGAGTCCAGCCCGCCCTCCCTGGCCAGCGCCGCCACCGCGCCGTTGCTCGCGAACTCGGCGAGCAGCCGCAGCACCCGGTACAGGCTGGATTTGCCGCTGCCGTTCGCCCCGGTGACCGCGGTGAGCGGGGTCAGCGGCACGATGAGGTGGCGCAGGGACCGGTAGTTCTCGACGGCGAGGACGGTGAGCACGTCGGCCACCGTAGCCCGACCCACGGCGGCAGCGGCGCGTAAGTCCCGGCGACACGCCCAGCGGTTCGGGGCGCCGAAAGGCGGGAGACCGGGCGGTTTTTCGCCTGGTCAGCCCGCGCCGAGGATGGCGAGCACCGGCTCCGAGAGGTAGAACGGCTCGAGTCGCTCGCGGATGAGCCCGGCCAGCACACCGTCCGCCTTGGCCCGCTCGATGACCGCGGGGCCGTAGCGCAGGATCTCGGTGCGCAGGTCGTCGCCGGTCAGCCCGAGCTCGGGGAGCAGCGCGGCGAGCGTGAACTCGCCGTACTTGCCGAGGAAGACGTCGACGCACTCGTCGAGCAGCAGCCCGAAGTACGGCTTCTCCCTCGTGGTCACCGCGATCTCGTAGCTGAGCAGCACCAGATCGCGCAGGTCCTGCTTGGTCAGGTACTCGCGCAGCCCGTGCACCGGCTCCCCGGCGTGCAGGTCCCAGAACTCCATGGCGGCGCTGTGCACGGGAGCGTCGCGCAGCACCTCGCGGATGGCGTTGTTGGTGCGCTCCAGGGCGAAGCGCGCGCCCTTGTCCGCCATGTCGCTGAGGAAGGCGTTGTCGGCGGCGGCTTTCCGCGCCCGGTTGGCGGCCGACTGGCCCAGCGAGACCAGCGAGCCGACGCCGGGGATCTTCTCCGCGCGCTGCCGGTTGGCCTGCATGAAGTCGTCGATCAGCTTGTCCACGAACTTCGAGGCGACGGTGGCGACCAGCGGGCTCTCGGTGAGCCGGGTCAGAATCCGCTCCTGCGCCTGGTGCATGCCGAGAATCTTCTCCAGCAGCGCCTCGACCGGCTGCCGCTCGACCACCTCGCCGAGCGTGTACTCGTCGTTCTCCGCGATGTGGGTGTAGATCGAGTCGGCGAAGACGCCGGACATGTCGGCGAAGACCGGGCTGCCGCCGATCAGGTCGACCACGGTCGCCACGGTCTGCTTGGCCTGCTCCGGGGCGACGACGTCGCGGACCAGGATGGTCTCGGCGACGCCGAGCACGGACCCGACGTCGCGGGCAACGACCTCGGCGAAGCGCTCGCCGGTCACCTCCGCGAGCAGGAAGTCGACCTGGGCGTCGAGGAGTCGTTCGGCGATCTCGCGCGGCTCGGGCATGTTCTCCACTCTCGTGTCGCCGAGCCGGCGGGTGTCACGGCCCGGAGGGTTCGTCGCGCATCGACTTCCGGATCTTGTCGAGGCGGTCGCGGGCCGCGTCCTCGCGCGCCTGCCACTGTTCTTCGACGCTGCGCTGAACGCTTGTCTCGCGTTCGAGCTCCTCCCGGCCCTGGGCGGTGCCGAAGCGCTGCTCGACCTTATCGCGAACGGAGTCGAATGTCGGCACGCCGGAGGCGGTATAGCCGCCGGTCGGCGGCGTTCCGGACATACCCTGCGGCGGTACCGGTACCGGCGGTACCGCGAACCCGCCGCCGACCTGCTGCGATCGGGGTGGCTGCTGCGGGACGGCACCGGCACCCGGCTGCGGGGTGTCCGGAATCACAACGGTGTCGAGCGGCCCGCCGGAGGTGGCCTGCTCGGTGAGCGCGGCGTAGACCCGCGCGAAGGAGGGGCGCTGCGCGGTGGCGCTGCGCAGCACGGCGAGCAGTTCGTCGTCCGGGAGCGCGGCGAGCAGCGCGGCGATTCCGGCTGAGTCGGTCATGCCACCAGGCTACGGAGTCCGGCCGAGACCGCACTCCGCGCGCGCCCACTCGGCGATCAGCCCGACCCAGCGGCGGCCCGCGCCCATGATGAGGTCGTTGTGGCCGCAGCCGGGGAAGATCTCCAGGCGCTTGGGGTCGGGGGCGGCGGCGTACAGCCTGCGGGAGTGCTCGACGGGGAGCAGTTCGTCCCGGTCGCCGTGCATGAGCAGCAGCGGGACACGCAGGTCGCCGATGCGGCGCAGGGTCGGGTAGGCGTCCGGCACCAGCGGGGCGGGGATGACCGGGAAGACCGAGCGGGCCGCGGCACGCAGCCCGGTGAAGGTGGACATGAGCACCGTACCCGCGGGCGGGTGCGCCGCCGCGAGCTCGGTGACCACCGCCCCGCCGAGCGATTTTCCCAGGTAGACGATGCGCGCCGGATCGACCTCCGGCCGGGCGAGCAGCGCCGCGCGGGCGGCGCGGGCGTCCAGGTAGGTGCCGCGCTCGCTGGGCCGGCCGGTGCTGCGGCCGTACCCGCGGTAGTCGAAGGAGAGCACGTCGAACCCGGCCGCGGTGAGCAGCGCGAAGATCGGCAGCCGATCGCCGATATTGCCCGCGTTGCCGTGCGCGAAGAGGATGTGCGCGATCGGCTCGCCTCGGGCGGGCAGCCACCAGGCGTGCAGCGTCTCCCCGTCCGCGGTGCGCGGCGCGAGCTCGGCGAAGTCGAGCCCGAGCAGGTCGGGGGTCCAGGCGATCTCCCTGGTCGGGTGGTAGGTGAGCGCGTGCATCACCGGGTTCGCCGGGTGCCGCGCCGCGCGCACCGCGAGCGTCATCCGGTGATCTCGACGCCGCGCCAGAACGCCACCCGGTCCCTGATCTCCTCGGCCTCCGGCTTCGGGTCCGGGTAGTACCAGGCGGCGTCGGGGTTGCGCGCGCCGTCGACGGTCACCGAGTAGTACGACGCGGTGCCCTTCCACGGGCACACCGAGTGCTTGTCGCTGTCGCCGAAGTACGCCCGGTTCAGCGACGACGCCGGGAAGTAGTGGTTGCCCTCCACCACCACGGTGTCGTCGCTCTCGGCCAGGACCGCGCCGTTCCATTCCGCTCGCATGATGCGCCTTTCGCCGGGGACTCCCCCGACGTTACCCGCGCAGTTCCGCGCCGACGGCGCTCGCCGCTGCGGCCACCGCGGCATCGCGGGCGGCGCTCGCCTCGTCCTCGGTGAGGGTGCGGTCGGGCGCGCGGAAGCGGAGCGCGTAGGTGAGCGAGCGACGGTCCGCGCCGGCCTGCGCGCCCTCGTAGACGTCGAAGAGCGCGATCTCCTCCAGCAGCGTGCCGCCGCCGTCGCGCAGCGCCGCCTCGACGGTGGCGGCGGGCACCGAGCGCGCGACCGTCACCGAGACGTCCTGCAGCACCGCGGGGAACGGCGACACCACCGGCACCGGGCGGGTGTCGCGCAGCGGCAGCGCGTCCAGGTCGAGCTCCAGCGCGCAGGTGCGGGCGGGCAGCCCGGTCCGTTCCAGCACCGCCGGGTGCAGCTCACCCGCGTAGCCGACGACCACGCCGTCCACCACGAGCTCGGCGCAGCGGCCCGGGTGCCAGGGCAGGTGCGCGGCCGGGCGGCGCTCGATCGCGACCCCCGCCGCGTCGCCGATCGCGTCGGCCAGCGCGAAGGCGTCGGCGGCCTCGGCCTGCCTGCCCGGACCCCACGGCCCGCGCGGCTCGCGGCGGCCGGTGAGCACCGCGCCGACGTGCACCGGCTGCGCGGGCAGCGAGTCGAGCAGCTCGGCGATCTGCTCCGGGGCGGGCCTGCGGTCGACCGGAAGCGGCTCGACCGGCCTGACGTTCGGCCCGGGCAGCACCACCTGCGCGATGCCGTAGAGCGTGAGGTCGCGGGCGCCGCGGGAGATATTGCGCGCGGCCACCTCGAGCAGCCCGGGCAGCAGCGTGGTGGCGAGCTCGGGTCGCTCGGCGTCGAGCGGGTTCAGCACCCGGGTGGTGGCGCGGCGCGGGTCGTCGTCGTCCAGCCCCCACAGGTCGAAGACCCCGGCGGGCAGGAAGACCGGCGGCGGCACCTCGACGCAACCGGCGAAGGCGAGCGCCCGGCTCACGGCCCGGCGGCGGCGCTGCGCGGGGGTCAGCCCGCGCCCGGCCGGTGCGGTGGGGACGACGGACGGGATCTGCTCGAGCCCCTCCAGCCGCAGCACCTCCTCGACCAGGTCGGCGGGCTGGGCCAGGTCCGGCCGCCAGCTCGGCGGGGTGACCAGCAGCTGGCCGTGCCCGACCTCGCTCACCGCCACCTCGACGGTGCAGCCGATCTGGGCCAGGCGGCGCGCGGCGGTGCCGGTCGGGTAGGTGACGCCCGCGACGCGATCGGGCAGGTCGATGTCCATGGCGATGGCGGGCGCGGGCTCGACCGGCACCCGGATATCGCTGAGCACGTCCCCGACGGTGCCGCCCGCGATCTCGGCGAGCAGCGCGGCGGCGCGGTCGAGCGCGACCACGTTCAGCTCCGGGTCGACCACCCGCTCGTACCGCTTGCCCGCCTCGGAGACCAGCCTGTGCCTGCGCGCGGTCCGGTAGACGAGCAGCGGGTTCCAGGTGGCGGCCTCCAGCAGCACGTCGGTGGTGCCGTCGTGCACCTCAGTGCTCGCGCCGCCCATGACACCGGCCAGCGAGACCACGCCGGACTCGTCGGCGATCACCACGTCCTCCGGGTCGAGCGTGCGCTCGACGTCGTCGAGGGTGCGCAGCTTCTCCCCCGGCCGCGCCTGCCGCACCACCAGCTCACCGCGGACCGCGGCGGCGTCGAAGGCGTGCAGCGGCTGGCCGAGCTCGAGCATGACGTAGTTGGTGACGTCCACCGCGGGCGAGATCGGCCGCACCCCGGAGAGCAGCAGCCTGCGCTGCAACCACCACGGCGACACCGCCTTCGGGTCGATCCCGGTGACCCGGCGGGCCGCGAAGCGGGTGCACTTCGACTCCGGCTGCAGCGTGATCGGCCACGCGGGCGCGGCCGAATCCGGCAGCGTGCGGACCGCCGGGTCGGCGTACTCCAGGTCGAAGCCGCAGGCCAGCTCGCGGGCGAGGCCGCGCACCGAGAAGCAGTAGCCGCGGTCCGGGGTGATGTTCAGCTCGATGACGGTGTCGTCCAGCCCGAGCAGCTCGTTGGCGTCGGTGCCGGGGGAGGCGGTGCCCGGCTCCAGCACCAGGATGCCGGAGTGGTCCTTGCCGATACCCAGCTCGGCGACCGAGCAGATCATGCCGTGCGAGGTGTGGCCGTAGGTCTTGCGCGAGCTGATCTGGAAACCGCCCGGCAGCGTCGCGCCGGGAAGCACGACGACGACCAGGTCGCCGACGGCGAAATTCCGCGCGCCGCAGATGATCTCCTGCGGCTCCGGGTTGCCGACGTCGACCTTGCAGAACCGGATCGGCTTCTTGAACTCGGTGAGCTCGGTGATCTCCAGCACCCGGCCGACGACCAGCGGCCGCTCGATGTCACCGGTCACCCGCTGGAGCCGGTCGACCTCCTCGACCTCCAGCCCCACCCGGACGAATCCCGCGTCGAGCTCCTCCGGCGTCACCGACCACTCCGGGACGGTGCGGGCGATGATCTCGGTCAGCCAGGACTGCGCTACTCGCACGTGACGTGTCGCTCTCTCGTATCGGAAGGGTCAGGACCGGACGCCGAAGGGCAGGGTGAACCGCACGTCGCCCTCGACGATGTCGCGCATGTCGGGAATCCCGTTGCGGAACTGCAGGGTTCGCTCCAGCCCCATGCCGAAGGCGAAGCCGCTGTACTCCTCCGGGTCGATCCCGCTCGCGATCAGCACCTTCGGGTTCACCATGCCGCAGCCGCCCCACTCGACCCAGCCCGCGCCGCCCTTCTTGTCCGGGAACCAGACGTCGACCTCGGCCGACGGCTCGGTGAAGGGGAAGTAGTTGGGGCGCATGCGGGTGCGGGTATCCGGGCCGAAGAGCGCGCGGGCGAAGGCGTCCAGGGTGCCGCGCAGGTGCCCCATGGTCAGCCCCTTGTCCACCGCCAGCCCCTCCACCTGGGAGAAGACCGGGGTGTGCGTGGCGTCCAGCTCGTCGGTGCGGAAGGTGCGGCCCGGGCAGACCACGTAGATCGGCAGCTCGCGCTCCAGCAGCGAGCGCACCTGCACCGGCGAGGTGTGCGTGCGCAGCACCTGGCGCGACCCCTCCGGCGCGATGTGGAAGGTGTCCTGCATGGTGCGCGCGGGGTGGTCGGGCAGGAAGTTGAGCGCGTCGAAGTTGAAGTGCTCGGTCTCCACCTCCGGCCCCTCGGCGACCTCCCAGCCCATGGCGACGAAGACGTCGGCGATCTGCTCGGAGATCACGGTGATCGGGTGCCTGGCGCCGACGGGCGACCGCCGGGCGGGCAGCGTGACGTCGATGGCCTCGGCGACCAGCACGGCGGCATCGCGCTCGGCGAGCAGCGCGGCGCGGCGGGCGTCGAAGGCATCGGAGACCCGGGTGCGGGCGGCGTTGACCCGCTTGCCCGCCTCCTTCTTCTCCTCCTTGGGCAGGGTGCCGAGCGCGCGCTGGGCCAGCGCCAGCGGCGCCTTGCCACCGAGGTGCTCGGTCTTGGCGACGGCCAGAGCGTCCAGATCCGCCGCGGCGGCGAACGCCTTCTCGGCGGCGGCCGCGGCCGCGGCGAGTGCCTCCTCGGTCAGCGCGGTGCCCTGCTCGGCGGCGGTGTCGTCGGCCACGGTAGCTCGTCTCTCCCTGCGGTCGGGTGCGGAATTGTCCCGGTCGAATCGTATTCGATGGGCCGTGCGGGCTTCACCCGCATTACCCGGCGTGCCTGATCCGCGAGCTCGCGTACAGGCAGATGGCCGCGGCGGCGGCCAGGTTCAGGCTCTCGGCGCGGCCGCGGATCGGGATGCGCACCCGGTGGTCGGCGCGCTCGGCGAGCTCGGGCGCCAGCCCGTGCGCCTCGTTGCCGAAGAGCCAGGCGACCGGGCCCGCCAGCACCGGGTCGGCGTCGTCCAGGTCGAGTTCGCCGCGCGCGGTGGTGGCGAGCAGGGTGACGCCGGCGGCACTGAGCGCGTCCAGCGCGGCGGTGACGTCGCGCTCGCGCGCCACCGGGACGTGGAACAGGCTGCCCGCGCTGGCCCGCACGCACTTGCCGTTGTGCGGGTCGACGGTGTCGCCCGCGAGCAGGACGCCGTCCACCCCGACCGCGTCGGCCACCCGGATCAGGGTGCCCGCATTGCCCGGCTCGGCGATCTCGACCGGAACCGCGAACAGCGCGGGCGCGGCGGCGCGGATCAGCAATTCGTCGAGCGGGATGTCGAGCAGGTCGCAGACGGCGACGAGGCCGGGCGCGGTCACGGTCTCCCCCAGGTGCTGCGCCGCGCGCTCGCTGACCACCGTGGTTCGCACCCCGGAGGCCGCCGCGCCTGCGACCAGGTCGTGCTCCCGCTGGGCGGCGCTCGCCGAGTAGAACAACTCGCGCACCCGCCCGGTCTCCAGCGCGGCGGTCACCGCGTTCGCCCCCTCGGCGAGGAACGAACCGGTCTTCCGGCGCTGCGCCGAGCGGTGCAACTTGGCGGCCGCGACGACCCGCGGGTTCCGCGGCTCCAGCGGCTCAGCCACGGGCACCGCCCGACACGGAAACGACCCGCGGGATGCTCCCAGCGGGTCGTTCCGGATATGCGTGGTTCAACGGGTGCCGTCAGGCGGCGGGGGCGTTGACATCCTCGGGCAGCGCCGCCTTCGCGAGCACGACGAGGCCGGCGAACGCCTCGGCGTCCGACACCGCGAGCTCGGCCAGGATCTTGCGGTCCACCTCGATACCGGCGGCCTTCAGGCCCTGGATGAACCGGTTGTAGGTGATGTCGTTGAGCCGGGCGGCGGCATTGATGCGCGCGATCCACAGCTTGCGGAAGTCACCCTTGCGCGCCCGGCGGTCCCGGTAGGCGTAGGTGAGCGAGTGCAGCTGCTGTTCCTTGGCCTTGCGGTACAGCCGGGACCGCTGGCCCCGGTAGCCCTTGGAGGCCTCGAGGATGGAACGGCGCTTCTTCTGAGCGTTGACGGCCCTCTTGACGCGTGCCACTGATCGATTCCTGTTCGAGGTTCGTGGGCGCGGCGAGGCACCCTGGTTCGATAGATTCTGGCGTCCGGGTCAGCGGACGCGGGGTCGCGCGGGCTCGCACCCGCGCCGGAGCACGTCAGATACCGAGCAGCCGCTTGACGCGGGGAGCGTCGGCCACGGAGACGGCCTCGACGCCGTCCAGACGACGAGTCCGGCGGCTCGGCTTGTGCTCGAGCAGGTGGCGACGGTTCGCCTGCTGACGCAGCAGCTTGCCCCGGCCGGACACCTTGAATCGCTTCGAGGCGCCGCTGTGGCTCTTCATCTTCGGCATGAGTGTCCTCAATCTGTGTGCCGGCGGCCCGTGGGCCGCCGAGTGCTTGTTCGTCCTACTGCGGCGCGGCCGTTTCGGCCGGCGCCGGCGCGGGGGCCGGTTCCGGGGCCGGGCCGGTCCGGGGGCGCGGCGCCGCGTCCTGCTGCGCCTTCACCCGGGTCTTCGCGCCCTTGTGCGGGGCGAGGACCATCGTCATGTTGCGGCCGTCCTGCTTGGCCGAGGTCTCCACGAAACCCAGCTCGGTGACATCGGATGCGAGCCGCTGCAGCAACCGGAAGCCGAGTTCGGGCCTGGACTGCTCACGGCCGCGGAACATGATCGTCACCTTGACCTTGGACCCGGCCTCGAGGAAGCGAACCACGTTGCGCTTCTTGGTCTCGTAGTCGTGGTCGTCGATCTTGGGGCGGAGCTTCTGCTCCTTGATGACGGTCTGGACCTGGTTCTTCCGGGACTCGCGCGCCTTCTGCGCCGTCTCGTACTTGAACTTGCCGTAGTCCATGATCTTGCAGACCGGCGGACGGGCATCCGGGGCCACCTCGACCAGGTCGAGATCGGCTTCGAGGGCGACGCGTAGCGCATCTTCAACACGCACGATCCCAACCTGCTCGCCGCCGGGCCCGATGAGCCGGACTTCGGGAACACGGATGCGATCGTTGATGCGGGTCTCAGTGCTGATGGGGCCTCCTAGGTCAAGCGGTGTCGTCGACGACCGCGTGCAGGTAACCCCGGTATCAACGCGAAAGCCCCGGTCCGGTATTTCACCGGCCGAGGCCCGAGTCGACCGATCACCACGGAACCCGGGCACCGAGGGGCGCACGAGAATTCCGGCCCCGGAGGGCTGGTGACCGGACCGCGTACCGGACACGAGGGTCGGCGGCGGTGGGAGTCGGGCTCCACTTGCGACCCCGGACGGAGAGTGAGCATGCGAATGACATGCTTACCACCGACCAGGGCGGTCGTCGCGAACAACTCTAGCAGTTATGCGCCCCGGCTCCCAATCGCGCCTTATTCCCTTGCGGGCGACGGCCCCGCGCTGGGACCGTTCCGCCCGTGACCGACCTGCTGCGCTGGCAATTCGACCTCACCTGGTCGCTCGCCACCATCCACCTCGACGACCTCACCGACGACGACGCGCTGTGGGAGCCGGGCCCGCTGATCTGGACCGTACGCCCGGACACCGGCGGGGTCTGGCGCCCGGACTGGGCGGAGACCGAGCCGTCCCCGATCCCGGTCCCGACCATCGGCTGGCTCACCTGGCACATCGACTGGTGGTGGTCGGGCGCGCTGGCCACCGCGCGCGGCACGGCGGCGCCGGGGCCCGGCGACGTCCCGTGGGCGGGCAGCACCGCCGCCGCGGTGGCCCGGTTGCGCACCCTGCGCAGCGAGTGGCTCGCCGCGCTGGAGACGCTCGGCCCGGACGAGCTGGCCGAGCCGGCCGGCGCGTGGCCGTCGGTGGCCCACCTGGTGGCCTGGGTGAACGCGGAGCTCATGAAGAACGTCGCGGAGCTCGGGCAGCTCCGGCTGGCCCGGCGGGCATCGCTAGCCTGAACGCCATGACCGACCAGCCCGAATTCGCCGCCGCCACCGAGACCGCCGCGCACACCGAACCCGATGTGCGCGAGCTGGCCGATATTCCGGCGGTGGAGGTGATCAGCCGGGCCGCCGTGATGCTGATGAGCTCGGCCGCGGAGAAGCTGGGGCTGGCCGACGAGGATCCGGCCGCCAGCCCGCGGCGCGATCTGGACGAGGCGCGGCGGGTGATCACCGCGCTGGCCGGGCTGGTCACGGCCTCGATCGAGTACCTGGGGCCGCACGCGGGGCCGATCAGGGACGGGCTGCAGTCGCTGCAGCGGGCCTTCCGGGAGAGTTCGGCGCACCCGGACGCGCCGGGCACCGGGCCGGGCGAGAAGTACACCGGGCCGGTGCACTGAGCACTGCCGGCAGTGCGCGACCGGGCGGAGCCGCCGATCGGCGGCTCCGCCCGGTGCCGTTCACAGCCCCGGCGGGGTTACCGAGATGGACGAGCCCGTGGCGATGACCTGGGCGAGGGCAGCGAAGATGCCCGCGATCCCGGCACTTCCGGTATCCATGTATTCGTATTCCTTTCGACGGACGCGCTCAGGCGCCGGTGCCGGGGTTGTAGTTGAGCGACGAGCCGGTGCTCAGGGCCGCTAGCACCGCAGCGACCAGCGCCGCGATATCGACGCCTTCCATGTGAATTCCTCTCTGGCGGAACCGATTCCGAGTCGTGCCGCCGCCGCGCCGGCGATCGGGAACGACTCGGATCGAACGGGTGCCGCTGCTGCCCGGGACACGATCCGGACGCGGCGCCGCCGATCTTACATACGCCTGTTTCAGATTGGGCCGGAATCTGGACGTTCGACCGATTGCGCACTCGGCATGACCGGAAATGCGGTGCCCGCGCACGGTGGCGCGGCCACCCGACGTGCTACTCGGCGGCACTCGCCGCCCGCGTCGGAGAGCTCCTGCTCAGCGCAGGGCGGCTGCCTTGCGCGAGAGGCGCTTGGCGGTCGCCGCCGCGCGCTGCGCCGGCTCGGCATCGGTGGCCGCCACCTTCTCGACAGGCGCTTTCTTGGCCGACGCCTTCCGCGCGCTCGCCTTCGCCGGCGCGGCCTCGCCGCGAGCGGCCTTCGCCGGCGCCGCCGCAACCGCCTTGCGCGACTTGCGCGCGGGCGCCGCGACAGCCCCGCGCCGCTCGGCGGCGGCCAGCGCCTCCCGCAGGAACCCGCCGGTGTAACTGCCGTCGACCCCGGCCACCTCCTCGGGCGTGCCCTCGGCGACGACGGACCCGCCCCCGGAGCCACCCTCCGGCCCCATGTCGATGATCCAGTCGGCGGTCTTGACCACATCCAGGTTGTGCTCGATCACGATGACCGTGTTGCCCTTGTCCACCAGCCCGTTGAGCACGATGAGCAGCTTGCGGATGTCCTCGAAGTGCAGCCCGGTGGTCGGCTCGTCGAGGATGTAGGCGGTGCGCCCGTTCGAGCGCTTCTGCAGCTCGGCGGCGAGCTTGACGCGCTGCGCCTCGCCACCGGAGAGCGTCGGCGCGCTCTGCCCGAGCCGCACGTACCCGAGCCCGACGTCGACCAGCGTCTTGAGGTACCGGTGGATCGAGGTGACCGGCTCGAAGAACTCGGCCGCGACCTCGATCGGCATGTCCAGCACCTCGGCGATGGTCTTGCCCTTGTAGTGCACCTCCAGCGTCTCCCGGTTGTACCGGGCGCCGTGGCACACCTCGCACGGGACGTAGACGTCGGGCAGGAAGTTCATCTCGATCTTGAGCGTGCCGTCGCCGGAGCAGGCCTCGCAGCGCCCGCCCTTGACGTTGAAGGAGAACCGCCCCGGCTGGTAGCCGCGCACCTTGGCCTCGGTGGTGGCCGCGAAGAGCGTGCGGATCTTGTCGAAGACGCCGGTGTAGGTGGCCGGGTTGGAGCGCGGGGTGCGGCCGATCGGCGACTGGTCGACCTGGACCAGCTTGTCCAGGTGGTCGAGCCCGGTGATCCTGGTGTGCCTGCCGGGCACCTGCCGCGCGCCGTTCAGCTTGTTCTGCAGCACGGTGGCCAGGATGTCGTTCACCAGGGTGGACTTGCCGGAGCCGGAGACGCCGGTGACGGCGGTGAGCACGCCGAGCGGGAAGTGCACGTCGATCCCGCGCAGGTTGTGCTCGGTGGCGCCGACCACGGTGAGCCTGCGCTTGCGGTCGATCGGCCTGCGCACCAGCGGCAGCGCGATGCTCTCCCGGCCCGCGAGGTAGGCGCCGGTCAGCGAGGTCTCGTTGGTCAGCAGCTCCCGGTAGGTGCCGCTGTGCACCACCCGGCCGCCGTGCTCGCCCGCCATCGGGCCGATGTCGACCACCCAGTCCGAGGCCCGGATGGTGTCCTCGTCGTGCTCGACCACGATCAGCGTGTTGCCGAGGTCGCGCAGCCGGGTGAGCGTCTCGATCAGCTTGCGGTTGTCCCGCTGGTGCAGCCCGATCGACGGCTCGTCCAGCACATAGAGCACGCCGACCAGGCCGGAGCCGATCTGGGTGGCGAGCCGGATGCGCTGCGCCTCGCCACCGGAGAGCGTGGCGGCGGCGCGCGAGAGCGACAGGTACTCCAGCCCGACGTCGAGCAGGAATCCGAGCCTGGCCTGCACCTCCTTGACGATCTGCCCGGCGATCGCGGCCTGCCGCTCGCCGAGCGTGAGCCCGTTCAGGAAGGCCGCGCAGTCGCCGATCGACAGATCGCTGACCTCGGCGATGGAGCGCCGCTCCGACCCCGAGGCGATGGTCACCGCGAGGATCTCCGGACGCAGCCTGCTGCCGCGGCACACCGGGCA
This sequence comes from Nocardia jiangsuensis, assembly GCF_042650385.1. Classification (NCBI taxonomy): domain Bacteria; kingdom Bacillati; phylum Actinomycetota; class Actinomycetes; order Mycobacteriales; family Nocardiaceae; genus Nocardia; species Nocardia jiangsuensis. The sequence goes on from NZ_JBHSAX010000023.1 coordinate 114,090, forward strand.
CGGGATGTCGCGCATGTACCCCTCGTAGTGCTCCTTCATCTGCTCGGACTCGGTGTTCTCCATGCGCCGCTGCAGGAAGGGCATGACGCCCTCGAAATCGGCGTAGTAGGAGCGCTTGCGGCCGTAGCGGTTGGTGTAGGAGACGTGCACCTGGTCGGTGCTGCCCTCGAGCACCGCCTTGCGCGCCCTGACGGGCAGGTTCTTCCACGGCGTCTCGATGGAGAAGCCGTTGGCTTCGGCGAGGCCGGACAGCAGCCGGGTGAAGTACTCCGCGGACTGCCCGCGCGACCACGGCGCGATGGCACCCTCCGACAGACTCAGCTCCGGGTCGGGGACCACCAGCTCCGGGTCGACCTCCTTGCGGATGCCGAGGCCGGTGCAGTCCGGGCAGGCGCCGTACGGCGAGTTGAAGGAGAAGGAGCGCGGCTCCAGGTCCTCGATGTCGAGCGGGTGGCCGTTCGGGCAGGCCAGCCGCTCGGAGAAGCGGCGCTCGCGGTCGTGCGCGTGCTCGTCGCGGTCGACGAAGTCGAGCACGACGATGCCGTCGGCCAGCCGCAGCGCGGTCTCGATGGAGTCGGTGAGCCGCTGCTTGGCAGTGCCCTTGACGGCGAGCCGGTCGATCACCACCTCGACGTCGTGCTTCTCCTGCTTCTTCAGCTTCGGCGGGTCGGTGAGCGGATACACGACGCCGTCCACCCGCACGCGCGAGTAGCCCTGGCTGTTCAGCTGGTCGAAGAGATCGACGAACTCGCCCTTGCGGGTGCGCACCACCGGGGCGAGCACCTGGAAACGCAGCCCCTCGTCCATGGCGAGCACCTGGTCCACGATCTGCTGCGGGGACTGCTTGGCGATCAGCTCGTGGCAGACCGGGCAGTGCGGGGTGCCCGCCCGCGCGTAGAGCAGCCGGAGGTAGTCGTAGACCTCGGTGATGGTGCCGACGGTCGAGCGGGGGTTGCGGTTCGTCGACTTCTGATCGATGGACACCGCGGGCGAGAGCCCCTCGATGAAGTCCACGTCCGGTTTGTCCATCTGGCCGAGGAACTGCCGGGCGTACGCCGACAGCGACTCCACGTAGCGCCGCTGGCCCTCGGCGAAGATGGTGTCGAAGGCAAGACTGGACTTGCCGGAGCCGGAGAGCCCGGTGAACACGATCAGGCTGTCCCTGGGCAGATCGAGGTCGACCCCCTTCAGGTTGTGCTCCCGAGCTCCGCGAACGGTGAGGCGTTCCGCCACCAGAAGTCCCTTCTCGATCGTGTTCCTACATGCACAGGTGCCCCCGGCGGCGATGCTAGAGGCGACCACCGACAAGTAGCGGCCGCGAGGTCGGGGCGGGGGCTAAGGTGGGGTCGCAGAACACGACGACCGCGGCCGCCGGGGTGCAGGCGCCGCACGTATTCGTCGTCCAGCATACGGACGCGGCGCCGCGTCGGCGGCGGGCGGAGCGGAGGGCGGGATGCTCGGGGTGTTCCTGGTCGACGATCACGAGATCGTCCGGCGCGGGCTGGTGGACCTACTGCAGAGCGATCCGGAGCTGACCGTTGTCGGTCAGGCCGGTACCGTCGCGGCCGCGCTCGCCGGGGTGCGCGCGGTGCATCCGGACGTCGCGGTGCTGGATGTGCGGCTGCCGGACGGCAACGGCATCGAGCTCTGTCGCGATCTGCTCGCCGAGCACGACGGGCTGCGCTGCCTCATCCTCACCTCGTTCAGCGACGAGCACGCCATGCTGGACGCGGTGCTGGCCGGGGCGGGCGGCTATGTGGTGAAGAACATCAAGGGGATGGAGCTGGCCGAGGCGATCAAGCAGGTCGGCGCCGGGCGCTCGCTGCTCGGCGGGCGCTCGGCGGAGACGCTGGAGGCGCGGCTGCGGCACGCCAGCGGCGCCGCCACCCTGGAGCGCCTCACCGAGCAGGAGCGGCGGTTGCTCGCGCTGCTCGGTGAGGGGCTCACGAACCGGCAGATCGCCGCGCGCATGTTCCTCGCCGAGAAGACGGTGAAGAACTACGTCTCCCGGCTGCTCGCCAAACTCGGCATGGAGCGCCGCACCCAGGCGGCGGTGCTCGCCAGCAAGCTCGATCCGGGGAACTAGCCCGCGGCGGCGGGCGTGACCAGCGTCAGGTCGCCGTCGTAGCGGCGGTAGAGCAGGGCGCCGCGGCCGGTGGCGGTGTCGGTGAAGAACAGGAACGGCAGGCCGGCGCGGCAGAGCCGGTGCGCGGCGGCGGCCTTGGCCAGCACCGGCGCCGGCTCGGTGCTGGTGCGCACCGTGAGCGCCCCGACCTGCAGCGGCCCGGTCATCGGGGACGGCGCGGGCCGGGTGGAGCGCTGCCGGATGAGCCCGGCGCCCACCCCGTCGACCCAGTGCACGACCGCGTCCTCACCGGTCTCGGCGTCGACGAACAGGTACGCCTCGTAATCCATGGCGTCCAGCACGGCGGCCGCCTCGGCGACGGTGCCGTCCAGCAGCAGGCACTGCTTGCCGCGCACGATCGGCCGCACCGCGGTGACCGCGGTGAGCGGCGGCCGGGCCGGGTCGGGCCAGGCTCGCGCCTCCCCGGCGGCGGCACGGGCCAGCCTGCGGTCGAGCCGCTCGGCGGCGAAGGTCACCGCGAAGCCGCGCGGGCCGGTGACCTGCACCCGGGTCGGCAGGTCGCGCAGGCAGAGGTTGGCCTGCACCAGGGTCGGCTCGCCGGGGCGGGCGGGCGCCGTCACCCTGACCCTGGTGGTGGCGTCCAGCCGGTGCCTGCGCAGCACCCGGCCGATGGCGCGCACCGCCCTGGTCACCTCGGCCGGCTCCACCTCGCCCGAGGTGGTCACCGCGAGCACCGGATCACCGGCGGTCGTCCACTGCTGTACCGCCCGCTCCGGCGCGGGCGTGCTGCGGATCCGGCCCGCCGCCACCGGACGGCGGCGCATCGCCACCGACCGCGGCGCGGACGACCGGCCCACTCGTTTCGACGAATCCATCTGCCACACCCCACTTCCGATTCGTTCCCGCTGACCATGGAACAGCCGCCCACAGCACCGGGCCAGGGTCGAAAGTCCTCTGTCACCGGCCCGGGTCTGCGACACGGCCCCCGCACGCGGCCGGCTCGCGACCCCGGCGTTCTAAACTGGACCCGCGCGGCCGGTGCCGCGCAGCAGGGGTTTTCGAGTTCGGGCGCCGATGCCCGGCAGCAGGGGAATGCGCGGATGACCGACGAGAACGGCAGCGATCCCTTTTCGGTGCGCGACACCCTCTCCCAGCTGCGGCTGCGCGAGCTGCTCGGCGAGGTGAAGGAGCGGGTCGAGCTCATCATCGACTCCAGGGACCGGATGGACGGCCTGGTCGAGGCGATGCTCACGGTCACCAGGGGGCTGGATCTGGACGACACGCTCCGGGCCATCGTGCGCGCCGCCACCCAGCTGGTCGACGCGCGCTACGGCGCGCTCGCGGTGCGCGGCCACGACGAGCAGGTGGTGCAGTTCCTCGACGAGGGCATCGACGACGCGACAAGGGCGAAGATCGCGGCCCAGCCCGCCGGGCACGGGGTGCTCGGCACGGTCTTCGGGCACACCCGCCCGGTGCGGCTGGACGACCTCACCGCGCACCCGGATTCGGTCGGGTTCCCGCCCGGCCATCCGCCGATGCGTACCTTCCTCGGCGTCTCGGTGCGGATCAGGGACGAGGTGTTCGGCAGCCTCTACCTCACCGAGAAGGCAGGCGGCCAGCCCTTCACCGAGGACGACGACGTGCTGGTGCAGGCGCTGGCCGCGGCCGCGGGCACCGCGGTGGACAACGCCAGGCTGTACGAGTCGGCGCGGACGAGACAGGCCTGGATCGAGGCGACCCGCGACATCGCCACCGAGTTCCTGGCCGGCACCGAGTCGGATCGGGTGCTGGCGCACGTGGTCGACCACGCCCGCACGCTGAGCGGCTCGCACCAGGCCTTCCTGGCCAGCGCGCCGATGCGGGTCGCGGGCGGAACCCCGGTGCGGGAGCTGGTGGTGACGCAGTGGGTCGGGCCGGACGCGGGCGCCGACTGGCAGCCGGTCCGGGTGGCGGGCACGGCGCTCGGCGAGGCCTTCACCCGGCGCACCCCGCTGCGCTGGGACGAGCTCGGCGACGCCGACCTCGGGGTGCCGCTGCGCAATGCCGGGCCGGTGCTCGTGCTTCCCCTCTGCACCCCGGACAGCACGCTCGGCGTGCTGGTCACCATCCGCCCCGCCGGGTTCGCGCCGTTCGACGACGAGCTGGTCGAGCTGACCGCCGCCTTCACCGACCAGGCCGCGCTGGCCATGCAGCTCGCCGACGCCCAGCAGCGGGTACGCGAACTGGACCTGGTCGCCGACCGCGACCGGATCGCCCGCGACCTGCACGACCACGTCATCCAGCGGCTCTTCGCCATCGGCCTGTCGCTGCAGAGCACGCTGCCGCAGGTGCGGGGGCCGGAGGTGCGGGAGCGGCTCGGCGCCACCATCGACGACCTGCACGAGGTGGTGCAGGAGATCCGCACCTCGATCTTCGACCTGCACGGCGGCGTCGGGCTGCCGCAGCGGCTGGCCGACGCGGTGCGCCAGCAGACCGCGGAGACGGCGCTCCACGCCGACCTGCGGATCAGCGGCCCGGTGGACGGGCTCGCGCCGGAGCTGGCCGACCACACCGAGGCGGTGGTGCGCGAGGCGGTCAGCAATGCCGTGCGGCACTCCGGCGCCGACACCGTGCTGGTCGAGGTGGCCGCGGGCAGCGCGCTCACGGTGGTGGTCACCGACAACGGCTGGGGCATGCCGCACCACGTCGCCCGCTCCGGGCTGCGCAATCTGGAGCAGCGCGCCGAGTCGGCTGGCGGTTCGCTCGCGGTGGCGACCGCGGGCCCGGACGCCGACCCGAGCACCTTCCCCGGCACCAGGCTGCGCTGGTCGGTGCCGCTCTGATCGGACCGGTGCGTACTGTGCGGTAACGGGAACGGTGCGCGCGATCGACATATGATCGAGTACTGCTCTGGACGGCTTCTGCGGCACCGGGCAATATCTGTGCTCCTCCGCCGGCTCCCCGGCGGACGAACCGGTTACCCCCGTGGCCAGGGTGCGGGTGACTGCCGTCGGCGAGTGTGGCGCGGGACGAGCGATCGGGGAGCGACGTGGGTGAGGACGGCACCGTCGATGCTGCCGGCACGCCGGCCGCCGACGCGCGGCTCGCCGGCGCCGAGCTGCTCGCGCAGCGCTACCGCTCGCTGGTCGAGCACATCCCGGACGGCGTCTGCGTGCACGAGCGCGGCGCCGTCGTCTACGTGAACCCCGCCGCCGTCCGGCTGCTCGGCGCCGGGTCGGCCGCCGAGGTGGTCGGCCGGCCGCTCACCGACTTCGTGCACCCCCGCTTCGTGCCCGCCATGCTGAACCGGATCGCCCTGCTCACCGAGGAGGGCTCGGCCTCGCCGCCCGCCGAGATGACGCTGCTCCGGGTGGACGGCGGCACCGTCGACGTGCAGACCGTCGCCGTGCTCACGCCCTGGCACGGCCACCTCGCCTACCAGGTGGTGATCCACGACCTCACCGCGCAGCGCACCGCGGAGGCCGCGCAGCGCCGCGCCGAGCAGCACTTCACCACGGTGGTCGAGCAGCTGGAGGAGGGCGTGGTCTGCATCGACCGGGACGGCCGGATCGAATCCATCAACCCGGCCGCGCGGCGCATCTTCGGCGTGCGCACCGGGCTCGACCCGATCGGCTGCCGGATCGAGGAGCTGCCGCTCACCCTGCTCGACGCCGCCGCCCGCCCGCTGGCCCCGGCCAGGCACCAGGTGGCGCGCACGCTGGCCACCGGCGAGACCATCACCGGCTACGTCTTCGGGGTGGACCGGCACGACGGGCAGCGCCGCTGGCTCTCCGGCAGCAGCAGGCTGCTGAACCCGGACGACCCGGACTCCTCCGCCGTCTCCTCGTTCGCCGACATCACCGAGTTCCGCGCCAGCCGCAGGCAACTGGAGTACCAGGCGACACACGACTCGCTGACCGGGCTGGCCAACCGCTCGCTGGTGCTCGCCCGGCTGGCCGAGGCGCTGGCCGCGGGCGACGAGCAGCCGGTCTCGCTGGTGCTCTTCATCGACCTGGACGGCTTCAAGGCGATCAACGACAGGCTCGGGCACGCCATCGGCGACACCGTGCTGCAGATCGTGGCGCAGCGGCTGCAGCGGGCACTGCGCGCCGACGACGTGGTCGGCAGGCTCGGCGGCGACGAGTTCCTCGTCCTGGTCGCCGGGCGCACCCGCGCGGCCGATCAGGACGCGCTCGTGCACCGGCTGCGCGCCGCCATGGCGGAGCCGATCATCGCGCGCGGGCACCGGATCGAGGTGGACGCCTCGGTCGGCGCCACCGATCTGCTGCCCGGCGACGACCGCACCCCGGAGGCGGTGCTGCACGATGCCGACGTGGCGATGTACCAGGCCAAGCCCGGCGGTGACCGTGGCCACCCGACGAGCACGCACGCCTCTTGACCGGCGTTTCCCGGAGTAGACTCGATCGTTCCGTTCTCCGGCTGCGCGCGCCGCGCGCAGCGACTCCCACCCGGCCGAGAAGGAGTTCAGTGTGCCCGAAGGCCGCGACGACGACCTGGTAACCGAGCAGGAGTACCTGACCGCGCTGTACGAGCGCCTGGACGCCATGCGCGAGTACGCGCGCACCCGGCTGCGCACCGTCCTGCTCGAGGCGGGCGGCACCCCGCAGGCGCGCAGCGAGCGGGAATCGTTCACCCAGCTCTACAGCGAGGACCTGGCCAAGTACGACGCCGCCGAGCACGGGCTCTGCTTCGGCCGGATCGACCTCGACCCCGCGCAGTCCGAGGACGCCAGCCGCTACGTCGGCAGGCTCGGCATCCTGGACGAGGAGCACGACTACGACCCGCTGCTGCTGGACTGGCGCGCGCCCCTGGCCCGGCCCTTCTACCTGGCCACCACCGCCATGCCGGAGGGGGTGCGGCGGCGCAGGCACATCCGCTCGCGCAACCGCAGGGTGACCGCGCTGCACGACGAGTACCTGGCGGTCGAGGCGCTGGAGGCGGCGGGCGCCGCGCAGCCGGACGAGGGGGTCGGCGGCGAGAGCGCGCTGCTCGCCGCGCTGAACGCCGCCCGCACCGGGCACATGAACGACATCGTCGAGACGATCCAGGGCGAGCAGGACGCGATCATCCGCTCCGAGCACAAGAGCGTGCTCGTCGTGCAGGGCGGGCCGGGCACCGGCAAGACCGCGGTGGCGCTGCACCGCGCCGCCTACCTGCTCTACACCTACCGGCAGCAGCTGGCCAAGAGCGGCGTGCTGATCATCGGCCCGAACGCCACCTTCCTCGACTACATCGGGCAGGTGCTCCCCTCGCTCGGCGAGACCGGCGTGCTGCTCTCCACCATCGGCGACCTCTACCCCGGGGTGAAGGCCGCCAGGGAGGACAGCCTGCGCGCGGGCCAGCTCAAGGGCTCGCTCGCCATCCTGGAGGTGCTCAAGCAGGCCGTGCGGGACCGGCAGGAGGTGCCCAGGGAGCCGATCCGGCTGCGCTTCGACAGCTACCCGGTGACGCTGGACCGCGGCATCGCGACGAAGGCGCGCGGCCGCGCCCGCTCCTCCCGGCGCCCGCACAACCTGGCGCGGCCGGTCTTCGCCGCCTCGGTGATCGACGCGCTCACCGAGCAGCTCGCCGCCACCATGGGCGCGAACCTGGTCGGCGCGGAGAGCCTGCTCGCCCCCGCCGAACTGAACGACATCAGGGACGAGATGCGCTCCGACCCCGAGGTGCAGGCCGCCATCTCCCGGCTCTGGCCGATCCTCTCGCCGCAGGAGGTACTCGCCGACCTGCTGGCCCAGCCGGAGCGGCTGGCCCGGGTGGCGCGGACCATGCCTGCGGCTGACCGGGCCGAGCTGCACCGGCAGGCCACCGGCGAGTTCAGCGCCGCCGACGCCCCGCTGCTCGACGAGCTGGCCGAGCTGCTCGGGGTGGACGACGCCGAGGAGCGGGAGCGCTCCCGGCGGCGCTACCGGGCCAAGCTGGAGGAGGCGCAGGACGCGCTCGACATCCTCGCCGGCTCGGCGCCGCAGGATCTGGAGGACGAGCTCGATCCGGAGATCCTGATGGCCTACGACCTGATCGACGCCGGGCAGCTGGCCGAACGGCAGAACGTGCGCACCAGCCAGACCACCGCCGAGCGCGCCGCGGGCGACCGCACCTGGACCTACGGCCACGTCATCGTGGACGAGGCGCAGGAGCTCTCGGCGATGGCCTGGCGCATGGTCATGCGACGGATCCCGAACCGCTGGATCACCGCGGTCGGCGACGTGGCGCAGACCGGCGACCCGGCTGGCGCCTCGTCCTGGCAGGAGATCCTGGAGCCCTACGTGGCGCGGCGCTGGAAGCTCGCCGAGCTGACCGTCAACTACCGGACACCGGCCGAGATCATGGCGGTGGCGGCCGGGGTGCTGGCGGCGATCGATCCGGCGGCGACGGTGCCGCGCTCGATCCGGGCGACCGGGGTGGAGCCCAAGGCGGTGCGGGTCGCGTCCGGCGAGCTGGCCGACGCGGTGGGGAAGGCGGTGGCGGCGGAGACCGGGCCGGGGACAGCGGCGGTGATCGTGCCGCACGCGCTGGTCGGCGCGCTGCCCGAGCCGCCGCGGGAGTCGGTGCGGGTGCTCACCGTCGCCGAGGTGAAGGGGCTGGAGTTCGACGCGGTGATCCTGGTGGAGCCGGCCGCGATCCTCGACGAGTCGCCGCGCGGGCGGAACGACCTGTACGTCGCGCTCACCCGCGCCACCCAGCGGCTCACCGTGCTGCACAGCACCGATCTCCCCACCGAGCTGAGCACACTCGCGCCCTGAGGCGCGCGGGCGCTCCGCGGCGCTCGAACGGTGTACCGGCCTCCGGCCGGCGCCTGCCCCAGCGCGCCCGCTGACCCACGCGCGGGCGGCCCGGACGCACCGCGGCCCCCGTCCGATTCGACTCGGACGGGGGCCGCGGTGCGGAACTGCGCGTCAGCGCACGGTGTGCACGATGAGCACGTCCGAGCGGGACTTGCGCGCGACATCCGAGGGCACCGAGCCGAGCAACCGCCCGGCCAGGGTGTTCAGCCCCCGATTGCCGACGACGAGCAGATCGGCGTCGACCTCGCGCACCAGGTTCAGCAGCGAGTCGACCGGCTCGCCGACGATGGACCGTTCCACGATGTTCTTGGCGCCCGCGGCCGTGGCCCTGTCCCGCGCGACGCGCAGGATCTCGTTGGTCGGCGCGGAGCCGCGCACCTGGTAGGCCTCGTCCTTGAGCACGTCCGCCGCGGCGGCGACATCACGATCGTCCGTCGGGTAGAACGCGCAGGCCACGATCAGGGCGGCGTCGGAAACGCCGGCCAGCGCCGCGGCCTTCTCCACGGCCACGTACGACGAGTCCGATCCATCGGTACCGACGACAATGGTCCGGTAGGCGGTCATCTCTCCTCCAACGACTCAGGGCGGGTGCCGGTCCGGTGCCTGGCTGAGACACGCACCGGGCGGTGACTGCGACCGACCATAGCGGCAAAACCCCGCAGAATTTAAGAAATCGCAACACATCACATCCGCGTCCCCGTCTCATTCCGGTGATCCGCCGCACCCCGAGTTCGCTGACCGGCCCGCGACAACCTGCGCCGACGCGGTGCCGGCGGGGGCCGATCTGTGAAGTGTCACAGGCCGATCGAAGCGCCTTGCCGCGGTAAGACATTCGTCACAGCACCGGAACCTCGCCGGTTTCCGGCCGGAAATGCGTACCGCGCCGGGGTCAGTTCAGGTGGAAGAGCGGCCCGGTGATCGTCAGCCCGAGCTCGGGCGTGTGCGCGAAGAAGGCGAAGAGCGCCAGGGCGGCACCGCCGAGCGCGACATCCTTGTTGAAGCCGATCATCTCCATCTGCTTGGTCTCCGCGTCGGTCTCCTTCCAGAACGGGTGCATGAGCACCGCGGTCGGCAGCAGGAACAGCACGAGCAGCAGCGATCCGAGGTCGGCCCAGACGCCGAGCAGCACGCTCAGCGCGCCGACCAGGATGAGCACTCCCGAACCGAGCACGGCGAGCTTCGGCGCCGGTATCCCCCGGCTCGCCGCGTACCCGGCCATCCCGTCCGCCTGGGTCAGGTGCCCCGCGGCGGAGCCGAGGAACAGCACCGCGAACAGGATCCGCCCGATCAGCACAACGACATCCATGACCCGCTCCTTCGAGACATCGGAATCCGACCGGGACAATTGTCCCGCCGCGGCCGCCGGATATCCCCTAACGACCCGAAGAATCGGCCGAATCGTGTCCGGGGATCGGGCTGCGGGCGGAATTACGCGCGTATTCCAGCGGCGGCATCCCGATTTCGGCGGTGAATTCCCGGCAGAAATGCGCCTGGTCGAAATAGCCGAGCTCGAGCGCGAGCGCGGCCAGGTCGGCGCTGCGGCCGCAGGCGAGCAGGTGCGCGCCGTCCTGCAGCCGGTAGCGGCGCAGCACCCACTTCGGCCCGGCGCCGACGTAGCGGCGGAACAGCCGCTGCAGGGTGCGGGCTCGGATGTCGAACCGCTCGGTGACCTGGTCGACCCGGGTGAGCTCGCGCTCCCGCTCCATGGCCGCGACGACGGTGAGCACCAGGTCGTACTGCGGGTCGGCGGCGGTGACCCGGCCGGTGAAGTACTCCTCGACCAGCGCCGCGCGCCCGTCGTCGTCGGCCGCGGCCAGCACCGGCCCGGCCAGCTCGTCGGCGCCGGGCAGCACCGCGCCGAGCGGCAGCCGCCGGTCGCGCAGCGCGCCGACGTCGAGCCCGGTGAAGGCGCCGAAGCCGCCGGGGTGGAAGCGCAGCCCGAAGGTGTGGCCGCGGCCGGTGAGCTCGCGCTCGAAACGGGTGGTGCAGACCCCGTTGACGAAGCCGCCGCGCTCTTGCTCGCTCGCCTCGAAGGTGACGTTGACGCACGGATGCGACAGCACCTCGGCCCGGTACGGCTCGCGCAGGTCCCAGTGCACCGCCCAGTACCAGGCCACGTAGCGGCGCAGCGCCGGGCCGACCGGCAGCCGGCTCAGCGAGCGGTGCCTGGCCTGCTCGCCGGGGTGCAGAATGCCCTTCAGGCTCTCCCCGGCGCTGACTCCGCCGCGAATGGGCGCGGCGCGCTCGTCAGCCACCGTGTCGCTTTCTTCCAAGATCGGCGCGGGCGGGCGGGGCAGGGTGGTTCCCATGACGAACACCGTGAATCCCGTCCCCGCCGGCTACCACTCGATCACCTGTTTCCTCGCGGTGCCGGACGGCAACGCCGCGCTCGATTTCTACACGGCGGTCCTCGGCGCCGAGGTGGTGAGCCGCAACGACCTGCCGGACGGCCAGCCCGCGCACGCCGAGGTGAAGGTCGGGGACGCCACCTTCCAGGTCGGGCTGCCGATGCCGGAGAACGGCGTGCGCGCGCCCGAGCAGGGCTGGGTGCACACCTCGATCGTGCACTACTGCCCGGACGTGGACGGTGTGGTCGAGCGGGCCGCCGCGCACGGCGCGACGGTGCTGGAGCAGCCTGCCACCTTCGTCACCGGCGACCGGTTCGGCGTCTTCATCGACCCGTTCGGGCACCGCTGGGTGACCATGACCCGGGTCGAGGACGTCTCCCCCGCGGAGGCCGAGCGCCGGGTGAACGAGTGGATGGCCCAGCAGGGCTGAGCCGCTCGCGAGCACCCGGCGGGTCGCCCCGCCCGCGGCAGCACGCCGGGCCCGCCCGCTCACGAAGCCACGGCGGCTCGCCCCGCCCGCGCACCCGGCCACGGCGCGGGCCCGCTCACGACAGCCCTGCCGCGTCCATGCCGCGCAGCTCCTTCTTCAGGTCGGAGATCTCGTCCCTGAGCCGCCCCGCGAGCTCGAACTGCAGCTCGCGGGCGGCGTTCATCATCTGTGCGGTGAGCTCGGCGACCAGGTCGGCGAGCTCCGCGCGCGGCATGGACGAGGTGTCGCGGCCCTCGTACACCCCCGCGCTCACCGCGCGGCCCGGCTCGCCCTGGGCCCGCCTGCCGCGGCTGGCATTGCGGCCGGAGCCGCCGACCTGCACCGTGTCCTCGGCCTCCTGGTAGACCTGATCCAGGATGTCGGCGATCTTCTTGCGCAGCGGCATCGGGTCGATGCCCTTCTCGGTGTTGTAGGCGACCTGCTTGGCCCGGCGCCGGTCGGTCTCCTCGATGGCGTGCCGCATGGAGTCGGTGACCTTGTCCGCGTACATGTGCACCTGCCCGGAGACATTGCGGGCGGCGCGGCCGATGGTCTGGATCAGGCTGGTGCTGCTGCGCAGGAAGCCCTCCTTGTCGGCGTCGAGGATCGCCACCAGGGAGACCTCGGGCAGGTCGAGCCCCTCGCGCAGCAGGTTGATGCCGACCAGCACGTCGTACTCGCCGAGCCGGAGCTGGCGCAGCAGCTCGACCCGGCGCAGCGTGTCGATCTCCGAGTGCAGGTAGCGCACCCGGATCCCGAGGCCGAGCAGGTAGTCGGTGAGATCCTCGGACATCTTCTTGGTCAGCGTGGTGACCAGCACCCGCTCGTCCCTCTCGGTGCGCAGCCGGATCTCGTGCACCAGGTCGTCGATCTGGCCCTTGGTCGGCTTGACCACCACCTCGGGATCGACCAGCCCGGTCGGGCGGATGACCTGCTCGACCACCTCGCCGCCGGTCTGCCCCAGCTCGTACGGGCCCGGCGTGGCCGAGAGGTAGACCGCCTGGCCGATCCGCTCGGCGAACTCCTCCCAGGTGAGCGGGCGGTTGTCCACCGCGGATGGCAGCCGGAAGCCGAACTCCACCAGGTTCCGCTTGCGCGACATGTCGCCCTCGTACATGCCGCCGATCTGCGGCACGGTGACGTGCGATTCGTCGATCACCAGGAGGAAGTCCTCCGGGAAGTAGTCGATCAGGGTGGCCGGGGCCGAGCCCGCGGGCCTGCCGTCGATGTGCCGCGAGTAGTTCTCGATGCCGGAGCAGAACCCGACCTGGCGGATCATCTCCAGGTCGTACTGGGTGCGCATGCGCAGCCGCTGCGCCTCCAGCAGCTTGCCCTGGCGCTCCAGTTCGGCCAGCCGCCCCTCCAGCTCGGCCTCGATATCGCCGACCGCGCGCGCCATCCGGTCCGGCCCGGCGACGTAGTGCGTGGCCGGGAAGATGCGCACGGTGTCGACCTGGCGCACCACGTCGCCGGTGAGCGGGTGCAGGTAGTACAGCGCCTCGATCTCGTCACCGAAGAACTCGATCCGGATCGCGAGCTCCTCGTAGGACGGGATGATCTCCACGGTGTCGCCGCGCACCCGGAACGAGCCGCGGGTGAAGGACATGTCGTTGCGGGTGTACTGCACGTCGACCAGCAGCCGGAGCAGCGCGTCCCGGTCCACCTGGCCGCCGACCTCCAGCTGCACCGAGCGGTCCAGGTAGGACTGCGGGGTGCCGAGGCCGTAGATGCAGGAGACCGAGGCGACCACGATCACGTCGCGCCGGGAGAGCAGGCTCGAGGTCGCCGAGTGGCGCAGCCGCTCCACGTCGTCGTTGATCGAGCTGTCCTTCTCGATGTAGGTGTCGGTCTGCGCGATGTACGCCTCGGGCTGGTAGTAGTCGTAGTACGAGACGAAGTACTCGACGGCGTTGTGCGGGAACATCTCCCGTAGCTCGTTCGCCAGCTGGGCGGCGAGCGTCTTGTTCGGTGCCATCACCAGCGTCGGCCGCTGCAGCTTCTCGATCAGCCAGGCCGTCGTCGCCGACTTGCCGGTGCCGGTGGCGCCGAGCAGCACGACATCGCGCTCCCCCGCCCGCACCCGGCGCTCCAGCTCGGCGATGGCGGCGGGCTGATCACCGGCGGGTTCGTGGTCGCTGACGACCCGGAACTGCCCGTCGGCACGCTCGATCTCGCCCACCGGACGGAACTCCGAGTGGGCCAGCGGCGTCCCCTCGGGGATCTCGGTTGCGAATGCCATGCTCACCAGGGTAGGCGGAGCCACCGACACACTCCGGCGCGGTGACCGGAGCCCGGTACATTTCCGGGCATGACAGAGGCGCAGGGGGTATCGGTGCATCGGCCCAAGGTCGAGCACTTCGATCTGGCGGCGCGCACCAACACCGACAACAAGGGGTTCGTGCGGCCGGTGGAGGTGTACCGGGAGGAGCCGTGGGGGCTGTACATGTCGCGCACCGCCGACCATCCCCGGTTCGAGCACATGGAGTCCTGGCTGCTCCCCGACCTGGGTGTGCGCGCGACGATCTTCCACTTCCGGGCGGGCGAACGCCCCGATCAGGACGTCTACCTGGACATCGGGGTGTTCCGCCCGGTCGCCCCGCAGCGCTGGCGCGCGCTCGACCACTACCTCGACATCGCGGTGCAGAACGGCAGGGAGGCCGAGCTGCTCGACACCGACGAGCTGCTCGCCGCGCTGGAGGCCGGGCTGATCGACGCCGCCGCCGCCGAGGCCGCCGTGCTGAACGCGACCTACGCCATCGAGGGGCTGGCCGCGCACGGCTACTCGGTCGACGCCTGGGCCGGCTCGCTCGGCATGGCGCTCAGCTGGCGCTGAGCCGCGCGTAGACCTCGTCGAACCAGGGCTCCTTGACGGCGAGGTAGGCGTCCATCGCCGCCCGGCCGGTCAGCCCCTCCGCCTCGGCCTCGGCCTTGCGCTTGACCGCCAGGTACTCGGCGCGCAGCTCGGGATCGGCGCGCAGCGCGTCCCGGAGGGCGATGACGAAGCGGGCGCCGGGCGAATCGGCCACCCGCAGGTGGATATTGGCCGCCCGCCCCGGGTCGGCGCTGTTGTGCAGCCGCTTCTCCCAGCGGGCCGGGTCGTCGTCGGCGGGCTCGAGGTTGTCGAAGCGGTGCTCGCTGACCGGGAACCCGGCGGCGGTGAGCCCGTCGCGCAGCCCGTCCGCGACCTCGAGGCTCGGCACCGTGATCTGGACGTCGAGCACGTCCTCGGCCGGGAAGTCCGGCACCGAGGTGGAGCCGGTGTGCTCGATGGCTGTCGCCGCGCCGCCGCAGGCCAGCCGGAGCCGGGCGATCAGCCGCTGCGCCTGGGCGGGCCACTCCGGGTCCGACTCGGCCAGCCGGACGGTCTCCGGCTCGGCCGCGGTACCCGTGCGCAGGTTGCGCTCGAAGGGCAGCAGCCGCTCGGACCAGAGCGCGCGCACCACCGGCTCGAGCGCCTCCGGCTCGCCGCTGTTGTCCAGCCAGACGTCGGCGGCGGCGCGGCGCTGCTCGTCCGTGGCCTGGCTGGCGATCCGCGCCCGTGCGTCGGCCTCGTCCACGCCGCGGAACTCGACCAGCCGGCGGAGCCGCAGCTCGGCGGGGGCGTGCACGACGAGCACCAGGTTCGTCATGGGCGCGAGGTTGTTCTCCACGAGCAGCGGCACGTCCTGCACCACGACGGCGTCGGCGGGCGCGGCGGCGAAGAGCTCCGCGGTGCGCTTGCCGACCAGGGGGTGCACAATGCTGTTCAGCGCGGCCCTGGATTCGTCGCTCGCGAAGGCGATGGCGGCCAGCGCGGGCCGGTCCAGGCTGCCGTCGGCGGCCAGGATGCCGGCACCGAAGCGCTCGACCAGGGCGGCCAGCCCCTCGGTGCCGGGCGCGACCACCTCGCGGGCGATGGCGTCGGAGTCGATGAGGACGCCGCCGAGCTCGGTCAGGATCCGCGCCACCGTCGACTTGCCCGCTCCCATGCCTCCGGTGAGGCCGATCCGCAACATGGAAGACAGTCTCGCACGAGGTGCCGATCAGTCTTGGTACCCATGGCGCGCTCCGAATTCACCTGAATTCCGGCCGCTGCCCGATCCGTGACGATGCCGAGATCATTTCGCAACAATTTCCGTGCGACCCGCGTCGGCGACGATAACTTTCCGACACGCGGCGGCGTTTTCCAGGACGAAGTACTGGGCCGATCGGAAGTTTTCCGATACTGTTCGGCCTGGCGAATTCCGGCCGCTCCAGCATCGAGGCAAAGGACGTTCATTGCGCACCGAACTCAACCGAGCGGGTCGCCACCGCCTCGGTATGGCGGGGGGAGTGCACTGCATCCGCTACCCCGCCGTGGCGGCGGCGATCGCCGAGTACCGCAGGCCGTGGCTGACCGCGCTGCTCAGCCCGTCGCGGCACAGCTTCGTGTCGTCGCGAAGACGCCCGCTGTTCGCGGTCGCCCGCTGGATTCCGGCCACCGCCAACTGAACTCGCGCGAGATGTGGCCCGGCCCCCGCGGCCGGGCCTTTGTCGTCCCGGTGTCCCGAAATGCCACCGCGGGAATCGACAGGCGGCGCCCACCCCCGGTTACCGTCGCGGCATGACCCGGCTGACCTCGTACACCAACGACGGGCTCGTCTTCGACGTGGCGGACTCCGGGCCGGCGGACGGCACCCCGGTCGTCCTGCTGCACGGCTTCCCGCAGAACGCGCGGCAGTGGGACCGGCTCGCCCCCTTCCTGCACGAGCGCGGGTATCGCACGATCGCCCCCGACCAGCGCGGCTACGCACCGGGGGCGCGGCCGCGGGGCCGATACGCCTACCGGGTGCGCGCGCTGGTCGGCGACACCGCCGCCCTGATCGAGACGCTCGGGTGCGGCCCGGTGCACCTGGTCGGCCACGACTGGGGTTCGATCGTGGCCTGGTCGGCCGCGGCCGCCCGCCCGGATCTGGTGCGCACCCTCACCTCGGTCTCGGCGCCGCACCCGATGGCGTTCCTGCGCTCGCTCGGCAGCAGCACGCAGGCGCTGCGCACCGGGTACATGCTGCTGTTCCAGCTGCCGGTGCTGCCGGAGTTCGTGCTGGCCCGCGCGTTCCGGGCGGCCGCGGCGCCGCGGCTGCGGCGCTACGCGGCCAGGCTCTCCGGCCTGGACGGCGAGCAGTGGGACCGGCTGCTGCGCGAGGTGGTCGACGGCGGCGCGCTGCACTACGGTCTGCAGTGGTACCGGGCCATGCCGATCGTGGACCCGCGGCAGGCGCGGCGCCCGGTCGCGGTGCCGACCACGCACGTGCGCGGCAGCCGCGACGTGTTCATGTCGCGCCGCTGCGCGGAGCTGACCGCGCGCTACGCGACCGGCCCGTTCCGCGCCGAGACCCTGGACGCCGCGCACTGGATTCCCGAGGAGCGCCCCGCCGAGCTGGCCGCGATCATCGCGGCCCGCGCCGCGGGCTGACCCCGGAAAGCCCGAAGGCCCCGATCCGCGCGGATCGGGGCCTTCGGTGTACTGCTGAGCGGATCAGGCGTTGCCCGACAGCTTCTCGCGCAGCGCGGCGAGCTGCGCGTCGCTGGCGAGCGAGCCACCCGACGACTCCGGCACGGAGGAGGACGCGGACTGCGAACCGCCGCCGGACTCCGACGAGTAGTTCGACGAGCCGCCACCGTTCGCGGCCTCGGCCGCGGCGTCGGCCGCCATCTTCTCGATCTGCGCGGTGTGCATCTTGTGGCGACGCTCCGCCTCGGCGTAGCGACCCTCCCACTCCTCGCGCTGCTTCTCGAAACCGTCGAGCCATTCGTTGGTCTCGGAGTCGAAGCCCTCGGGGAAGATGTAGTTGCCCTGCTCGTCGTAGCTGTCGGCCATGCCGTACTTCGACGGGTCGAACTCGGAGTTGTAGTCCTCGTTCGCCTGCTTCAGCGAGAGCGAGATCCGGCGCCGCTCCAGGTCGATGTCGATGACCTTGACCATGGCGTCGTCGCCGACCGCGACGACCTGGTCCGGCACCTCGACGTGGCGCTCGGCCAGCTCGGAGATGTGCACCAGGCCCTCGATGCCCTCCTCGACGCGGACGAAGGCGCCGAAGGGAACCAGCTTGGTGACCTTGCCCGGCACGATCTGGCCGATGGCGTGGGTCCGGGCGAACTGCCGCCACGGATCCTCCTGGGTCGCCTTCAGCGACAGCGAGACGCGCTCGCGATCCAGGTCGACGTCGAGCACCTCGACGGTGACCTCGTTGCCGACCTCGACGACCTCGGACGGGTGGTCGATGTGCTTCCAGGACAGCTCGGAGACGTGCACCAGGCCGTCGACCCCGCCGAGATCGACGAAGGCGCCGAAGTTGACGATGGAGGAGACCACACCCTTGCGGACCTGGCCCTTCTGCAGCTGGTGCAGGAACTCGCTGCGCACCTCGGACTGGGTCTGCTCCAGCCAGGCGCGGCGGGAGAGGACCACGTTGTTGCGGTTCTTGTCCAGCTCGATGATCTTGGCCTCGATCTCCTTGCCGACGTACGGCTGCAGATCGCGGACCCGGCGCATCTCGACCAGCGAGGCCGGGAGGAAGCCGCGGAGGCCGATGTCGAGGATCAGGCCGCCCTTGACGACCTCGATGACGGTGCCCTTGACGGCCTCGTCCTTCTCCTTGAGCTCCTCGATGGTGCCCCACGCACGCTCGTACTGCGCCCGCTTCTTCGACAGGATCAGGCGGCCTTCCTTGTCCTCCTTGGTGAGGACCAGGGCTTCCACCTCATCGCCAACGGAAACGACCTCGTTCGGGTCGACATCGTGTTTGATGGAGAGCTCGCGGGAAGGGATGACGCCTTCGGTCTTGTAACCGATGTCGAGCAGGACCTCGTCGCGATCGACCTTGACGATGGTTCCCTCGACGATGTCGCCGTCGTTGAAGTACTTGATCGTGGCGTCGATGGCGGCGAGGAAATCCTCGGCGGAGCCGATGTCGTTGACGGCTACCTGCGGCGAGGTGACGGTGGTGGGCATGTGTCGGTGTGCTCCGGACGGATTGTGGTCGGTTGCGGACATTGGAACTTTCGGTACGCTGCGAAATCACCGCGACGATGCGACGACGGACACAATGAACGTACCGCACGCATCGCCTGACGAAACCCGGCGTGGCCGCCGGATATTCCGAGCGCGGAGTGTTTCGGGAGGCGCGCCGAGTGTACCCGGCCCGACACCCTGTGCTACGACCGGCTCACCCCCCGGAAAACCCTGCCTTCGAGAACCCCGGTGATCGGTACGCCAGTACAGTTGACACTCGTGGATCAGCGTACGGCACCTGATCACGCCCGGGCAAACCGGGCCGGAAGCGCCGAAATCCGCAGCAAGACTAGGCTCACCCGAGTGTCCGACCACCGCCACGCGACCGCAGAGGCCGAGCTCGGGGTGACCGCCGTCACCCGTACCCCGGCCGGCTCGGCCGCCAGCAGCAGGGCCAATCGGCGCTGGTGGGACGCCGATGCCGCCGACTACCACCGCGAGCACGCGAACTTCCTCGGCGTCGACACCCCCGGCGGTGAGTTCGTCTGGTGCCCGGAGGGGCTGCACGAGGGCGACTGGCACCTGCTCGGCCCGGTCGCCGGGCGGGACGTGCTGGAGATCGGCTGCGGCTCGGCGCCCTGCGCGCGCTGGCTGGCGAGCAACGGCGCGCGCCCGGTCGGGCTGGACATCTCGGCGGGCATGCTGCGCCGCGGCGTCGCGGTGATGGCGCGCGGCGGGCCCATGGTGCCGCTGGTGCAGGCCGACGCCGAGGCGCTGCCGTTCCCGGACGCGAGCTTCGACCTGGCCTGCTCGGCCTTCGGCGCGGTGCCCTTCGTGGCCGACTCGGCGGCGGTCATGGGCGAGGTGGCCAGGGTGCTCCGGCCGGGCGGGCGCTGGGTGTTCGCGGTGAACCACCCGATGCGCTGGATCTTCCCGGACGATCCGGGCCCGGCCGGGCTGGTCGCGCAGCAGTCCTACTTCGACCGCAGCCCGTACGTCGAGACCGGCGCCGACGGCACCCCGGTCTACGTGGAGCACCACCGCACGATCGGCGACCGGGTGCGCGAGATCGTCGGGGCCGGGCTGCTGCTCGACGACATCGTGGAGCCGGACTGGCCGGAGTGGCTGGATCGGGAGTGGGGGCAGTGGAGCCCGCTGCGCGGCGAGATCTTCCCCGGCACCGCCATCTTCGTGACCCGCAAGCCCTGACGCTCAGCCCGGGTACGGCTCCAGCGCGGCGAACTCCGGGTCGACCCGGACCGTCGGCACGGTCTGCACCACCCAGCGCCTGGCGCGGCTGAGCGGGTGGTCGGGGAAGCTCTCGTCCCAGCGCACGTCGTCCGCGGAGGTGAAGGGGAGCCTGCCCTGCAGCCCCGGCGCGTACGGGTGCCCGCGCCTGCGGTTCCTGGTCTCGGCCTGCTGGGTGACCACCACCTCGCGGGCGATCGGGTCGCCCACCTCGGGGCAGATGATCTGCAGAACGGCGCTGCACCGCGCCCGCGGCACCAGGATCGAGGCGGAATAGGCCAACTTGCCCGGCGCGAAGGGCATCGGCACCTTCTCCACCCGGAGCAGTGCGGGCAGCGAGTCCACCCAGATGACGAGCGCCTCGATCAGGCAGCCGGAGGCGGCGTGGTGCTCGGCGAGCCTGCGCCGCAGCGTCTCGGCGTCGTCCAGCCCGGCGGGCAGCTCCGGCGCGATGTCGAAGTAGTGCACGGCGACCACGTCGCGGGTGACCGGATCCCCCCAGGTGCTGTCGTCCAGCGCGTGCATTCCGGTGAGGTCGAAGGAGAGCGGCACGCGGACACGGTAGCGGAGCGGGTGCCGATGGCACGCGCTCCGCTGCCCGCGACCCTCAGGGCTCCGATTCGTCCGCGGCGGCCGAATCCCGTCCGACCCGACCGCTTTTCGGATTCCGGCCGGCCTGGTCGAGCGCGAGCCGGAGGGCGAATTCGATCTGGGCGTTCACACTGCGCAGGTCGTCTGCGGCCCACCTGGCGATCGCGTCGTACACCGCCGGGTCGAGGCGGAGCAGGAGTTTCTTGCGTTCGGCCATCCGGGCCCCGCTCAGTTGTAGAGCGAGCCCGCGTTGACCACGGGCTGCGTCGCGCGGTCGCCGCAGAGCACCACCAGCAGGTTGGAGACCATCGCGGCGCGGCGCTCCTCGTCCAGCTCGACCACGCCCTGCTCGCTGAGCCGGTCCAGTGCCATGCCGACCATGCCGACCGCGCCCTCCACGATCCTGGTGCGGGCCGCGACCACCTGCGCCGCCTGCTGCCGTACCAGCATGGCCTGGGCGATCTCCGGCGCGTAGGCGAGGTGCGTGATCCTGGCCTCCAGCACCTCGATACCGGCCAGCGCGGTGCGCTCGCGCAGCTCGACGGTGAGCTCCTCGGCGATCTCGGCGCCGTCCCGCAGGCTGGTGCCCGCCTCGTGCGAATCGTAGGGGTGCGTGGTGGCCAGGTGCCGGACCGCGGCCTCGGACTGGGTCTCCACGTACTCCTCGTAGTCGTCCACCGCGAAGGCCGCCTTGAAGCTGTCCACCACCCGGTAGACCACCACCGCGGCGATCTCGACCGGGCTGCCGTCGGCGTCGTTGACCTTCAGCTTCTGCGTCTCGAAGTTGCGCACCCGCAGCGAGATGCTCTTGCGGTCGGTGAGCGGCAGCACCGCGAAGAACCCGGGCTCGCTGACCGAGCCGATGTAGCGGCCGAAGAACTGGACCACCTTCGCCTCGTTCGGGTTCACCACGATCAGGCCGCTGGCCAGGATCAGCACCACGACCGCGAGCACGGTCGCGGCGATCGCCGCGACCAGCGCCGGGGTGCTGCCGTCGCGCGCCGCGACCACGAAGCCGTAGGCCGCCGCCGCGCCGAACCCCAGCGTGAGCACGAACCACGCCACCAGGACCGCGAACCCGTTGACGTGCCATGCGGGTCGAAACTTCATGACATCCTCCCAGTATCAAAGTGATATCACCACGATAGCAGGGAGTGCGGCTCGCCGGAAGGTCGGTTCAGTGCGCGGGCACGATGGCGCGGGTGGCGCGGAAGCGGGCGGCGGGGTCGTACTCGGCCTTCAGCGCGGCCAGCCTGCGGTAGGTCTCCGGGGTGAAAGCGGCTCTGGTCTGCGCCTCGTCGGCGACATCGCCCGCACCGTAGAGGAAGCCGAGCTGGTGACCGAGGGTCCACGGTTCCAGGGCGGTGCGCACCGCGTCGAGCGCGGGGACCGGGCCGGGCCCGTCGGCGGCGGTGATCACCCGGACCAGGAACTCCGCCTCCCGGAAGTCGATGGCCGCGCCGGACCTGCCCGGCTCGCGCAGCGCGCCACCGAGTTGCCTGATGTCGACCACGGTCGCCGGGCCGGTGGCGGCGAGCAATGCGCGCTGAGCAGCGGCGTCGAAGCGGGCGATGAGCGCGTTGGTGGCGGCGTAGCCGTGCGGCTCCGGTGGCTCGCGGTGGATGCTGCCGGACTCCGCGTACGGCATGATCCGCAGGTCTGCGGTGATCGGCTCGCCGACCGCGCGCAGCGGCGCGACCAGCCGCTCCCCCTCGGCCGCGGTGCCTTCGACGGCGATCCGCAGGCTCACCACCGAGCGGCCGCGCAGGAACGGCGGCAGCTGTTCCAGGTCGGGGTAGGTGAGCAGCCCGGCGGAGGTGGTCACGGTGTCCGGCGCGGTGGCGGCCCAGGCGCGCCAGGCATTCAGTACCGGCTCGGTAAGGGCGGCATCGAAGACGAGCTGGCCGCCGTAGATCTCGGCCACCGGGAGCAGTTCGAGCTCGACGGCGGTGACGACGCCGAAGTTGCCGACGGTGCCGAACACCGCGCCGAACAGCGCGTCGCCCGGCTCCAGCCGGTGCTGCGCGCCGTCGGCGGTGACCAGCTCCAGCGCGCGGACCCGGTCGGCGGCGTAGCCGTAGCGCCTGGCGAGCAGCCCGAGGCCGCTGCCGAGCAGGTAGCCGACCACGCTCACCGAGGGCGAGGAGCCGGAGAGCGGGGCGAGGCCGTGCTCGGCGGCGGCCTCGAGCAGGGTGCCCGCGCGGACGCCCGCCTCGACCCGGGCGATCCGGGTGTCCGGGTCGATCCGCAGGCCGCGCAGCCGGGCGGTGTCGATCAGGATGCCGCCGTTCAGCGGAACGGAGAGGCCGTGGCCGGTGGCGTGCACGCCGATCGGCAGGTCGTGCTCGGCGGCGTGCCGGACGGCGGCGGCGACCTCGGCGGCGGTGCGTACCTCGACGGTCAGGCCGGGGCGGTGGGCGTAGGCGGTCTGGAAACTGTCCATCACTCCACCCTCGCGCGCCGTAGACTAGAAGTGAAACAGATAGTTCTGATGGATCGGATAAGTGTCAGTTATGGAGTTGCGGCACCTGCGCTACTTCGTCGCCATCGCCGAGGAGGGCGGCTTCACCCGGGCCGCCGAGCGGCTGCACATCACCCAGCCGGGGCTCAGCGCGCAGATGGCGCAGCTGGAGAAGGAGCTCGGGCTGCCGCTGCTGCACCGGGGCGGCAGGCGGGTCACGCTCACCGAGGCGGGGGCGGCGGTGCTGCCGCACGCGAGGGCGGCGCTGGCCGCGGCGGAGCGGGCCGGGCGGGTGGCCGACGAGTTCACCGGGCTGCTGCGCGGGCAGGTGCGGATCGGGCTCATCTCCGGCGCCACCGCGGACGAGTTCGACGTCGCCGGTGCGCTCGCCGGGTTCCACGCCGCGCACCCGGGGATCTCGATCGGCCTCACCGAGGACATCTCGGCCGAGATGGTGGCGGCGGTGCTGCGCGGAGAGCTGGACGCCGCGCTGGTCTCGCTCACCAGCGACCCGCCCGACCCCCGGCTCGGGCTGCAGATCATCCTGGACACCCCGGTGGTCGCGGCGGTCGCCGCCGATGCCGACGGGTACGGGACGGCGCTGCGGGTGCGGGCGCTGCGCGACCGGCCGCTGATCTGCCTGCCGACCGGCACCGGGGTCAGGGCCGAGCTGGAGAAGGCGTGCGCGGCGGCGGGGTTCCGCGCCGAGGTGGCGTTCGAGGCGGCCGCTCCCCCGCTGCTGCTCCGGCTCGCCGCGCGCGGGTTCGGGATCGCCGTCGTTCCCGGGCTCGGCCCGGAGGAGGCGGAGGCCTTCGGCGTCCGCGCCATCCCGCTCGTCCCCGCGATCCGCGGCCGCCTGGCCCTGGCCTGGAACGCCGAGCAATCCCGCGGCCCCGCCGCCGCGGCCCTGGTCACCGCGCTCCGCACGGCCTTCGCCCCGGCCTGAGGCCCGGCGCGCCCGCACGCGACCACCGGCTCCGCACCCGGCGCGCGAATGCCGGTCGACGCCGTCGGCGGCCCCTTACAGCAGCCGCGACAGGAATGCCTGCGTGCGTTCCTGTTTCGGCGCCGCGAGCACCTCCTTCGGTTTCCCCGACTCCACCACGACCCCGCCGTCCATGAACACCAGCTGGTCGGCGACCTCGCGGGCGAACCCCATCTCGTGCGTCACCACCACCATGGTCATCCCGGAGGCGGCCAGCTCGCGCATGACCGTGAGCACCTCGCCGACCAGCTCCGGGTCGAGCGCGGAGGTCGGCTCGTCGAAGAGCATGAGCTTGGGGTCCATGGCCAGCGCCCTGGCGATGGCGACCCGCTGCTGCTGCCCGCCGGAGAGCTGCGCGGGGTAGGCGTTCGCCTTCTCCACCATGCCGACCCGGTCCAGCAGCTCCTTGGCCCGCGTCACCGCGTCCGCCCTGCGGACCCGCTTCACCTGGGTCGGCGCCTCGATCAGGTTCTCCAGCGCGGTGCGGTGCGGGAACAGGTTGAAGTGCTGGAACACCATGCCGATCTCGCGCCGCTGCCTGGCCGCGACCCGCGGGTGCAGCTCGTAGAGCTTGCCGTTCTTCTCCCGGTAGCCGACCAGCTCGCCGTCCACGTAGAGCCGGCCCGCGTTCACCACCTCCAGGTGGTTGATGCAGCGCAGGAAGGTGGACTTGCCGGAGCCGGACGGCCCGATCAGGCAGAGCACCTCGCCGCGCGACACCTCCAGCGAGATCCCGCGCAGCACCCGGAGCGCACCGAAGCTCTTGCACACCCGGTCCGCCCGGATCATCGGTTCGGTCACCGCGGCTCCACCACCTTCTGCGCCTCGGCCAGTTCCCGCAACTGCTTGGCGGTGAGCTGGCGGGAGGCTCCGCGCGAGTAGTACCGCTCCAGGTAGTACTGCCCGACCATGAGCACGCTGGTGATGGCCAGGTACCAGGTGGCGGTGACCAGAAGCAGCGGGATCGGCTGGAAGTTCACGCCGTAGATGTCGCGGGCCCGGCCGTAGAGGTCGGTGCTGAGCGGGATCGCGGTCACCAGCGACGTGGTCTTGAGCATGCCGATCAGCTCGTTGCCGGTCGGCGGGATGATCACCCGCATGGCCTGCGGCAGCACCGTGCGGCGCATGGTCTGGCCCCAGGACATGCCGAGCGCCACCGAGGCCTCGCGCTGCCCCTCGCCCACCGAGTTGATCCCGGCGCGCACGATCTCGGCCATGTACGCGGCCTCGTTCAGCCCGAGCCCGATCACCGCGAAGGTGAACGCGGCCTGCAGCCCCTGTACGTCCAGCTCGAAGAAGCTGGGCCCGAACGGCACCCCGAGCTGGATCTGCCGGTACAGCGAGGGGAAGAGCCCCCAGAACACCAGCTGCACGAAGACCGGGGTGCCGCGGAAGATCCACAGGTACACCCAGGCGCTGGCGCGCAGCACCGGGTTCGGCGAGAGCCGCATGACCGCCAGAACCGTGCCGAGCAGCACCGCGATCACCATGGCGAGCACGGTGAGCTCGAGCGTCACCACCGCGCCCGCGACGATGCGCTCGTCGCGCAGGTAGGCCCAGTAGGTGTCCCAGCGGTAGGCCTCGTTGGTGGCGGCGCCGTAGAGGAAGAGCCCGACCAGCGCCAGGATCAGCGCGGCCGCGAGCCAGCGGCCGGGTCTGCGCAGCGGAACCGCCTTGATCGGCTCCGGCTCGGCGCTCTCCGGCTTGATGGTGTCGACCGTCATCTCAGTTCGTCGCGCCGTTGATCACCGAGGTGGTGATGGCGCCGTCCTGCACACCCCAGTTGTCGGTGATCGTCTTGTACTGCCCGTTGTCGATCAGGTGCTGCACCGCCCGCTGCAGCGCGGCCGCCAGCGGCGAGCCCTTCGGCACGGCCCAGCCGTACGGCGCGGAGTCGAAGACCGGCCCGGCCGATTCGATCTTGCCGCCGCCCTGCTTGATGGCGTACGCGGTCACCGGCGAATCGGCGGACATGGCGTCGACCTGCCCGAGGACCAGCGCATTGGTGGCCTGGCTCTGCTCGTCGAAGGCCTGGATGTCGATGGCGGGTTTGCCCGCGGCCACGCAGGCCGCGCTCTTGGCGGGCACCTCGTCGGTGTGCTCGACGGTGGTGGCCTGCACCGCGACCCGCTTGCCGCAGGCGTTCTCCGGGTCGACCGGCTTGCCCGCCTGCTGCGCCCACTGGATGCCCGCGTTGAAGTAGGTGGTGAAGTCGACCTGCTCCTCGCGCTCCTTGGAGTCGGTGATCGAGGACATGCCGACGTCGTAGGTGCCTGCCTGGATGGCCGGGATGATCTTCTCGAACGCGGACTCCACGTACTCGGCCTGCAGCCCGAGCACGGCCGTCACGGCGTTCATCAGGTCGACGTCGAAGCCGACGATCTTGCCGGAGGCATCCTTGTACTCGTTCGGCTGGTAGGGGACGTTCACCCCGATCACCAGCTTGCCCGCCTGCTTCTGCTTGTCCGGCAGCTGCGCGGCGATGGCGTCGACCTTGTCGACCTGGACCTTCTCCGCCTCGTTCCCGGAGCCCGCGTCCTCGGTATTGCTGGTACACCCGGTCAGGACCAGCGCGCCCCCGGTGATCACACACATCACCCGCAGGGCACGCCTGCCGAGCACCGATCGAACAGCCACAGCAGACCTCCACGCACGTCGGAATCGCACAACCCGGGCGGCACCGCCCGTCCGGCAAATCTAGGCGACCGGCACCGTCCGTGCTGGCACAGTAACCGAACATTAATGCCGGACGGTTCCCGCCGGTGGCATTACGGTCTGCCGAGCGCGCGCTCGACCGCCCCGGTGAACTCGCTGGTGGTGGCGGTGCCACCGAGGTCGGGGGTGGCCACTCCGGCGGCGAGCACGGCGCCGAGCGCGGCCTCCAGCGCACCGGCCGCCGTCAGCACCCGTTGATCGGCGCCGCGCTCACCCAGCCGCCGCAGCAACAACGCAGCACTCCCTTGCAGCGCAACCGGATTCGCGATGCCGCGGCCGGCGATGTCCGGTGCGGCGCCGTGTACCGCCTGCGCCATGGCCTTGCGCGCCGAGCAGTTCACCGACGGCGCTATGCCGAGCGATCCGCTCAGCTCACCGGCGAGATCGGAGAGGATGTCGCCGAACAGGTTCTCGGTCACCAGCACGTCGTAGTCGGCGGGGGCGCGCACCAGGTGCGCCGCGGCGGCGTCGACGTGCTCGTCGGTCACCGTGACGTCCGGGTACTCCGCGGCGATCTCGTAGCAGACCGACCGGAACAGCCCCATGGTCAGCGGGAGCACATTGGCCTTGTGCACGATGGTCAGCCGCCCGCGCCGCGCCCGCGCGGCCCGGAGCGCCTCGTGCGCGATGGCGGTGCTGCCCGCCCTGGTGATCAGCCCGACCGAGAGCGCGACGTCCGGGGTCGGGGCGAATTCCCCCGACCCGATCGCCATGTTCCGGTCGGCGTAGAAGCCCTCGGTGTTCTCCCGCACGATCACCAGGTCGATATCGGGGGCCGCCGCCCGCACGCCGGGATACGCCCTGGCCGGGCGGATATTGGCGAAGAGCCGGAAGTGCCTGCGGATCCTGCCGCTGGGCGGGTCGGCATGCCCGCCGGGGTAGGAGGCATTGTCGTGCGGACCGAGGATCCAGGCGTCCAGCCGCTCCAGCTCGCGCAGCGTCCGCTCCGGCACCGCGTCGCCGAACTCGTCCAGCGCCGCGCGCCCGAACGGCAGCGGCACCCACTCCACCGGCGGCACCCCCGCCGCGCCGAGCGCCGCGTCGACCACCGTCGTGGTGGCCGCCACCACCTCCGGCCCGATCCCGTCGCCGTCCAATACGCCGAGCCGCAGCCCGCCCTCCGTGCTCCCGCTCACCCGTTCATCGTGGCGCGCGGTTCCGGCGCGCGGGTTCGCGGGGTCGGTTACCGTCGGACGATCATGGTGCAGTCCGTCGAACTGCTGCTGGACGCGGCGGCCGAGTCCGCGGTGCGGGCGCAGTGGCGGGCGCTCGCCGCCGCCGGGCTGCCGAGCCAGGCCGCGCACACCGGGGCCTCGAACCGGCCGCACATCACCGCCGCGGTCGCCGCCGAGCTGACCCCCGAGGCCGAGGCCGCGCTGTCCGAGCTGGAGTTCGAGCCGTTTCCGATCACGCTGGGCAGCCCGGTGGTTTTCGGCACCCGGCGGCTGATCCTGGTGCGGCTGGTGATCCCGACCCGGGCGCTGCTCGCGCTGCACCGCCGGATACACGTCGCTGTCGGCGGCGCGCCCGGCATTCTGCAGAACTCGGAACCGGACTCCTGGACCCCGCACGTGACGCTGGCCAGGCGGCTGCCGCCGGAGCTGCTCGGCGCGGCGGTCGGGCTGATCGCGGCCGACGGTGATTCCCCGGCGACGGTGGTGGGTATTCGCCGATGGGACGGCGTTCGGCGCCGCGAGTGGACTGTCCGTGGAACATAGAACGGTAGGCCCGCGTTACAGCAGGCACACGCAACGAGAGGACGACATGGCCACCCAGACGCTGACCCAGCAGAACTTCGACGAGGTTGTGACCGGGAACGACGTGGTACTCGTCGATTTCTGGGCCTCGTGGTGCGGTCCGTGCAAGAGCTTCGCGCCCACCTTCGAGGCGTCCGCGGACAAGCACCCCGACGTGGTGCACGGCAAGGTGGACACCGAGGCCGAGCAGAGCCTCGCCGCCGCCGCCAACATCCGCTCGATCCCGACGATCATGGCCTTCCGCGAGGGCGTGCTCGTCTTCGCGCAGCCCGGCGCGCTGCCCCCGGCCGCGCTGGAGGACCTGGTCTCCCAGGTGAAGGCGCTGGACATGGACGACGTGCGCAAACAGCTCGCGGAGCAGCAGCCCGCCGAGTAGGCGCGCGCACCGACGACGAGGGCCGCTCACGATCCGTGAGCGGCCCTCGGTTCGTTCGGGAGGCGCCGGTCAGGCACCGAGCCCGTTCACGCCCGCGATCATGGCGCGGACGGTGGATTCCAGGCCGTCGTCGGCGAGCGCGGCGCCCCAGCCCCTGCGGCCGTTCAGCTCGCAGCGGACGAAGGTCGCGGTTCCGGCGGCGGTCGTGCGCTGGTGGAACTGCAGGAGCTCGACCGGGTACCCCTCGCTGTAGAGGGCGGAGGTCAGCGCGGCCACCGGGCTGCCGGTGGCGACCACGCTGCGCAGCCGGTCGGCGAATTCGATGGTGGCGGTGAAGCAGGCGCTGCGGCTGTCCGCGGGCGACCAGTCGCCCAGCCGGATCGGGCCCTGCTCAGCGCAGTAGCGGGCGCGGAAGTCGGAGTCGGTGAGACCGGCGCACTCGGCCCGAAGGGCGGCGGGGGCGGCGGTCCGGAAGGTATCGATGTCGAGAGTCAACATGGTCATGGCAGGTTCGGTCTTCCCGGAGAGTGTGTCCGAATGAAACAGGGGTGACCAGCGGTAACGTTCGAGGTAAGCCCGCAGCGAGGGGGCTGGTCCGGATCAGACCTCGCTACGGCGAGCTACTACGAGCAGTCGCCGCGCCACCATCGCGGTGAGCGGAATGCGCGCGGCGCGATCGCGGTCTGCGATATCGAGCGCTGCGGCGCGGTGGCGGGCGGGGTACGGCACGGCTTTCACAATAGGGATGTCGTCCGGGGATGGCAACCGCGTTAACACCCCGTGTCCGCGCTACCCGCAAGTAGTGTTCGCGCAGCTCACGGCGGTGCTGTGCGCGGGGTCACGCGCACGGCGCGGTAGTGCGCGGCGCGCATGAGGGCCGCGCGGTCCGATCCGGACCCGCACCCGGCGGCCCGGGGCTCCGCAACTCATGCGCCATCCGGTCGAACGTCGCACCGGTCACAGTGCGGAACCGCCGGTTCACCCCGCGCGTCCAACCCAGTGTCGGACGGCGTAGCCGGCGTCGTGCCGAAAGAAGAAGTCCGCGAATCGCTTTCGCGGGCAAGGCCGTGGGGGAAGAGAAGAGCGAGCATGATCCAGCCGACCGACGACACAGTGCGCGCCGAACACCATCTGACGGAGCTCCTCGGGCCGGGGCTGACGTTCCGCTCGGTGCCCTTCGAGCGCGGCTGGGTCTGCACGCCGCTCCCCGAGGAGGCGGCGGCACTGCGCTTCGTGGTCGACTCGGCCAGCGGGGAGGTCTACGAGTACACCGCGCTCGGCGAGTACGAGGTGGCCGCCGATTACAGCGCGGCGGGCGAGAGCGGCCGGGAGCCGCGCGGGGTCCGGATCCACCCGGTGCGCTGGCGGGTCGAGTACGAGCTCGGCAACGGTGACGACCGCTCCGCCCGCTACCTGGTCGCGGCCCGCTGCACCGGCCGCTCCCCCGAGCCGGACGAGGATTTCGAGCTGACCCTCGACCTGGACACCAACCGCTACCAGCCGGCCGGGACGGCGGCCTGGCAGGTCTGGGTCCGGGTGGTGCAGCAGCACCGCGCCGACGGCGCCTGGCCCGCGCGGGGCACGCTGGAGTTCTGACACGGACCGGCCCGCGCGAGCCGGGGGCTCGCGCGGGCCGGTCGCCGCGCGCGAGGGGTCAGACGACCTCGTTCAGCTTGCCGGTGGCGACGTCGACGACGAAGCCGCGGATGGCGTCCCTGTGCGGGATGTACGGGCTCGCCTCGATCCGCGCGACGGACTGCCGCAGGTCGGTGTCCAGACCGCCGAACGCCTGCGACCGGATCTCGTCCGCGGTGACGCGCCGCCGGCGTTGCGGATGACGTGCGGAAAGGGGGTCAGTGCGCGGCGGCGTTCCAGCTGCGTCCGGTGCCGACCGAGACGTCCAGCGGCACCGACATCTCGAGCACCGCCGACATCTCCTCGCGGGCCAGCCGCTCCAGCTCCGCCCGCTCGCCGTCGGCGACCTCGAAGACCAGCTCGTCGTGGATCTGCAGCAGCATCCGCGAGCGCAGCCCGGCGGCCTCGATCGCATTGTGCACATTGATCATGGCGACCTTGATGATGTCGGCGGCGGTGCCCTGGATCGGCGCGTTCAGCGCCATCCGCTCGGCGGCCTCGCGGCGCTGCCGATTGCTGGTGTCCAGATCGGGCAGGTAGCGGCGGCGGCCGAAGAGCGTCTGCGTGTAGCCGACCTTGCGGGCCTGCTCCACCACCTCGTACAGGTAGTCCCTGATCCGGCCGAAGCGGGCGAAGTAGGTCTCCATCTGCTCCTTCGCCTCGGCGGTGCTGATCTTGAGCTGCGCGGAGAGGCCGAAGGCGCTGAGCCCGTAGGCCAGGCCGTAGGACATGGCCTTGATCCGCCGCCGCATCTCCGGGTGCACCTCGGAGATCGGGATGTCGAAGGCCTTCGACGCCACGAAGGTGTGCAGGTCCTCGCCGGAGTTGAAGGCCTCGATCAGCCCCTCGTCGCCGGAGAGGTGCGCCATGATCCGCATCTCGATCTGGCTGTAGTCGGCGGTCATCAGCTCGGCGTAGCCCGCGCCGACGACGAAGGTGTCGCGGATCTGCCTGCCGGTGTCGGTGCGGATCGGGATGTTCTGCAGGTTGGGCTCGGTGGACGACAGCCTGCCGGTGGCGGCGATGGTCTGGTTGAAGGTGGTGTGGATGCGGCCGTCGTCGGCGACCGACTTGAGCAGCCCGTCCACCGTGACCTTGAGCCGGGTGGCGTCCCGGTGCGCGAGCAGGTGCTCC
The DNA here is from genome assembly GCF_042650385.1 of Nocardia jiangsuensis. Classification (NCBI taxonomy): domain Bacteria; kingdom Bacillati; phylum Actinomycetota; class Actinomycetes; order Mycobacteriales; family Nocardiaceae; genus Nocardia; species Nocardia jiangsuensis. The sequence goes on from NZ_JBHSAX010000023.1 coordinate 145,650, forward strand.
AGGAAGGGGTGCTCGGTCTTCTCGAAGAGCGATTCCAGCGCGTCGGCGTCGGTGGTGTAGCCGGTCTTGGTGCGCTTGGTCTTCGGCATGTCCAGCTCGTCGAAGAGCACCACCTGCAGCTGCTTCGGTGAGCCGAGGTTGATCTGCTTGCCGATCACGCCGTACGCCGCCTCGGCGGCGTCGTTCACCTTGTCCGCGAAGGTGCGCTGCAGCGTGCCGAGCTGGTCGGTGTCGACCGCGATGCCGGACTCCTCCAGGGTGGCGAGCACGCCGAGCAGCGGCAGCTCCATCTCGGTGAGCAGCGGCACCGACTCGATCTTCGCCAGCTCCTCGTCCAGCGCGTCGGCCAGGTCGGCGACGGCGCGGGCGCGCAGCATCTCGGCGGTGGCCAGCTCGACGTCGGCGGCGTCCTCGGAGTCCAGCAGCGAGAGCTGCGGGGTCTCGTCCACCTCGGCGCGCAGCTCGCGGCGCAGGTAGCGCAGCGAGAGATCGTCCAGGTTGAAGCTGCGCTGCCCCGGGCGCACCAGGTAGGCGGCGAGCGCGGTGTCGGTGGCGAGGCCACCGAGGCTCCAGCCGCGGCCGCGCAGCGCGTGGATGGCGGCCTTCGCCTCGTGCAGCGCCTTCGGCACCGCCGGGTCGGCCAGCCAGGCGCCGAGCGCGGCCTCGTCCTCCGGGGTGAGCACCGTCGTGTCGATGTAGCCGCCCTCGCCGTCCGCCGCGGCGATGGCGAGCGCGCGCACGTCACCGGCGGCCGGGCTGCCGCTGCCGACCACCGAGAGGCCGTGCCGCGCACCGGCTTTCGCGTGCTCGGCGAGCCACTCGCCGACCGCGCCGACCTCCAGCGCACCGCCGCTGATCTCGAAGCCGGATTCGGCCTCCGGCTCCGGCGGGGCCAGCGTCTCGAAGATCCGGTCGCGCAGCACCCGGAACTCCAGGTCGTCGAAGAGCTGGTGGATCCGGTTCCGATCCCACGGCGCCTTGGCCAGCTGCTCTGGGGTGTACGGCAGCGGGACGTCCTTCACCATCTCGGTGAGCTGCCGGTTCAGCACCACGCTGCTCAGGTTGGCGCGCAGTGCCTCGCCGACCTTGCCCTTGACCTCGTCCACCCGGTCGACCAGCGCGGCCAGGTCGCCGTATTCGCGGATCCACTTGGCCGCGGTCTTCTCGCCGACGCCGGGGATGCCGGGCAGGTTGTCGCTCGGGTCGCCGCGCAGCGCCGCGTAGTCCGGGTACTGGGCGGGGGTGAGGCCGTACTTGGCCTGCACCTCCTCGGGGGTGAAGCGGGTCAGGTCGGAGACGCCCTTGCGCGGGTAGAGCACGGTGACGTCGTCGTTCACCAGCTGGATGGCGTCGCGGTCGCCGGTGACGACCAGGATCCGGAAGCCGTCGCGCAGCGCCTGGGTGGTGATGGTGGCGATCACGTCGTCGGCCTCGTAGCCCTCGATCGCCATCACCGGGATGCCGAGCGCGGCGAGCACGTCCTTGGTCAGCTCGACCTGGCCGCGGAACTCGTCCGGGGTGGCGCTGCGGTTGGCCTTGTACTCCGGGTACGCCTCGGTGCGGAACGTCGCGCGGGAGACGTCGAAGGCGGCGGCCACGTGCGTCGGCTTCTCGTCCCTGAGCAGGTTGATCAGCATGGCGGTGAAGCCGTAGACGGCGTTCGTGGTCTGCCCGGTGACGGTCTTGAAATTCTCCGCGGGCAGCGCGAAGAAGGCGCGGTAGGCGATCGAGTGCCCGTCCAGCAGCAGCAACGTCGGCCGGTCACCGCCCGCGGTCGGGGCGGCGGCGGAGGTGGCTGGCTGCGTGGTCGGTGAAGTCACACCGTGAGTCTAGGGACCGGCTCCGACATCGGAGGCCGGGACCCGCGCGGCTCAGCCGACGTGCGGCGCGGCCGCGTACCAGCTGTTGCACTCCCAGGTGTCGCCGGTGTCCGAACCCCAGCGCCACCAGCCCCACACCGACTCCCCGCTGCCGAGCAGCCGCGGCTCGCCGGGCCGGTCGCCGCTGGTCCGGACCGCGCTCGCGGCCTCGTCCCAGGTGCGCCGATCGATGTCGCCGCGGCCGTGGTTGGTGCCGAGGAACATGCCGGAGAAGCACCATGCCTGCAGGTCGAGCCTGCGGCTCTGCTCCTGGCCGCGCTCGGAGCTCCAGCCTGCCGCGGTGCGCGCGTCGGTGTAGGCGCGCACCACGCCGACCAGCTGCTGCACGTGGTGGCCGTACTCGTGGCCGAGCACCGCGAGCTGGGTGCCGAGCCGGGAACCGGCGCCGAGCGGCCGCAGCGCCTCGGCGGGGACGACGATGCTCTCCTCGGCCGGACAGTAGAACGGCCGGTCGGCCGGGCCTGGCAGCCGGTCCGGGCACGCACTGCGGGCCCCGGCCGCGGGCAGCGCCAGCCGCGGCGGACGGAAGGGCAGCCCGGCATTGCGCAGCGTCACCGCCCAGCTGTCGTCCAGGCAGTCCAGCGTCGCCCGCAGGAACGCCTCGGCGCCGCGCGGCTCGTCGTGCCAGGGCGGCAGCTCGCAGCTGATCCTGGCCAGCCCGGCGTGCCTGGCCAGCAGGGGGTGGTCGGCGAGCGCGAAGACCGGGCGCGGGTCGGGGGCGCCGGGCCCCGCGCGCAGCGGCACCCCGGCCAGCGGCAGCTCGGCCACCGGTGGCGCGTCGTCACCGGCCGGGCGACCGGCCTCGTCGAGCAGGCCCGCGAAGCCGGGGCCCGCCGGGACGCCGCGCGCCGCGCGCAGCTCGGTCGGCGGCTCCACGGTCCGGTGCGCGGGCCGGGAGACCCCGGCGGCCAGCACCAGCCCGATCACCGCCGCACCCGCCGCGAGGGCGATCAACCGGCGCGGCCGGCTCCACCACGGCACGCTCATCGTTCCCCCTCGCTCCGTGGTGGCACCGGCGCCGTTGCCCGCGCCACCGGCTCCATGGAAGCGGAGCGCCGTGCGCACCGCAAGCGCCTCCGGAGCGGCCGCTGCCGCGCCGCGACCGCCGCGTCGCCGCCCTGCGCGGCGGAAGACCCCGCGGAGCAGGCTCTTTCACCGCGCGGCCGCGGCGGACCCGGCTCAGCCGACGCCGAGGTACGCCGATTTCACGGCGGGATCGGTGAGCAGCTCGCGGCCGCCGCCGGTCTTGGTCACCTCGCCGGTCTCCAGGATGTAGGCGCGGGTGCTGCGCGCCAGCGCCTGCTGCGCGTTCTGCTCGACCAGCAGCACCGTCGTCCCCTCGGCGTTGATCTGTCCGATGATCCGGAAGATCTGCTGGATCACCATGGGGGCCAGCCCCATCGACGGCTCGTCCAGCAGCAGCAGCCGCGGCCGCGCCATCAGCGAGCGGCCGATGGCGAGCATCTGCTGCTCGCCGCCGGAGAGCGTGCCGCCGACCTGCTTGCGCCGTTCGGCCAGCCGCGGGAAGAGCTCGAACACCCAGTCCAGGGTCTTCGCGTACTCGGCCTTCTCCTTGAAGGGCCGGGCGTAGCACCCCATCTCGAGGTTCTCGACCACCGTCATGCCGGGGAAGACGCCGCGCCCCTCCGGCGCCTGGATGAGCCCGCGCCCCACCCGCTCGTGCGCCTTGACGTGCGTGATGTCCTCGCCGTCGAAGACCACCCGGCCACCGGTGAGCGGCAGCAGCCCGGAGAGCGCGCGCATGGTGGTGGTCTTGCCCGCGCCGTTGGCGCCGAGCAGTGTCACCAGCTCACCCTGCCTGACCTGCAGCGAGACCCCGTGCAGCGCCTGGATCCTGCCGTAGTTCACCACCATGTCGGTGACTTCGAGCAGCACGTCCGTGTCACCCATCACTGCCCCCCTTCTTCGTCGTCGGGCACGCCGAGGTAGGCCGCGATCACGTCCGGGTTCTCCCGGATCTCGGCGGGCAGCCCGTCGGCGATCTTGCGGCCGAACTCCAGCACCACGATCCGGTCGGTCACGCCCATCACCAGCCGCATGTCGTGCTCGATGAGCAGCACGGTGAAGCCGTCGTCGCGGATCTTGCGGATCAGCTCCATGAGCGCCGACTTCTCGCTCGGGTTGAAGCCGGCGGCCGGCTCGTCCAGGCAGAGCAGCTTCGGCTCGGTGGCCAGCGCGCGGGCGATCTCCAGCCGGCGCTGGTCGCCGTAGGAGAGGTTGCGCGCCTTCTCCACCGCGCGCGGCGCGATCCCGACGAACTCGAGCAGCGCCATGCCGCGCTCGATGGCGTCGCGCTCCTCGCGGCGGTGCCGCGGGGTGCGGAAGATCGCGCCGGGCACCGAGGTCCTGTGCCTGGCATCGGTGCCGACCACCACGTTCTCCAGCGCGGTCATCTCGCCGAAGAGCCGGATGTTCTGGAAGGTGCGCGCGATGCCGAGCCGGGTGATGGCGTTGCGCTTGGTCTTGGTGAGCGGCTTGCCGTCGAAGTACACCGTGCCCGAGGTCGGCCGGTAGACCCCGCTGATGGCGTTGAAGCAGGTGGTCTTGCCCGCGCCGTTCGGCCCGATCAACCCGAGGATCTCGCCGCGGCGGATCTCGAAGTCGACGCTGTCCAGCGCGGTCAGCCCGCCGAACTTCACGGTCAGCCCGTCGGTGCGCAGCAGCGCCTCCCCGACCGGGGTGTCGATCGTCCGGCTCGGCGCCACCACCTCGGCGACCGCGTCGGGGTCGGCAAGCACCGGAAGCACCGCCGTCACCTCGACGTCGCCCGCGTACTCCACCGGCTCCGGCGGCTTGCGGTAGCCCGCGGACATGTCCTCGTTGTCGAACAGCGCGTCACCCGCACCGGGCCCGGTCATGCCCGTTCTCCGTTCGGTCCGGCGGCCGGTCTGCGGACCGCCTGGTAGATCTGGCGGCCGTAGGTGAGCAGCTTCTGCCGCGCCGGGAAGAGCCCCTGCGGCCGGAAGATCATCAGCACCACCAGGGTGATGCCGAAGAAGAGGTACTTGAAGTCGCCGAGCGACTGCGCGCCCTGCTGCTGGGTCACCAGCGTATCGCCGAGCACGACGAACAGCCCGACGAGCACCGCGATCGATCCGAGGACGTAGCCGTACCGCACCCCCGTCGACTCCTGGTGCCGCGCCCACTTCCGCCACCCGACGACGGCCGCGATCAGCACGACGATCGTGAGCGCGAGCAGCGCGTAGCCGGTGGCGCTCTGCTCCACCAGCTGCACCGACATCAGCCGGTTCGGCAGCCAGACGATGATGAAGGCGCCGACGATCACGCCGAGCTTGTTGCCCTGCCCGCCGATCACCACCGCGCAGAGGAAGAGCATCGAGTTGATGATGTTGAAGCCGGTCGGGTTGATGAACTGCACCTGGCCCGCGTAGAGCGCGCCGGAGAGCCCGCCGATGGCGGCGCCGATCATGAAGGCCCAGAGCTTGAACTTGAAGGCGGGCACCCCCATGACCTCGGCGGCGTCCTCGTCCTCGCGGATCGCCACCCAGGCGCGGCCGACCCGGCTGCGCTCCAGGTTGCCGACGATCAGCAGCACGATGATCACCAGGATCATGCCGATCCAGAACCACCAGACCCCGGAGTTCGCCTTGTCCAGCAGGTTCGACGAGTTCGAGTCGCCGACATTGCCCGAGGAGAAGTAGCCGTTCGGCTGCTCCGCCGATTCGCCGACCCGCGGGTAGGCGATCCCGGAGAGGCCGAGGCTGCCGTTGGTGACGTCGCCGAGGTTGTCGGCGAGCAGCCGGACGATCTCGCCGAAGCCGAGCGTCACGATGGCCAGGTAGTCGCCGCGCAGCCGGAGTGTGGGCGAGCCGAGGATCAGCCCGGACATCGCGGTCACCGCGACCGCGATCGGCACGCAGGCCAGCCAGGCCCAGTCCTCGTTCAGCCAGCCGCCGTCGGTCTGGTTCCACGGGCTGTTCGGGCTGGTCAGCAGCCCGACGGTGTAGGCGCCGACGGCGTAGAAGCCGACGTAGCCGAGGTCGAGCAGCCCGGCCTGGCCGACCACCACGTTGAGCCCGATGGCGATCAGCGCGTACATGGCGAACTGCGCCATGACCCCGCCGAAGCTGGTGCCCGGCGTGTTCAGGAAGGGCGGCGGGAAGAGCGGGAGCAGCGCGAGCACGATCAGCGCGGGCACGCCGACGGCCCACTGGGCGGGCCGGGAGAGCCCCGCCCACCAGGAGCGCAGCGCGTCGCCGACGCCGTGCATCGGGCGCGCCCGCGGTGCGGGCGCGGGCGAGCTGTCCTTCGGCGGCGCGGCCTGCTGGATCGGCAGGCGCTGCGTCGCCGGATCGTGGTCGGTCATACGCGTGCCTTCCCGAGACTCTCACCGAGGATGCCGGTCGGCCGGAACATCAGCACCAGCACCAGCACCACGAAGGCGACCACGTCGCGCCACTCGGTGCCGAAGAGGATCTGGCCGTAGTTCTCCGCGAGGCCGAGCAGCAGCCCGCCGAGCAGCGCGCCGCGCAGGTTGCCGATGCCGCCGAGCACCGCGGCGCTGAACGCCTTGATGCCGAGCACGAAACCGCCGGAGTAGATGATGCCGTTCGGGATCTTGAGCGCGTAGAGCAGCGCGGCGGCGCCGGCGAGGACCCCGCCGATCAGGAAGGTCAGCATGATGACGCGCTCCCGGGAGACGCCCATCAGGGTCGCGGTGTCCGGGTCCTGCGCGACCGCGCGGATACCGCGGCCGAACTTGGTCCGGTTGATCACGATCTCGGTCGCGATCGCCAGGATCACCGCGGCGGCGATGATCACCAGCGTCACATTGGTGACGTCGGCGCCGCCGAAGCTGAACTGCACCTCCGGCTCGACCAGCATGATCGGCTGCTGGGCATTGGTGCCGCCCAGCCCCGGCCAGATCTCCGGGAGCACGAAGTGCACGAACTCCTGCAGCACGAACGACATGCCGATCGCGGTGATCAGGAAGATCAGCGGTTTCGCCCCGCGCCTGCGCAGCGGCCGGTAGGCCACCCGCTCCAGCCCGACCGCGGCGGCGCCGGAGACCGCCATGCCGAAGATCATCGCCAGCCCCAGGTAGGTGACGGTGAGCAGGATGCCCTGCGAGTAGACGTCACCGCTGGGCCCGAAGCCGAGCAGCATGAGCCCGATGTACTGCCCGAACAGCCCGAGCATGAAGACCTCGGAGTGGGCGAAGTTGATCAGCCGCAGCACGCCGTAGACCAGCGTGTAGCCGACGGCGACCAGCGCGTAGATCGCACCGTAGGACAGCCCGTCGACGGTGAGCCGCCAGAACTGGTCGATCACGCCCTCGTAGTTGAAGTCGATCGACCCGTCGGCGAGGTGGGCCGCGCCGAGCAGAGTTGATGTCGTCATTCGTAATTCGCCCTCATCTTCACCCTCACGGATTCGGCCCCGGACGAAACGGCACGTACGCCCCCCGGCAGGGTTCGCACGTGCCGTTTCGCCGGTCGTCCGGCTACTTGACCTCGTAGATCCAGATCAGCGCGTTGGACAGTTCACCGTTCGGATTCCACTTGTACTGGCGGGCCAGGCCCGCGCCGTCGTACGTCTTCACGTAGTCGAGCAGGGCGGGCCTGGTGACCGCGCCGCCGTCGATGCCCTTGGCCAGGATCGTGGTCAGGTCGTAGGCCTCGACCGAGTACACGCCCGGCGCCTGGCCGTTCAGCGCCTCGTACTCCTTGGCGAAGGTCTCCGGCGCCGGGCCGCACGGGCAGGAGAGCACCGCGCCCTTGGCCGAGCTGCCCGCCTGCGCGACGAACTGCGGGTCGTTGGTGCCGTCCGCGGAGACGAAGACCGCGTCCACGCCGCCCGACTTCAGCTGCTGGGCCAGCGGGGCGCCCTCGGAGTAGTAGCCCGAGTAGAAGATGGCGTCCGGCGCGGCGGCCGAGATCTGGGTGACGGTGGCCGAGAAGTCCTTGTCGCCCTTCTTGATGCTGGCGGCGCAGGCCGGGTCGGCGGCGGCGCCGAGGCCGGCCGTGATGCTCTTGGCCAGGCCGGTGCCGTAGTCGGTGTTGTCCTGCACGACGCAGACCTTCTTGTACCCGGCGGTGTTCACCAGGTAGTTCGCCACCGAGGGGCCCTGCACGTCGTCGTTGGCCAGACCGCGGAAGAAGGTCTGCCAGCCGTTCGCGGTGAGCGTGGCATTGGTCGCCGACGAGGTGACCGAGACCAGCCCGGCGTCGCTGAGGATCTGGCCGGTCGCCTTGGTCTCGCCGGAGAAGGCCGGGCCGACCAGTCCGATCACCGTCGGATCGTTGACGACCTGCGGGATCACCTGGGACGCCTTCTGCGGGTCACCCTCGGTGTCGAACTGCTTCAGCGCGATCTGACAACCCGGGTTCGCCTTGTTGTGCTGGTCCAGCGCCAGCTTCACCCCGTTGACGATGTTGATGCCGAGCGCCGCGTCCGGGCCGGTGAGCGCGCCTGCCATGGCGATCGAGGTGCCCGCCGGGCAGGTGGCGCCGCCCGCGCCTGCCGGATCGGCCGCCGTGGCCGCGTCCGCCTTCGGGATCTCCTTGCCCTGCGCGTCGACCTGCAGCACGGGCTGGATCGACAACCCGCCCGCACCCGCGGTGCCGGACGAATCCGCACCGTCGCTCGTCGACTTGTCGCCACATCCGGTCAGCACCAGCGCGGCGACGGCACCGAATGCCAGCACGCCGCGCGTGGAGCGCCTTCGCCATGTCGAACTCAGCACGCGTCTCACCTCTACGTTCCTGTGTTCCCCCGGTCGGACCGGGGAGGCCGACCGCGTCAGCCCGGTCAGAAACATAGCGTCGGTACGATGGATCCGCATCACAATCGCTACATGAAGACGACTTCGTGTCGAATTGTTCTCGCAGTTCAGGTTTCCGGCACGTAAAATTTCCGGCCGCGACGGCGGGATTTCCCCGCCACGATTCCGCGGACGCGTCGCTCAGCCCCCTGACACGCGTTCCGCGGGTATCGAAAATGCAGCGCAGATCACTGCGGCGCGAGATTCTCCAGCACGACCTCCGCGACCGCCTTCATGGTGGTGCGCCGATCCATCGCGGTGCGCTGGATCCACTTGAACGCCTGCGGCTCGGACAGCCCCTGGGTCTGCATCAGCACGCCCTTGGCGCGCTCGACCAATTTGCGGGTCTCCAGCCGCTCGGAGAGGTTCGCCACCTCGCTCTCCAGCGCGGTGATCTCGTGGAAGCGGCTCGCCGCCAGCTCGATGGCCGGAACCAGGTCGGACTTCGTGAACGGCTTCACCAGGTAGGCCATCGCCCCGGCGTCGCGCGCCCGCTCCACCAGGTCGCGCTGGCTGAATGCGGTCAGGATCACAACCGGCGCAACACGTTTCGACGCGATCTCGGCGGCGGCGTCGATCCCGTCCCGGCGCGGCATCTTGACGTCCATGATCACCAGATCGGGTTTCTGCTCCACCGCGAGGTCGACCGCCTGCTGCCCGTCACCGGCCTCGCCGACCACCTCGTAGCCCTCTTCGGTGAGCATCTCGACCAGGTCCATCCTGATGAGCGTCTCGTCCTCGGCGACGACGACCCGCTTCGCACCGGTGTCCCGCGTCGGGCCGGCGCCCCCTGCTGTAGTGCTCATTGGTAGACCCCTCTGGTTCCGCATGCGAGTGCTGTAGAGAGTACCGTTCAGCTCGCCGGACAACCCATATACCCTGCGCGAACCCCGCCCCGCCCCGCCGTTTCGCGGGCGGGGGCGCCGAGCGGCTATAGTCGCTTCCGGTGCGCCGGGTTGGCGGAACTGGCAGACGCGACGGTCTCAAAAACCGTTGCCCGAAAGGGCGTGTGGGTTCGAGTCCCACACTCGGCACCACGGCGGGCCCCGGAATTTCGATTTCGGGCGTTGTCGCTTTACGCGTTCACCGGGGTGGTGCTGCGGAACGTCGGCGACCCGAGAACGTCGCGGTGACGAACAGAATTCCGAACACGACGTAGAAGATGGCCCAGAAGACCCAGCCCCATCCCGCAGATGCGGCCTGGACAAGACAGTGGACAGTCAGCCAGACGAGTACACCCGCCGGGGCGAGGAGAGCCAGACCTGCCACCGGGATGACGGCTGGGCTGACATCTTGCCGGGCGAGCTCGTCGAGGGCCGGACGGTCGACTCCCCCGATGGCGTCCAGCCTCGACTGGAGGTAGCGCATCGTAGTCTGATTCGCTCCCGCCGATTTGGCCGCGACAAGCGCTATGGAAACAAGCACCCAGATCGGCAGCGGGACCATGGCTATACGGAATCCGTGAAAATCACCGGAGTGATTGCTGACGACGGTGAGCAGCACGCCCGAGAACGCGAAGGCTATGGTGTAGATACCAACGATTCCCGCCTGGATCGCGCTGTCCCGCTGCGCTGCGGCGGCGTAGAGAGTCGCTATGGCCGACAACCGTGCCTGGCCATCCCTCTGGAGCACCGAATCATCCACCGCTCGATGGAACCCCATGGCGTCGAGGTCGGGCAAGAACGCATGGTCTGATGCGGCCGAAGCGCGCGCGACCGCCGGCCGAGCCTCTGCCGATGCATTGCCTGCGGGGTGCGGCGGCGCCGGGTCGGCGGGAAGCCAGCCGATTGTTCGGCGCCGCTTCCGACCGATACAAACCCCCGGGAAGGGTTTCCCAGGGGGCGTGTACGGGATCCGACCTGCGGATGAACAGTTGTCGGGTGGGGTGTGATTTCCCGCTGCGCGGGGTCGTGACAGCGCTGTGACCTGCATACCGTTGTCGTATGCACGTCCTGTTCGTCTGCAATGGCAACGTTTGCCGTTCGGCGATCGCCGAGCGGCTCACGCGCGCCCTCGCGGTCGACTACGAGTTGCCGCGGCTCACCGCGGAGAGCGCGGGGACGCGCGCGCTGGTCGGGTTTCCGGTGGAACCGCTGGCGGCGCAGACGATCTCCGGGCTGGGGGGCGATCCGGATGGGTTCCGGGCGCGGCGGCTGACGCCGGAGCTGGTGGATCGGGCGGATCTGATCCTGGCCATGACCGATCAGCTCCGGGATCAGGCGGGCGGGATGGGGTTCGGGGCGCCGGCGCGGAGCTTCACGCTGCTGGAGGCGCGGCGGATCGCGAAGCTGACGGGGGCGCGGACGATCGGCGAATTGCATGCCGCGCGTAACGATCTGGCGTACGTGCACCGGGAGAACATCGCCGATCCGGTCGGGCTCTCGGCGCAGTCGTACTGCGAGGTGGGTGATCGGATCGCGGAGGCGGTGGTGCCGCTGCTGCTCGCGCTCGCGCCGTACGAGCAGGCGCGGCCGGTGGAGGAGGTCCAGCTGGGGCTGGTGATCCGGCCGCAGCCGCAGGCACCGCTCTCGGCGTTCCTCGCCGCCAACCGCACCCGGTGAGCGGCCGGCCGCGGCGACGGTGGCCGCCGCGCCCGCACCCGGCGGCACCACACCCGCGCCGCGACGACCGCCGCTCCGGCGTGGTGCCGGTTCCAGCCGAAGGCCCCGGCGCTACACTCCCCGCGGACGAGCCCTGCGCCGCTTCCGGCGCGCCCCGAGGACAGGAATCAGGCATGCCGAAGCGGATTTCGGATGTTTCGCTCCACGTCTACCTCACCCCCGAGACCCTCGACCACGTGGTGCGCGCGGTGCGCGACGCGGTCGACACCCACCTGGCGGAGCGGGACGTCTTCGCCTGGCGCTTCACCCTGCCGGTCGATGCCGACGACCCGCGCCATGCGGCCCTGGAAACCCGGTGGCGCACCGACAACCCGGGGCTCGACCCGGGGGCGCGCGGTAGCTACGAGATCGCGCTGAGCCTGGTCGGCGCACCGGCCGAGCTCACCGACGACGACATCGCCGCGCTGGAGCACAAGCTGCTGCTCGCGCTCTACGCGGCGCCGCGCGACGAGCCGGAGATCCCGTTCACGCTCAGCGCCACCCAGCGCACCGACGTCGACCTGGACACCGACCGAGAGCGGATCTGACCGGCGCCGTCGCCTACTCCCCTAGTTCTTCGGCCGACGCGGCGGGAAGTGCCGGATCACACCCTCCTGCACGGTGGTCGCGAGCAACTCACCGGTGCGCGCGTAGAACCGCCCGGTGGCGAGCCCGCGCGACCCCGCCGCCACCGGTGACTCGGTGGCGTACAGCGTCCACTCGTCGAAGCGGAACGGCCGGTGGAACCAGATGGAGTGGTTCACCGTCGCCGCGACGATCCGATCCAGCCCCCACGAGAGCCCGTGCGTGGTGATGATGGAATCCAGCACGGTGGTGTCCGACGAGTAGCCGAGCGTCGCGTTGTGCAGCAGCGGATCGTCCGGCAGCGTGCCGTCGGCCTTCATCCAGACCCGGTTGTGGTTGAGCTTCTCCCCGGTGCCCTTGAGGATCCAGGACGGGTCGTTGGTGTAGCGGAGGTCGATCGGCCGCGGGGCGTTCACGAACATCTCCAGCTTGTCCTCGAACCCGGCGAAGCTCTGCTCGATGCGCGGCAGGCTCTCCGGATCGGGCACGTCGGGGCGCTCGTGCGCGTGCTCCAGCCCGCGCCCCCACTCCTGGAACGCCGCGAGCATGACGAACAGCTCCTGGCCGTCCTGGCTCGCGGTGACCGTGCGGTTGGCGAAGGCGCGCCCGTCGCGGTGCCGCTCGACGTGGTACTCGATCGGCTTCTTGACGTCACCGCCCCGCACGAAGTGCGCGTTCACCGCGTGCACCGGGCGATCACCGACGGTGCGGCCCGCGGCGATGATGGCCTGCGAGACCAGCTGGCCGCCGAAGGTCCGGCTCCACACCTTCGCCGGGTGCTGCCCGACGAACACGTCCCCCCCGACCTCCTCGAGGTCGAGGAGGTCGAGCAGCACGGCGAGATCGGTCCCGATCTCGGTCCCGGCCGTCACCGCACCGGGAACCGCCGGGGTCACAGCCGCACACCGCCCGTCGCCGGGACGGACATGGCAGCGGATAGGTCACTCACTAATGGTCCTCCTCACCGATCCGGTGTACGTGGATCAGGTTAGTGGAACCGACGGTTCCGGGCGGGGAGCCGGCCACGATGACCACCAGGTCACCCCGCTGGTAGCGGCCGAGGGTGAGCAGCGCGGCGTCCACCTGCTTGATCATGGCGTCGGTGCTGTGCACCGTCGGGACCAGGAACGTTTCCGTTCCCCAGGTCAGCGAGAGCTGGCTGCGCACCTCCGGGAGCGGGGTGAAGGCGAGCAGCGGCAGCGGGGTGTGCAGCCGCGCGAGACGGCGCACGGTGTCACCCGACTGGGTGAAGGCGACCAGCGCCTTGGCGTTCAGCCGCTCGCCGATGTCGCGCGCGGCGTAGGAGATGACGCCGCGCTTGGTGCGCGGCACGTGGGTCAGCGGCGGCACCGTCGTCGACTCGGACTCCACCGCGTGCACGATCCGCGCCATGGTGCGCACGGTGTCGATCGGGTAGGCGCCGACCGAGGTCTCGCCGGAGAGCATGACCGCGTCCGCGCCGTCCAGCACCGCGTTGGCGACGTCCGAGGCCTCGGCCCTGGTCGGGCGGGAGTTCTCGATCATGGACTCCAGCATCTGGGTCGCCACGATCACCGGCTTGGCGTTCTCCCGCGCCATCTGGATGGCCCGCTTCTGCACCAGCGGCACCTGCTCCAGCGGCAGCTCGACGCCGAGGTCGCCGCGGGCGACCATGACGGCGTCGAAGGCGAGCACGACGGCCTCCAGGTTGTCGATGGCCTCCGGCTTCTCCAGCTTGCCGATCACCGGCACCCGGCGCCCGACCCGGTCCATGATGTCGTGCACCAGCTCGACGTCCGACGGCGAGCGCACGAAGGAGAGCGCGATGAAGTCGACGCCGAGCGCGAGGGCGAACTCCAGGTCCTCGATGTCCTTCTCGGAGAGCGCGGGCACCGAGACGTTCATGCCGGGCAGCGAGACGCCCTTGTTGTTGGAGACCGGGCCGCCCTCGGTGACCCGGCAGATCACGTCGTTGCCATCGACCCCGGTGACGGTGAGCCCGACCTTGCCGTCGTCGACCAGCAGCCGGTCACCCGCCTTGGCGTCCGCGGCGAGTTCCTTGTACGTGGTGGAGACCCGGTCGTGCGTGCCGTCGACCTCGTCGACGGTGATCCGCACCTCTTCCCCGGTGGCCCAGGTGGTGCGGCCCTCGGTGAACCGGCCGAGCCGGATCTTGGGCCCCTGTAGGTCGGCGAGGATGCCGACGGCGCGACCGGCGTGGTCGGAGGCCTGGCGAACCTTCTTGTAGTTCTCGGCGTGGTCCGCGTGCTCACCGTGGCTGAAGTTCAGCCGGGCAACGTCCATGCCGCTCTCGACGAGTTCGCGAATACGGTCCTCGGAGGCAGTGGCCGGTCCGAGAGTGCACACAATCTTCGTCCGTCGCATCACGGCGTCGAGACTAGTCCTGCCCGCGCCCTTCGCTCTCCTCGGCGCGGATGAAGCTCTCGTGAACTGGTGCTCACCGCGCGACGTGCCGGGAGAGCCGCGTCTCCAACCGGGTCTGGCCGAAGCCGAGCACCAGGCAGATGACCCAGTAGTACACCGCGGCCACGCCGTACAGCGCGAAGAAGTCGAAGGTCGGCGCCGCCGCCAGCTGGGCGGTCCTGAGCAGCTCGGTGACCAGGATCGTCGAGGCCAGCGAGGTGTCCTTGACCAGCGAGATCAGGGTGTTGCTGAGCGGGGGGACGGCGATCCGGGCGGCCTGCGGCAGGATCACCAGCCGCAGGATCTGCGGGTAGCGCAGCCCCACCGCCCAGGATGCCTCCCACTGCCCGTGCGCCACCGAGAGGATCGCCGCCCGCACCACCTCGGCCGCGTAGCCGCCGACATTGAGGCTGAACGCGATCACCGCGGCCGGGAAAGGGTCGATGACGATCCCGAACTGCGGCAGCGCGTAGAAGACGATGAAGAGCTGCACCAGCAGCGGCGTGCCGCGGATGATCGAGATGTAGACCCGGGCGGGCACCGAGAGCACCCACAGCGGCGACAACCTGGCCAGCGCGAGCAGCAGCGCGAGCACCAACCCGATGACGAAGCTGACGGCGGTGAGCGGGAGCGTCATGGTCACCGTGGCGCGCAGCATCGGCGCCAGGTTGTGCAGGATCAGCTCCCTGGTGGCGGGATCCATCCGGGGTCAGTTGCCCGCGGGGGCGCTGACGTCGGTGCCGAAGTACTTCTCCGAGATCCGCTTCAGGGTTCCGTCGGCGCGCAGCTCGTCCAGGGCGCGGTTCAGGTCGGCCAGCAGCGCGTCGTCCTTCCTGGTGGCGAAGGCCTGCTCGGTGGTGGAGCCGGTCTCGGCCGCCACCTTGACGCCGCTGTCGCCGGTGCGGGTGGTGTACTCGGCGACCGCGAGGTTGTCGTTGACGGTGGCGTCCACCCGGCCGTTCTTCAGCAGCTGCACGGCCTGCACGAAGCCCTCGACGGCCTCGACCTTCGCGCCGGCGTCGGTGGCGACCTGGTTCCAGTTGCTGGTGACCGACTGGGCGCTGGTCTTGCCGCGCAGGTCGGCGAGCGAGGTGATCGAGTTGTCGTCGGCGCGGGTGACGACGACGCCCTCGGAGACGGTGTACGGGGTGGAGATGCCGTACTTCCGGCTGCGCTCCGGGGTGACCGTCACCTGGTTGGCGACCACGTCGAAGCGGCGCGATTCCAGCCCGGCGAAGATGGCGTCCCACGGGGTCTGCACGAACTCGACCCGCTTGCCCAGCTTCTCGCCGACGGCCCGCGCGATCTCGACGTCGTAGCCGGTGAGCGCGCCGTCGGTGCCCTGGAAGCTGAAGGGCGCGTAGGTGCCCTCGGTGCCGACGCGGAGCACGTCGGGGTCGCTCGAGCCGCTACACGCCGTCAGGCCGGTGGCGGCGAGGACGGCGAGCAGAACGGCGGCGAACAGCCTGCGGCGCACGGCTGACCCCTTTCGACGGAGAGGCTCAGCCTATCGCTCCCCGGCCGGAAACGGCCCGAGACGCCACCGCGGGCGGCGGCGACGCCTCGGGAGGCGCGGAGTCAGTCCCGCAGCGGGCGGCCCTGGACGTCGGGCACCTTGCCCATGAGGATCATGATTCCGTCGATCAGCGGCCAGATCGCGCCGATGCCGCAGGTCACGATGCTCACCACGAGCTGGAGCACGCCGATCGTGGTGTAGCCGAGGTAGAACCGGCCGACCCCGAGGGAGCCGACGAAGATCTGCAGCAGGCCGGCGACGAGCTTCTGCTTGTCGGAGAACGGGGCGCCGTAGATGTCGCGGCCGTACGGGGCCTCCGGGTCGTTCGGGTTGTAACCCTGCGGCGGCGGAACCGGGTAGGCGCCCTGGTTCGCGTACGGGTCGGCGGGCTGGCCGTACTGCGGCTGCCCGTACTGCTGCGGCGGCTGGCCGTACTGCGGCTGGCCGTACTGCTGCTGGGGCTGACCGTACTGCTGCTGGCCGTACGGGTCCGACTGGGCGTACGGCTGCTGCGGCTGCTCGCCGGACTTGTTCAGGTCGGGGCCGGTGCCGGGCGGCCCGTACTGGGGGCCACCCGGATTGTTCTGATAGGGGTCGGTCACACGTCCTCCTCCGTCGTGCGGGCGCCTTGCTCAGGCCCCGTGTGCTGATCCGAGCGGCGGCGAGCCGCGACGGTCACGAGTCATTCTGGCGCGAACCACTCGGTTTCGTCGCGGTGGACCCCGCATCGCTCTCGGTTCCGTTATCGCGCGCACCCGCGTCGGCGTTGCCGGAATCCTCCGACGTTTTCGCGAGATCCGGATCCGGAGTGGTTTCGGTGGCCTTCGCCCCGGGCGAAGTCTTCGTCTCCGGCGCCTCCGCCGTGCCCGCCGCGGGAGGTTCGGGCTTCTCCCCCGCCGGTGCCGTTCCGGCGGTCGCCTTCGTCACGTCGACGGAGGCACCCTCGTCCTTCGCGTCCGCAGCCTCCGCCGCCTTCGCGTCCGCCTGCTCACCCTCGACCTCCGAATCCGCCGATCCGTCGACCCCGTCCGGGTCGCCCGGAACAGCCTCCGCGGCACCGTAGGTGCGCAACGCACCGAGCTGCCACGGCCACGGCCGCCCGGTGGCCGGCTGCAGCTGCTCCGCCCGCTCCCGCCCCTTGGTGGCGAAGACGAAGTAGGCGATGGCGAGCAGGAACACGACCGCCGCGGTGAACGAGTTGATCCGGATCCCGGCGATGTGCGTCGCCTCGTCGTCCCGCATGAGCTCGACGAAGAAGCGGCCGAAGCTGTACCAGGCGACGTAGAGCGCGAAGAGCCGCCCGTGTCCGATCCGGTACCGCCGGTCCAGCCAAACCAGGGCGATCACGATCAGCACGTTCCAGAGCAGCTCGTAGAGGAAGGTCGGGTGCACGACCTTGTCCACCACGCCGGTGGAGACCCCGCCCATCATGTCCAGCCGGCCGTCGTCGCCGACCCGGCGGTAGATCTCCAGCCCCCACGGCACCTCGGTCTCCCGGCCGTACAGCTCCTGGTTGAACCAGTTGCCGAGCCTGCCGATGGCCTGCGCCAGCAGGATCCCCGGCGCGACGGCGTCGCCGAGGGCGGGGAGCGGGATCTTGTAGATCCGGCAGCCGATCCAGGCGCCGACCGCGCCGAGCGCGACCGCACCCCAGATCCCGAGCCCGCCCTGGTAGATCTTGAGCGCGTCGATCGCGTTCCCGTCCGGCCCGAAGTACTTCTGCCAGTCGGTGGCGACGTGGTAGAGCCTGCCGCCGATCAGCCCGAACGGCACCGCGAACATGGCGACGTCGAGCACCGCCCCCGGCTGCCCGCCGCGCTCCCGCCAGCGCCGCTCACCCCACCAGATGGCGACGATGATGCCCGCGATGATGCAGAGGGCGTAGGCGCGCAACGGGAACGGCCCCAGCTGCCAGACACCCTGCGCGGGACTCGGAATGTAGGCCAGCACGTCGGCGGCGCCGGAAAGACTGTCTGCCAGGACTCGTGAGGTCACGGACGCCACCGTATCCGAGCCGCCGGGCAGACCGCCCGGGCAGGGGCGAAGGGGCGCACCTCCGGAGGAGGTGCGCTCAGGAAGTGACCGTCGCGGAGCGAACACCGTCGGCGAGCTCGGCGGTCAGGGCACGCACCGCCTCCAGACTTTCGCCCGCGGCGGTGACCAGCGCCGACCCGACGATGACACCGTCGGCATACGCGGCGATCTCGGCGGCCTGCGCACCGGAGCGCACCCCGAGCCCGACCCCGATCGGAATATCACTGTGCGCCCGAATCCGCGCGCACAGCTCCGGCGCCGCGGAGGAGACGGCATCGCGAGCCCCGGTGACGCCCATGGTCGACGCGGCGTAGACGAACCCGCTGCTCGCCTCGAGCGTCATGACCAACCGCTCCTCGGTGGAGGAGGGCGCGACCAGGAAGATCCGATCCAGCCCGTGCGCGTCCGAAGCGGCGATCCACTCTCCCGCCTCGTCCGGAATGAGGTTCGGCGTGATGATCCCGGCCCCGCCCGCGGCGGCGAGATCGCGCGAGAAGGCGTCGATCCCGTAGCGCAGCACCGGATTCCAGTAACTCATCACCACGGCCTGACCGCCGGCCCCGGTGATCGCCTCGACCACCCGGAACACGTCGCGCACCCGGACCCCGTTGCGCAGCGCCTGCTCGGCGGCGACCTGGATGGTCGGCCCGTCCATCACCGGATCGGAGTACGCGACCCCGACCTCGACGATGTCGCACCCGGCCTCGACCAGCGCGCGGCAGGCCGCGATCGACCCGTCCAGGTCCGGGTAGCCGGCGGGCAGGTAGCCGATCAGCGCGGCCCTCCCCTCGCCGCGGGCGGCCGCGAACGTGGCCGCGAGACGCGAAGTCACGCTTCCTGCCCCTCGTCGAAGAGCCCGAACCAGCGGGCGGCGGTGTCCATGTCCTTGTCCCCGCGACCGGAGAGGTTCACCAGGATGATCGCGCCCGGCCCCAGCTCCTTGCCGAGCCGCAGCGCACCGGCGACGGCGTGCGCCGACTCGATCGCCGGGATGATCCCCTCGGTGCGGCTGAGCAGCAGCAGGGCGTCCATCGCCTCGGCGTCGGTGACCGGCTGGTACTCGGCGCGGCCGATGTCCTTGAGGTGGGCGTGCTCGGGTCCGACGCCGGGGTAGTCGAGGCCGGCGGAGATCGAGTGCGACTCGATGGTCTGGCCGTCCTCGTCCTGCAGCAGGTACGAGTAGGCGCCCTGGAAGGCGCCGGGGGTGCCGCCGGTGAAGGTGGCCGCGTGCCGCCCGGTCTCGACGCCGTCGCCCGCGGCTTCGTAGCCGACCAGCCGGACCCCGGCGTCGTCGAGGAACGGGTGGAAGATGCCGATGGCGTTGGAGCCGCCGCCGACGCAGGCCACCACCGCGTCCGGCAGCCTGCCGGTGAGCGCCTGCACCTGCTCGCGCGCCTCCAGCCCGACGATCCGCTGGAAATCGCGGACCAGCAGCGGGAACGGGTGCGGGCCCGCCGCGGTGCCGAAGCAGTAGTAGGTGTCGTCGGCGTGCGAGACCCAGTCCCGCAGCGCCTCGTTGATGGCGTCCTTGAGCGTGCGCGAGCCGGTCTCCACCGAGACGACGCCCGCGCCGAGCAGCCGCATCCTGGCGACGTTCAGCGCCTGCCGCGCGGTGTCGACCGCGCCCATGTAGATCACGCACTCCAGCCCGAGCAGTGCGCAGGCGGTGGCGGTGGCGACGCCGTGCTGGCCCGCGCCGGTCTCGGCGATCACCCGCTTCTTGCCCATGCGCTGGGCGAGCAGCGCCTGCCCGAGCACATTGTTGATCTTGTGCGAGCCGGTGTGGTTCAGGTCCTCGCGCTTGAGCAGGATGCGGGCGCCGCCCGCGTGCTCGGCGAGCCGGACGCACTCGAAGACCGGCGACGGACGCCCGGTGTAATCGCGCTGCAGCCGGTCCAGCTCGTCGAGGAAGGTGCGGTCGGTGCGGCACTTCTCGTATTCGGCGGTGACCTCTTCGATCACCGCCATCAGCGCCTCCGGCACGTGCCTGCCGCCGTAGACGCCGAAGTGGCCGCCGGTGTCCGGCTCGTGCGCGCTGTGTTCGGCGACGCCCGCGCTGGCCTGGGGCAGCGCGGCCATCACCGCCCCCGCCGTGCCGGCTTCGGGCAGGACGGGTGGGTGCCCGCGGTGACCAGCTTGAGCACGGCGGCGCGCGGGTCACCGCTGGTCACCAGCCCCTCGCCCACCAGGACGGCATCCGCGCCCGCACCCGCGTAGGCGAGCAGGTCGGCGGTGCCGCGGACGCCGGACTCGGCGATCCGGATGACCTCGGTGGGCAGCCCGGGGGCGATCCGGGAGAAGACGTCGCGGTCCACCTCGAGCGTCTTGAGATTGCGGGCGTTCACGCCGATCACCGAGGCGCCCGCCTCCAGCGCGCGGTCCGCCTCCTCCTCGGTGTGCACCTCGACCAGCGCGGTCATGCCGAGCGATTCGGTGCGGTCGATGAGCGAGGCGAGCACGTCCTGCTGCAGCGCGGCCACGATCAGCAGGATGACGTCGGCGCCGTGCGCCCGCGCCTCGTGGATCTGGTACGGGCCGACGACGAAGTCCTTGCGCAGCACCGGGATGGAGACGGCGGCGCGGACGGCGTCCAGGTCGTCCAGCGAGCCGTGGAAGCGGCGCTCCTCGGTGAGCACGCTGATCACCCGCGCGCCGCCGTCCTCGTAGGCCTTGGCGAGCGCGGCGGGGTCGGTGATCGTCGCCAGCGAGCCCTTGGACGGGCTGGCGCGCTTGACTTCCGCGACGACTCCGATACCGTCCTCGAGCAGTGCTGCCTTGGCGTCCAGCGCGGGGCGGGCGGCGGCTCCCGCCGCCTTGATCGTGGCGAAATCCGTGACCGCTTCGCGGGTGGCCACGTCCGCACGGACCCCGTCGAGAATCGAGTCGAGTACCGTCATCTGGCTCGAATCCTTTCTGGGGAGACGGACCTGCTGCCTGAAAATCCCTCCAGGCGCTGTCTCACCGATGCCGACCAAGAATAAATGCCCGGGAACCGGGAGTCCGACTCGGGTCGGCGGTTGCCTCCCGCGGCGGCGCTCCCACCGGGCCGGACCTGCGCACCCGGGGCGCGCCGGGCGGCGCGCCGCCGGAACGTGTGCGCGGTCACTCGGCGCCCGCGCTGCGAGGCCGGTCACCGTCGACGTCACCGGACGCTCCGCCCGTGACGATCTCCGCCTGGTCGCAGGCAGTCCCGGGTGCACGCGCCGGGGCGGTGCCCGGCTCCGGGTCCGCCGGACCTCGAGCACGCGACGGCCCGGGGTCGACGGTGGGGTCGTCGCCTGCGTCGAGGGCGTCCCAGAGGACCCGCTCGGGGAGCTCGGCGTCCGCGCCGGACCGCGCCTTGTCCAGTTCCGCCCCGGCCGCGGCGCGGCGGACGGCGGGGGCGTCGTAGCGCCCGGAGAGCTCGGCGGACCCGCGTGGCATGCGGGCGAGCAGCACGCCCGCGGTGAAGGCGGCGAGCGCGGCGGCGACGGCGATCAGCGCCGGGAAGACAGCGGTCTGCGCGCCGGTGACGACGGCTCGCCCGGGCAGCTCGGCCAGGGTGGCGCCGCGCTGCCCCGGATCGCCGGAGCCGGTGAGCAGCGCGAAGGGTGGCACGGCGGTGACCGCGGCGACCAGGGTGACCACCACCCCGAGGAACCGCCGCAGCCACCCCCGCGTCGCGAAGACCGCCGCGATGGCGGCGAGCAGCACCAGCGCCAGCGGGGTGAGCGCGCCGAACCAGGTGCCGCCGTTCAGCTCGTCGGTGCGCGGCTCGGTGAGCCCGTCCGAGGAGGTCACGGTCACCCAGGTCATCCGCGAGGCCACCCACATGAGCCCCGCCGCGACGGCGAGCAGCACCACCGGCCCCACCGGATACCGCCGCCCGGCCTTCGCGTCGCCGGGCCGCCCGTCGACGGCGTCCGCGGGCGCGGCGACCGGCAGGCCCGACGCCGGTTCCGAGCGGTCCGGCTCCTCCGCAGCGGCGGGGGCGCCCGATTCCCCGCTCACAGCGCGCCGTCGCTGACCAGGGCCTCGGCCCCGAACGGCCGCACCGTCCGCGCGGCGGCGACCGCGCGCAACACCGCCATCGCCTTGTTCCGCGCCTCGTCGTCCTCGTACTCCGGCACCGAGTCGGCGACCACCCCCGCACCCGCCTGCACGTAGGCGATCCCGTCCTTGACCAGCGCGGTCCGGATGGCGATGGCGGTGTCGGCATCCCCGGCGAAGTCCAGGTACCCGACGACGCCGCCGTAGATCCCGCGCCGGGTCGGCTCCAGCTCCTCGATGAGCTGCATGGCCCGCACCTTCGGCGCCCCGGAGAGCGTGCCCGCCGGGAAGCAGGCGCGCACCGCGTCCAGCGCCACCTTCCCCTCCGCGAGCTGCCCGGAGACCGTGGAGACCAGGTGCATGACGTGGCTGTACCGCTCGATGTGCCGGTACTCGGTGACCCGCACCGTCCCCGGCCTGCACACCCGCCCCAGATCGTTGCGGCCCAGGTCGACGAGCATGAGGTGCTCGGCGTTCTCCTTCTCGTCCGCCAGCAGCCCCTTCTCCAGCAGCAGGTCGTCCTCCTCGGTGGCCCCGCGCCACCTGGTGCCGGCGATCGGGTGCGTCGTCGCCACCCCGTCCACCACGGTGACCAGCGATTCCGGGCTGGAGCCGACGATGGAGAAGGCGGTGCCGCCCGCGCTGTCCGGGATCTGCAGCAGATACATGTACGGGCTCGGGTTGGCGGCGCGCAGCATCCGGTAGAGGTCGATCGGCTCGCCGTCGAAGTCCATCTCGAAGCGCTGCGAGATCACCACCTGGAAGGCCTCGCCCGCCTCGATCTCGCCGATCAGCCTGCGCACGTCGGCGCCGAACTCGTCGCTGCTCCGCGCCCGGCGGTAGTCCGGCTCGGGCTGGTCGAAGACCGAGACGGTGGAGGCAGCGGGGGCGGCGAGCGCGGCGGTCATCCGGTCCAGCCTGGCGACGGCGTCGTCGTAGGCCTCGTCCACCCGGTCGGCGGTGCCGTTCCAGTTCACCGCGTTGGCGATCAGCGTGATCGCGCCCTCGTGGTGGTCGAAGGCAGCCAGGTCGGTGGCGAGCATGAGCACCATCTCGGGCAGCCGCAGGTCGTCGGCGGCGAGCGTGGGCAGCCGCTCCATCCGGCGCACCGCGTCGTAGCCGAGGTAGCCGACCATGCCGCCGGTGAGCGGGGGCAGCCCGGGGATCCGCTCGGTGCGCAGCAGTTCGAGGGTGTCGTGCAGCGCGGTCAGCGGGTCGCCGCCGACCGGGGCGTCGGCGGGAGTCGCGCCGAGCCAGGCGGCCTCGCCGTCGGCGACGGTGAGCGCGGACGGGCTGCCCGCACCGATGAACGACCAGCGCGACCAGGAGCGCCCGTTCTCCGCCGACTCGAAGAGAAAGGTGCCCGGCCGGCTCGCGGCCAGCTTGCGGTAGGCCGAGAGCGGAGTCTCGGAGTCCGCGAGCACCTTCCTGGTCACCGGGACCACGCGGTGCTCCGCGGCCAGCTCGTGGAAGCGTTCGCGGGACGTGGTGGCTGGGGTCGGCGCGGCGTGCATCGGGCCATCATCCCAGGTGGCCGCGAACGGATATCGGGCCCCCGCGACGGCGGCCCCGACCGGCCGCACGGCAGGTAGGGTCGGGGTTCATGCAGACAGGCCAGCTCGCTCCGCGGTTCGAGCTCCCCGATCAGTCCGGTACACCCCGTTCGCTCGACGCGCTGCTCGCCGACGGACCGCTGGTGTTGTTCTTCTACCCCGCCGCCAACACCCCGGTGTGCACCGCGGAGGCGTGCCACTTCCGCGACCTGGTCGGCGAGTTCGCCGCGCTCGGCGCGAGCTGCGCCGGGATCAGCACCGACTCGGTGGCGACGCAGTCCGGCTTCGCGGGCAAGCAGAGCCTCGGCTACCCGCTGCTCTCCGACGCCGACGGCGCGGTGGCGAAGGAGTTCGGCGTCAAGCGCGGGCTGCTCGGCAAGCTGGCCCCGGTGAAGCGGCAGACCTTCGTGATCGATACCGACCGCACCGTGCTCACCGTGATCGCCAGCGAGCTGCGCGCCACCGTGCACGCCGACGACGCCCTGCAGTTCCTGCGCGAGCGCGCGAAGTAGGAAGTAGACGGGCTGTGCCGGTCGGCGCCGCGCCGACCGGCACATCGGCATCGGGACCGCGGCGGTGGTCACCGGGGACGGCGTCGAGCACCGGACCCGCCGGGCGCGATATCGGGTCACGGAGAAGGCGCGCGCCTACCCTGGATCCATGACATCCAGCGAGGTCCCGGTCGATCGGCGGAAACCGGCCGCGACGGTGTGGCGCAACCGCGCGATCGCGGCGGTGGCGCTGCTCGCGGTGCTGGTCGTCGCCTACCTGATCCTGGCCGCGTTCCTGCCGCGCTGGTGGGCCCAGCGCCTGGCCTCGGCGGTGGACGGCAGCTTCGCCAAGGGCATCGGCTGGGGACTGCTCTACGGGGGCGTCGGCACCGCGCTCACCCTGTTCCTGCTGCTCGCCGCCGCGCTCGGCTGGCGGCGCAGGGGCGGGCGCTTCCTGGCGGGCGCGGCAGCGCTGCTCGCGCTGCTGGCCGCGATCCCCAACCTGCTCACGCTCACCGTGGTGCTCGGCACCAGCGATGCCGCGCACGCTGGCGAGCGCATCCTCGACGTCGATGCCCCCGCCTTCCGCGGCGCCGCCCTGACCGGCGCGATCCTCGCCGCGGTGCTCTTCGCCGCCGTCGCGGCGCTGCTGGCCCGGCGCGGCATCCGCCGCCGCAGGGGCGCCGGCCGGGTGGTCGAACCGGCCGCCGGAAAGCCGGCGACCGATTCCGGCGGTTTGTGAGTGTTTTCACGGAACCGAGCATCTCCATGACGCTCGAGCATCACCGTGGCAAACTCGCTCACGCGAGTGACTGTGAATACACGTTGCAGTGAATTCCGCGCCGAATCAGCCCGGCTGAACCTTCGCCCCACGTCACTTGGCTCCGAAAGTAGGCAGACAGTGACGAAATGGCTCGACCCGGTCGAAGAGCGCGCCTGGCGCGCGATGGTCACCGTGACCACCCGGCTGCCCGGTGCGCTCGACACCAGGCTGCAGCGAGAATTCGGAATCACGCATTTCGAGTACTGGGTGCTGACCCTGCTCTCCGAGGAGGCCGGGCATCGTTTGCAGATGAGCGAGCTGGCGCACAAGGCAAATGCGTCGTTATCCCGGCTCTCGCACGTGATCTCGAAACTGGAGCGGCTCGGCTGGGTGCAGCGCTCCGCGACCTCGGGGAAGCGCGGCGTGCAGGCCGTCCTGACCGACACCGGGTATGTCAAGGTGGTCGAGGTGGCGCCGGGCTACCTGGAGGCGGTGCGCAGGCTGGTCTTCGACGCGCTGGATTCGGAGACCACCCGCGAGCTCGCCCGGGTGGTCGACACGCTCTCCCGGCACCTCACCGACGTCCTCGACCAGGAGAACCAGGACTGAGTCAGCCCTCGGCGAGCAGCCGGTCGCCGTCGAAGCAGGTGTGCGTGCCGGTGTGGCAGGCGGCGCCCTCCTGGTCGACCACGAGCAGCACGGTGTCGCCGTCGCAGTCCAGCCGCACCTCGTGCACGTACTGGGTGTGCCCCGAGGTCTCGCCCTTCACCCAGTACTGCTGCCGCGAGCGCGAGTAGTACGTGGCCCTGCGCGTCGCCAGGGTGCGGGCCAGTGCCTCGTCGTCCATCCAGGCGACCATGAGCACCGCCCCGGTGGCCTTCTCCTGGGCCACCGCGGACACCAGCCCCGCCTCGTTGCGCTTGAGGCGGGCGGCGATCGTCGGGTCCAGGCTCATGCTGTCTTTATACGGGACCGGCTCAGCTCGCCGAGCAGCCGCCAGGTGCGCAGCGGGTGCCTGCCGATGATCGGCACCACCGACGTGCCGGACACCTCGCGGCCGAGGATCCCGGCGATCGCGTCGTGGCTCGGGGTCCGGCCGAGCCAGCGCGAGGCGAGCCCGACGGGGGCGCTGCGATTCCGATACTCACATCACCCTGCGACGGCGTTCCGTCGCAGGGCGATTCCCCGGCTCCGGCAGGGGGTGATTCTTGTTCAGCGCACCACGATGTCCTGGTCCCGCAGCGAGTCCTTGACGTTCCCGATGGTCAGCTCGCCGAAGTGGAAGACGCTGGCCGCGAGCACCGCGTCCGCCCCGGCGTGCACCGCGGGGGCGAAGTGCTCGACCGCGCCCGCACCGCCACTGGCGATCACCGGCACCGCCACCGCGGCCCGCACCGCGCGGATCATCAGCAGGTCGAACCCGGCCTTGGTGCCGTCCGCGTCCATCGAGTTGAGCAGGATCTCGCCGACGCCGAGTTCGGCGCCGCGCTCGGCCCACTCGACCGCGTCGATCCCGGTGCCGCGCTTGCCGCCGTGCGTGGTGACCTCCCAGCCGGACGGGGTGCTCGGCTGCCCGTCGGGCACCGTGCGGGCATCGACCGAGAGCACGATGCACTGCGAGCCGAACCGCTCGGACATCTCGCGCAGCACCTCGGGGCGCGCGATGGCCGCGGTGTTCACCGAGACCTTGTCCGCGCCGGCGCGCAGCAGCCGGTCCACGTCGGCGACGGTGCGCACGCCGCCGCCGACGGTGAGCGGGATGAAGATCTGCTCGGCGGTCCTGGTGACCACGTCGATCATGGTGCCGCGGTCGCCGGTGGAGGCGGTGACGTCGAGGAAGGTGAGCTCGTCGGCGCCCTGCGCGTCGTAGGTCGCGGCGAGCGCGACCGGGTCGCCCGCGTCCCGCAGGTTCTGGAAGTTGACACCCTTGACCACCCGGCCCGCGTCCACGTCCAGGCACGGGATCACCCGCACGGCCAGCGTCATGTCGGCACCTTTCTCACGCGTCCTCGGCGACCGTGCAGATCATCGCGAGCAGCTCGGCGTGCACGCCGGGCGCGGCGGCGAGCACCGAGCCGGAGGTGATGGTCCACGGCTCGCCCGCGATATCGGTGACCACCCCGCCCGCGGCCCTGACCAGCGCGACACCGGCCGCGTTGTCCCACGGGTGGTGGCCGAAGACGATCGCGCCGCCGAGTACCCCGTGCGCGGTGAAGGCCAGGTCGATCCCGGTCGAGCCGTGCATCCGGACCCGGGAGGAGAGCCTGCTCAGCGGGCCGAGCAGGTCGAAGCGGAACTGCCCGGGGATGCGGCCGCGGGAATCCACGTTGAAGGCGCCGAAGCCGATCATGGATTCGCCGAGCGAGGCCCGCGCCAGCGGGGGCAGCGGCACGCCGTCCACCACCAGCGGGCCGCCGGCCGCCGCGGCATAGCGGCGGTTCAGCAGCGGCAGCCAGGTGAGGCCGAGCACCGGTTCGCCGTCCCGGACCAGGGCGAGCAGCATGCCGGAGAGCGGGTGCCCGGCGGAGTAGTTGAAGGTGCCGTCGATCGGGTCGAGCACCCAGGCGGCGCCGGAGCCGAGCTGCGGCCCGCCGTACTCCTCGCCGTGTACCTCGATGCCGGTGCGCTCGCGCAGCGCGGCGCTCACCGTGCGCTCGAGTTCCAGGTCGAGTTCGGTGGCGAAGTCGTTGCGGCCCTTGGTGACCGCGCTCGGCGCGCCGATTCCCTCGACGAACCGGGGCGCCACCTCGTCCAGGATGGCGGCGGCGGTGTCGAGCAGCGTGCCGAGATCGGCGTCGGCCACGGTGGCCTGGTCGCGCGGGCTCATCGCCGGGGGTCCGCACTCGCGCGCGGGGCTGCGAGTTCGCGCGGGTCAGCGAGGTGGCGCGGAGGGGCCGAGCGGAGTGCCCGGCGCGCCGCGGCCTTCGAGGTGGAGACCACTGCTCAGCGCACCGCCGCCAGCGCCTCGGGCAGCGTGAACCGGCCCGCGTACAGCGCCTTGCCGACGATCGCGCCCTCGACCCCGTCGCCGACCAGCTCGGCGATGGCGACCAGGTCGTCCAGGGTGGAGACGCCGCCGGAGGCGATCACCGGGGCGTCGGTCGCGCCGGCGACATCGCGGAGCAGGTCCAGGTTGGGGCCGGTCAGGGTGCCGTCCTTGGTGACATCGGTGACGACGTAGCGGGTGCAGCCGTCGCGCTCCAGCCGCTCCAGCACCTCCCACAGGTCGCCGCCGTCGCTCACCCAGCCGCGGCCGCGCAGCCGGTGCTCGCCGTCGACGATCCGCACGTCGAGCCCGACCGCGATCCGCTCCCCGTACTCGGCGATGGCCTTGGCGCACCACACCGGATCCTCCAGCGCGGCGGTGCCAAGGTTCACCCGCGCGCACCCGGTGGCGAGCGCCGCGCGCAGCGAATCGTCGTCCCTGATCCCGCCGGAGAGCTCCACCTTCACGTCCAGCTCACCGACCACTCCGGCCAGCAGCTCCCGATTCGACCCGCGCCCGAACGCGGCGTCCAGGTCGACCAGGTGCACCCACTCGGCCCCCGCCTCCTGCCACGCCAGCGCCGCCTCCCTCGGGGAGCCGTAGCTGGTTTCGCTACCGGCCTCTCCCTGTACGAGGCGCACGGCCTCACCATTGGCGACATCGACCGCGGGCAGTAGTACGAGACTCACTCGAGGCAGCTTAGTAGGCGCGCGCATCCCTCCCACTCCCGGCCTGGGGGTTTCGGTCTCACCGCCCGGCTGCGGATGCTTGCCCAGGATGGCATCCTAAGCCCGAGTTCCGCAGTCGGAACCTGCGCAGCGTCGCGCTGACGTCGGTGGTTCAACCCATAGATTTTCGACTACTCAAGGATTGTTACCTCTTCCGAGGTGTACGGCGTCACAGTAGCGCCTTCATAAACTGCTCGGTGAAATCCCGGTTGCGCCCCAGCTCACGATCTATTCCTCGATCTCCGGCGAGGGTTTGGATCACACCGGCCGCGTGGGTAATATATTCGAGGTACTTCTGGTCGTCCCACAGAATATCATTAAGATTTTTACAAGCCTTTTCTGCCTTCTTCTCCAGTGACTCGATTCTGTCGGGTTCAACCTTTCCGCTGACCATGGTCTGAATCCCCGTCAGTAGGTGATACCTAACCGGTTTCAATCCGCGATCTATCGTTCCACTGCGGAAGAAATGGTCCATTTTACAAAAGGCGTATGCTGCGCTGTAGTAATATGAAGGGTGATGCGAGTCCGCAAATACATCCGCACCGGCCCTCTACGGAGATCTCCGTAATATCGGGCAGCGGTATGCGGAATTCGGAGATATAGAGAAGAGAAAGACTGCATGAGGTTACGTAGTGTGATGACCCGCCACGTTCCCCTTACTTGAGCGCTTCCTGCCCACTGCTTCGAGCGGCGCTCGTAATAGATCCTGTGAGCATCATTTTCGCCATAAGAACTGAAGTATGCTTCGATCCTCTTCTGAACCTCTGCCAGCGCGAGCAGGTTCTCGGCCGTGACCTGACTCTGCTTATTAGTCGCCTTGGTAATGCTATTGGTGACGTCATCGTCTTCCGAGACAATTAGCCGGAACGGAACGTACACGCCTTCCAGTCTATCTCGGAATCTGTGCAGGATATGGCTAGTCTGGCAGCCGTTGACAATCTGGAAGTCTCGAAGCGTGAAGCGATTGCCTGTAACCTTGAGGTCGCCCGCTACGGTCGTGACTCCATTGTTCAATACACAGAAGTGACTCGCTTCGCCGGACAATAGCGTCCGCCCGATGTCCAAGTTCACATCATTGTCACCTTGAAAATCTCGAACATTATCGAAGAACAGGGCTTTCCGGATATCGCCATCTTCGTCAACAATCAGTTTGACGAACTCACTCGCCGAGAGAACTCCAATATAGGCCTCTCTAATGCCCGACATATCGGGGAGCGTAGTCTTCTGATCAAATTGGAAGGTTACTTCTGTCGCACTATCGATCGAACGCCAACTATCTTGTATCTGTTTAGCGCCCCAAACATGGAAATCAGCTCTTGAGATAAGGTTTGTCGATTCCAGGCGCTCTTGAGTATCTTTAATCTTTCTTTGAAACGCGATTTGCTCTTTCCACGCACCTGTGGTCACATAGAAAAGTTTGCACACTGGATTCGACCGGAATCTGGGTGAATGATCGAAGAGGACTTGCAACATACGATGAGCCTCTGCCAGCCCCGGATGAGGAGGCTCATCGTCACATAGCAGAGCTACAGCCGTATCTGCGAAGACACTAAGATCGCCTAGATTAAAACCGCCGGTGCGTTTCGCTTGAATGAGGGTTATCGTCGAGTCGAAAGCACTCTTCCCATTCAGGGCGTCTTCGAGTTCCGTCATTCCGGGAATCAGCTCACCATTAACGGAAATGGCGAAGCCGTCTACCCCGATCGTCCCGTCGGCGCCACACGAGTAATCGTCCACACTGAACTGCTGCTCGTGCTGTCTAGATAGCACGATAAAGTTGACGAAATACTCGAAACTTTCTGATTCATCTAGTGAATCCAGCGACGAGTTGACCACCCAATCCTTGAACAAACGCTCCGTGACGCGGTCCAAGACTCCCCTTAGCTCGTAGTTAGCTCCCCTTCGTACCGTACCTGCCACAGTGAAACCGAGCCAGATACCGATCAGACGGTTTCGATCAGAGGGCGCCGATCCAGTTGCGGAGCAGGGCGGCGCCGGCGTCGCCGGACTTCTCCGGGTGGAACTGGGTGGCGGAGAGCGAGCCGTTCTCGACGGCGGCGAGGAAGCGGCCGCCGTGGTCGGCCCAGGTGAGCCTGGGCGCGGCGATGTGATCGGCAGGGGGAAGCTCCCAGGTGCGGGCGGCGTAGGAGTGCACGAAGTAGAAGCGGGTCTCGGGGTCGAGGCCGTCGAACAACACGCTCCCGGACGGGGCCTCGACGGTGTTCCAGCCCATGTGCGGGAGGACGGGGGCCTCCAGCCGGTCGACGGTGCCGGGCCACTCGCCGCAGCCGTCGGCCTCGACGCCGAACTCGACGCCGCGGTCGAAGAGGATCTGCATGCCGACGCAGATGCCGAGCACCGGACGCCCGCCGGCCAGCCGCTGGCCGATCAGCCGCTCGCCGCGCACCGCGCGCAGCCCGGCCATGCAGGCGGCGAAGGCGCCGACGCCGGGGACGACGAGGCCGTCGGCGGCGAGCACGGTGTCCGGGTCGGCGGTGACGGTCACCTCGGCGCCCGCGCGGACCAGCGCGCGCTCGGCGGAGTGCAGGTTGCCGGAGCCGTAGTCGAGCAGCGCGACGGATTTCACAGCACGCCCTTGGTGGAGGGGACCCCGGTGATCCGCGGGTCCGGCTCGACGGCGGCGCGCAGCGCCCGCGCCACCGCCTTGAACTCCGCCTCGGTGATGTGGTGCTGGTCGCGGCCGTAGAGCACCCGGACGTGCAGCGCGATCCTGGCGTGCGAGGCGAGCGACTCGAAGACGTGCCGGTTGAGCACGGTCGAGTATGGCGCGCCCGGCCCCGAACCGGGGATCACCGCGTGCAGCAGGTGCTCGGGCTCGCCGGTGTGCACGCAGTAGGCGCGGCCGGAGACGTCGACCGCGGCGTGCGCGAGCGTCTCGTCCATCGGAATCCAGGCGTCACCGAAGCGGCGGATCCCGGCCTTGTCGCCGAGCGCCTGCCCGAGCGCCTGGCCGAGCACGATGGCGGTGTCCTCGACGGTGTGGTGCGCCTCGATGTCGATGTCGCCCTGCGCGCGCACGGTCAGGTCGAAGCCCGCGTGCGCGCCGAGCGCGGTCAGCATGTGGTCGTAGAACGGCACGCCGGTGCTGATCTCGGTGCGGCCGGTGCCGTCGAGGTCGAGCTCGACCAGGATGTTCGATTCCCTGGTGACGCGCTCCACCCGCGCGGTTCTGCTCATCGGGCTCCCTCCGGGTTCATCGCGGCGCGAGGTCGCCGGTGAGTTCGGCGCTCGCTCGCAGGAATTCGTCGTTCTCGGCGGCGAGGCCGATGGTGGCGCGCAGGTGGCCGGGGATGCCGACGTCCCGGATCAGCACGCCGCGGTCCAGGTACCGCCGCCAGGTGGCCGGTGCGTCGGCGAACCGGCCGAAGAGCAGGAAGTTGGCGTCGCTGGGCACCACGTCGAAGCC
Source organism: Nocardia jiangsuensis (assembly GCF_042650385.1). Classification (NCBI taxonomy): domain Bacteria; kingdom Bacillati; phylum Actinomycetota; class Actinomycetes; order Mycobacteriales; family Nocardiaceae; genus Nocardia; species Nocardia jiangsuensis. Next base: position 177,450 of record NZ_JBHSAX010000023.1, read on the forward strand.
GAGCGCGGCGAGTTCGGCCGCCACCCGGTCGCGCTGCGCGGCGAGTTCGGCGACGCTGCCGAGGGTCTCGCCCGCGTGCCGCAGCGCCGCGCGGGCGGCGGCCTGGGTGATCACCGACAGGTGGTACGGCAGCCGGACCAGCAGCAGCGCGTCGACGACGGCGGGCGCGGCGACCAGGTAGCCGAGCCTGCCGCCGGCGAAGGCGAAGGCCTTGCTCATGGTCCGGCTGACCACCAGCGTGGCCGGGTACCGGTCGATCAGCCCGATGGCGCTGGGCTGCGCGGAGAACTCGGCATACGCCTCGTCCACCACGACGATGCCGGGCGCGGCGTCCAGGACGCGCTCCAGGTCGGGAGCGGGGATGCTGTGCCCGGTCGGGTTGTTCGGGCTGGTCACGAAGACCACGTCGGGGCGGCGCTCGGCGATGGCGGCGAGCGCGTGATCCACGTCGAGCGAGAAATCGCCCGCCCGCTTCGCCTCGATCCACTCGGTGTCGATGCCCTCGGAGATGATCGGGTGCATCGAGTACGAGGGCACGAAGCCGAGCGCGGTGCGACCCGGGCCGCCGAACGCTTGCAGCAGCTGTTGCAGGATCTCGTTGGAGCCGTTCGCGGCCCACACATTGGCGGTGTCGACCGCGGTGCCGGTCTGCTTCGTCAGGTAGGCGGCGAGATCGGTGCGCAGCGCGACCGCGTCCCGGTCCGGGTAGCGGTGCAGCTCGGCGGCGGCCGCGCGGACCGCCTCGGCCACGTCGTCGACCAGCGCGCGGGTCGGCGGGTGCGGGTTCTCGTTGGTGTTGAGCTGCACCGGGACGCTGAGCTGCGGGGCGCCGTAGGGCTGCTTGCCGCGCAGGTTCTCCCGCAGCGGCAGGTCGTCGAGCCCGATGCCGATTCCGGGAACGGTCACGACAGCGCCTCGAACCGCGCCCGCACCGCCTGGCCGTGCGCGGGCAGGTGCTCGGCGTCGGCCAGCGCGACGACGTGCCCGGCGACGTCCTTCAGCGCGGCCTCGGTGTACTCGACCACGTGGATGCCGCGCAGGAAGGTCTGCACGCTGAGCCCGGAGGAGTGCCGCGCGCAGCCCGCGGTGGGCAGCACGTGGTTCGAGCCCGCGCAGTAGTCACCCAGGCTGACCGGGGCGTACGCGCCGACGAAGATCGCGCCCGCGCTGCGCACCCTGGCGGCGACGGCGGCCGCGTCGGCGGTCTGGATCTCCAGGTGTTCGGCGGCGTAGGCGTTGACCACGCGCAGTCCCTGGGCGATGTCGTCGACCAGCACGGTGCCGGACTGGGTGCCGGTGAGCGCGGTGCGCACCCGCTCGGCGTGCTCGACCACCGGCAGCTGCGCGGTGAGCGCGGCGTCGACGGCATCGGCCAGCGCCGGGCTGTCGGTGACCAGGACGCTGGCGGCGAGCACGTCGTGCTCGGCCTGGCTGATCAGGTCGGCGGCCACGTGCACCGGGTCGGCGGTGGCGTCGGCCAGGATGGCGATCTCGGTGGGGCCCGCCTCGGCGTCGATCCCGACCAGCCCGCGGCAGAGCCGCTTGGCGGCGGTGACGTAGATATTGCCCGGCCCGGTGATCAGGTCGACCGGGGCCAGCGGCTGCCCGTCGGTGTCGGTGCCGCCGTAGGCGAGCAGCGCGACGGCCTGCGCGCCGCCGACCGCCCACACCTCGTCGACGCCGAGCAGCGCGGCCGCGGCCAGCACCGTCGGGTGCGGCGAGCCGCCGAACTGTTTCTGCGGCGGCGAGGCCACCACCAGCGACTCCACCCCGGCAGCCTGCGCGGGCACGACGTTCATCACCACGCTGGACGGGTAGACGGCGTTGCCGCCCGGCACATAGAGCCCGACCCGCTCGACCGGAACCCAGCGCTCGGTGACGATCCCGCCGGGCACCACCTCGGTGACCGTGTCTGTGCGCCGCTGATCCGCGTGCACCTTCCGCGTCCGCTCGATCGCGACCTCGAGCGCGGCCCTGACCTGCGGGTCGAGCCCCGCGAGCGCTTCGGCCAGCGCCTTCGCGGGCACCCGGACCGCGGCGGGGGCGACCCCGTCGAACTGCTCGCCGTACTCCAGCGCGGCGGCGGCACCGCGGTCACGGACCGCCTCCACCACCGGCCGCACATGCGGCAGCACCGAGTCCACGTCGACTCCCCCGCGCGGCAGCGCGGAGCGCAGCTCGGCCACGGCGGGAGTGCGACCGCGCAGATCCACGCGGGCGAGCTCGATGGGTGTGGTCATCTCGGGGTGCGGTCCTGTCTCGAGGGGGCGGATCGGCAGCGCGCGTCCGACCACCAGCCTATCCGTCCCGCGCACGCGCTTTTGCCTGGCCACCGGTGGCCGCCGCGCCGAGTGGCCGCCGTCACCCGGCGGCGTTCGGGAACTAGCGGGTGTCGCTGTCGATCAGCAGCTTGCCGGTGCCGGAGCCGATCACCCGCAGCGTGACCGCCTCGGTCTGCCCGCTGATGGTGAGGCTGGCCACCCGCATGTCGATGGAGCCGTCGTCGTTGTTGGTCCGGGCCGGGGCATCGATGTTGGAGAAGGTGTCGATGGTGCGCGCGCGCCAGTACTGACGGAACTCCGACTCGGAGCCGTAGACCTTCTGCGCGGCCGGGGTGAGCAGCGACCAGTTGCTCGCGGGGCTGCTGTAGAAGTCGACAACGAGCTGGGCGGCGGAGCCGAGATCGACGGTGGCGGCGCTCGGCGTCTGGCCGATGGCGGCCAGCGAGGCCGAGCTGGTGGCGGGGCCGGCGGGTGTGCTGATCGACGGGGTGCTCGCCTGCACCTGGTTCCCGGACGAGTCGTCGCCGCCCATGGTGGTGAAGAGGACCGCGGCGACGGCGGCGATCGCGCCGAGCCCGGCGCCGATCAGCACGGCGGTGCGCTTGCCCGAGCCGGAGCCGGAATCCGGCGCGGGCTGCGGGTGCGCGGCCGTGCGCGGATGGGACGCCGTCTTCGGATGCCCCGGCCCCCGCGGTGCGGCGCCGTTGCGCGGGCCACCGGGGCCGCCCTGGCCGCCGTTGCGCGGCGGGGTCGGGCGCGAATGTCGTTGCGGCGGCGGGTTCGCGGTGCGCACCCCGGCGCCACCGCGCTGCTGCTCACGGCCCCCGTACGCCTCGGAGGCCGGCACGAACCCGGCGGGCACCGGCTCGGCACCGGCCTCGGCGAGCGCGGCCAGCCTGGCTCGCGAGGTGCGCATGGTCGGCCGCCGCTCCGGGTCCGGATCGAGCAGCTGGAGCAGGAAGTCGGTGGCGGGCCCGGCATTCCGCGGCTCGCTGACCTGGCCGTTGGCCGCCGCGTAGAGCACGGCCAGCGGATTGGCGCTGGCGCCGTAGGGCGGCTCGCCCTCCAGCGCGTGGAAAAGCGTTGCGCCGAGCGCGAAGACGTCCGCGGACGGCGTCGGGTCGGCGCCGCGGGCCACCTCGGGGGCGAGGTAGGCGGCGGTGCCGCAGATCAGCCCGGTCTCGGTGAGCGTGACGTCACCGGTGGCGCGGGAGATGCCGAAGTCGGTGATCTTCACCGTGCCGTGCTCGTCGAGCAGGACATTGCCCGGCTTGACGTCGCGGTGCACGATGCCTGCCTGGTGCGCGGCGATCAGCGCCGCGGCGACCTGCTCGCCGATCCTGGCCACCTGGGTCAGCGGCAGCGTGCCCTGGGCGGAGATGACCGCGGCCAGGCTGCGCGACTTCAGGTACTCCATGACGAGGCACGGGTCACCGTTGTGCTCGGTGATGTCGAACACCACGATGGCGTTCGGGTGCTGGAAGCGGGCGGCGTTGCGCGCCTCGCGGAATGCGCGCTGGCGGACCACTTCCCGCTCGGCCTGCGGAAGGCTCGGCTTGATGTGGATCTGCTTGACCGCGACCGAGCGCTGCAACCGCTCGTCGAGGGCACGCCAGACCACGCCCGTGCCGCCGCTACCAATCCGCTCGACCAGGCGGTAATGTTCCGCGATCAACTGACCGGTATCGATGGCTTCTACTCCGAACCTTCTCGAAATCGTGATCGCGCGCGGCTCGACATCCGCGCGTTCGACGCCAAGTGTAGCGGGCCTGTGATCCCGAGTCGGCGTCAGCGGTGGTTTATCTCGCACCGATCACGATACCGTGTTCCCATACGTTTTCGCTATCGCACTGCCCGGAGCATGCGCCCGGCCGCCGCGACCGCGGGCTCCGAACTGCCCGCGTCCGCGACGAACACGGCGAATGCCAGATCGCCGTCGATCCCGACGAACCAGCCGTGCGCCGCGGAGTTGTCGCCGTACTCGGCGGTACCGGTCTTGCCGAGCAGGCCGGGAAGGTCACGCAGCGCGGTCGCGGTACCCGCGGTGACGGTCTCCCGCATCATCGAGCGCACGTCGTCGGCGACCCCGGCGGGCAGCGCGGGCGGGGTGCGGTCGGGCGTGCCGGGGCGGCCCTGCACCAGCGCGGGGGCAGGCACCGAGCCCTGCGCGAGCGCGGCGGCGACCAGCGCCATGCCGAAGGGCGATGCGGTGACCCGCCCCTGCCCGATCGATGCCTCGACCCGCTGCGCCGGGGTCTCGGCGGCGGGCACCGAGCCGGTGACGGTGGTCAGCCCGGGGGTGACGTAGTCGATGCCGAGCCCGAGCTGGGCGGCGGCGTCGGTGAGCGCGGTGGCGGGCAGCCCGACGGCGAGCGCGGCCATCGTGGTGTTGCAGGAGCGGGCGAAGGCGGTGTGCAGCGGCACCCGGCCCAGGTCGAAGCTGTCGTCGTTGGGGATCCGCCTGCCCTCGATGTCCGCGCTGCCCGGACACGGCAGCACGGTGTCCGGGGTGGCGGCACCCGCCTGCAGCGCGGCCGAGGCGGTGACCGTCTTGAAGGTGGAGCCGGGCGGGTAGAGGCCGGTGAGCGCGAGCGCGCCCTGCGCGTCGGCCGCCGCGTTCTGCGCCACCGCGACGACGGCGCCGGTGGACGGCCGCAGCGCGACGATCGCCGCCGGGGTGCGGATCGGGGCCAGCGCGGCCTCGGCCGCCCGGTGCAGCGCCGGTTCCAGGGTGCTCGCGATGTCGGCGGCGGCGCGCGGTTCGCGGCCGGCGACCCGGCGGGGGCCCTGCGCGGCGTCGGCCTGGATCCACCAGCCTGCGGTGTCGTCGGCCTCCTGCTGCCAGAGTTCGGCGAGCCCGTTCAGGGGTGGCCCGGACAGAGCCCGGTCCACGGTCAGCAGCCGGGTCTGCGGGGCGAGGGTGACACCGCGCAGCGCGCTCAACCGGTCCTGGATCGGCGCGATGTCGGCGGCGCGCAGCGTCACCGCGGTGACGGTCCGGCCCTGAGCCGCGGCCAGCTCGGTGTCCAGGGTCTGCGCGGTGATGCCGGGAGCGGCCGGGCCGAGCAGCGCGGCGACGCCCGCGGTGTCGGCGTCGGGGGCCAGGTTCACCAGGGTGACGATCTGCTCGGTCATGAGTTCGCCGCCTGCGGCGTCCAGCACCCGGGCCGGGGTGCCGTAGGCCGTGGAGTACTCCAGCGGCCCGGTGTCGAGGCCGGGGGCGACGGTCGCCGGATTCCACTTCACCCGCCAGCCGTCGTCGGAGTCGGTGGCGAGCCCGGAGGTGGTGTACTGCCACAGGTTCCGGCCGCCGGGGCCGAGTCGCCAGGTGACGTCGAGGGTGAAATCACTGCCCTCCGCCGAGCGCACGGTGACCTCGTTCTCGGTGCCGAGTGCCCGGTACAGCCCCTCGAGCACGGGGATCGCGGCGTTCTGGTCGGTGGTCAGCCGGGCGGCGGCGGCGACGTCGTCGCGCTGTAGCGCGTCGGCGAACTCGCCGGCCACGGAATCCGGCTGGGCCGGCCCGGAGCAGCCGGCCAGGCCGAGACCGAGCACGGCGAGCACGACCAGCGGTCGGCGGAAGGGAGAGCGCACGCGGCGAGAGTAACGCCGGACGGCCCCGGTATGCGGGAGGAAGCCCGCTCAGTCCCGGACAGTCGCGACGAGCCGCGCCGACTCGGCGGCGTTCAACTCGATCTCGAAGACCTCGGCCAGCACCTCCGGCAGTTCGTCCGGCTCGAGTTCGCGGGATTCGGCTCGGCCGTCCGGGTATTCGGCGGTCCAGGTGCTCCGGTCCAGGATGTGGTGCACGTCCGGGTGGAAGCGCTGGGCGAAGACGCGGCGGGTGAAGGGCGAGCGCGGCGAGGTCGCGACGAAGTGGTTGGCCACCTCGTAGTCGATCGGGTACTGCGGTGCCTCGGTGAAGGTGTAGCGGTCGACCCAGCCGTCCCTGGCGAACTGGTGCAGCACCCAGAGCTCCGGCAGCCGCTCCAGGCGGAAGCGCCAGTCGCCGAGCGCGAATTCGCCGCGCTCGGTCAGCGGGTAGGCGGCGAGCGGGCCCGCGCCGAAGCCGACGTCGGCGATCAGCGGGTGCTCCGACTCCGGTACCCGGACGGCGAGCAGGGCGTGCGTGGCGGGCCGGGTCGGTGGGTGCACCTGGCCCGCCGCACCCATGGTGACCCGGCCGCTCAGCGCGGTGAACGCGAACCCGAAGCGCTCCAGCGCCGCCGCGAAGAGCACGGCGTTCTCGTAGCACCAGCCGCCACGCGGGCTCCCGATCAGCTTGCGCTGCAGCGATTCCAGGTCGAGCGGGACCGGGCGGCCGAGCAGGGTCTCCAGGTTCTCGAACGGGATGGCGGTGGTGTGCGCGCGGATCAGGGCGTGCAGGGCGGCTTCGGTTGGTTCGCGCTCGCCGGCGTAGCCGATGCGGGTGAGGTAGGCGTCCAGGTCGAGAGCCTCGCCCTGCCAGGGTGTCGGTGACGTCATCGGGCCTCCTCGCCGCGGTGCGGCGCCGGATGCGCGCCTCGTTCGCGACAACCGCGAAACTCGCACAGGTGTTCCCGTCCTGTCACCGCTTCTGGTTACGCTGCGCGCATGCACGCGATGGATACGGCTCAGCGGCGGGCGCGGCTCGCCGTGCGGCACCGGCTCGCGCACGAGGCCCGCACCGCGGACGTGGTGCGGGTGGTGCGCTCGATGGTGGCGCTGCACGCCACCGATCCGGCGACCGTCTTCCTCTCCACCGCCGCGCGCGGCCCCGAGCTCACCCCGGGGCACCTCGAGGAGGCGCTGTACGACCGGCGCGAGCTGGTGCGGCTGCTCGGCATGCGGCGCACCATGTTCGTCGTCCCGACCGAGCTGGTCCCGGTGTTGCAGGCCGCCTGCGCCGACGCGCTCGCCGTCACCCAGCACCGCAACTACACGCGTCTGCTCGCCAAGGCGGGGGTCGGTGACGGCGATACCGCGAAGTGGCTGGACGAGGTCGCCGAGGAGACCCACCGGGCCCTGCTCGAGGCCGGTTCGGCGACCGGCGCGCAGCTCGGCAAGCGGGTGCCGCGGCTGGCCACCAAGGTCGACCCGACGCCGGAGAAGGCGTACTCCGAGCCGGGCCCGATCACCACCTGGGTGCTGGTGCTGCTCGGCGCGCAGGGCCGGATCGTGCGCGGGCGCCCCGGCGGCACCTGGGCGGGCAGCCAGTACCGCTGGGAGCCGATCGAATCCTGGCTACCGTCCGGTGTTCCCGCGATCCCCCTGATCGAGGCGCGCGCGACCCTGCTCCGGGCGTGGCTGCGCGCCTTCGGCCCCGCCCCTCGCTCCGACCTGGTGTGGTGGACCGGCTGGTCCCAGCGCGACGTCACGAAGGCGCTGACCGAGGTGGAGACCGTCGAGGTCGACCTGGACGGCGTGCCGGGGCTGCTCCTCGCCGACGATCTCGAGCCGGTCGCGGAGCCGGAGCCGTGGGCCGCCCTGCTCCCGCACCTCGACCCGACCCCGATGGGCTGGAAATCGCGCGACTGGTACCTGGGCCCGCACGGCCCCGCGCTCTTCGACCGGTTCGGCAATATCGGCCCGACCATCTGGTGGAACGGCCGGATCGTCGGCGGCTGGGCCCAGCGCCGGGACGGTGAGCTCGCCTGGCGGCTGCTGGAGGACGTCGGCGCCGAGGCCGAGGCCGCGATCACCGCCGAGGCGGAGCGCATGCGCTCCTTCTACGGCGAGGTGCGGGCGATCCCGCGGTTCCGCACCCCGCTGGAGAAGGAGCTGTCGAGCTAGACGTCGAGCCCCAGGTCGAGCACGGTCACCGAGTGGGTGAGCGCGCCGACGGCGAGGTAGTCGACGCCGGTGCGGGCGTAGTCGGCGGCGACGTCGAGGGTGAGGCCGCCGGAGGACTCCAGCTCGGTGCCGGGGGCGACGGCGTTGCGGCGCTGGACGGCGGCCTGGGTCTGCCAGAGCGGGAAGTTGTCCAGCAGGACCAGCTCGGGTTTCTCGGCGAGCACCGCGTCCAGCTGCTCCAGGCTGTCCACCTCGACCTCGCACGGCAGGCCGGGGGCGGCGGCGCGGACCGCGCGCAGCGCGGCGACGACCGAGCCGGCGGCGGCCACGTGGTTGTCCTTGATCAGCGCCGCGTCGCCGAGCCCCATGCGGTGGTTCACGCCGCCGCCGACCCGCACCGCGTACTTCTGCAGCGCGCGCAGCCCGGGCAGGGTCTTGCGGCTGTCCCTGATCTCGCAGCCGGTGCCGTCGACGGCGTCCACCCAGGCGGCGGTGGCGGTGGCGATGCCGGAGAGGTGGCAGAGCAGGTTGAGCAGGGTGCGCTCGGCGGTGAGCAGGGCGCGGGTGGGCGCGACGAGTTCCAGCGCGGCGTCGCCGGGGGCGAGGCGGGCGCCGTCGGCGAGCCGCGCGGTCACCTCGTAGCCGCCCGCGCCGAGCACCTCGTCCAGGACCAGGAGGCCGACGTCGAGCCCGGCCAGCGTGCCCGGCTGCCTGGAGACCACGCGGGCCTTCACGGTCGCGTCGGCGGGGACGGTGGCGGTGGTAGTGACGTCGGGGCCGTAGCGCAGGTCCTCGTGCAGGGCGGTGCGGACGAGGGTGAGCAGCTCGTCGCGGTCGAGGGTCGGGTCGAGGGTCATCGGTCTTCCTCGGGGAGTCGGGGTCAGGATGCGGTCGGGACGGCCGGGTCGGCGCCCGCCGGGATCGGCGTGCCGTCCGGGCCGAGCACGAAGCGGGTGCTGTTCGCCTGCGCCGCGACGGTGCCCGGATGGTCGGAGCGGGTGTGGCAGCCGCGGCTCTCGGTGCGCAGCGCGGCCGCGGCGAGCAGGGCCTTCGCGGTCAGCGTGAGCGCGGCGTCCTCGACCGCGGTGATCCGTCTGGCCGCGAGGGCATCCGCGGCTGCGGGGTCTTGCGCGGGGCCGGAATCGGCGGCGCCCGCGGGGCCGCTCCCCCGGTGCCCGGGCAGCTCGGAGGCGGCAGCGAAGCGACCGGCTCCGTGGCCTTCCGGCGCACGCCGGTCGTCCGGGGACACCGGCCTGCCCAGCTCGGCCAGCCGACGCTGCGCCCGGTCGAGTCCGTCGGCGTCGCGGACCACGGACGCGTGCGCGGTGGCGAGCCGTTGCACCGCCGCGCGCGGCGCGACCTCGGCCGCCACCCGCCTGACCTCGGTCACCTCGGCGGCGGCACCGCGCCGCTCGGCCGCCGCCACACCGGCCCGCTCGCCGACGACCAGCCCCTCGAGCAGGCTGTTCGAGGCCAGCCGGTTGGCGCCGTGCAGCCCGGTGCGCGCCACCTCGCCCGCCGCGAACAGCCCCGGCACCCCGGTCCGGCCCGCGGTGTCGGTGACGACCCCGCCGCACTGGTAGTGCGCGGCGGGCGCGACCGGGATCGGGTCGGTGCGCGGGTCGATCCCGGCGGCCAGGCAGGAGGCGGTGATGGTCGGGAACCGCGCGGCGAAGCCGACGATGCCGGTGGCGTCGAGCAGGACGTGGTCGGCGCCGGTCTCGCGCATCCGCGCGGCGATGGCCAGCGAGACCACGTCGCGCGGCGCCAGGTCGCCGCGCGGGTGCACTCCCGCGGTCACCGAGCGGCCGGCGAGGTCGACGAGCACGCCGCCCTCGCCGCGGACCGCCTCGCTGATCAGCGGCCTGCGCCCGAGCCCGCCGGGGGTGTAGAGCACGGTCGGGTGGAACTGCACGAACTCCAGGTCGGCAACGGCCGCCCCGGCCCGCAGCGCCAGCGCGACCCCGTCGGCGGTGGCGCCGTCCGGGTTGGTGCTCAGCGCGTACAGCTGCCCGAGCCCGCCGGTGGCGAGCAGCACCGCGGGCGCGTGCACGACTCCGGTGCCGCGCTCGGAGATCACCAGCACGCCGCGCACGCCGTCGGCGCCGAGCAGGACCTCACCCGCCGCCGCGCCGAACAGCACCGGCAGCCCGGCGGCGCGCAGCGCCCGCTGCACCTCGGCGCCGGTGGCGTCGCCGCCCGCGTGGATGATCCGGCGGATGCTGTGCCCGCCCTCCCTGGTCCGCGCCACCAGGCCGTCCCTGCCCAGGTCGAAGACGGCGCCGAGGTCGGTGAGCGCCGCGACGGCGGCCTGCCCGCCCGCCACGATCGAGCGCACCGCGGCGGCGTCGCAGAGCCCGGCGCCGGCCGCGACGGTGTCCCGCACGTGCGAATCGACCGAGTCACCCTCCGGCGCGACCACCGCGATGCCACCCTGCGCGTACTGGGTGGCGGTGTCGGCGGGGCCGCCCTTGCTCAGCGTGAGCACCCGCAGCCCGCGCAGCGAGGCGGTGCGCGCCGCGGTGAGCCCGGCGACGCCGCCGCCGATCACCACCAGATCGGCGGCGGCCTCCCAGTCGACGGCGACCGGAACCGTGCGCGGGACGAACCCGGTCACTCCCCGCCGCCGGAGTTGCCGATCGCGATCATGCGCTGCACCGAACCGCGGCCGAGCGCGGCCATCTCGGCGTCGACGTGCACCTCGTCGGCGCCCTCGACCAGGCAGCGCAGCAGCGCGGCCGGGGTGATCATCTTCATGTAGCGGCAGGAGGCCCGGTCGTTCACGGCCTGGAAGTCGATGCCCGGCGCGGCCTTGCGCAGCTGGTGCAGCATGCCGATCTCGGTCGCGACCAGCACCTGCGACGACTTCGCCGCCTTCGCCTGCTCGATCATTCCGCCGGTGGAGAGGATGTGCACCCGGTCGGCCGGGAACGATCCCTCGCCCGCGAGGTACAGCGCCGACGTCGCGCAGCCGCACTCCGGGTGCACGAAGAGTTCGGCGTCGGGGTGCGTACGGGCCTGCTCGGCGAGCTCGTCGCCGTTGATTCCCGCGTGCACGTGGCACTCACCGGCCCAGATGTGCATGTTGGCCCGGCCGGTGACCCGCTTGACGTGCGCGCCGAGGAACTGGTCCGGCAGGAAGAGCACCTCGCGCTCCGGGTCGATGGAGGCGACCACGTCGACCGCGTTGGACGAGGTGCAGCAGATGTCGGTGAGCGCCTTCACCTCGGCGGTGGTGTTCACGTAGGAGACGACGACGGCATCCGGGAACTCGGCGCGCCAGGCGCGCAGCTCGTCGCCCTTGATCGAGTCGGCCAGCGAGCAGCCCGCGCGCTGGTCCGGGATCAGCACGGTCTTCTCCGGGCTGAGGATCTTGGCGGTCTCGGCCATGAAGTGCACGCCGCAGAAGATGATCGTCTCCTCCGGCACCTCCGCCGCCATCCGGGAGAGCGCGAGCGAATCGCCGACGTGATCGGCGACGTCCTGGATCTCCGGCAGCTGGTAGTTGTGCGCCAGGATGGTGGCGTTGCGCGCCTTCGCCAGCCGCCGCACCTCGGCGGCCCACTCGGGCCCCGCCTGCACGCCCTCGTACCCCTCGGGCCCGTCCACGACCTGTTCCATCAGTGCTGGCATCGCCATGACGGCTCCTTCCTCGTGCGCCGGCCCTCGTCGCCGGATTCGCACCGAACCAGGTTTTCGACTTACAATCGAAAACGTGACCCATAGTAGCACCATCCACGAATCGCTCACCGCGGTGTTCCAGGTTCGCGACGTTTCCGCAGGTCGCCGCCCCGAGCTGGCCGTCCTGCTCTGGCAGCGCGCGCTCGACCCGCAGCAGGGCACCTGGTCGCTGCCCGGTGGCAAACTGCGCGCCGACGAGGATCTGGACACCTCGGCCGCCAGGCAGCTGGCCGAGAAGGTGGACGTGCGCGAGCTCAGCCACCTGGAGCAGCTCTCGGTCTTCAGCGCGCCGGACCGGGTGCCCGGCCCGCGCCGGATCGCCTCGGCCTACCTCGGCCTGGTCCCGATGACCGCCGACCCGCGGCTCCCGGACGACACCGCCTGGCACCCGCTCTCCGCGCTCCCGGTCACCTCGTTCGACCACGGCACGGTGCTGGAGCACGCGCGCAACCGGCTGGCCGCCAAGCTCTCCTACACCAATATCGCCTTCGGCCTCGCCCCCGAGCGCTTCGCCATGTCAACCCTGCGCGAGATCTACTGCGCCGCACTCGGCTACGACGTGGACACCACGAACCTGCAGCGGGTGCTGAGCCGCCGCACGGTGATCACGCCGACCGGCGCAACCGCCGCCCCGGGCCGCAGCGGGGGGCGCCCGGCCGCGCTCTACCGCTTCACCGACTCCGAGCTGCGGGTCACCGACGAATTCGCGGCGCTCAGGCCACGGAGCTGACCGGCCGGAGCTGTGCGCCGGCGCCCTGGTCGAAGAGCCAGCGCTCCACCGTGTCGGCCGCGACCTGGCGGCCGAGCTCGGCGCTCAGCGTCGCGGTCCAGGCGTCGAGCAGGCCGGTGTAGCGGCCGTAGGTGCGGGCGGGCCAAGCGCCGCCGGTCTTCAGCGAGCGCCAGCCCGCGCGGTGCAGGCTGCGGGCCACCCGGCTGTCCAGGATCCGGCTGCGGTGCACCGGGTTCCCGGCGCCCGCGAAGTAGAGGAACTTGGTGAAGAAGGAGGGGCCGAGGGTCGGGACCAGGCTGCGGTCGCCGGGGTAGAGCAGGGCGTAGGCGTGCTCGGGGGAGTCCGCGGCGGCCTGCGCGGCGGCGGTGAGCGCGGCGGCGTAGCGCTCCGGGTCGGCGGCGGCCGCGCGCATGCGCTTGTGCACCAGCCTGCGCCGGGAGCCGGTGCCCCAGGCCATGGAGAGCCACAGCAGCGGCCAGACGCCCTGGTCGGCGGCGGCGAAGACGTGCGCGCGGGTTACGTCGACCTGACCGGTGTCGGTGCCGTCCACCCACAGGCACCCGCCGGGCGCGCCGAGCTTCACCAGGGAGGTGTTCCACCAGTCCAGGTCCACCCGCACCCGCTGGCCGTCGACCACTCGCGCGCGGTCGGCGTAGTCGCCCGCCAGCGCGCGGCGTAGTTCGTCGGGCACCGGCAAGAGGTCGAGCTCGGTCTCCGTCATCTCCCCAGGATCGAGCAGGCGCAGCGGGTTTCGCACCGGACATCCGGGCGGACACGCGGATGTCCTGGCCGCGAATCCGGCGGAAACAGTGAATGACGTGCACGCGAACGAATTCTCCGCACACCGCGCCGCGGTGTCCCGTTCCGCGCTCCGGCGGGATACTCGGCCCGATCAGCGCTCCGGCGAGCCGGTTCCGGCCGGTCGGCGTTCCGAGTCAGCGTTCCGACAGGCCCGGGCGGGACCAGCCGGAATCAGGCTGCGCCGGGCTTGCCGGGGGCTCCGAGCCGAGCGGGTATGCCGGGTACGCCTCGGCGGCCGGATGGCCCGGGTCGGCCCCCGCCGCACCCACCGGCTTGCTCTCCCCGAACGGCCCGGTGAAGCCGGTGCCGAGATCCTCGGCGGTGCTCAGCGCGGCGAGGAAGAGGACGACCAGCCCGGCCAGCAGCGGCTGGATCAGCAGCGCCTGCCACGCCTCCACCTCCGCGGGCAGCGTGACGATCTGCCCGACGATCGGATCGTCCGGTCGCGGATTGCGCACCTCGGCCACCAGCTCGCCGATATCGGCCATGGCGTAGGCACCCGCGGCCGAGCCGAGCAGCAGGGCGAGCAACGCCAGCGGCCCGCGCACCGAGCGGGCCCGCCAGACCGCGACGGCCGAGACCAGCCCGAGCCCGGCACCGAAACAGACGAAGATCGCCAGCGCGTCGAAGCGGTGCAGGCTCTCGCCGGTGAGCGGCGCGCCCCGGCCGTCGGTGACCACGACGAGCCGCTCGGCGGGGGCGAGGAAGCCCCAGGCGACGCCGAGCAGCGCACCGGCCACCAGCGCCCCGACCGCGATCGCGAGCGCGGCCCGCAGCTCGCGGCGCATCCGGCCGGCCACTAGCGGCTTTCCAGCGCGGCGGAATCCAGCATCCCGTGCCGGGCGCAGCGCGCCCACCAGCCGTCCGGGCTCACCTGCACCACCATCCGGCGGCCGCACCGCTCGCAGTACCGCGGCGGCTCCAGCCCGAGCGCGGCCGCCGTCGGCACCGCGTCCTCGGCACCGGGCACGATCGCCGCGCCGGTGAACGGGTTGTAGCGCTCCTCCATGGCCATGACAGTACCCAGTGGTCTTTCGCTCACCGCACCGGTCAGAGCGTTTCGTTCAGTGCCTTGATCGGCATCTTCAGCTCGCCGAGCAGATCCAGATCGCGCTCGGCCGGGCGGCCGAGGGTGGTCAGGTAGTTGCCGACGATCACCGCGTTGATGCCGCCGAGGATGCCCTGCTTCGCCCCGAGGTCGCCGAGCGTGATCTCCCGTCCACCGGCGAAGCGCAGCATGGTGCGCGGCAGCGCCAGCCGGAAGGCGGCCACGGCGCGCAGGGCGTCGGCCGCGGGCAGCACCTCGAGGTCGCCGAAGGGGGTGCCGGGGCGCGGGTTGAGGAAGTTCAGCGGGACCTCGTCGGGGTCGAGCGCGGCCAGATCGGCGGCGAATTCGGCGCGCTGCGCCAGGGTCTCGCCCATGCCGAGGATGCCGCCGCAGCACACCTCCATGCCCGCCTCGCGCACCATGCGCAGGGTCTCGAAGCGCTCCTCCCAGCTGTGCGTGGTGACGACGTTCGGGAAGTGCGAGCGCGCGGTCTCCAGGTTGTGGTTGTAGCGGTGCACGCCCATCGCGGCGAGCTGGTCCACCTGCTCCTGGGTGAGCATGCCGAGCGAGCAGGCCACCTGGATGTCGACCTCGTTGCGGATCGCCTCGACGCCTGCCGCCACCTGCGCCATGAGCCGCGCGTCCGGGCCGCGCACCGCCGCCACGATGCAGAACTCGGTGGCCCCGGTCTTCGCGGTCTGCTTGGCTGCCTCGACCAGGCTCGGGATGTCGAGCCAGGCCGCGCGCACCGGCGACTGGAAGAGCCCGGACTGGGAGCAGAAGTGGCAGTCCTCCGGGCAGCCGCCGGTCTTCAGGCTGATGATGCCCTCGACCTCGACCTCGGGGCCGCACCAGCGCAGCCGCACCTCGTGCGCCAGCGCGAGCAGCTCCTCCAGCCGGTCGTCGCCGAGCTCGAGCACCTCGAGCGTCTGCGCCCGGTCCAGCCCGGTGCCGCGCTCGAGCACCCGCTCGCGGGCGCGCGCCAGAATGTCGGTGAGCACGGGTGCCTGGGTCATGTGAATCCCTTCTTCGCCGAGGTAGCCCACCGACTTGAACGCCGTTCAGGACTACTTGAACGGCGTTCAGGATAGAGTACGGTCGGGGCCGGGGCGAGACGGGAGGTCGACGGGTGCAGTTGCGCAGGGGCGATGTGGTGGACGGCGCGATCGCCATCCTGGACGAGTACGGCCTCGCCGACCTGACCATGCGCAGGCTGGCGAGCTCGCTGCACGTGCAGCCCGGCGCGCTCTACTGGCACTTCCCGAACAAGCAGGCGCTGCTCGGCGCGGTCGCCGACCGCATCCTGGCCCCCATGGAGCAGCCGGAGGCGGCCGACGACTGGGCCCGGCAACTGGTCGAGCTGGCGCACCGGCTGCGCGACTGCCTGCTCGCCTACCGCGACGGCGCGGAACTGGTCTCTGCCACCTACGCCTCCCGGCTCACCACCAGCCGGGGGCGGGAACGTTTCGCGGACGCCGCTGTGCGCGCCGGAATGCCGCGCGCCGATGCCGATCTCGCGGCTTTCGCGCTGCTCTACTACGTGCTCGGGCAGACGGTGGACGAGCAGTCGCGCATGCAGATGGACTCGGCGGGGGCTTTGGCCGAGCCGGATTCGCCGCTCGCCGAGGTGGATGCCGACCCCACCGCGCGGTTCGACTTCGGGCTGCAGTTGTTCGTGGGCGGGATCAGGAACCAGCTGGGCGACCGAGCGCGCTGACGACGGCGCATACCTTCGGCCCCTGCCTCTCGAACACCACCTGCCGTCCTCAGGCCCGTGGGTCTGAGCGCGATAAGCGTCGCGCCGGTGGCGGACCGAGTGAATCTCGACCGAGTGCTTGTCCTCGTTGATCCGATAGACGACACGGTGCGGGTTCGTGGCGATCGGCCCCGAGATCGTTTCCATGGCCGCGAAGGCGAAATCCTCGGGCAGGTTGTCGTGGAGGTTGCGGCGCGCCTGCGCAGAGAGAACGATCGCGTATCGCTCCGGCCATTGCGGGTGATGGTTGAGTGGTCGTGTTCGCGCGCCACGCGGTCCGCCAGCTCCGCAAAGCGAGCTTTGGCCTCTGTAATCCAGCCTCAGCAGACCCGGCGAGGTGGAGAGTGTGCCCGCTCGATGACCACGCGGCCTACCGCGCGGAATCGCGCAGCACTCCCCCCGGCCCCGGGAACCAGCGGTACATCGCGGCAGCACCCGCACCGGCGGCAACGGCCAGAACGATCGCCGCACCCCCGAGCATGGAAACGGCGCCGATCACGCCGATGGTGATCGGCCCGGCGAACATGCCGAAATCGTGCGTCAACCGCCAGGCGCCGAGGAATTCGGCGCGCCGGTCCGGCGGGGCGATATCCGCACCCACCGTCATGATGACCCCGTTGCTGAGCCCGTTGGCGACGCCGAGCAGCACGGCGACCACACCCAGCCACAGCACCGACCCCGCGAACGGGAGCACCGCGTAGCCGACGGCGAAGCAGAGCATGGACGGCACGCCGATCGCCCTGCGGCCGAAGCGGTCCATCCAGAGCCCGGACGGGTAGCTCATGAGCACGTCGACCGCGCCCGCGATGCCGAAGAGCAGCGCGACCACCGCGGCGTCGGCGCCGATGTGCGCGGCCCAGAGTGGGAGCAGTACCTGGCGGGAGGCGCGCGCGGCGCCCATGAGCAGCGCGCCGGAGCCGAGCGTGGTGAGCAGCCCGCGCTGTTCGCGCAGCACGGTGCCGAGCCCGGTGACGCCCTTGGCGGCGGCGCCGTCCTCGGGCTCCGGCATGACCGCGACCAGTCCCCCGGCCAGCACCACCGCGCCGAGCTGCACCCAGAGCGCGCCGACCGGTCCGGCACCGTGCACGACGGCCGCGCCGAGGAACGGCCCGGCGAAGAACCCGAGCCGCATGCTCCCGGCGAAGACCGAGAGCACCCGGCCCCGGTCGGCCGCGGGCACCACCGCCACCACGTACGACTGCCGCGCCAGCCCCCACACGGCGGTGGCGGCGCCGGTGAGCAGCATGCCCGCGCCGAACACCGCGATAGTCGGCGCGAAGATGGCCGCGAGCATGCCGAGCGCCCCCGCCGCCGAGCCGAGCGCGATGGCGACCCGCTCGCCGAGCCGGGCCACGATCGACCCGGCGGGCAGATCCATCAGGATCATGCCGAACCCGGAGAGCGCGACGACCAGCCCAGCGAGCCCGGGCGATGCGCCCAGCTCCAGCGCGCGCAGCGGGAACATGGGCGCGGCCGCGCCGTTGCCGAGGCCGTAGACGGCCGATGGCAGGAAGACCGGCAGGACCAGGGGTGCCAGCCGGGCCCGCACACGCGGGCCCGGCTTCGGACAGCCGGTGTCGGGAGCCGCCTCGGCGGTCACCCGGCCAGCGCCGGGCGGCGGGCGAACTGGCTCCCCGGGCGCGGCAGCCCGAAGTGGTCGCGCAGCGTGGTTCCGCTGTATTCGGTGCGGAAGAGCCCGCGCTGCTGCAGGATCGGCACCACCTGCTCGGCGAAGACCTCCAGCCCGCCCGGGTAGTACGGCGGCATGACGTTGAAGCCGTCCGCCGCGCCCTGGGTGAACCACTCCTCGATGGTGTCGGCCACCTGCTCCGGCGTCCCGGCGAAGACCCGGTGCCCGCGGGCGCCTGCCAGCCGGTGCAGCAGCCCGCGCACGGTCGGGCGCTCGCGCTGCACGATGCCGGCGATCACCTGCAGCCTGCTGCGGCTGTTGTCGGTGACGTCGCCGGCCTGCTCGAAGAGCGCGAGCGGCACCGGCTCGTCCAGCGGCAGGTGCCGCAGGCTGGTGCCGACCAGGTTCTCCAGCTGGTGCAGCCCGTACTCGGCCACGGTGAGCTCGTTGAACTCGCGCTCCAGCTGCTTGGCGCCCGCCTCGGTGTCGGCGATGAAGGGGCTCAGCCCGGGCAGGATCTTGACGTGCTCGGGGCTGCGCCCGAACTGGGCCGCCTGCCGCTTGATGTCGCGGTAGAAGGTCTGCCCGTCGCTCAGCCGCTGGTGCGCGGTGAAGATGGCCTCGGCGTAGCGCCCGGCGAAGGCGCGGCCCTCGTTCGAGGCGCCCGCCTGCACCAGCACCGGGTGCCCCTGCGGGGTGCGCGGCGCGTTGAACGGCCCGCGCACCCTGATGTGCTCGCCCTCGAAGTCGATCCGGTGGATGCGCTCCGGGTCGGCGTAGATGCCCGCCGCCGGGTCGAGCACGATGGCGTCGTCCTCCCACGAATCCCACAGCGCGACGACGGCGTCGACGAACTCGCGGGCGCGGGCGTACCGCTCCTCGTGGTCCGGGTGGCGGTCGAGCCCGAAGTTGGCGGCGGCCTGGTCGGTCGCGGTGGTGACGATGTTCCAGCCCGCGCGGCCGCCGGAGATGTGGTCCAGCGTGGAGAAGAGCCTGGCCAGGTTGTAGGGCTCGTAGTAGGTGGTGGATGCGGTCGCGATGAGCCCGAGATGGGTTGTGGCGGTGGCGATCGCGGTGAGCAGCGTGATCGGCTCCAGCCCGGAGGCGGCGTTGTGCTTGACGTTCACCCGCAGTGCCGGGCCGTCGGCGAAGAACACCGCGTCCAGCTTGGCGGCCTCGGCGGTGCGGCCGATCTCCTGGTAGTACTTCACGTCGTAGAGCCGGTCCGGGGTGCTGGCCGGGTGCCGCCAGGCCGCCTCGTGGTGCCCGGAGGGGTAGATGAAGGCGTTCAGGCTGAGCTGA
Source organism: Nocardia jiangsuensis (assembly GCF_042650385.1). Lineage (NCBI taxonomy): Bacteria > Bacillati > Actinomycetota > Actinomycetes > Mycobacteriales > Nocardiaceae > Nocardia > Nocardia jiangsuensis. The sequence goes on from NZ_JBHSAX010000023.1 coordinate 196,452, forward strand.
CGGGGCGCGGTGCTCATGAGGCTCGTCTTTCGGTCGAATCGGGGGTCTCGACGCCGAGCGCGCCGAGCAGCCGCTCGCGCAGCCGGGCGAAACGCGGGTCGCCGTGGCGCCGCGGACGTTCCAGGTCGACCGGCTCGTCGAGCACGATCCGGCCCTCGTCGAGGACCAGCACCCGGTCGGCCAGTGCGACCGCCTCGTCCACGTCGTGCGTCACCAACAGCACGGCCGGCCGATGCTTGGCGCAGAGCGCCTCAAGCAGCGCGTGCATGCGGAGCCGGGTGAGCGCGTCCAGCGCGCCGAACGGCTCGTCGGCCAGCAGCAGCTCGGGCTCCCTGACCAGCGAGCGGGCCAGCGCGACGCGCTGCTGCTCACCGCCGGAGAGCTCGCGCGGCCACGCCCTCTCCCGCCCGGCCAGCCCGACCTCGGCCAGCGCGGCGGTGCCGCCGGCCTTCGCGTCCGAGCCGGTCAGGCCGAGGGTCACGTTGTCGAGCACCCGGCTCCAGGGCAGCAGCCGCGAGTCCTGGAACACCACGGCGCGTTCGGCCGGAACGGTGAGCTCGCCGTGCCCGGTGACCTCGCCGTCCAGCTCGGCCAGCGCGCGCAGCAGGGTGCTCTTGCCGGAGCCGCTGCGGCCGAGCAACGCGACGAACTCGCCGCGCGCGATCTCCAGATCGATCCCCGCGAGGACATCCCGATCGCCGAAACTCCTGGTCAGGCCGCGGGTGCGGACCACATTCAGTCTCCGAGTGTCTGTCGCCACGACAGCGCCCTCCTCTCGATGGTGCGGACGGCGATATCGCCGAACAGGCCGAGCAGGCCGTAGATCACCAGTCCGACCACGATCACGTCGATCTGGCCGTAGGTGCGGGCCTGCGTCATCAGGTAGCCGATGCCGCTGGTCGCGTTGACCTGCTCCACCACGACGAGCGCGAGCCAGGAGATGGTCACCGCGAGCCGCAGCCCGGTGAAGAAGCCGGGCAGCGAGCCGGGCAGCGCGATCCGGCGGACGAAGCCCCAGCGGGAGAGCCCGACGGTCTCCGCGAGCTCCACGTGCCTGGCGTCCACGCTGCGCAGGTGCGCGTGCGTGTTGATGTAGACCGGGATGAGCACGCTGGTGGTGATCACCACCAGCTTCATCTCCTCGCCGATGCCGAACCACACGATGAAGAGCGGGATCAGCGCCAGCGTCGGGATCGAGCGCTTGATCTGCACCGGGCCGTCGACGACCGCCTCGCCGATCCGGCTCAGCCCGGAGATCAGGGCGAGCACGAGGCCGATCGAGACGCCGAGCACCAGCCCGATCACCGCGCGCTGCAGCGAGGTGAGCAGGTTGGACTGCAGCCGGCCGTCGGCGATCAGGTCACCGGCGGTCTGCGCGACGGTCCAGGGGGCCGGCAGCGTCTCCGGGTCGATGGTGCCCGCGGCCGAGCCGATCACCCAGACGGCGATCAGGATGGCCGGGCCGAGCCCGATCCCGAACGGGATCGCCTTGCCCGGGCCGAGCCTGCGCTTGCGGACCACCCGCCGCTCGCCGCTCGCGCTGCTCCCCGTGCGACCGAAGAGCCCGGCCGGCGCGCTGATCTTGCTGGTGATGGTGGCCATCAGCCGACCTCCGGTCCGAAGGAGGCGCCGGTCTCGGTGACCGTCTGCGTGATCACGTCGTCGAAGCGCAGGTCGAAGCCGTTCTCCGCGCGCACCTTCTCGGGCAGCTGGCCGGCCTTGTCGATGGCGTCGATGGTCTGCTGCTGCACGTCGATCACCTTCTGGTCCAGGTGCGGGAAGGTCCACTGCCCGAGCGAGTTCACGATGCGCTCGGCGTCCTCCGGGCTCACCTTCTGGTTCTCGACGTAGTAGCGCCGCTCCCACTCGTCGCCGTGCGTGTTGGCCCAGTGGAAGGCGCGGATGAAGGCCGCGACCAGCGCGCGGGCCGCGCCCGCCTTGGCCGGGTCGTTCACCACGTCGCGGCGGGCGTAGAGGTAGGCGAGGCCGGGGTAGATGCCCGCGGTCTCGGCGTCCGGGATGACGGTCGCGCCCTGGGTGCGCAGCAGCCGGGTGACGTTCGGCTCGATCAGCGGGGCCACGTCGACCTGGCCGGTGCGGACGGCGTCCAGGAACTCGGCCAGCTGCAACCGGACCAGCTCGACATCGCCGGTGTCCAGCCCGGCCTTGTCCAGCGCGCGCAGCACCGCGGCCTGCTGGGCGGTGCCTTCGGCGTAGGCGATCTTGCGGCCCTTCAGGTCGGCCAGCGTGCGTACCGGGACACCCGGCGCCACCGCGAGCTTCATGGACTGCGGGCTGGTGCGGTAGGAGGCGATGATCGGGACGTCCTGGCCTGCCGCGAGGGCGTGGATCGGCGGGACGTCACCGACCGGCGCGACATCGGCGGCGCCGGCCCGGAAGGCCTCCAGGATGGCGGGGCCGCCGACGAAGTTGGCGAACTCCACCTGGAAGGGGAGCTTGTCCAGCTCGCCGGAGAAGCGCAGCGCCGACTGCAGCCGCTCGGACTGGTCGGCGATGACGAGCTTGGTGCCGGGCTGGATGTCGGTGGGCAGCGGACCGCTGGCCGCCGCGACCGGCTCGTCGCTCTTCGCACAGCCGGCGGTGCCGAGGGTCGCGACGGTCGCCACGGCGAGCAGTGCGGCGGTCATGCGGCCGCGAAGGCCGGTGTGGAACAGACGGGTTCGAGACATGGTGCAGTAGTCAAGCAGCAGCGGCGAGCTGCGAGAACGGTTGTTTTCATCGCGATTGCAACTCGGCGTTGTCACCCCGTCCGGTTACCGTGCGGCCATGGGCATCGTCATGTCGTTCGTCCGGGTGCGCCCGGAGCAGGTCGAGGAGCTGGGGTTCGCCGGGGCGGACGAGGTCGGGGAGCTGGTGTTCGCGGCGGAGAACCCGGGCCCGAGCGGCTACCTGGACAAGGCGTGGAGCGGGCTGGACCATCTGCTGCGGGCCGCGGACAGCGGCGTCGAGCTGACCGATGCCGGGAATTCGCTGGCGGACGAGGACTACTCGATCTGGCCCGCCGAACTGGTGCGCGCCACCGACGAGCGGCTGCGGGCGCTCCCCTTCGACGCCCTGGCCGCGCACTACGACCCGGCCGTCCTCGACCGGGAGGGGATCTACCCGAACATCTGGCTGCGCGACGGCGGCGCCGAGGGGCTGCACTACCTGAACCATTACTACGGCGGGTTGCGCGAATTCTTCCGGCACGCCGCGAAGTACCGCAGCGCCGTCGTCGCTCACCTGGGCTGAGGCAGTGCGGCGGCGCCGCGGGCGGTCTGCTGGTAGCGGGCGAGGAACGGGAGCACCCGCTCGGTGAGCATGGCGTCGTAGGCCGCAGGCCGCTGCCTCGGGTCGGCGTGCCCGATCTCTCCGCTCACCACCAGCAACGCGCCGTCGCGGGCGCCCGCCTCCGCCGTGAGCGTCACCTGGGTGCGGTCGACCAGCACCACGTGGTCGTCGGCGGGGTCGAGCGGGCGGAGCAGGACGATGGCGGGGCGGGCGCGGCCGGGACGGGGCTCGCGCAGCGCGCGCAGGTCGTTGCCTGCGCCGCTGGCCACGATGGCGAGAAACTGGGCTTCGATCAGCCCGTTGCTCGCGGCGTCGGCGGAGAAGGTCTTCTGCCGCAGCACCTCGTCCAACGCGGTGCCGAAGCGCGGCCAGTCCACGGTGGGCAGCGCGCCGTGGTGGGTGACGAAGCGGTCCCGGCGCGCGTACAGCTCGGCGGCGGTGCGCAGGGTGCGGCTCTCCCTGACCCCGGGCAGCCAGCCCATCCAGCGCACCAGGTCCTCGCCGCGGCCCCGGCTCTCCCGGCGCACCGAATCGAGGTCGAGCGGGGTGCAGTCCAGGATCACCGAGAGCAGCCTGCGGTCGCTCCCGGTGTGGATGTGCCTGGCCACCTCCAGCGCGATCACCCCGCCCATGCTGTGCCCGACCAGGATCACGTTCCGCAGCCCCGACATCTGCGCCGCGCGCACGATCAGCTCCGCGATGACCCTGGTGTCGATGCCGTTCTGGTCGTAGCGGACCGCCCACACCACGCCGAGCTCGCTCAGCGCGGGCAGCGCGGCGGCGGTGTCGCTGGCGTTGAGGTTGCCGAGGCCGACCAGGTCGACCACGACGGTGTCCCAGCTCAGGCCGTCGGCGGGGGTGGCGACCGGGAGCAGCGCCGGCTCGGTGCGGGAAAGGCGGTCGCGCTCCGGGGCGACGTCGTGCTGCCAGTACTGGGCGAACACGACGAACCCCGCGAGCAGCAGGGCGGTCACCCGCAGCAGGGCCGTTCGGGGGTGGCGCCACGACGTCCGGCCGCGCCGGGGGCCGGTCTCCCGCAGGCGGGCGCGACGTCGTGAATCGCTCCAATCCGAGACGGTGGACGGGTGCCGATTCTCGATCGGCGACACCCATCCCACTGTAAGCACGCCCGGGAAGGTCTGCCACGGAAAGCGGGGCGGACGGTCGGGTCATGGGCGGTGACCGGGCAGGTGCGGGCACCCCGCCGGTGACCCGCGGCGTCACGGCCGGGCGGGCTCGCCTCCACCCTCGGCGAGTGCCGCGAGTTTGCCGAGTGAGATCCGCCAGCCCAGCTCGTTGTCCTCGGGCGCGACGCCGGGCGGCACCCCGTCGTGCAGCGCGACCAGGTCGGTGCCGCCGTCGGCGTCGGCGAGCGTGAACACGATCCGCATCTCGCCGCGGGTCTGCGGGTCGTCGGTGTCGAACTCGACCACCTGGACGACCTGCTCGTCCGGCACCAGCGCGACGAACCGGCCGCGGTAGGAGTCGGTGCGGGCATCGGTCTTGCCGGCGGTGGCGGCCGGGTCGTCGTAGGTGAGCGCGATGTGCACCGCGCCGCCCTCGCGCGGCTCGAAGGTCAGCACCTCGCTGCTCATGCCGTCCGGGACCATCCAGGTGGCCACCGCGTCGGCGTCGAGCAGCAGCCGGTAGACGGCGCCGCGCGGGGCCGCGATGTGCCTGCCGATGCGGGTCGATGTCACGAGCCGACGATACTGGACCGCGGACCAGAGTTCTCCGGCAACGAAGGATCGGCAATGGCGCTCCCCCCACCCACCGTGTACAGCGCGGACCACGAGGCGTTCCGGGACAGTGTCCGGCAGTTCGTCGAGCGCTCGGTGCGCCCGCACCTGGACGAGCACCTCGAGCAGAAGGCGCTGCCGAGGCAGTTCTGGCTGGACGCGGGCAGCCAGGGGCTGCTCGGCCTCGAGGTGCCCGAGGAGTACGGCGGCGGGGCGGCGGGCGACTACCGGTTCAACGCGATCCTGCTGGAGGAGTTCGCGAAGGTGAACGCCGCGCTCGCCTCCTGCATGGGCATCCACGCCGACATCGTGCCGCCCTACCTCACCACGCTGGCCACCGAGGAGCAGCGCAAGCGCTGGCTGCCCGGCATGGTGAGCGGCGAGCTCCTCACCGCCATCGCCATGACCGAGCCCTCCGGCGGCTCCGACCTCGCCGCGCTGAAGACCACCGCCGTGCGCGACGGCGCCGACTGGGTGCTCGACGGCTCCAAGACCTTCATCACCAACGGCTACTCCGCCGACCTGATCATCGTCGCGGCACGCACCAGCCCGGAGAAGAAGGCCCGCGGCATCACGCTCTTCGCCGTCGAGGCGGACCGGCCCGGCTTCTCCCGCGGCCGCAAGCTGGACAAGGTGGGGCAGCCGGAGTCCGACACCGCCGAGCTCTTCTTCGACGGGGTCCGGGTGAGCGATGCCGAGGTGGTCGGCGAGGTCGACGGCGGCTTCATCCACATGATGAAGAACCTGCCGCAGGAGCGGCTCGGCTGCTCGGTCTCCAACCTCGCGCACGCGGAGCAGATCCTGGCCGAGACCCTGGAGTACGTGCAGGAGCGCAAGGCCTTCGGGCAGCAGATCGGGTCGTTCCAGCACAACAAGTTCCTGCTCGCGGAGCTGGCGACGAAGATCGACGTGACCAGGGCGTTCGTCGAGCGCTACGTCGCCGCGCACGCGGAGGGGGCGCTGTCGGCGACGGACGCCGCGAAGGCGAAGTGGTGGACGTCGGAGATCCAGAACGAGGTGCTCGACCACTGCGTGCAGCTGTACGGCGGGTACGGGTACATGAACGAGTACCGGGTGGCGCGGGCCTGGCGGGATGCTCGGGTGACCAAGATCTGGGCGGGGACGAACGAGATCATGAAGGAGCTGATCGGGCGGGAGCTGGGACTGTAGGCGATTCGCTCGCCCGGGCCGCGGCAGGCGGGCGGCCGCTCAGCCGAACCAGCCTGCCGCCGCCGCGGTGAAGCGGGCGCGGTCCCAGGTGCCCGCTCCGGCGGGAACGGCGCCGACGAGCCCCACCTCGGTGACGCGGGGCAGGTCGTGGCGGTTGCACTCCGTCGCGAGATCCGGTTGCCCCGGCCAGGATCCGATCACCAGCCCGGCACAGGGGACGTTCGCCGCGCGCAGCGTGCGCACGGTGAGTTCACTGTGGTTGAGGGTGCCGAGTCCGGCCGCGGCGACGACCAGTACCGGTGCGTCGAGCCGCAGCGCCAGGTCGAGCAGGGTGAAGTCGCCGAGCCGGACCAGCAGTCCGCCCGCGCCCTCGACCAGGACCAGGTCGGCGTCGAGTTCTTCGACGGCGGCGGCGGTTTCGCCAAGCGTGAGCAGCGGTGCGCCGCAGCGGCGGGCGGCGGTGTCCGGGGCGAGCGGATCCGGGTAACGCGCCAACTCGAGGGTCCGGGTGACGCCGCTCAGGCGGGCGATCTCGGCCAGATCGCCGGGTTCGCCCGGAGCGACGCCGGTCTGCGCGGGTTTGCACACCGCGACGGTCCGCTCCGCAGCCAGCGCCGCCGCTGCCAGCGCGGCCGTGGTGACGGTCTTGCCGACCTCCGTCGAGGTGCCGGTCACCAGCAGAATCCCGCTGTGTGCGTAGAGAGCTCGGCTACGGCTCGCCGAAGCCTGCGCGGCGCGCCTGTCAACCGCCTCGGCAGCGCCGTCCGGCGCGGACCTCGCAGTGGTCTCCGCCCCGGCAGCCCGCGCGCCCCCGAGTGCCGCAGAGTTCTTCGTCGGCCGGGCACCCGGCACGCGGATGCTCACCTCGGCCCCTCCGGCGCACCGCACCGGCGCCGCGCCGCTCATGCGGGCACCCCTACCCGCGGTCGCCGCGTCGCCAGCACGTCCGCGAGCACCTCGCGAATCACCCCCAGCTCGGCATCGCCGAGATCGGCCCGCGCGGTGAGCCGCAACCGCGAGGTTCCCGCCGGCACCGTCGGCGGCCGGAAGCACCCCACCTCCAGCCCGCGCTCCCGACAGGCCAGCGCGGCTTCGAAAGCCACCGACGCCTCTCCGAGCACCACCGAAACGACGGCCGACGGCGGCTCCGACACCCCCGCGATCCGCGCGATCTCAGCCGCCCGTTCCAGCACCGCGGCGGCCCGCTCCGGCTCGCGCCGCAGCACCCCGAGCGCCGCCCGCGCGGCGCCGACGGCGGCCGGGGCGAGACCGGTATCGAAGATGAAGGTCCGCGCGGCGTCGACCAGGTGGTCTCGTACCCGCCGCGCCCCGAGTACAGCCCCGCCCTGCGAACCCAGCGCCTTGGAGAGCGTCGCGGTGACGACCAGATCCGGCTCCCCCGCCAGCCCCGCCTCGTGCACCAGCCCGCGCCCGCCGCTGCCGCGCACCCCGAGCCCGTGCGCCTCGTCCACCACGAGCACCGCCCCGGCGGCCCTGGTCACCCGGTGCAGCGCGGCGAGCGGCGCGAGATCGCCGTCCGCGCTGAACACCGAATCGGTGACCACGAGCGCGCGCCGCTCGGTGCGCGCCGCCAGGATTCGCGCCACCGCGTCGACGTCCCCGTGCGGCGCGACCGCCACCCGGGCCCGGGAGAGCCGGCAGGCGTCGACCAGCGAGGCGTGGCTCGCCGCGTCGGAGACCACCAGCGCATCCCGCCCGGCGAGCGCCGTCACCGCGCCGAGGTTCGCGGCGTACCCGGAGGCGAAGACCAGCCCGCTCTCCGCCCCGGTGAACTCGGCGAGCTCGCGCTCCAGCGCGATGTGCTCCTCGGTGGTCCCGGTGACCAGCCGCGACCCGGTCGACCCGGCACCCCAGCGCCGCACCGCCGCGACCGCGCCCGCGATCACCTCGGGGTGCCGGGTGAGCCCCAGGTAGTCGTTGGAGGCCAGGTCGATGGCGGCCGACCGGGCTGCCCGTGGCCGCAGCTCGCGGCGCAGACCGGCGGCGAGCCGCTCGGAGGCACGGTCGTCCAGCCAGCTCAGCGGATCGGTATTCACAGCTCGGGAGCATACTTGAACGCCGTTCAAGGCGCGCTGCGGGCCGACGCCTGTCGCTCAGCGGGCGAACCACCCCGGCACGTCCAGCCGGAACAGCTCGCCCGGAGCGAGCACCCGCAGATCCCGCTCCAGCTCCGCGATCCGCCCGCCGCCCAGCTCCCGCGCCCACCCCTGACGCACCCGGTCGAACACCGCCTCGGACCGGGCGAGCACCTGGTCCGCACGCGCCGTCAACCGGTACACCTTGCGCCGCGCGTCCGCCGGGTCGTCCTCCCGCCGCAGGTAGCCGAGGCGCTCCAGCGCCTCCGCCTGCTTCCCCGCCGCCTGCTTGGAGATCCCGAGCACCCGCCCCAGCTCCGCCGCCGTACAGCCCTCGGTCCGCAGCACGGCCTGGAACAGGAACCCGTGCATGGGCCGGATCTCCGGGTGGCCGTGCGCGGCCAGCTCCGCGTGCACCTCGTCGACGGCCGAGCGGAAGGCGAGCAGCATGCGCAGCGGCAGTTCGAAGGAGTTCACCTTGACAGGATAGACAACTTGGTTGACCATTGCCCGGAAAGACAACCACATTGACCATCTCGAGGAGATCCCGTGCCCGTCATCACCCGCGACCAGGCCCGCCACACCGTGACCCCGGCGGGGGCCATGACCACCCTCGCCTCACCCACCCTCGGCAACGCCGCCTCCGCACTCTGGCGCGTCCGCATGGCCCCGCACGCCGCGGGCCCCGAGCACCGCATCGACGTCGAGCAGATCTGGACCGTCCTCGACGGCGGCGCGGAGATCGCCCTCGGCACCGAGAAGGTGACGCTCACCCCCGGCGACACCGCCGTCCTCCCCGCCGACGTTCCCAGGCAGATCACGGCCGGGCAGTGGGGGCTCACCGCGGTAGCGGTGGCTCCCGCCGGAGCGCGGGCCTTCCGCGCGGGTGAAGCGCAGGGCGTCGTCCCGCCCTGGATCGCCTGAGCCGTCGCGCGGGCGGTCCTCACGCCAGGGACGCTCGCACGGCAGCGCCGATCCCCCGCGCGATCGCCGCCACCTCCTCCGGACCACTGATGAACGGCGGCATCGTGTAGACCAGATTCCGGAACGGCCGCAGCCAAACCCCCTCGCCGACAGCCGCGTCGGTGGCGGCGACCATGTCCACCTCACGTTCCAGCTCCACCACCCCGATAGCCCCGAGCACCCGCACATCCACCACCCCCGGCAGCGACGCCAGCGGCCCGAGCCCGGTCACCAACCCGGCCGAAATCGCGGAGACCTCGCCCGCCCAGTCCCGGGAGAGCAGCAACTCCACCGACGCGACGGCGACGGCACAGGCCAGCGGGTTCCCCATGAACGTCGGCCCGTGCATGAGCCCACCGTGCGCGGCACTCACCGTCTCGGCGATCCGCGCGGTGCACAGGGCGGCGGCGAGGGTGAGGTATCCGCCGGTCAGCGCCTTGCCGACGCACAGCACATCCGGCGCGACCCCCGCCTGGCCTGCGGCGAAGAGCGTCCCGGTGCGCCCGAACCCGGTGGCGATCTCGTCGAAGATCAGCAGCACCCCGTGGTGGTCGCAGAGCGCGCGCAGGTCGCTCAGGTAGCGGGGATGGTGCCAGCGCATGCCGCCCGCGCCCTGGACCACGGGCTCCACGATCACGGCGGCGAGTTCAGCGGCGTGCGCGCCGAGCGCCCGGTCCAGCGAGGCCACGTACGCCGGGTCGTACTCGCGCGGCGGCGGCGCGACGAACACCTGCGCGGCCAGCACGTCGGTCCACAGCGAGTGCATCCCCCCGTCCGGGTCGCAGACGCTCATGGGGGTGAAGGTGTCCCCGTGGTACCCCCCGCGCCAGGTGAGCAGCCGCCGCTTCTCCGGGCGGCCGACGGCCCGCCAGTACTGCAGGCACATCTTCACCGCGACCTCCACCGACACCGACCCGGAGTCGCAGAGGAACACCTTCTCCAGCCCGGCGGGCGTGAGCGAGACCAGCAGCTCGGCCAGGCGAACGGCCGGTTCGTTGGTGAGCCCGCCGAACATGACGTGGCTCATCTTCCCGGCCTGCGCCACCAGCGCGGCGTCCAGCACCGGATGCCGGTAACCGTGGATGGCGGCCCACCACGAACTCATGCCGTCGATCAGCTCGCGCCCGTCGCCGAGCCGCAGCCGCACCCCGGACGCCGACGCCACCGGCAGTGGCGCGGTACTCGCCGGGAAACCACCGTACGGGTGCCAGACGTGGGTGGCGTCGAGCGTGATCAGCCGGTCGAGGTCCATAGCGGCACGGTACCTTGAACGCTGTTCAAGTCCGTGACCCCTGTGATGGTCACGACCTGGCATCCCGGACCCGCCCGGTGCCACTACTGTCGGTGCCATGCTCGAGTCAGCGCCGGCCGGCGACAGTCCCCCCGCTCCCGACCTGGCCGAGGTGGCGCCGCTGGGGGTGTGGCCGGGCACGGCGTACCCGCTGGGCGCCACCTACGACGGCGCCGGGGTGAATTTCTCGGTCTTCTCCGAGGTCGCGGAGCGGGTCGAGCTGTGCCTGATCAACCGGGACGGGCTGGAGACCAGGCTCTCGCTGGAGGAGGTCGACGGCTACGTCTGGCACGCCTACCTGCCCGGCCTCGGCCCCGGCCAGCGCTACGGCTACCGGGTACACGGCCCGTGGGACCCCGAGCGCGGCCTGCGCTGCGACGCGAGCAAACTGCTGCTCGACCCGTACGGCAAGGCCTTCGACGGCGAGTTCGACGGCGACCCCTCGCTGCACACGCACGGCCTCGACTCACTGGGCCACACCATGACCTGCGTCGTGATCAACCCCTACTTCGACTGGGGCAACGACCGCGCGCCGAAGACCCCGTACCACGAGACGGTGCTGTACGAGGCACACGTCAAGGGCATGACCATGACGCACCCGGCGGTGCCGGAGGAGCTGCGCGGCACCTACGCCGGCATCGCGCACCCGGCGGTGATCGAGCACCTGAAGAGCCTCGGCGTGACCGCGATCGAGCTCATGCCGGTGCACCAGTTCATGCAGGACACCGTGCTGCTGGACCAGGGTCTCCGAAACTACTGGGGCTACAACAGCTTCGGCTACCTGGCCCCGCACGCCGACTACGCCGCCATGCCGCGCGCGGGCGCCGCCGTCACCGAGTTCAAGGCGATGGTGCGGGCGCTGCACGAGGAGGGCATCGAGGTGATCCTCGACGTGGTCTACAACCACACCGCCGAGGGCAATCACAAGGGCCCGACCATCGCCTTCCGCGGCATCGACAATGCCGCCTACTACCGCCTGCTCGACGAGGACCCGTCGAAGTACAAGGACTACACCGGCACCGGCAACAGCCTGAACGTGCGGCACCCGCACACCCTGCAGCTGATCATGGACTCGCTGCGCTACTGGGTGCTGGAGATGCACGTGGACGGCTTCCGCTTCGACCTGGCCGCCACCCTGGCCAGGGAGCTGCACGACGTGGACCGGCTCTCCACCTTCTTCGACCTGGTGCAGCAGGACCCGGTGGTGAGCCAGGTGAAGCTGATCGCCGAGCCGTGGGACGTCGGCGAGGGCGGCTACCAGGTGGGCAACTTCCCCGGGCTGTGGACCGAGTGGAACGGCAAGTACCGCGACACCGTGCGCGACTACTGGCGCGGCGAGCCTGCCACGCTCGGCGAGTTCGCCTCCCGGCTCACCGGCTCCTCGGATCTCTACGAGGCCACCGGCCGCAGGCCGAGCGCGAGCATCAACTTCATCACCGCGCACGACGGCTTCACGCTGAACGACCTGGTCTCCTACAACGAGAAGCACAACGAGGCGAACGGCGAGGGCAACCGCGACGGGGAGAGCCACAACCGCTCCTGGAACTGCGGCGTCGAGGGGCCGACCGACGACCCCGATGTGCTCGCACTGCGGGCGCGGCAGCGGCGCAACCTGCTGGCCACCCTGGTCCTCAGCCAGGGCACCCCGATGCTGGCGCACGGCGACGAGATGGGCCGCACCCAGCACGGCAACAACAATGTCTACTGCCAGGACTCCGAGCTCTCCTGGATGGACTGGTCGCTCGCGGAGACCAATGCCGACCTGCTGCAGTTCACCCGGCGGGTGATCGCGCTGCGCACCGAGCACCCGATCTTCCGGCGCCGCCGCTTCCTGGCCGGGCGCCCGATCCGCAACAGGGACGACGCCCGCGACATCGCCTGGCTCACCCCGGCGGGCGAGGAGATGACCCCGGCGGACTGGGACAGCGGTTTCGGCAAGTCGCTCTCGGTGTACCTCAACGGTGCGGGCATCCCGGAACCGGGACCGCGCGGTGAGCGGATCACCGACGATTCGTTCCTGCTCTGCTTCAACGCACACGACGAAGAGCTCGAATTCGCACTGCCCGGCCCGGACTACGGGCTGGGCTGGAGCGTGGTGCTGGACTGCTCCACGCCCACCGGTGAGTCGGCGACCGCCCTGGAGGCGGGCGCCGCCCTCACCGTTCCCGCCCGCTGCCTGCTCGTCCTGCGCCACACCGACCCCTCCTGAGGCACCGACGCCCATGACCGAGTCCGCGACGCACACCACCGACCCCACCCCCCGCCGCCGGGCGCCCGCCCGGCGGCCGGTGCGCAGCACCTACCGGCTGCAACTCCGGCCGGACGCGCTGACCTTCGCCGACGCCAGGTCCATCGCGGAGTACCTGCAGCAGCTGGGGATCTCGCACCTCTACCTCTCGCCCATCCTGACCGCGGTGCGCGGCTCGACGCACGGCTACGACGTCACCGACCCGACCACGGTCTCGGCGGCGCTCGGCGGCCCGGCCGGGCTCAAGGCGCTCGCCGACGAGGTGCGCACCAGGGGCATGGGGCTGATCGTCGACCTGGTGCCGAACCACGTCGGGGTCGGCGACCCGCGGCAGAACAAGTGGTGGTGGGATGTGCTGCGGCACGGGCGGGAGTCGCAGTACGCGCACTGGTTCGACATCGACTGGAGCCAGGGCAACGGCGCGGGCGGGCGGCTCGCGCTCCCGGTGCTGCAGGGGGAGAACGACCCGGCGGCGCTCGGCGTCGACCGCTCCGGCCCGGAGCCGATGCTCAGCCTGCACGACATGCGGTTCCCGATCGCGCCGGGCACCGACGGCGACAACGCGCTGCGCATCCACGACAGGCAGCACTACCGGCTGGTGAGCTGGAAGTCGGGGGTCTGCACCTACCGGCGCTTCTTCGCGGTGAGCGAGCTGGCGGCGGTGCGGCAGGAGGATCCGGAGGTCTTCGAGGCCACGCACCGGGAGCTGGCGGCGTGGTGCGAGCACGACCTGATCGACGGCGTCCGGATCGACCACCCGGACGGCCTCGCCGACCCGATCGGCTACCTGCACCGGCTGCGGAAACTGCTCGGCCCGGACCGGCTGCTGCTGATCGAGAAGATCCTGGCCAACCGCGAGCCGCTGGACCCGACGCTGCCGATCGACGGCACCACCGGCTACGACGCCCTCGCCGACCTGGGCGGGGTGCTCATCGACCCGGCGGGCGAGCCCGCGCTCACCGAGCTCTCCCGCCGCTTCACCGGGCACGGCAGCGACCGCTCCTGGATCGGCGAGACCGAGCACCGGATCAAGCGCGCGGTGGCCGAGACCATCCTCTCCCCCGAGGTGCGCAGGCTGGTCGCCGCGATCAAGCACGACGCCGACACGCCGGGCTTCGACACCATGGCGCTGACCAACGCCACCATCGAGGTGCTCGCCTTCATGCCGGTCTACCGGGCCGACTACAGCCCGCTGGCCGGGATGACCGGCGCCGTCGTCGCCGAGGTGGAGCGGCGCAACGCCGAGCTCACCGCGCCGCTGCAGGTGCTGGTGACGGCGCTGGCCAGGGACGGCGAGGCGCAGATCCGGTTCGACCAGGTGTGCGGGGCGATGACCGCGAAGGCGGTCGAGGACGCGATGTTCTACCGCGCGGTCCGGCTGATCTCGCTGCAGGAGGTGGGCGGCAGTCCGGCGCGCTTCGCCCGCTCGGTGAACGAGTTCCACCTGGCCAACAGCGAGCGGGCCAGGCGCTGGCCGTCCTCGATGACCACGCTCTCCACCCACGACACCAAGCGCGGCGAGGACGTCAGGGCCAGGATCGGGGTGCTCTCCCAGGTCGGCAACACCTGGGCGCGCCGGGTGCGGACCTGGCAGGAGGCGACCCCGAGCCCGGACGGCGCGACCGCGCTCTTCCTGCTGCAGAACATGTTCGGGGTCTGGCCGGCGGACGGCCGCCCGGCCTCCTCGGTGCCCGGGCTGCGCGAGCGCATCCACCAGTACGCGGAGAAGGCGATCCGGGAGGCGGGCACCCGCACCTCCTGGGAGGACCCGGACACCGAGTTCGAGACGGCGGTGCACCGCTGGCTGGACGCGGTGATCGACGGGCCGGTCGGCTCCGGGCTGAACGACCTGGTGCACGAGCTGGCCCCGCACGCCTGGTCGGACGCGCTGGCGCAGAAGCTGCTGCAGCTCTGCGGGCCCGGCGTCCCCGACATCTACCAGGGCTGCGAGCTCTGGGAGGACTCGCTCGTCGACCCGGACAACCGGCGCCCGGTCGATTTCGCGGTGCGCGCCGGGATGCTGCAGATGCTCGAGACCACCCCGCCGCTCGACCCCACCGGCGCGGCCAAGATGTGGGTGGTCGCCTACGCGCTGTGGCTGCGCCGGGAGCGCCCCGAGTGCTTCGTCGGCGGCAGCTACCTGCCGATGCACGCCATCGGCGAGCAGGCCGGGCACCTCATCTGCTACGGCCGCGGCAAGCCGGGCCGGCTGCCCGAGGTGCTGGTCGCCGCCACCAGACACAGCGTGAAGCTGAAGGAGACCGGCTGGGCGGACACGGTGCTCGACCTGCCGCCCGGGGTCTGGACCGACCGGCTCACCGGCGAGACCTTCCAGGGGCGGGCCCACCTCGAGAAGATCTTCGACCGATTGCCGGTGGCGCTACTCGTGCGCTGACCCCCGGCGCAGCCCCAGGTACTGCAGGGCGGCGAAGGCGCCGACCACCAGCGCCTGCAGCACCGCCCAGACCGCGCCGGCCGCGGTGACGCCGAGCGCACCGGCGAGCAGCGTGACCACGCTCGCCGCGGCCCAGGCGGCGTTCACCGCGATCACCGCCGCCGCGGCGGCGGCCGGGATCCGGGCGAGCTGCCCGATCGCGGCGACCGCGACGGCGTAGAGCGTCAGGAACACTCCGATCGGGATGCCGATCCCGCGGTCGAGGCCGAGCAGCGATTCGATCGGTCCGGCCAGCGCCAGGTAGGCGAGGCCGTTCACCCCGGTGACGACGGCGTCGGCGCGCAGCGCGAGCCGCAGCAGCCGGTCGCCGGGGGCGAGCAGTCCGGTGACGGTCATGACGGAACCTCCTCGGGTTCGGGTGGGAACTACGCGGGCACCTGGTCCAGGAACCCGTAGACGGTGCCGATCCGGCCCTGATCCAGCACGGCGACGTCGAAGCCGACCACCACCGGCGCGGCGCCGGCGGGGCCGAGCTCCCAGGTGAAGCGCACCTGGTCGTGGTGGCCGTCCGGCTCGCCGGCCAGCCGGAACTCCCAGCCGGGGAACTGTGCCTGGGCGGCGGCGATGCCCGCGTCGATCTCGTCGTGGCCGCGCACGGCCATGAGCGGGTCGGTGTATTCGGCGTCGGCGGTGAAGACCCGGACGATCGCCGCCCGGCGGGCCGCCGGGTCGGTGGTGTTCCACACTGCCAGGTACTGCGTCACGATCTCGTTCACGATTTCTCCCTTACCTGCTGATCCTCGGTGTGCGGACTACGTTATGGCGGGCCGGGGGTGCGCCGAATCGGTCGCCTATAGGTAGTTTTCGAGGATGCCGACCGCACTACTGGGCCGCGCGGCCGAGCTGGCCCGCATCGACGCCCTGCTCGCCGCGGCGCGGGCGGGCCGCAGCGGCGCGCTGGTGCTGCGCGGCGAGGCCGGCATCGGCAAGACCGCGCTGCTGGAGTACGCGGCCGCGGCCGGGTTGCCGACGGTGCGCGGCGCCGGGATCGAGTCCGAGGCCGAGCTGCCCTTCGCCGCACTGCATCTGCTGGTCCGCGGGGCCGACCTGGGCGCGCTCCCGCCGCGCCAGCGCGCCGCGCTGGACGGCGCCTTCGGACTCGCCGAGCCCGACCCGGCCGACCGCATGCTGATCGGCCTCGCGGTGCTCTCGCTGCTGGCCGAGGAGGCGGCCGACGGCCCGCTGCTCTGCCTCGTCGACGACGCGCACCGGCTGGACCGCGCCACCGCGGAGACGCTGCTCTTCGCGGCCCGCCGCCTGGACGCCGAGGGCGTCGCCCTGATCTTCGCCACCCGGGCAGGCGACGACGACTTCCCGGCGCCGGGGCTGCCCGAGCTGCCCGTCGGCGCGCTGCCGCCCGAGGTCGCCGCCGCGCTGCTGGACGCCGGGCACACCGGGCTCGCACCGGCCGTGCGCTACCGCGCACTGGTCGAGTCGGCGGGCAACCCGCTCGCCCTGCTGGAGCTACCGGCGCTGCTCACCGCCGAGACGCCGGGCGCCGCACCGGATCAGCCGCTGCCGCAGCGGCTCCGGCAGGCTTTCCACGGCCAGGTCGCCCGGCTCCCCGCGGCCACCCGCACCCTGCTGCTGGTCGCCGCCGCGGCCGCCGCCGCCGATCTGGGCACGGTGCTGCGCGCCGCGGCGGCGCTGCGGGTGGGGCCGGAGGAGCTGACCCCGGCCGAGCGAGCCGGGCTGGTGCGCACCGGCACCGCGGGGGTGGTGTTCCGGCACCCGCTGCTGCGCTCGGCGGTGTACCAGGGCGCGCCGCTGCCCGAGCGGCTCGCCGCGCACCGGGCGCTGGCCGATGCCGCCACCGGCCCGGAGAACGCCGATATCCGGGCCTGGCACCTGGCCGCCGCGGCCACCGGCCCGGACGAGGCGGTCGCCGCGGCGCTGGCGGACACCGCGGAGCGGGCCCGCCGCCGCAGCGGCTACCACGGCGCGGTCGCCGCCTACGAGCGCGCGGCCGCGCTCAGCGTGGACGACGCGGCGCGGGCGCGCAGGCTGCTGCCCGCCGCGGAGACCGCCGCCGAGGCCGGGCTGCTCGACCTCGCCCGCCGCTGCGCCGACCGCGCGGCGGCGGTGGCCGCGCCGGACCCGGCCACCCTGGCCCGGCTGGACGTGGTGCGCGGGCTGGCCGAGTTCGGCGCCGGGCGCCCGGCGGCCGCGCACCGGCTGCTGCTCGGCGCCGCCGCGGGCAGCGAACCCGCCCGCGCCGCCCGCATCCTGATCCAGGCGGTGCACCCGGCCTGGTACCTGGGCGACCCCGAGATCACCGCGGTGGCAGCGGCTTTCGCCGCGCTCCCGCTGCCGGAGGGCGACCCGGTCGCGCCGATCGCGGGCTACGTGCTTCCCGCGCTGCGCACCACCGGCACCGTCGACCTGCGGGACGCGGCCGCCACGGCTCGGCGGCTCGGCGCGGACAGCCCGCGCGACCTGGTGCAGCTGTGCGGGGCCGGGCTGGTGGTCGGGCAGGACGAGCAGGTCGGTGAGCTGGCCGCCGCGCTGATCGCCGAGTGCAGGGAGCAGGGTCGGATCGCGCTGCTGCCGCCGCTGCTCTTCTTCCTGGCCGAGTCCGAGCTCTTCGGCGGCAACCCCGCGGAGGCGGCGGTGGCCGGGGCCGAGGGGCTGCGGATCGCCGAGGACGCCGGGCTCGGCCAGTGGGTGAGCCAGCACCAAGCCTTCCGCGCCTACCTCGCCGCGCTCACCGGCGACGAGGCGGAGTGCCTGGCCGCGGTGGCGGAGGTCGGTGGTGCCCTGGCACCGGGCGCCACCTGGGCGGATGCCGCGCTCGGGGTGCTCGAGCTCGGCCTCGGCCGGGTGGCGGGCGCGCTGCACCGGCTCACCGCGCTCACCGCGGGGCCGGTGCGGCACCACGTGGCGGCGGTGCGCGCGCTGCCCGACGTGGTGGAGGCGGCGGTGCGGCTCGGCGAGCCGGAGCGGGCCGGGGACGCCGTCGAGCGGCTCGCCGAGTGGGCCCGGCGCGGCGGGCAGCCGTGGGTGGCGGCGCTGGAGCAGCGCTGCCGCGCCCTGCGCACCGGCGACGAGCGGCACTTCCGCGCCGCGCTCGAGCTCGGTCCGCGCCCGCTGGAGCAGGCCCGCACCCGGCTGCTCTACGGCGAGTGGCTGCGCAGAGCCAAGCGCAAGACCGAGGCGCGGGCCCAGCTGGAGCCGGCGGCGCAGGCGTTCGAGCGGGCGGGCGCCACGCCGTGGGCGGCTCGGGCGCGCACGGAGCTGGCGGCGCTCGGCGGCGGCGCGGCACCGGCGGCCGGTCCGGGACCGGTCGCCCGGCTCACCCCGCAGGAGCTGCAGATCGTCCGGCTGGCCGCCCGCGGGCTCTCCAACCGGGACATCGCGGCACAGCTCTTCCTGAGCCCGCGCACGGTGGGGCACCACCTGTACAAGGCGTATCCGAAATTGGGGGTGGCGGCGCGCGGCGAGCTGGCGGGGCTACCGCTGCAGGCGGGGTGACACCGCGGCGAGCGCCCAGCGCCCGGCGGCGAGCCCGGCGCCACCGAGCACCGCGACCGCGGGCGAGCCGGTGACCAGCAGCAGGATCAGCAGTGCGACCAGGCCGAGCGCGATGGCCTCCAGCTTGAAGAGCGGCCACGGCACCCCGGCGAGCAACACCGTCGGCCGCTCGGCGATCGAGGAATCAGGGTGCACCGCTGTCATGTCTTCACCATAGCCGCGCGAAAGATTTCGGTCCACCGAACTTTTCTGTTCCGTGTGTCACGGGAACAGTGCGGGCCGTCGTGCGAGTTACTGGTTGCATGCCTCTTACAGGAGAGTACGAACCGAGCACGTCCGACTGGGCCAGGGAGCAGGCCGAGCAGTACGAGAAATCCGGCGGCACCGAGGCCACCACGCTGCGCGGGGTGCCGGTCATCCTGCTGACCACCCGGGGCGCCAAATCCGGCAAGCTGCGCAAGACCCCGCTCATGCGGGTCGAGCACGGCGGCGAGTACGCGGTGGTGGCCTCGCTCGGCGGCGCGCCCAAGCACCCGGTCTGGTACTTCAACATCAAGGCCGACCCGCACGTCGAGCTGCGCGACGGCACCGAGACCAAGGACTACACCGCGCGCGAGGTGACCGGCGACGAGAAGGCCGTCTGGTGGGAGCGCGCCGTCGCGGTCTGGCCGGACTACGCCGACTACCAGACCAAGACCAGCCGGGAAATCCCGGTTTTCGTACTCGAACCGCGCTGACCAGCCCGGACGGCCGCCACCCGGCGCGCGCGGCGCGCGTGCCTGGTGGCACCATTGACCGGGTGTCCAATCCGCTTCCGGTACTCGAGCCCACGTCCAGCACGCACCCGGCACTGACCGCTGCCGAGATCGACGCCGCGGCGGAGCGAATTCGGCACATCATCGAGCCGACACCGCTCCAGCACAGCCCGCGGCTATCGGCGCTCACCGGTGCGACGGTCTACCTGAAGCGCGAGGATCTCACCGCGGTCCGCTCCTACAAGCTGCGCGGCGCCTACAACCTGATGGTCCAGCTCACCCCCGCCGAGCGCGCCGCCGGGGTGGTCGCCGCCAGCGCGGGCAACCACGCGCAGGGCGTCGCCTACGCCTGCCAGGCGATGCGGGTGCGCGGCCGGATCTACGTGCCGACCACGACGCCGAAGCAGAAGCTCGACCGGATCCGGGTGCACGGCGGCGAGTTCGTCGAGCTCATCGCGGTCGGCGAGAACTTCGACGCGGCCGCGGCGGCCGCCGCCGACGACGTGGCGAGCACCGGGGCCACCATGGTCCCGCCCTTCGACGACCCGCGCACCGCCGCCGGGCAGGGCACCATCGCCGCCGAATTCCTGACCCAGCTCGACACCGCGCCGGAGTTGGTGATCGTTCCGGTCGGCGGCGGCGGCTGCCTGGCCGGGATCGGCACCTACCTGCGCGACCGCTCCCCGCACACCGGCATCCTCGGCGTCGAGCCCGCGGGCGCCGCCTCGATGACGGCGGCGCTGGTGGCGGGCGGTCCGGTGACGCTGCCGGAGATCGATCCGTTCGTCGACGGCGCCGCCGTCCGGCGGATCGGCGCGGTGCCGTTCGCCGCGGTCACCGAGTTCGGCGGGCGGGTGGTCTCGCACGGCTCGCTGCCGCTGCTCGCGGCCCCGGCCGGCGGCACCGGCGCGGGCGACTTCGGGCTCATGCAGATCGACGAGGGCGCTATCTGCACCGCCATGCTGGAGCTGTACCAGAACGAGGGCATCATCGCCGAGCCCGCCGGCGCGCTCGCCACCGCCGCGCTCGCCGAGATCTCGGTGCCGCCCGGCTCGACGGTGGTGGTGCTGGTCTCCGGCGGCAACAACGACGTCTCCCGGTACAACGAGATCATCGAGCGCTCGCTGGTGCACCAGGGGCTCAAGCACTACTTCCTCGTCGACTTCCCGCAGGAGCCGGGGGCGCTGCGCCGGTTCCTGGACGAGGTGCTCGGCCCGGACGACGACATCACCGTCTTCGAGTACGTCAAGCGCAACAACCGGGAGACCGGCGCCGCGCTGGTCGGCATCGAACTCGGCGCCGCCGACTGCCTGGACGCGCTGTTGCGCCGGATCGAGGACTCGCCGATCAACTGCGAGCGGCTCGACCCCGGCTCACCCGCCTATCGCTACCTCACCTGAACCGGCCCGCCCGCCGTCCGCTCACGCCGCGGAGCGGGCGGCGGGCGTGAGCTCGGCCCTGGTACCGCGCACACAGCCGACGATCAGCGGGAGCAGCCAGGCGACGGTGGAGATGTCGAGGCCGAAGAGCGGCAGCGTGAAGCGGTTGTGCACGAAGCCCACCGAGATGCCGGAGCGCGGGTCGACCCAGCCGAACGAGCCGTTCAGCCCGATGTGGCCGAAGCCGGTCGGGCCGCCGGGCACCGGGATCGAGTGGTACCCGAGGTGCCACATCATCGGCAGGTAGAACAGCGCGTGATCCAGCTGGTAGCTGCGCACCTTGCGCATCTCGTGCAGCGTGTGCCCGGAGAGGTAGCGCTCGCCGTTCACCACGCCGTCGCCGGCCAGCGCGCCGTACACGGTGGCCAGCGCGGAGGCGGTGCAGACGCCGTTCGCGGCGCCCTGCTCGGTCTGCAGGAGCGAGGGCTCCGCGCCCTCCAGGATGGCTTCGAGCCCCGGCACGAAGAGGCAGCGCACCGCCGCCCCGACCACGCCGGGGATGCCGTGGCCGCGGCCGAGCACCAGCGAGGCGATGGGGTTGCGGGCGGCGCTCAGCTGGGTGCCCGCCATCGGCGCGTAGCGGGTGGCCGAGCCGGGGCCCGGGTAGCCGAGGTGCAGCCCGTCGCGGATACCGAGCGGCGCGGTGACCTCCTCGCGGAAGAGCTGCCCCATGCTCTTGCCGGTGACCGAGCGGGCCAGCCCGCTCATCAGCCAGCCGTAGGTGAGCGCGTGGTAGGTCGGGGTGCCGAGCAGGTGGTCCGGCGCGGCGGCGGCCAGCCGCTGCTCCATGAGCTCGTGGTCGAGCACCTCGCTGGTGTTCTGCGCGACCTGCCGCAGCGCGGAGAGCCCGGCCCGGTGCGTCATGACCTGCTCGACCGTGATGCCTGCCTTGCCGTTGGCCCCGAACTCCGGCCAGTACTCGGCCATCGGCGCGTAGTAGTCGATCAGCCCGCGGTCGGCGAGCCGGTGGATCACCGTCGCGGTGATGCCCTTGGTGGCGGAGAAGACCACGGTGCCGGTGTCGGCGGTCCAGGGCCGGTCACCGCCGTAGCCGGTCCAGAAGTGGGCGAGCGGCTGTCCGTGCCGGTACACCGCGAGCGCGGCCCCCGCGTCCCTCCGGTGGCCGAAGACCCGCGCGAAGGCGCGGATCAGCGGAGCGAACTCGGTGCCGGCGCTGCCGCCGACACCGTCCGGTAGCTCGGCGCGATCGCCGGCGGAAGCAACGGTGCTCATAGAACAACGGTAATCGCGCGATTCGGCTCCGGCAATCACCCGTCCGAGACGGTGATTCAATTGTTCTCGCAGGCCAGCAGCGCGAAGGAGTGGCCGGGGAGCACCGTACCGGCACCTCCCGGCGAACTGTCCGGCTCGGTCGAGGCCAGTACTGTGATGCCGGTCACCGGTACTGTCACCGGTTCGGTGCCGAGGTTGCAGGCCAGCTCGAGGCCACCGCGGGTGATCACGATCCAGTTCGCGGCCTGGTCGTAGCGGACCGCGTGGTCCGGTATCCAGGTGCCGGTGAACTCCGGCCGCAGCCTGCGCACCGCGAGCAGATCCCGGTACAGCTCGAGTAGCCCGGCCCGGGACGGGTCGGCGGATTCGGTCCAATCCAGCTTGCTGCGGGCGAAGGTCTCGGGGTCCTGCGGGTCGGGGACGTCCGCGGTGGCCCAGCCGTGCTCGGCGAACTCCGCCTTGCGCCCGGCCCCGGTGGCCGCGCCGATCTCCGGGTCGGTGTGCGAGGTGAAGAAGAGGAACGGCGTGCGCGCGCCCCACTCCTCCCCCATGAACAGCATCGGGGTGAACGGCGCGAGCAGCACCAGCGCCGCCTTGATCGCCAGCTGGCCGTCGGTGAGGTTCATCGACGGCCGGTCGCCGATGGCCCGGTTGCCGATCTGGTCGTGGTCGCAGGTGTAGCCGAAGAGCGCGGACGGCGGCGTCGTCGCGCGGTCCACCGGGCGTCCGTGCCTGCGCTCGCGGAAGCTGGAGTAGCTGCCGGCGTGGTAGAAACCGCGGGTCAGCGTGGTGGCCAGGCACTCGAGGCTGCCGAAGTCGGCGTAGTAGCCCTGCCGCTCGCCGGAGACGGCGGTGTGCACGGCGTGGTGCAGGTCGTCGTTCCACTGCGCGGTGAGGCCGTAGCCGCCCGCCGCGCGCGGGGTGATCAGCCGTGGGTCGTTGAGGTCGCTCTCGGCGACCAGGGTGAGCGGGCGCCCGACCCGGGCCGAGAGCACCGCGACCTCGGTGGCGAGCTCCTCCAGCAGGTGTGCGGCGGTGCGGTCGACCAGGGCGTGCACCGCGTCCAGGCGCAGCGCGTCGAGGTGGAAGTCGCGCAGCCAGCGCAGCGCGTTGTCCAGGACGTACCGGCGCACGTGGTCCGAGCCGGGGCCGTCGAGGTTGAGGCTCTGCCCCCAGGTGTTGCGGCCGTCGGTCAGGTACGGGCCGTATCTCGGCAGGTAGTTGCCGGAGGGGCCGAGGTGGTTGTAGACGACGTCGAGCGCCACCGCGAGCCCGCGCGCGTGGCAGGCGTCGACGAAGCGCTGCAGCCCGGCGGGGCCGCCGTAGGAGTCCTGCACCGCGTACCAGAGCACGCCGTCGTAGCCCCAGTTGTGCGTGCCGTCGAAGGCGTTCACCGGCATCAGCTCGACCACGGTGACGCCGAGGTCGACGAGGTGGTCGAGTTTGCCGATGGCGGCGTCGAAGGTGCCGTCCGGGGTGAAGGCGCCGATGTGCAGCTCGTAGAAGACCGCGCCGGGCAGCCCGCGGCCGGGCCAGGCGGCGTCGGTCCAGAGCTCCGGGTCCGGGCTCCAGAGCGCGGAGCGGCCGTGCACGCCGTCCGGCTGCCAGGGCGAGCGCGGGTCGGGGAGGACGGTGGGGTCGTCGTCGAGCAGGAAACCGTAACGGGCGCCGGGGGCGGCCGGGATGTCGGCTCGCCACCAGCCTTCGTCGTCCCGGTGCAGCGGGTGCACCGCGCCGTCGAGATCGAGACGGACCAGATCCGGCCGGGGCGCCCACACCTCGAAGAGAGTCACCCGGCCAGGATTCCACGTTCGCGGGCGGTGTGCCGGGAACGGGAAAGGCCGCCGGTCCGCATGGACCGGCGGCCTTCGTGACCCGTGCGGTGGGCACCCCTCGCCCCCACCGCGGGGAGCGCTACAGGATCTCGACCTGCAGGTAGTACTCGGTATTGCCGCGAGTCGGCGCGATATCGAGGATGTAATTGCCGGAGAGCGGCAGCCACACCTCGGTGTAGGTCTCCTCGATGGCGAGGATGGTGCCGTCCGGGGCGATCAGGGTGAAGACCGCGTTGTCCTCGACCGAGCCGAGCCCGGCGCTGAACAGCTGGCCGGAGCGGGCCTCCAGGATGTAGGTGTCCGAGTCGCCGCGGACCACGGCGCCGCCGATGCCGCCGCTGCTCGTCCCCGGCTGCAGCTTCAGCTCGGTGAAGACCCCGGCGGTGGCCGATCCCGACGCACCCGCGATGGTCAGCGCGGCGGCGGCCGCCAGCGCGGTGAACGCGAGGGCCAGCAGCCGGAACTGGGCGCGAAGGACGTTCATTTTCTTTCTCCCTGTGTGTGTCTCGATCGGTGTTGAGGAAAGGATGCGGTCCTCCGCTTTTCGCCCCCTTAACGTTCGGTCAACGCCCACACTGGGGTGATGCCGAGGGTGCGCGTGCAGCAGGGGGAACTGCGGTTGGACGGCGCGCCGTGGTGGCCCGCCGGGTTGAACGCCTACCAGCTCGGCACGAACTGGGCGATCAACCGCGGCTGCGGCGCCCAGGTCGACCTGGACACGTATTTCGCCGCGCTGCACCCCGATTCGCTCACCCGCTTCAATGCCTTCGAGGCGCTGGCCACGCACAGGGTGACCGGCGCCCGCGACTGGGCCCCGCTCGACGCGGTCTTCGCCGCCGCCGAACGGCACGGACAGCTGCTCATCCCGGTGCTCACCGCCCAGGACGGCGCCTGCGAGGACGAGCAGTTCAAGCAGTACGGCTGGTACACCGGCGGCTGGCGCGGCCCCTTCGCCGCCTGGACCGCGGCCGCCACCACCCGCTGGCACGCCTCCCCCGCGCTCGCCGCCTGGGAACTCGTCGGCGAACCCGAGCCGGGCGTCTGCCCCGGCGGCGACTGCGCTTGGAACGCCCGCACCTGTCCGTCGGACGCCGCCGCCGTCCTACGCGCCTTCATGGACGAGGCGGGCGAGATCGTCCGGGCGAACTCGCCCGGCACCCTTATTACCGCCGGGCTGCTCGGTGGCGGTCAATGCGGTTCGGCCGGAGCCGAATACGGGCTCATCGCGGAGTCGCCGAACGTCGACATCATGCAATACCACGACTACGGCGCCGACGGCGTCCCGCTCCCCGGCGATCAGTGGAACGGCCTGGCCCGCCGCATCAAGCAGGCGCAGGCCGCCGGGAAGCCGCTGCTGGTGGGTGAAATCGGACAGTACAGCGACCAGTCACCGGCGTCCCTGGCCCAGCGCGCCGCCGATATCGCGCACAAGATCGACGGCCAGCGCGCCGCCGGCACCGCGGGCGCCCTGCTCTGGGCCTTCGTCCCGGACCCGCGCCCGGGCGAACAGACCTACGACATCGGCCCCGGCGACCCGCTCTTCACCATTCTCGTTGGGTAGTGAGCCGTCTCGTCCATAGAACGCTGATAGGGCGCGCAGATTTGAAGAACCTGGGCTGGCACCCGAAAAGGTGACTGCTCGCTTGTTCATGCTGCGACCGCCGTATGGGCGGTGTCCGGAGGGGGTATCGACCAATACGCCAACCTGCTTCAACACCGAAAACTGCTGGTCATCGATTGATAGGAACAACGAAAGCGATCCTCGTTCGTCCTCGTCCATCGGCCGATTGCTCTGATCGGATCTATGCGGCGCGCCTATTCCGTGTGGCTGGTCTGCTTGTGTTTCGAGCCGTTCGCTACGTCTGGTCGTGTTGGTCGAGTCGGTGTCGGAGTGCGGTCGCGGTGGTCGGGTCGAGTGCGTCGATGACGCCATCGATGGTGTGCTGGTCGAGATGGGTTCGTTGTTCGGTGAGCGATCTGATGTCTTCGGACTCGAATTCACCGGTCAGCCGCCACCAGCCGATGGTGGCCTCGACGAGAATTGAGAACGCTTCCGCATAACGACCTGTGTCGGCTAGCACGCGCCCCAGCGTTGTGGTGACCTGCGAGGCCGCGCGTTCGTCGTCGGAGTCGCGGTATGCCTGGAGTGCTTGCCGTAGGTAGTCCTCGGCCTGCTCGAAGCGCCGTTGCGCCTGCGCCACGGTGCCGAGTTGGTGGTAGGTGCTCGCGGTGCTGTGGCGGTCGCCGAACTCCAAAGACAGGTCGAGGGCTTGGCGGTAGCAGTCCTCGGCTTGCTCGAACCGCCGCTGATCCTGCGCCACCATGCCGAGTTGGTGGTAGGTGCTCGCGGCGCTGTGACGGTCGCCGAACTCCAGTTTGAGGTCGAGGGCTTGGCGGTAGCAGTCCTCGGCTTGCTCGAACCGCCG
>NZ_JBHSAX010000023.1:222955-230288 GCF_042650385.1 Nocardia jiangsuensis
ATCGCGGCACCGTGACGGTCGCCGAGCTCCAGGGACAGTTCTAGGGCTTGGCGGTAGTAGTCCTCGGCTTGCTCGAACCGCCGCTGATCCTGCGCCACGGTGCCGAGTTGGTGGTAGGTGCTCGCGGCGCCGTGACGGTCGCCGAACTCCAGTTTCAGGTCGAGGGCTTGGCGGTAGTAGTCCTCGGCTTGCTCAAAGCGCCGCCGCTCCTGCTCCACCATGCCGAGTTGGTGGTAGGCGATCGCGGCGCCATAGCGGTTGCTGAGTTCCGGTGTGAGGTCGAGGGCTTGGCGGTAGTAGTCCTCGGCTTGGTCGAACCGCCGCTGAACCTGCGCCACCATGCCAGCGAGGTTCAAGAGGTATGCACGTTCGGTGCGATCGGTGAGGTCGCTACGGGTGGACAGGGCGGTTATCGCTTGATGGAGTAAGTCTTCGCGGGTGGTGTGTTGGCGGTTCTGGTCGAGGAGTTCCTCGATCGGGCCCAAGACGGGCAGCACAGGATGGCCGTGTTGCAGGGCGGTGTCGATCGCGGCGGTGAAGTTGGCGTAGCTGGCGGTGGTGACGGCGCGGCCGGTAGCACGTTGGTTGGGGTCGTTGGCGGTCAGCATGGTGTACAGGGTGAGGCCGAGTTGTGCGTGGAGATGGTAGTGGGCGGTGCGGGTGATCGACCACCAGGCGGGGTGGTGGGTGTGTAGGGCGCGGCGCAGGAAGTAGGGCAGGATCGGCACCACCGACACCCATCCTTGTAACTGGTGGTGGGGTGTCGCGAGCCCGATCCGCACCGCCGCGGCCATTCCCGCGGCGAGGTCGATACTGCCCCAGGGGTCGTCGGCGGGTGCGTTCTCGGTGAGCAACTGTTGGTAGGTGGTGAGGATGTCGTCGCCGGGGATGACGGCGGCGAAGGGTGCCAGCAGGGAGAGGCTGGTTTGGAGGGTGGGGTCGAGTTTGGCGTGGCTGTATTCGATCGCGGTGGTGATCAACCCGACCGGGGCCGCGCCGGCCACGCCGTCGGCGAGTTCCTGCAACACCTGCGTGGGTGGGGTGGTGGCGAGGGTGGAGAGGACGACTTCCAGGGGCAGGGGGTAGCCACCGAGCAGGTCGAGTAGGCCGGTGAGGGCGTCGCGTTGTTCGGGATCGTCGCGGTAGCCGGTGGCGTGGTGTCGGTCGAGGATACGGTCGGCCAACACCGACGCGGCTTGCGGATCCAACCCACCCAGCCGGTAGATGTTGGACCCGAAACTCTCAGCTGCGATCCAGGTTTCGGCTTCACGTGACCCCCATAAAACCAGGGTGCGTCCGCGACGCAGCCGTGCCGCCCACGACCGCAGGGCGTCGCGTTCGGTGTCGGGTAGGGCGTGTGGGATGGCGGCGGGCGCGGCGGTGATGGATTCGGCGTTGTCGATGATCACCAGGTGTCGGTTTGCGCGCAGGAATTCTGCTACTTGTTCGCGTTTGGCGAGTTCGCCCAGTGAGTCCCAGCTGGCGAACTCGATCTTGCCGGGCCATATCCGGGCGGCGATGGTGCGCACCATCTGATCGACCGTCCAGGCACGGTCTTCGAAACTGAAGACGAAAACTTCCTCGACGAGTCCAGTGTAGTGCCACCACCAGCCCAGGTGTTTCAGGAGTGTGGATTTCCCGGCTCCGGCCATGCCCTGGACGAGGAGTTGGTTTTGGTCGGGGTCGGTCAGGAGTTGACGTTCGATGCCGTGGACGTCGAGGTCGCGGCCGACGAACTCGCCGTAGGTGACCGAGGGTTCATCTCCCACGGTGGCTTTGCGTGTGTAGTAGGAGTCCTGCTCGGCCAGCTGCATCGGGCGCACGCCGAGGTCGAATGCGTGTTGGCGGAACGCAACCGGCAGTACCCAATCCTGCAACGGCAGACTCTGGTCGAAATATCCCTGCCGGTCGGGGTTGTCGAACAACTCGCGTCGCATCACCCGCACCGCGGCGTCGGGATCGATGCCGGAAGCGAGCCGCTCGTAGAGCATCGGTACTCCCAGCGCGGCAGCGGTGACGGTCACCGAATAGGCCATCCCGACCACCATCGGAACCCCCGCCACCACCAACTGCTGCGCCAACGCCGCCTCGTTGCCGGTCTGCTTCGCCGACTGGCACGCGTTGAGCACCGCCATCGATACCCGATACTCGGCCAGCAGCCTCGCCACCTGGTCGGCCGAGCGAGGATCGGCCTTGCCGACTGTATCGGTCTCGAAGAACAGAAACCCCCGCTTGCCCTCGAAAACCTGCGGGTCACCTCCGGCGAACAGGTAACGCCCCGACCGTGACCCGGCCTGCATCGTCCCGTGGTCGGTGAACGCGCCGTGCAGGTCGAAATGCACCAGCTGATACCAACCCGAAGACTCGTGCTCCTCCCGCGCGGCCTCCAGATGAGCGCGCAGCGCAGCCCACGTGCCGGGACGCACCAACTCGACCCGCACCGGCACCCGCGCCCGACGCAGAGCGGCGACCAGAGGGCGGGAGATGGTGCGGTAGCCGACATCATTGGCGCCGTCGGGGCGGGCGGTCACGATCAGAATATTGAGGCTCGGCCACGGCCCGGCGACCTCAAACCGCGCCGGTCGCAACTCCACTCGCCGCATAATCGGCACCCGCAACGCCAGCGGCGAATCCAGGTCGGGGTCGAACAGGGCTTCCCAGTGCAGGCGGTGAAACCCCGCCCCACCGACGACCTCGATGCGGCAGCCGTCGAAGCCCCGGCTTCGCATCGTCTGATACTTGAATCCGGTCGCGCCCCCGAGCACTTGAGCGAATAGTTTCTGCCCGTACTCGCCCAGAACGGTGACAGCGGTGCGGCGGCGGTCGCCGTCGAGGAAGGGATAGCGGAGATGCTGCTCGAAGTACCAACCCAGTAACTCCTCCTCCGCCTTCGTGGCGGGATCGGTGACCGTGACCGGATACGCAGCGCCCTCCCCCGGGTAGCGCACCCGCACCTGGAACGAGCCGTCCGTGTCGATGCTGTGCTCGACGATCTCGATCACCGAATCCGCCACCCAGAAATCCTCCCCACTCGGCTGCCGCGATCGACCTACTACACCAGGCGTGGCAAGGTCGACAAACCCGACTCTATCCTTGCGCACTCTCGGAAACCTGCTGAGAGCAAACAAATTGCTGCCCCGATCAAGCCCCCTGAAACACCCCGAAACGGACCGGCCGCCACCCTTTCCGGCACCGACATCCTCACGACTCGAACACATCACGCCCCACACGCGCCGCCCTGGTCGCGGTCGTCAGCTATTTTCGGAGGCCAGCCCGCACGAACGCCACTCAAGGGACGTTCCAGGGCGGACCCGCCGACCCCGTTTCCGATCCGATGCGTGAGGAATACCGCTGTGGACTACCAGTTTTCGCGTGACCCGAGTTGGACACGCGCCGTCTACGAAGCCATCGCCACCGCCAAGATATCGGTGCTCGTGCGCGACGACTCGGACGCGACCACGGTCACCGTGTCGGGGCCGTGCCCGAACTGCGCCCACCCGTTCACCGATACCGACACGTTGAAAGGCTCGGTCGACATCGGCCGGGTCACCTTCACCGTGCCCGGCGAACCCGAACCCCTCCCACCGGCGACCCTGCACTGCACCTGCCGTGAACCCCATCCCGGCCGACCCGCCACCGTAGCGACCGGGTGCGGGATCCATTTCCTGGTCTTCGCCACCCGCACCGGGCAGTCCTCATGACCGGCAGCCCCGGCTGGACTGCTGCCGAACCACCCCCCGGCATCGGTCCGCGCGAACTCGATATCGCCGCGCGGGAGCGTTTCGACTCTCTACTCGCTGCCGCGCCCGCCGGGATTCAGACCTCGGCTGAGAAGTGGAGCGCGGGCCTGCTGGCCCTGTTGGCGTTGATTACCGCCTCGGTGATCGTGAAGGGCCCGACGACCGTGGGCGAGGTCGCCGACGGGTGGCGGTGGCTGCTGATCGCGTTGGTGGTGTCGGCGTTGCTGGCGGCGTTGACCGCGTTGTGGAAGCTTCTCGCGGTCTCGGCGCGCCGTTTCGAAACCATGAGCCGCACGACCCTGTTCGGTGAGCCCGGCGAGTTCGAACATCGACGCACGAAGGCCACGGCCAAGGATGCCGCGTCGGTGCGGTGGGCGATACGCCTGG
Source organism: Nocardia jiangsuensis (assembly GCF_042650385.1). Taxonomy (NCBI): domain Bacteria; kingdom Bacillati; phylum Actinomycetota; class Actinomycetes; order Mycobacteriales; family Nocardiaceae; genus Nocardia; species Nocardia jiangsuensis. The sequence goes on from NZ_JBHSAX010000023.1 coordinate 227,083, forward strand.
GTGCTCTTGCCCTGCTCCTACAAGTCGCGGCCGTGACGGTGTGGGCGTTGATCCCACCGCCGTCGAAGTCCCCGCCCGCCTACCTCACCGTCGAGACTGCGGCGGGGAAGGTGTGTGGTGAGGTGGTCAGCGGTGACAACGGCGAATTGCGACTCAAGGTGACCGGCGAGCGTGATCCCCGAGTTGTTCCGTGGGCCGGGGTCACCAATATCCGTCTCACCGAGAAATGCTGACCGAGGCATGTCCACCATTCGAATGACAGGTGCTCGAGGGCGGTCCGGTGTTCGATGGTGTCAGCGGCAATTCCGGTGCGAGCCTTCTACCCTGACGCGCACCGATACCGGTGACGAACAAATCGCGACCACGCGCACGGGTCCGCCACTGGCCAGGGTTGTGCAACCGCGGCGAGTGAGTCCGAATGATTCTCGAGGGGGGAAGGTTCAGGTGGTTGGGTCGGTGGATTCGGTGATCGAGGTGGTCGAGCACAGCGTCGACGCGGACGGTTCCTTCCAAGTGCGCGTCCACTACCCGGCTGATGGTGCGGACCACCTGGTGCGGGTGACCGATCCCGGCTCGCCCGCTGTCGAGGAGTTGCTGGCGTGGTATTTCGAGCAGCATCTGCGCCGTCCATTCCTCGATGGTGACCGTCGCCGTGCGGCCGTGGTGGCGTTGGGTGAGTACGGGCGCGACCTGTTCGCGCAGGTGTTCGCCGGGGAGGCCGGGTTCGGGTATCAACTGTTGCGCAGGCAAGGTTTCGACGGCTGTCGCATCGAGGTCGTCGGCAGTGCGGTGTTCCATCACCTGCACTGGGAGGCGATGTTGGACCCGGCACTGAATACGCCGGTGGCGTTGCGGGTGCCGATCACGCGCCGGGTCGAGCGCCAGCCGATCCAGTTCGAACTCGCCGAACCTCGCCCGACCTTGAACATTCTCGTCGTGACCGCGCGCCCCGACGGCGCCCGAGACGTCGGCTACCGCACCATCTCCCGACCCTTGGTCGCCGCGCTGCGCCAAGCCGAACTCCCGGTCACCATCGAAGTCGTCCGGCCGGGAACCTGGCAGGCGCTGCGCGCTCACCTCGAGGCCGCTCGAGCGAAACACAAGGGCACCGGCTGGTACCAGCTCGTGCACTTCGACGTGCACGGCAGCTTCGCCGACCACACCAGCGTGCGCGCCGGGGCCCAAGCGGGCCGCTACACCTTCGCCAACGGGGACCCGACGGAATTCGAGGGCAAACGAGGGTTTCTGTTCTTCGAGACCGATACAGTCGGCAAGGCCGACCCTCGCACCGCCGACGACGTCGCGAAACTACTCGCCGAATACCGGGTACCGATGGCGGTGCTGAATGCTTGCCAATCGGCGATGCAAACCTCCCACGAGGCGGCCCTGGCTCAGCAGTTGGTGGAGGCGGGGGTGCCGATGGTGGTCGGGATGGCGTACTCGGTCACCGTCACCGCCGCCGCGTTGGCGATGCCGGTGCTCTACGAACACCTCACCCGCGGCGACCACCCCGAAGACGGGCTCCGCGCGATGCGCCGCACCTTGGCCGACCAGCCGGAACGGCGCGGCTATTTCGACCAGACGCTGCCTCTTGACGATTGGGTGCTGCCGGTGGCGTTTCGGCAGCGGGCTGTCGACCTCGCGCTGCGGCCGATGCAGGCGGCAGAAGAGGACAGCTTCGACACCCGCGAGGCTCTCGTCGGCGACGAGCCCGCCCCCGAGTACGGGTTCGTGGGTCGTGACCTGGATGTGCAGGGTATCGAGCGGATGCTGCTCACCGACCCCGACCGCAACCAGGTCCTGGTCAAGGGCATGGCCGGCGCCGGGAAGTCCACCCTCCTGCAACATCTGGGGTGGTGGTGGAAACGCACCGGCCTCATCGACCAGGTCTTCGCCTTCAGTTTCGAAGATCGTGCCTGGACCTGCGATCAGATCGTGCGCGAGATCGCCACCCGGCTCTGGCCGGGCAAGGTCGAGTTCGCCATCTGGGACAGCACCTCCGAAACCGTCAAACGCGAACGCGTCGCCAAAGCTTTACGGACACGACGACATCTGCTGGTCATCGACAACCTCGAATCGGCCACCGCCGCACCCGCCGCCATCCCCCACGCCCTCCCCGAACCCGAACGCGAAGCCTTGCGGGAGTGGGTGGCGCGGTTGCGGGCGGGTAAGTCGTTGGTGGTATTCGGGTCGCGTGAGCCCGAGACCTGGCTCGCCACAGAGAGTTTCGGTGCGAACGCGTACGAGTTGGGTGGGTTGGATCCGCAGGCAGCCTCGGTACTGGCCGACCGCATCCTCGACCACCACCACGCCACCGGCTACCGCACCGACCCCACCCAACGCCAAGCCCTCGACGACCTACTGAAACTCCTGGACGGATACCCACTCCCACTCGAAGTCGTCCTACCGACCCTGGCCAACACACCACCGACGGTCGTACTCGAAGAACTCGGCACCGGTGGCGCGGGCGCAGATCCGGTGGGGTTGATCCAGTCGGCGATCGAGTACAGCCACGCCAAACTCGACCCCACCCTCCAAACCTCCCTCGCCCTGCTGGCCCCCTTCACTGCCGTCATCCCCCAACCGGAGTTCCTCGCCGACTATCAGCAACTGCTGGCAGAGACCGAACCCGAGAAGGACCGGTGGGGGCAGGTGGACCTCGCCGCGGCAGTCGAGGCGGCGGTGGGGATCGGTTTGGCCGCCCCGCACGAACAGTTGCGGGGGTGGGTGCGGGTGGTACCGATCCTGCCCTACTTCCTGCGCCAAGCCCTCCAAGCCCACCCCTCGTGGTGGCAGGCCGCCCGCACGGCTCATTACCGGCTGCACGCCAGCCTCGGCCAACAGTTGCAGACGATGTTGACCGGCACCGACCCCGGCCAGCGTGCCACCGCCCGCACCGCCACCACCACCTCCTACGCCAACCTCACCACCGCACTCGACACCGCACTCGATCACGAGCTGCCCGTGCTGCCCGTCCTCGCCCCGGTGCAGACATTGCTCGACCAAACCCGGCAACAGACCGCCCGCGAACACCTGCTCCAGCACGCCATCACCCGACTCACCACCAGCACCAACCCCGCCATCCGCCAAGAACTGCCACACCTGCTCCACCGGGCAGGCATGGTGGCGCAGGAGCAGCGGCGTTTCGACCAAGCCGAGGACTACTACCGCCAAGCCCTCGACCTGAAACTGGAGTTCGGTGACCG
>NZ_JBHSAX010000024.1:0-4183 GCF_042650385.1 Nocardia jiangsuensis
GCCTCGAGGACGGTGCCCGGGTGGTGGCGCTGCGCAGCGCGGCACTGCGTTCGCTGAGTGGCAGCGGGACCATGCTGTCGGTCGCCGCCCCGATCGACGAGCGTCCCGGTGTCTCGATCGCCGCGGTGAACGGCCCGGATTCGGTGGTCCTGTCGGGCACGACCGAAGCCCTGCGGCAAGTGGTGGACGAGCTGGGCGAGGAGGTGCGCACCCGCTGGCTGCCGGTCGACTACGCCTCGCATTCCCCCGCGGTCGAGGTCCTGCGCGAGGAACTGGCCCAGCAGCTCGCCGGTGTCGCCCCGGCTCGATCCCGGGTGCCGCTGTACTCGACGGTCACCGCGGGCGTCATCGACACCGCGACGATGGACGCCGGGTACTGGTACGAGAACCTGCGCACGACAGTCGATTTCCACGGCGCGGTCACCGCCGCACACGCGGACGGCTTCACGAAACTCGTGGAGGTCTCTCCGCACCCGGTGCTGCCCGGCACGGTCACCGTGGGCACGCTGCGCCGCGACGAGCCCGAGCAGCGCCGGTTCCTGCTCGCAGCGGCGGAGCTCTTCGTCACCGGCACCCCGATCGACTGGAACTTCGGCGGACGGCGAGTCCCGCTGCCCACATACGCCTTCCAGCACCGGAACTATTGGGTCGAACCCGCCACGGAAACCGCCGACGCCGAGTTCTGGCACCGGGTCGACCGGGGCGACACCGCCGCACTCGCCACCTCCGCCACGCCCGAGTCCTGGGAGGCGGTGCTACCCGACCTGCTCGCCTGGCGCGACCGCAAGCAGACCCGCGGCCGCGTCACCTCCTGGCGCTACCACGTCACCTGGAGACCGCGTCCGGCCCGCCCCGCGACCGCGCCGACGGGAACCTGGCTCGTCGTGGCCGCCGACGGCGACCCGCAGGCCGATGCCCTCGCGACCGCACTCGAGAACGCGGGCGCCACCGCCAGGATCATCCGCCCCGACGGCGCGGACCCCGGCGAGCGCACCACCTGGACCCCGTCCCTCACCGGCCCATGCTCCGGCGTCGTCTCGCTGCTCGGCCTGGCGGAGCAGCCGCATCCGCGCTACCCGACGGTCCCCACCGGGCCGGCTGCCACCGTGAGCCTGCTGCAGGCGCTCGGCGCCGCCGGAATCGACGTTCCGCTGTGGTGCCTCACCCGGGGAGCCGTCGCCACCGGACCCGGGGATGAGCTGCGCAGCCCGACCCAGGCGCTGATCTGGGGAATCGGCCGCATCGCGGCACTCGAGCACCCCGAGCGCTGGGGTGGTCTGCTCGACCTGCCGCCCGACCTCGGCGCCACCGAGTGGGCGGCGGTCTGCTCCGCACTGGCGGCGGACGACGGCGAGGACCAGCTGGCGCTGCGCCCCTCCGGCGTCCACGTGCGCCGGCTGGCACCCGCACCGCCCGTGCGTACCCCGGCACCCGAGGACGATTGGGCCGGCGGCACGGTGCTCGTCACCGGTGGCACCGGGGCGCTCGGCGCGCACATCGCGCGCTGGGCCGCCGGGCGCGGTACCGCGCGGCTGCTGCTGCTCGGCCGTCGCGGGCAGGCGACGCCCGGGATCGACGCGCTGCTGGCCGAGCTGCGGGCCACCGGCTGCCCGGCCGACGTCGTGGCCTGCGATGTCGCCGACCGCGACGCGCTGGCCGGTGTCCTCGCCGGAATCCCCGCCGAATTCCCGCTCACGGCCGTGATCCACGCGGCGGGAGCGCTCGACGACGATCTGCTGGACGCGCTGCACCCCGCCCGCATGGCGACACCGCTCGGCGCGAAGATGGCAGGCGCGTGGAACCTGCACGAGCTGACCGCGGACCGGCCGCTCCGGAAGTTCGTCCTCTTCTCGTCCTTCGGCGGCGTCGTCGGCTCGCCGGGCCAGGGGAACTACGCCCCGGCCAATGCCTACCTCGACGCCCTCGCCCAGTATCGGCGCTCCCGCGGGCTACCCGCCACCGCGGTCGCCTGGGGTGCCTGGGCGGGTGACGGCATGGCGCGGCAGCCGACCGTCGACCGCTTCATCCGGCACGGCGTCCCGCCCATGGCGGTCCCGGACGCGCTGCTCGCCTGGGAGGCCGCGCTCGCCGCCGACGACCCCGCCGTGCTGATCGCGGATATCGACTGGCAGAAGTTCTGGATCGCGAACAACGCCGAACGGCGCAACCACCTCTACGACGACATCCCCGACCTCGGGGACCGGATCGCCGAGCTCGGCGCGCCGAGCTCCGGCGACGGCCGGGAACTGGCGCGGCAGCTCGCGGGCAGTTCGACGGCCGAGCGGTACGCCACCGTGCTCGAGCTGGTCCGGCGCACGGTCGCGACCGTGCTCGGCCACACCGGACCGGGGCGCGTCGACGCCGGCCGCGCCTTCCGCGACCTCGGCTTCGACTCGCTGACCGCCGTCGAACTCCGCAACCGGCTCGGTGCGGCGACGGCCGTGCGACTCCCGGCGACCCTGGTCTTCGACCACCCGACCGCCGACGCCGTCACCGCCCACATCCTCGGCGAACTCTTCGGCGCGGTGGCGCCGGACGAACGGATCACCCGCGCCGCCGAGCCGGGGGAGCCGCTGGCCGTCGTCGGAATGGCCTGCCGCTACCCCGGCGGAGTCGGCTCCCCGGACGAACTGTGGCGTCTGATCCTGGACGGCGGCGACGCCATCACCCCCTTCCCGGCCGATCGCGGCTGGGATCTCGACGCACTGTACGACCCGGATCCCGACAGTCGCGGCACCACCTACGCCCGCGCGGGCGGCTTCCTGCACGGGGCAGGCCGATTCGACGCCGCCTTCTTCGGCATCTCCCCGCGCGAGGCGCTCGCCATGGACCCGCAGCAGCGGCTGCTGCTGGAGACGGGCTGGGAGGCGCTGGAGCACGCCGGGATCGACCCGAGAACGTTGCGCGGCAGCGATACCGGCGTCTTCACCGGGATGAGCTACCACGACTACCTGTCCGGCATCGACACCCTGCCCGACGGCGTCGAAGGGTTCGTCGGCACCGGCAGCTCGGCGAGCGTGGTCTCGGGGCGGATCGCCTACCTGTTCGGGCTGGAAGGGCCCGCGGTGACGCTGGACACCGCCTGCTCGTCGTCGCTGGTGGCCATGCACCTGGCCGCGCAGGCGCTGCGCTCGGGGGAGTGCTCGATGGCGCTGGCCGGCGGCGTGACCGTGATGGCGACGCCGTCGGGGTTCGTCGAGTTCTCCCGCCAGCGCGGGCTCGCCGAGGACGGGCGCTGCAAGGCGTTCGGGGCGGCCGCCGACGGCTTCGGCCCCGCCGAGGGGGTCGGCGTCGTCGTGCTCGAGCGGCTGTCGGATGCGCGCGCCAACGGACACCGGGTGCTCGCGGTGCTGCGCGGCAGCGCGGTGAACCAGGACGGCGCCTCCAACGGCCTGACCGCGCCGAACGGGCCGTCCCAGCAGCGGGTGATCCGCCGGGCGCTGGACGCCGCCGGCTTGACCACGGCCGAGGTGGATGTGGTCGAGGCGCACGGCACCGGTACCGCGCTCGGTGATCCCATCGAGGCGCAGGCTCTGCTGGCGACCTACGGGCAGGAGCGGGCCGAGCCGCTGTGGGTGGGATCGGTCAAGTCCAATATCGGGCACACCCAGGCAGCCGCCGGTGTCGCGGGCGTCATCAAGATGGTGATGGCGTTGCGGGACGGGGTGCTGCCGGCGACGCTGCACGTGGACGAGCCGACGCCACACGTGGATTGGTCGTCGGGCGCGGTCTCGCTGCTGACCTCCGCGCGGGAGTGGCCGGTCAACGGCCACCCGCGGCGGGCCGCGGTCTCTTCGTTCGGGATCAGCGGCACCAACGCGCACGTGATCCTCGAGCAGGCGCCCGACGCTGCCGAGCCCGAGCCGGTCGAGGTCGACGGCCCGGTGGCCTGGGCGCTCTCCGCCCGCGGGCCGGAAGCGCTGGCCGCGCAGGGGCAGCGGCTGGCGCGGTGGGTGCGGGCGCATCCGGAGCTCGAACCGGTCGACATCGGGTGGTCGCTGGCCGGTACCCGCGCGGTGTTCGAGGACCGTGCGGTGGTGATCGGAAGCGATCGCGACGAACTTCTCGCTGCCCTGGACGTGGGCGTGGTTCCAGGTCGGCGCGCGGGCGGGCTCGGGATGATCTTCGGTGGGCAGGGTTCGCAGCGGCCGGGGATGGGCCGTGAACTCGCGCGGGCTTTTCC
>NZ_JBHSAX010000025.1:0-2392 GCF_042650385.1 Nocardia jiangsuensis
CTTCATCTGGCGCAAGACCGCCGAGGAAATCCTGGACTCCCTCGCCCGATATCTTCAACGGATTTCAGGCGCGGAACACTAGAAGAAGGTACCGCTGAACGGCGGTGCGGCGGTGCCGAAGAGCGCGTCGGCGGCCGCCGCGGCGCCGGTGCGCTGCTCCGCGGCGCGTCCGGCGAGGACCAGGTGCCGCCAGGGGGTGCCGCCGAGGTAGGCGGCGGCGAGGGCCGAGACGTCGGCGGTGAGTTCGGGTTCCGCCTCGGTGCGGGTGGCTTCCCCGGCGCTCACCCGGTAGGTGCCGGAGTTGCCGGGCAGGATCGGGTCGGTGATGCCGAGCAGCACCGGCTCGGCGGGCCCGTAACTGCGGCTCGCCAGCGCGGCGGGCACGTCGACCAGGCGCAGCCAGGTCTCGTCCCCGATACCGGTGACGGTGACCGCGCGCTCGTCGGTCACCAGCTCTGCGAGCGGGAAATCGGTTGCCACCATGGGGAATTCGACCCGGTGCACGATATCCAGCGCGAAGAGATGGCGGAGCAGCCCGAGCAGCGCCACCGGTGAGCCCGCCACCAGGTCGCCGACGCGCACCGCGCGGCCGGTGCTGCGCGGCCAGTCGGTGGTGTCGACCGCACGGTATCGGAGGAAGCCGTCCTCGGCGCCGGGCTCCCCGTGCAGCACGACGTGCGAATCGCCGCTGTCGAAGAGTTCGCGGATGCGCCACCAGTACGGAGAGCGGTCGATCTCGCCGGGCCGCGAAAGATCGAGCCGCGCGTGAATTCTCGCGAGCGTCTCGAAGGCGGTGGCGCGTTCGGCGTAGCGCACCGGCCCGGACGGTGGCAGGGTCGGCCGCAGCCGAGCCGCGGCGGTGTCGACCCGCACCGCGGCCGAGCGGCTCGCCACGCCGTAGCCGAACCGCTCGTAGATACCGCCCTGGGTAGCGCGCAGCCCGGCCACGACCTCGCCCCGGTCGGCGATATCGGCGAGGTGGCGCCGCAGCAGCGCGCTCCCGATGCCGCGCCTGGCGTGTGTCGGCAGCACCCCCACCCGGGTGACCCCGGCGTGCGGCACCCGCGCGCCACCGGGCACCACCAGCCTGCCGGTGTACGCCGTGGCCGCACCGGCCGGAAGGCCGTCCACCCTGGCCAGCAGGGTGCGGCCGGGTTCGTTCACCTCGCCCGCCGGAACGTCTCGCGGCGGGATTCCGACCATGGCGACCCGGAACACCTCCGCCGCCGCCTCGACCTCGGCCTCGCTCGACGCCACCCCGATCTCGATCGTCACCGCATCGACTCTACGACCGGTGTGGTGCGGGACCGCCCGTTGCGATCACGGCGAGCCGGGCACCCCGAGATACGCAGTAGCGGATCAGTTCGCTACTTGATTTGGTGATTGCGCCGATAAGATCCCATCGGATTCGCATCTGCGGGTCACAGATGGACGGGACGAGGTCGAACATGATGCGCAAACTGGGAGCCGTCGTCGCCGCGGTGGCCGTGATCGCCGGGTGCGGGACCGAGGACACCGGGTCATCGGACTCGGTCTCCGGCACCGTGACCGTCTTCGCCGCCGCCTCGCTGACCGAGACCTTCACCGACCTCGGCGCGCAGTTCGAGGCCGCGCACCCCGGCGTGCGGGTGGTCTACAACTTCGGGGCCAGCTCGGCGCTCGCCCAGCAGATCGGCCAGGGCGCCCCCGCCGACGTCTTCGCCGCCGCGGCGCCGCGGAACATGCAGCAGGTCCAGGACGGCGGCGACGTCACCGCCGCGCCGGTCACCTTCGTCCGCAATCGCCTCGAGATCGCCGTCCCGGCGGGAAATCCCGGGGGCATCACCGGCTTGGCCGACTTCGGCAGGGCCGGGCCGAAGCTCGCGCTCTGCGCCGAGCAGGTGCCTTGCGGGGCCGCCGCGGCCACGGTCTTCCAAGCCGCGGGCATCACCCCGCAGCCGGATACCAGGGAGGCCGACGTCAAAGCCGCGCTCACCAAGGTCACGCTGGGCGAGGTCGACGCCGCGCTCGTCTACCGCACCGATGTGCGCGCGGCGGGGAGCAAGGTGCAGGGCATCGACTTCCCGGAGGCGGCGAGCGCCGTCAACGATTACCCCATCGCGCCGCTCGCCGCGGCGCCCAACGGCACGGCCGCGGCGGCGTTCGTCCAGTTCGTGACGTCCGAGCAGGCCCGGCCGGTGTTCGCCGCGGCGGGGTTCGACCGGCCCTGACGAGAACACCATGCTCTCGCTTAGAGAATGACGTTAGTGCAGAATGAGAGCGGACCCCCCGGGCCACGGCACCGACACGAGGAGCAAGCGCATGGCTTACGTAATCACGCAGCGTTGCTGTAACGACGCGAGTTGTGTCTCCGAGTGCCCGGTCGATTGCATTCGTCCGACTCCGGATCAGC
>NZ_JBHSAX010000026.1:0-1518 GCF_042650385.1 Nocardia jiangsuensis
GTAATCACGCAGCGTTGCTGTAACGACGCGAGTTGTGTCTCCGAGTGCCCGGTCGATTGCATTCGTCCGACTCCGGATCAGCCGGGGTTCGCGTCGGCGGAGATGCTGCACATCGATCCCGATACCTGTATCGACTGCGGGGCGTGTGTCGATGCGTGCCCGGTGGAGGCGATCTTCTCCGAGGACGATCTGTCGGCGTCGCTGGCGCGGTATCGGGATATCAACGCGGCGTATTTCCAGCGGCATCCGCTGGAGTCCACTATCGAGCCTCTGGTCTCTCCGGCGCGGCCCCCGAAGTCGCTGGGGACGTTGCGGGTGGCGATCGTGGGGGCGGGTCCGGCGGCGTGTTATGCCGCGGATGCGATCCTGCGCCGGGCCGATGCCCAGGTGGAGTTGTTCGATCGGCTGCCCACGCCGTGGGGGTTGGTGCGGGCGGGGGTGGCTCCCGATCATGCGGGGACCAAGACGGTGTCGGCGATGTTCGAGTCCGCGTTCCGTCGCGACACGTTGCAGTACTACCTCAATGTCGAGGTCGGTACCCATGTCAGCCACGAGGAGCTCCTCGACCACCATCACGCGGTGGTGTATGCGGTGGGTGCGGCGACCGATCGGCGGTTGGGGGTGCCGGGTGAGGATCTGGCGGGGAGTGTGTCGGCGACGGAGTTCGTGGCCTGGTACAACGGGCATCCCGATTACGCCGATCGTTCCTATGACCTGTCGGGGGAGCGGGCGGTGATCGTCGGTAACGGCAACGTCGCCCTCGATATCGCCCGGGTCCTGACCCTGGATCCCGATGAGCTGGCCAAGACCGACATCGCCGATCACGCGTTGGAGGCTCTGCGGGCGAGCAACATCAAGGAAGTGGTGATCCTGGGCCGTCGCGGGCCCCTGCAAGCCGCCTACACCTCCCCGGAGTTCCTGGCCCTGGCGCATCTGAAGAATGTCGATGTGGTGGTCGCTGCCGAGGACCTCGACCTCGACGACCTCAGTCGCGGGCATTTGGATGATCCGGATGTGGAGCCGTCGGTGCGGTTGAAGTACACCCTGGCCGAGGAGTACGCCCACGCTTCCCGCAACCCCGAGCACAAGCGGATCGTGTTCCGGTTCCTGACCTCCCCGACCGCTGTGCTGGGTGAGGACCGGGTGACCGGGGTGGAGTTCGCCCACAACGAACTGTTCGACGACAACGGCCACGTCTCGGCTCGGACGACCGACCGCACGGAGACCCTCGAAACCGGGCTCGTGCTGCGTTCGATCGGTTACCGGGGGCAGCCGGTTCCGGCGTTGCCCTTCGACGAGGCCAAGGGTGTGGTCCCGAACGAGCAGGGCCGGGTCGTCGAGGACGGCGCACCGGTCCAGGGTGTCTACGTGTCGGGGTGGATCAAGCGGGGTGCTCGCGGGGTGATCGGGTCGAACCGGGTCGATTCCGAGGAGACCGTGGAGCAACTGATCGCTGACTTCGTGGCCGGGAAGCTGGCTGCTCCGAAGGCGGATCGGGTGGCGTTGCGGGAGTTGGTG
>NZ_JBHSAX010000027.1:0-2676 GCF_042650385.1 Nocardia jiangsuensis
GGTGGGTGATGGCGTGCCTTTTGAAGAATGAGCCTGCGAGTTAGTGGCATGTGGCGAGGTTAACCCGTGTGGGGTAGCCGTAGCGAAAGCGAGTCCGAATAGGGCGTTGAGTCGTGTGTTCTAGACCCGAAGCGGAGTGATCTACCCATGGCCAGGGTGAAGCGACGGTAAGACGTCGTGGAGGCCCGAACCCACTTAGGTTGAAAACTGAGGGGATGAGTTGTGGGTAGGGGTGAAAGGCCAATCAAACTCCGTGATAGCTGGTTCTCCCCGAAATGCATTTAGGTGCAGCGTCACGTGTTTCACTCCGGAGGTAGAGCTACTGGATGGCCTAGGGGGCCCACAAGCTTACCGAAGTCAGCCAAACTCCGAATGCCGGGGTGTGAGAGCGTGGCAGTGAGACTGCGGGGGATAAGCTTCGTAGTCGAGAGGGAAACAGCCCAGATCGCCGGCTAAGGCCCCTAAGCGTGTACTAAGTGGAAAAGGATGTGGGGTCGCGAAGACAACCAGGAGGTTGGCTTAGAAGCAGCCACCCTTGAAAGAGTGCGTAATAGCTCACTGGTCAAGTGATCCTGCGCCGACAATGTAGCGGGGCTCAAGTACACCGCCGAAGCCGCGGCACTTCCACAATACATCGGCCATCCCCTGCGGGGGGTGGTCCAGTGGTGGGGGTGGGTAGGGGAGCGTCGTGCATCCTGGGAAGCAGCAGCGTGAGCTAGTTGTGGAGGGTGTGCGAGTGAGAATGCAGGCATGAGTAGCGAAAGACGAGTGAGAAACTCGTCCGCCGAATGACCAAGGGTTCCTGGGCCAGGTTAATCCGCCCAGGGTGAGTCGGGACCTAAGGCGAGGCCGACAGGCGTAGTCGATGGACAACGGGTTGATATTCCCGTACCCGTGTATCCGCGCCCAATGGCGAATCATCTGTGCTAAACGCCCTGAACCGGATCCATCACCTTCGGGTGAGGAGAAGGGGATGCGCGTGACCCTGGGTGTAGTAGTCAAGCGATGGGGTGACGCAGGAAGGTAGCTGGGCCCGGTAATGGTTGTCCGGGTGTAAGCCTGTAGGGCGTTGTGTAGGCAAATCCGCACAGCATATAGCCTGAGAGGTGATGCGTAGCCGATTGAGGTGAATTCAGTGATCCTATGCTGCCGAGAAAAGCCTCTAGTGAGTTGGTACACGGCCCGTACCCCAAACCGACACAGGTGGTCAGGTAGAGAATACCGAGGCGATCGAGAGAACTGTGGTTAAGGAACTCGGCAAAATGCCCCCGTAACTTCGGGAGAAGGGGGACCAGCACTGGTGACGACCCTTGCGGTCTGAGCTGGTGGTGGTCGCAGAGACCAGAGAGAAGCGACTGTTTACTAAAAACACAGGTCCGTGCGAAGTCGTAAGACGATGTATACGGACTGACGCCTGCCCGGTGCCGGAAGGTTAAGAGGACCGGTTAGCCCGTGAGGGCGAAGCTGAGAATTTAAGCCCCGGTAAACGGCGGTGGTAACTATAACCATCCTAAGGTAGCGAAATTCCTTGTCGGGTAAGTTCCGACCTGCACGAATGGCGTAACGACTTCTCTGCTGTCTCAACCACAGACTCGGCGAAATTGCATTACGAGTAAAGATGCTCGTTACGCGCGGCAGGACGAAAAGACCCCGGGACCTTCACTATAGCTTGGTATTGGTGTTCGGTACGGTTTGTGTAGGATAGGTGGGAGACTGTGAAGCGGGCACGCCAGTGTTCGTGGAGTCATCGTTGAAATACCACTCTGATCGTATTGGACTTCTAACCTCGGGCCATGATCTGGTTCAGGGACAGTGCCTGGTGGGTAGTTTAACTGGGGCGGTTGCCTCCCAAAATGTAACGGAGGCGCCCAAAGGTTCCCTCAGCCTGGTTGGCAATCAGGTGTCGAGTGCAAGTGCACAAGGGAGCTTGACTGTGAGACTGACAGGTCGAGCAGGGACGAAAGTCGGGACTAGTGATCCGGCACCGGCATGTGGAAGCGGTGTCGCTCAACGGATAAAAGGTACCCCGGGGATAACAGGCTGATCTTCCCCAAGAGTCCATATCGACGGGATGGTTTGGCACCTCGATGTCGGCTCGTCGCATCCTGGGGCCGGAGTAGGTCCCAAGGGTTGGGCTGTTCGCCCATTAAAGCGGCACGCGAGCTGGGTTTAGAACGTCGTGAGACAGTTCGGTCTCTATCCGCCGCGCGCGTCAGAAACTTGAGGAAGGCTGTCCCTAGTACGAGAGGACCGGGACGGACGAACCTCTGGTGTGCCAGTTGTCCTGCCAAGGGCACTGCTGGTTGGCTACGTTCGGAAGGGATAACCGCTGAAAGCATCTAAGCGGGAAGCCTGTTCCAAGATGAGGTTTCTCTCCACCATCGAGTGGTTAAGGCCCCCTACAGACCATGGGGTTGATAGGCCGGAACTGGAAGCGCAGTAATGCGTGGAGGTGACTGGTACTAATAGGCCGAGGGCTTACCAACAAAGATGGCTACGCGTCCACTGTACAGTATCTGAAACAACACACGTTGTTTGTTTCACAGAGTTACGGCGGTTATAGCGGCAGGGAAACGCCCGGTCCCATTCCGAACCCGGAAGCTAAGCCTGCCAGCGCCGATGGTACTGCACTCGACAGGGTGTGGGAGAGTAGGACACCGCCGGAACAAATTGTCA
>NZ_JBHSAX010000028.1:0-17704 GCF_042650385.1 Nocardia jiangsuensis
AGGTCGAGTACGTGGGCCGCTCGGACTTCCAGGTCAAGGTGCGCGGTTTCCGCATCGAGCTGGGCGAGATCGACGCCGCGCTGGCCGCGCACCCGACCGTCGACTTCGCGGTCACCGTCGGGCACAGGGCCGAGAACGGCGCTACCACGCTGGTCGCGTACGTCGTCGCCGCGCAGCGGCAGTCGGTCGACGTGGCCGAGCTGACCGCGCACGTGGAGGAGAGCCTCCCGGCGTACATGGTGCCGTCCTCGATCATGGTGCTCGACCACATCCCGCTCACCCCGGTCGGCAAGCTGGACCGCAAGGCGCTGCCGGAGCCGGTCTTCGCGACCGAGGTCGCGTTCCGGGCCCCGCGCACCCCGATCGAGCACACCATCGCCGAGGTCTTCGCCGAGGTGCTCGGCGTGGAGCGGGTCGGCGTCGACGACTCCTTCTTCGCGCTCGGCGGCGACTCGATCGTCTCCATCCAGCTGGTGTCGCGGGCCAAGGCGCGCGGCGTGGTGTTCAGCCCGCGGCACGTCTTCGAGCAGCGCACCGTGGCCGGGCTGGCCTCGGTCGCGGAGACCGCGGACGCCGAGACCACCAGCCAGCCCGCGCTGGACGAGCTGCCCGGCGGCGGCGTCGGCCGGATGCCGCTCACCCCGGTGGTGCGGTTCATGGCCGAGCGCGCGGGCGGCTTCGGCCGGTTCCACCAGATGCTGGCGCTGGAGCTGCCGGTCGGCATCGACCGGGCCGGGATCGCCGCGACCGTCGGCGCCGTCGTCGACCGGCACGACATGCTGCGCGCCCGGCTGCGCCCCGAGGGCGCGGACTGGGTGCTCGAGACCACCGCCCCCGGCTCAGTCGATGTCGACGCGCTCATCGACCGCGTCGAATTCGACGTGGCGGCGAGCGATTCGGACCTGCTGCGGATCGCCGAGGCGGCGGTCGACGGCGCGCTGGACCGGCTCGACCCGGCCGCCGGCATCGTGATCCGCTTCGTCTGGCTGGAGCCCTCCGAGGCGAAGCGCGGCGGCAGGCTGGTCGTGGTCGCGCACCACCTGGTGGTGGACGGCGTCACCTGGCGCATCCTGGTGCCGGACCTGGTCACCGCCTGGGGGCAGCTGTCCTCCGGCGGCACCCCGGAGCTCGTCGCCCCGGCGACCTCCCTGCGCTCCTGGGCGCACGCGCTGGAGCAGCAGGCGAACAGCCCCGAGCGCATCGCCGAGCTGGAGTTCTGGCGCGGCGTCGTCGGCGGCCCCGACCCGCTGCTCACCGACCGGCCGATGGACCCCGCGGTCGACGTCTCCGGCGTGCTGGAGAAGATTCAGGTCCGGGTCTCGCCCGAGGTCACGAAGACGCTGCTCACCACCGTTCCGGCGCTCTTCCACGGCGGCGTGAACGACGGCCTGCTCACCGCGCTCACCCTGGCCACGGCCAAGTGGCGGGCGCGCCGCACCGCCGAGCGCGCCGACTCGCTGCTGCTCCGGCTGGAGGGCCACGGCCGCGAGGAGGAGATCGTGCCCGGCGCCGACCTCTCCCGCACGGTCGGCTGGTTCACCGCCATCTTCCCGGTCCGCTTCGACCTGGCCGGGATCGACGTGGACGCCGCGCTCACCGGCGGCCCCGCGCTCGGCAGGGCGCTCAAGGCGGTCAAGGAGCGGCTGCTCGCGGTGCCGGACAAGGGCATCGGCTACGGCATGCTGCGCTACCTGAACCGCAGCACCGCCGCCGACCTCCCCGAGCAGCTGCCCGGCCAGGTCAGCTTCAACTACCTGGGCCGGGTCTCGGACACCGACGTGCCCGAGGCGCTGCGCGGCTTCGGCTGGATTCCGGCGCCGGAACTCGGCGCGCTGGCCGCGGGCTACGACGCCGACATGCCCGCCATGGCACCGCTCGACCTGAACGCCATCGTCACCGGCGACACCCTGGTCACCACCATCGGCTACCCCAGCACCCTGCTCGACGCCGCCGAGGTGCGCGAGTTCGCCGAGCTGTGGGTCACCGCGCTGGAGGCCGTCGCGCGGCACGCGCAGTCGGCCGAGGCGGGCGGGCACACCCCGGCCGACTTCGGGCTGGTGCGCAGCACCCAGGCCGACATCGAGAACTGGGAGCAGCGCTTCCCCGCGCTCGCCGACGTCTGGCCGCTCTCCGCGCTGCAGGCCGGGCTGCTCTTCCACGCCCGGCTCGCCGCCGGCTCGGTCGACGTCTACACCTCGCAGATCACGCTCACCCTGACCGGCCGGGTGGACAGCACCAGGCTGCGCGCCGCCGCGCAGGCGCTGCTCGACCGCTACGACACCCTGCGCACCGCCTACGTCACCGACGCCGACGGCAACCCGGTCCAGGTGGTGCTGAACAGCGTCCGCGTCCCGTGGACCGAGCACGACCGGTCCGGCGGCGGCGCGGCCCGATCCGGCACCGCCTCCGTCGATGACCTCATCGCGGAGGACCGGGCCCGCCGCTTCGACCTGACCGCCCCGCCGCTGATCCGCTTCACCCTGATCGAGGTGGCCGCCGACCGCTGGCAGTTCGTGGTCTCGAACCACCACATCCTGCTCGACGGCTGGTCCATGCCGCTGCTCATGCGCGACCTGCTGATGCTCTACGCGGTCCACGCCGACCAGGGCGTGCTGCCCGCGGTGCGGTCGTACAAGCACTTCCTGGAGTGGGTCGGCAGGCAGGACCACGCCGCCTCGGTCGCGGTCTGGGCGGACGCGCTGCGCGGCGTCTCCGAGCCGACGCTGCTGGCCAAGCCGGACGCCGGGCGCGAGATCACCGCGCTCTCCGGCGAGTACCTCTTCGAGCTGGACGAGGCCGCCACCGCGCGGCTCACCGGGCTGGCGGCCACGCTCGGCGTCACCCCGAACACCGTGCTGCAGGTGGCGTGGGCGGTGCTGGTCGGCCGGATGACCGGCCGCGAGGACGTGCTCTTCGGCACCACCGTCTCCGGGCGCCCCGCGCAGCTCACCGGCGTGGAGTCGATGGTCGGGCTGTTCATCAACACGGTCCCGGTGCGGGTGCGCTTCGACCCGGCCGAGCCGGTGCGCGCGCTGCTCGCCAGGACCCAGGGCGAGCAGGCCGACCTGCTCGACCACCACTACGTCGGGCTCGCCGACATCCAGGCCGCGGCCGGGATGAGCGGGCTCTTCGACACGCTGGTGGTGTTCGAGTCCTACCCGGTGGACGCCGAGGGCATCCAGGCCCAGGCTGCCGACATCGACGGCATGGCGGTCACGGCGCTGGAGGCCACCGACGCCACGCACTACCCGCTCACCCTGATCGCCCAGCTCGATGCGAAGCTCCGCGTCCGGGCGGGCTACCTGCGCGACCTCTTCGACGAGGGCACCGTGCGCCGGATCGCCGACCGCCTGGTCCGGGTGCTGGAAACGATGACCGCGGAGCCGGATTCGGCCGTCGGTGACATCGCGCTGCTCGACGCCGTCGAGCGCGCCGAGGTGACCACCGGCTGGAACGACACCGCCTTCGACGTGTCCACCGCGCTGGCCGCACAGTACGGCGCCGAACCCGAGCACACGCTGCCCGCGCTCTTCCAGGCGCAGCTGGCGGCCGACCCGGACGCGCCCGCGCTGCAGTTCGAGGGGACAGCCCTGTCCTACGACGAGTTCGCGGGCCGGGTCTTCCGGCTGGCCCGCTGGCTGGTCGAGCGCGGCGTCGGCCCGGAGTCCTTCGTCGCGCTCGGCATGCGGCGCTCGCTGGACCTGGTGGTCGGCATGTACGCCGTCACCGTCGCGGGCGGCGCCTACGTGCCGCTCGACCCGGACCACCCGGCCGAGCGCACCGAGTACATCCTCGCCACCGCCGACCCGGTCTGCGTGCTGACCTCCGGCGACGACCTGGAGATCGACACCGCCCAGGTGCGGATCGACCTGCTCGACCTGGACGGCCTCGACGACACCCCGCTCACCGATATCGACCGGCGCGCCCCGCTGCGGCCGGGCAACACCGCGTACGTCATCTTCACCTCCGGCTCCACCGGCCGGCCCAAGGGCGTCGCGGTCTCGCACGCCGCGATCGTGAACCGCCTCGTCTGGATGCAGGCCGAGTACGGCCTGACCGCCGACGACACCGTGCTGCAGAAGACCCCGGCCACCTTCGACGTGTCGGTGTGGGAGTTCTTCTGGCCGCTGCAGATCGGCGCCAGGCTGGTGGTCGCGCGGCCGGACGGCCACCGCGACCCGCAGTACCTGGCCGAGGTCATCGAAGCCGAGCGGGTCACCGTCACGCACTTCGTGCCGTCCATGCTCGCGGTCTTCGTGAGTTCGATGGCGGCGTCCGCGGGGCCCTCCGTGGTTACGCGGGCTTCCGCCTCCGGGCCTGACGCGCACGCCGCGGCCGACGCCGCCGCGGTCGGCAGCACCTCGCTGCGGCTGGTCTTCGCCTCCGGCGAGGCGCTCGGCCCGAAGCCCGCGCACCGGTTGCGCGAGCTCACCGGCGCGGCGCTGCACAACCTGTACGGGCCGACCGAGGCCGCGGTCGACGTGACCTACCACGAGGTCGCCGACGCCGACACGGTCACCGTGCCGATCGGCGCCCCGGTCTTCAACACCCAGGTGTACGTGCTGGATTCGCGGCTGCGGCCGGTACCGGTCGGCGTCGCGGGCGAGCTGTACCTGGCAGGCGACCAGCTGGCCCGCGGCTACGTCGCGCGGCCGGATCTGACCGCGGACCGCTTCGTGGCGAACCCGCTCGGAACCGATGGCGCCCGGATGTACCGCACCGGCGACCTGGTCGCCTGGACCCCGGACGGCGAGCTGGAGTACCTGGGCCGCACCGACTTCCAGGTGAAGCTGCGCGGCCTGCGGATCGAGCTCGGCGAGATCGAGCAGGCGCTGGCCGGGCTGGACGAGATCGCGCAGGCGGTCGTCGTGGTCCGCGGTGACCAGCACACCGGCGACCAGCTGGTCGCCTACGTGATCCCGGCCGCCGAGCAGCGGATCGACACCGAGGTGGTGCGCGAGGAGCTGGGCAGGCGGCTGCCCGCCTACATGGTCCCGGCGCTGCTCATCGCGCTGGACGAGTTCCCGCTGAACGCCTCCGGCAAGCTCGATCGCCGGGCGCTGCCCGCACCGGTCTTCGAGGCCGCGGTCTTCCGCGCCCCGACCACGCCGGTCGAGGAGATCGTCGCCGACGTCTTCGCCGATGTGCTCGGCGTGGCGAGGGCCGGGCTGGACGACGACTTCTTCGCGCTCGGCGGCAATTCGCTGAGCGCCACCCAGGTGGCGGCCCGGCTGGCCGCCGCGCTCGACACCGACATCGGGGTGCGCGAGCTCTTCGAGGCGTCGACGGTGGCCGCGCTGGCCGCCCGCGCCGAGAGCAGGGCGGGCGCGGGGTCGCGCGCCGCCCTGGTACCGCAGCCGCGGCCGGAGCGGGTGCCGCTCTCGCTGGCACAGCAGCGCATGTGGTTCCTGAACCGCTTCGATCCGGAGTCCTCGGTCGACAACATCCCGGCCGCGGTCCGGCTCTCCGGCTTGCTCGACCGGCAGGCGCTGCAGATCGCCGTCGCCGACGTGCTGGCCAGGCACGAATCGCTGCGCACCTACTACCCGGAGCTCGACGGCGCCGGCTTCCAGCGGGTGGTCCCGACCGGGCAGGTCATCCCCGACCTCTCGCCCGCCGAGGTCACCGAGGCCGAGCTGCCGCGCCGGATCGCCGAGTTCGTCCGCACCGCCTTCGACGTCACCGTCGAGGTGCCGTTCCGGGCCAGGCTCTTCGAGGTCAGCCCCACCGAGCACGTGCTCGCGCTGGTGGTGCACCACATCTCCGCCGACGGCTTCTCCATGGGGCCGCTCACCCGCGACGTCATGACCGCCTACGGCGCCCGCGTCGACGGCGGCGAGCCCGCCTGGCGCCCGCTCGACGTGCAGTACGCCGACTTCGCGCTCTGGCAGCGCGCGGTGCTCGGCCGCGAGGACGATCCGGAATCGGTGATCGCCGCGCAGATCGGGTACTGGACCGAGGCGCTGCGCGGCCTGCCCGAGCAGCTCGACCTGCCCGCCGACCGCCCCCGCCCCGCGGTGGCGTCCGGCCGCGGCGCGGTGCACGCCTTCGCGATCGACGCCGAGACCCACGGCAGGCTGGCCGAGCTGGCCCGCGGCCGCGGCGCGACGCTCTTCATGGTCACGCACGCCGCGCTGGCCGTGCTGCTCGCGCGGCTGGCCCGCGAGGAGGACATCGCCATCGGCACGCCGATCGCCGGCCGCGGCGAGCGCGCGCTGGACGACCTGATCGGCATGTTCGTCAACACCCTCGTGCTGCGCACGCCGGTGGACGCCGGCGCCTCCTTCACCGAGCTGCTCGCCGAGGTGCGCAGCACCGACATCGCCGCCTTCGGCCACGCCGACCTGCCCTTCGAGCGGCTGGTGGAGATCCTCAACCCGGTCCGCTCGCAGGCGCGGCACCCGCTGTTCCAGGTCATGCTCTCGTTCCAGAACACCGGGCAGAACAGCCTGGAGCTGCCCGGGCTCACCGTCAGCGGCGTCGACATGGCGCTGGATGTGGCCAAGTTCGACCTGCAGCTGGTGCTCACCGAGAACGCCGAGCCGCACTCCGGGATCGCGGCCGAGCTGATCTACGCGACCGACCTCTTCGACGCGGAGACCATGCGCGCGTTCGGCAGCCGCTTCACCCGGCTGCTGCGGGAGCTCGCGGCCGAGCCGGATCGTCCGGTCGGCGATCTGCCGCTGCTCGACGAGCGTGAGCGGGAGCTGGCGTTGCGGGGGTGGAACGACACTTCCTACCCGCTGGATCCGGCGGAGACGCTGGTCTCGGCGTTCGCCGCACAGGAGCGTCGCACCCCCGGCGCTGTGGCGATCGTGGATCCGGCGACCGGAACGACCCTGACCTATGCCGAGTTCGGTGCGCGGGTGCACCGGTTGGCTCGTTATCTGGTTGCCGCTGGTGCGGGCCCGGAGCGGTTGATCGGGTTGGCGCTGCGCCGTTCGGTGGATCTGGTGGTCGCCGCGTACGCGGTGCAGGAGGCCGGTGGCGGTTATGTCCCGCTCGATCTGGATCAGCCGGCCGAGCGGATCGCCCACGTGTTGGAGACCGCGCGTCCCGCGGCGGTGCTGACCAGTGGTGATACCGGTTTCACCGCGGACGGTATTCCGGTGTTCGTCCTCGATGGCCTCGCGCTCGACGGCTATGCCGACACTCCGCTGACCGACGCCGACCGGATCGCGCCGCTGCGTCCGCACAATCCGGCGTATGTCATCTTCACCTCGGGTTCGACGGGTCGCCCCAAGGGTGTCGCGTTGCCGCACGCGGCGGTGGTGAATCAGGTTCGGTGGATCACTGCCGAGTACGGCATCGGTGTCGATGATGTGGTGTTGTTCAAGACTCCGGCCACGTTCGATGTGTCGGTGTGGGAGTTGTTCGGTCCGTTGAGCGTCGGTGGCCGGATGGTTGTGGCGAGCCCGGATGGTCATCGTGATCCGGCTTATCTGGCCGAGGTGATCGCGGCTGAGCGGGTCACCATGACCTCGTTCGTGCCGTCGATGCTCAGTGTCTTCGCGAGCACTGTCGAGGCCGCCGGGATCAGTTCCGGCGCGCTGGATTCGCTGCGCGTGGTGTTGGTGGCCGGTGAGGCGTTCACGGCCGACTCGGTCCAGGCTATGCGCCGGGTGTCCTCGGCGGAGCTGCACAATCTGTACGGTCCGACCGAGTTCGCGGTGCACGCTACTCATCACGCGGTGCCTGTCGAGGTCGCGGGTGCGGTGCCGATCGGTCTTCCGGTGTGGAATGCCGAGGCGTATGTGCTCGATGCCAGGATGCATCCTGTTGCCCCGGGTATTGCGGGTGAGCTCTATCTCGCGGGTGCTCAGTTGGCCCGTGGTTATTTCGGTCGTGCGGATCTGACGGCGGATCGTTTCGTGGCGAATCCGTATGGCGGGCGGGGTGCTCGCATGTATCGCACGGGTGATCTGGTGACTCGTGATGGCTTCGGTGCGATCGTCTATCTGGGTCGTACCGATTTCCAGGTGAAGTTGCGTGGTCTGCGGATCGAGCTGGGTGAGATCGAGACGGCGTTGACCGCGCACGAGACGGTCGCCCAGGCCGTCGCCCTGGTCCGCTCCGACGGCCGGACCGGCGACCAGCTGGTCGGGTACGTGGTACCCGCCCCCGGCGCCACCGTCGACCTGGACGAGCTCCGCGCCCACCTCGGCGCGGTGCTGCCGTCCTACATGGTGCCCGCCACCTTCGTCGTGCTCGACGCCATGCCGCTGAACCCGAACGGCAAGCTGGACCGGCGCGCGCTGCCGGTCCCGGTCTTCGAGGCCCGCACCTTCCGCGCCCCGGCGACGCCGATCGAGGAGATCGTGGCAGGCGTCTTCGCCGAGGTGCTCGGGGTCGACACCGCCGAGCGCGCGGTCGGCCTCGACGACGACTTCTTCGAGCTGGGCGGCAACTCGCTGGTCGCCACGCAGGTGGTGGCCAGGCTCGGCGCCGCGCTCGACACCAGGGTGCCGGTGCGGATGGTCTTCGAGGCGCCGACCGTCGCCGCGCTCGCGGCCCGCATGGAGACCACCGCGGGGGCGGGCGGGCGCCCCGCGCTCGCGCCGCGGCCGCGGCCGGAGTTCCCGCCGCTCTCGCTGGCCCAGCAGCGGATGTGGTTCCTCAGCCGCTTCGAATCCGACTCCGCCGCCTACAACATCCCGGCCGCGGTGCGGCTGCACGGCTCGCTCGACATCGACGCGCTGCGCGCCGCGGTCGGTGACGTGATCCAGCGGCACGAGTCGCTGCGCACCGTGTACCCCTCGCGCGACGGCATCGCCTACCAGGAGGTGCTGCCGACCGCGCACGCGATCCCCGCGCTGGACGTGGTCCCGCTGGACGAGGCGGAGATCGCCCCCGCGCTGCACGAGTTCGTGCTGACCGGCTTCGACGTCACCAACCAGCCGCCGGTCCGGCTCCGGGTGTTCCAGGTGGAGCCGCGGATCGACCACAGCCGCTGGCGCGACACCACGCAGGACTACGTGCTCGCCGTCGTCGTGCACCACATCGCCGCCGACGGCGTCTCGATGCGCCCGCTGGTCCGCGACCTGATGGCCGCCTATGTGGCACGCAGCAGCGAGTCGGCGCCGAGCTGGGCGCCGCTGCCGGTGCAGTACGTCGACTACGCGCTCTGGCAGCGCGAGACGCTCGGCACCGAGGACGATCCCGGCTCGCTGGTCGCCGCGCAGCTCGGCTACTGGAAGGCCGCGCTCGCCGGGCTCCCCGAGGAGCTGCGGCTCGGCACCGCGCAGCGCCCGCCGGTCGCCTCCTACCGCGCGGGCACGCACCGCTTCACGGTGCCCGGTGAGCTGATCGAGGAACTGAACCAGCTGGCGCACGCCGGCGGCACCACGCTGTTCATGGTGGTGCACAGCGCCTTCGCGGCGCTGCTCGCCCGGCTCAGCGGGTCGGACGACATCGCGGTCGGCATCCCGGTCGCCGGGCGCGGCGAGGCCGCGCTGGACGACCTGGTCGGCATGTTCGTCAACACCCTCGTGCTGCGCACCGCGGTCGACACCGCGACCCCGTTCAGCGAGCTGCTCGGCCAGGTGCGCGAGCGCGACCTGCAGGCCTTCGCCCACGCCGACCTGCCCTTCGAGCGGCTGGTCGAGGTGCTGAACCCGGCCCGCTCGCAGGCGCGGCACCCGCTCTTCCAGGTGATGCTCTCGTTCCAGAACATGGGCCGCACCTCGCTGGAGCTGCCCGGGCTGCGCGTGGCCGAGCTGGAGCTGGACGCCCCGACGGCCAAGTTCGACCTGCAGCTCACCCTCGGCGAGACCCCGGTCGGCACGCACATCGGCCCGGCCGGGATCCGCGGCGGCGGCGCGGGCGCGATGGACGCCGAGCTGGTCTTCGCGCTCGACCTCTTCGACTCCGGCTTCGCCGACTCCTTCGCCCGCCGGTTCGTCCGGGTGCTGCGCGCCGTCGCCGCGAACCCGGGCATCGCCGTCGGCGACATCGACCTGCTGGACGACGCCGAGCGGCAGACCGTGCTGCGCCGCTGGAACGACACCGAGTTCCCGGTGGACGCCGCGCTCACCTCGCCGGTCGGCGATACCGCCGCCGCGACCCTCGTCTCGATGTTCGAGGCGCAGGCCGCCCGCACCCCGGACGCCTACGCGCTCACCTTCGAGGGGACGAGTCTGACCTATGCCGAGTTCGCGAGCCGGGTGCACCGGCTGGCGCGCTGGCTGAAGCAGCACGGCGTCGGCCCGGAGTCGTACGTGGCGCTCGGCATGCGCCGCTCGCTCGACCTGGTGATCGGGATGTACGCCATCGGCGCGGCAGGCGGCGCCTACGTTCCGCTCGACCCGGACCACCCGGCCGAGCGGATCGACCACATCCTGGACACCGCCCGCCCGGTCTGCGTGCTCACCTCCGGCTCGGACCTGGACAGCGCGCTGGCCAGGCAGGTCCGGATCGACGAGCTGAACCTCGCCGGCTTCTCCGACGCCCCGCTCACCGATGCCGACCGGCACCGGCCGCTGCGGCCGGGCAATACCGCGTACGTCATCTTCACCTCCGGCTCCACCGGCAGGCCGAAGGGCGTCGCGGTGAGCCACGCCGCCATCGTGAACCGGCTGGTCTGGATGCACGCGCAGTACGGCCTCGCCGCCGACGACGTGGTGCTGCAGAAGACCCCGGCCACCTTCGACGTGTCGGTGTGGGAGTTCTTCTGGCCGCTGCAGGTCGGCGCGCGGCTGGTGGTGGCGCGCCCGGACGGGCACCGGGATCCGGTGTACCTGGCCGGGCTGATCACCGCCGAGCAGGTCAGCACGGTGCACTTCGTGCCGTCCATGCTCGCGCTGTTCGTCGCCGAGCAGCGGGCCGCGGAGTGCACCGCCCTGCGCAATGTGGTCGCCTCCGGCGAGGCGCTGCCCGGCGGCACCGCGCAGCGGCTCCGCGAGCTGACCGGCGCCAGGCTGCACAACCTCTACGGGCCGACCGAGGCCGCGGTCGACGTCACCTACCACGAGGTCACCGACGCCGACGTCGACACCGTGCCGATCGGCGCGCCGGTCTTCAACACCCAGGTCTACGTGCTGGATTCGCGGCTGCGGCCGGTTCCGGTCGGTGTCCCGGGTGAGTTGTACCTGGCAGGCGCGCAGCTCGCGCACGGTTACGTCGGCCGCCCCGACCTGACCGGCGACCGCTTCGTCGCCAACCCCTTCGACGCCGGGCGCCGCATGTACCGCACCGGCGACCTGGTGGTGTGGACCGCCGACGGCGAGCTGGAGTACCTGGGCCGCACCGACTTCCAGGTCAAGCTGCGCGGCCTGCGGATCGAGCTCGGCGAGATCGAGGGCGCGCTCACCGCGCAGGTCGCGGTCGCCCAGGCCGTCGTCGTGGTCCGCTCGGACGAGCACACCGGCGACCAGCTGGTCGCCTACCTGGTGGCGAACCCGGACCGGGTGATCGATACCGAGGCCGTGCGGACCGAGCTGACCCGCCGGCTCCCGGCCTACATGGTCCCCGCCGCCTACGTGGTGCTCGACGCCTTCCCGCTGAACCCCTCCGGCAAGCTGGACCGCAAGGCGCTGCCGGCGCCGGTCTTCGAGGCCACGGTGTTCCGCGCCCCGGCCACCCCGGTGCAGGAGATCGTGGCGAGCGTCTTCGCCGAGGTGCTCGGCGCCGACCGGATCGGGCTGGACGACGACTTCTTCCAGCTCGGCGGCAACTCGCTGGTCGCCACCCAGGTGGCGGCCCGGCTCGGCGAGGCGCTGGACACCAGGATCCCGGTGCGCGCGCTCTTCGAGACGTCGACGGTGGCGGCGCTGGCCGCGGCCGTGGAAGGTTCGGCGTCCGCCGCCGAGGGCAAGCGCAGGGCGCCGCTGGTGGCGCGCGAGCGCCCCGAGCTGGTGCCGCTCTCCCCGGCGCAGCAGCGCATGTGGTTCCTGAACCGCTTCGACAACCGCACCGCGGTGAACAACATTCCGATCGCGGTCCGGCTCTCCGGCACGCTCGACGTCGCCGCGCTGAACGCCGCGGTCGCCGACCTGATCGCCAGGCACGAGACGCTGCGCACCGTCTACCCCGAGGTGGACGGCGACGGCTTCCAGCGCGTGCTGGCAGCCGATGACGCTCCGGTCACCCTGGTCGCCGAGCCGGTGCAGGCGGGCGCGCTGCCCGCGCGCATCGTGGAGCTGGCGAGCACGCACTTCGACGTCACCGCCGAGGTGCCGTTCCTGGCGAGGCTGCTCGCGCTGAACGAGCGCAACCACGTGCTGGTGCTGGTCGTGCACCACATCTCCGGCGACGGCTTCTCGCTGCGCCCGCTGCTGCGCGACGTGGTGGTCGCCTACACCGAGCGGACCCGCGGCGAGGCCCCGACCTGGGCCCCGCTGGAGGTGCAGTACGCCGACTACGCGCTCTGGCAGCGCGAGGTGCTCGGCAGCGAGGCCGACCCGGAGTCGGCGGCGGCGAAGCAGATCGGCTACTGGACCGAGCAGCTGCGCGACCTGCCCGACCAGATCGAGCTGCCCGCCGACCGCGCCAGGCCCGAGATCGCCTCGAACGCCGGTGGGCTGCACAGCTTCGCGCTCGACCCGGAGCTGCACCGCAGCCTCACCGAGCTGGCGCGGGCACGCGGCACCACGCTCTTCATGGTCATGCACGCGGCGCTCGCCACCTGGGCGGCGCGGCTCTCCACGAGCACCGACATCGCCATCGGCACCCCGATCGCAGGCCGCGGTGAGCGGGCGCTGGACGACGTGGTCGGCATGTTCGTCAACACCCTCGTGCTCCGCACCGACGTGGACACCGCGCGACCCTTCTCCGAGCTGCTCGAGCAGGTGCGCCGCACCGACCTGGCCGCCTTCGCGCACGCCGACGTCCCCTTCGAGCGGCTGGTCGACGTGCTCAGCCCGGCCCGTTCGCAGGCGCACCACCCGCTCTTCCAGGTGGCGCTGACCTTCGAGGCGGCCTCGGCCGCCGAGCTGGGCACCGTCACCCTGCCCGGCCTCGAGCTGAACGCCGTCGAGTTCGACGCGGGCACCGCCAAGTTCGACGTGCAGCTCACCGTCGGTGCGGCCGCCGACGGCACACTGGCGCTGAGCTGGAACTACGCCACCGAACTCTTCGACCCGGCCACCGTTGTCTCCTTCGCCGAGCGGCTGACCCGGATCCTGCGCACCGTCGCGGACGACCCGGACGTCGTCGTCGGCGATATCGACCTGCTCGGCGAGCGGGAGCGGGTCGACCTCTCCGAGCGCTGGGTGCGCGCCGGAACCGACTCGTACCCGGGCCGCTTCGCCGACGAGGGCGCCACCCTGGTCGACCTCTTCGACGGCATCGTCGCCGAGCACGGCCCGCGCACCGCGGTGAATTTCGGCACCGACACCCTCACCTACTCCGACCTGGACCGGCGCGCGAATGTCCTCGCTCGCAGGCTCATCGAGGAGGGTGCAGGGCCGGAGCAGCTGGTCGCGGTGATCCTGCCGCGCTCGCTCGACCTCGTCGTCGCGCTGCTCGCCGTGGTCAAGGCGGGCGCGGGCTACGTGCCGGTCGACCCGACCTACCCGGCCGACCGCATCGCCTACGTGCTGGCGGATGCGAAGCCGACCAGCGTCATCGTCGACTCCACCGTGCAGGTGCAACTCCCCGCCGGGCTGCCGCGCGTGGTCCTCGACGGGTACGCCGTTGAGGCGGGCGACATCGAGGACGCCGACGACGGCCCGGTCACCGACGCCGACCGGATCGCCCCGCTGACCGCGGGCAACATCGCCTACGTCATCTACACGTCGGGCTCGACCGGCCGCCCCAAGGGCGTTCCGGTGCAGCACGGCAACGTGGTCCGGCTGCTGGCGAACACCGACGCCGACTTCGGCTTCGGGCCGCACGACGTGTGGACCCT
Organism: Nocardia jiangsuensis; assembly: GCF_042650385.1. Lineage (NCBI taxonomy): Bacteria > Bacillati > Actinomycetota > Actinomycetes > Mycobacteriales > Nocardiaceae > Nocardia > Nocardia jiangsuensis. Next base: position 13,847 of record NZ_JBHSAX010000028.1, read on the forward strand.
GTTCCACTCCTTCGCCTTCGACTTCTCGGTCTGGGAGCTGTGGGGTCCGCTGGCCTTCGGCGGCAGGCTCGTCGTCGTCGACTACTACACCTCGCGCTCGCCGGAGCAGTTCCTCGAACTGCTGCGCGCGGAGCGGGTCACCGTGCTCAACCAGACCCCGTCGGCCTTCTACCAGCTGGCCGAGGCGGACCGGACCGCCGATCCCGCCGCGGCGCCGCTCGCGCTGCGCGCGGTCGTCTTCGGCGGCGAGGCGCTGGAGCTGCGCAGGCTCGGCGACTGGGTCGCCAGGCACGGCGACACCGCACCGCTGCTGGTGAACATGTACGGCATCACCGAGACGACGGTGCACGTCTCCTACCGCCCGCTGGACGCGGCCACCATCGCCACCGCATCGGGTTCGGTCGTCGGCCGGGCCATCCCCGGGCTGAGCATCCACGTGCTCGACGAGCGGCTGCGCCCGGTCCCGGTCGGGGTCTCCGGCGAGATGTACGTGGCCGGAAAGCAGCTGGCCCGCGGCTACCTCGGCCGCCCCGACCTCTCCGCCGCCCGCTTCGTGGCAGGCCCGGGCGGTACGAGGCTGTACCGCTCCGGCGACCTCGCGCGCTGGAACCGCAGCGGCGAGCTGGAGTACCTGGGCCGCGCCGACGACCAGGTCAAGGTGCGCGGCTTCCGGATCGAGCTCGGCGAGATCGAGTCCGCGGTGCTGGCGCAGGACGGGGTCGCGCAGGCGGCCGTCGTCGTCCGCGAGGACCAGCCCGGCGACCAGCGGATCGTCGCCTACGTCGTGGCCGAGCCGGGGGCGACCCCGGATCTGGACGCCGTGCGCACCGGCGCCGCCGAGCGGCTGCCCGCGTACATGGTGCCGTCCGCGCTGGTCCGGCTGGAGTGGATCCCGCTCACCGTGAACGGCAAGCTCGACCGCCGCGCGCTGCCCGCCCCCGCGGCGCAGGCCCGCGCCTTCCGCGCGCCGGTGACCCCGGTGCAGGAGGCGATCGCCGCGGTCTTCGCCGAGGTGCTCGACCTGGACCGGGTCGGCGTCGACGACGACTTCTTCTCCCTCGGCGGCAACTCGCTCATCGCCACCAGGGTCGCGGCCCGCATCGGCGCCGCGCTCGGGACGACGGTGCCGGTGCGCACCCTGTTCGAGGCCGCCACCGTCGAGGCGCTCGCCGCCCGGGTCGAGTCGCACACCGGCGGCCCGGAGCGGGCTCCGCTCATCGCCCGCCCGCGCGGCGACGCCCTGGTCCCGCTCTCCTTCGCGCAGCAGCGCATGTGGTTCCTGAACAAGTACGACACCGCCTCCGCGGCCTACAACCTGCCGATCGCCATCCGGCTGACCGGCACGCTGGACGTGGACGCACTGCGGCTCGCCGTCGCCGACGTGGTCCGCAGGCACGAATCGCTGCGCACCCGCTACCCGGAGCACGGCGGCACCCCGACCCAGGTGATCGTCCCGGTCGAGGAGGTCGCGCTCGACCTCGCCCCGGTCGCGGTCGATGCCGGTGCGCTGGTCGATGCCGTCACCGCCTTCGTCGGCACCGGATTCGACGTGGCCGAGCAGGTTCCGCTGCGGACCAGGCTCTACCGGGTCGCGGGCGACGAGCACGTGCTGGTGGTCGTCGTGCACCACATCGCCGCCGACGGCTTCTCGGTGGGCCCGCTGACCAGGGACGTCATGGTGGCCTACACCGCGCGCACCCAGGGCAGCGATCCCGGCTGGACGCCGCTCGCGGTGCAGTACGCGGATTTCGCGCTCTGGCAGCGCGAGGTGCTCGGTGCCGAAGAAGACACCGCCGACGGCGGCTCGATCATGGCGCGCCAGGTCTCGTACTGGCAGCGCGCGCTGGCCGACGTCCCGGACGAGATCACCCTGCCCGCGGACCGCCCGCGCCCGGCCGTCGCGAGCTTCCGCGGCGCCACCCTGCACGACGAGATCCCGGCCGAGCTGGTCGCCGGGCTGGAGGAGATCGCCCGCGCCCGGGGCGCCTCGCTCTTCATGGTCGTGCACAGCGCGCTCGCCGTGCTGCTCGCCCGGCTCTCCGGCACCGACGACATCGCCATCGGCACCCCGATCGCGGGCCGCGGCGAGCAGGCGCTGGACGACCTGGTCGGCATGTTCGTCAACACCCTGGTGCTGCGCACCGGGATCGAGCCGGGCGATTCCTTCGCCGAGCTGGTCGGCAAGGTGCGCCGCACCGACCTGGACGCCTTCGGCAACGCCGACGTCCCGTTCGAGCGGCTGGTCGAGCTGCTCGCGCCGGAGCGCTCGCAGGCCCGCAACCCGCTCTTCCAGGTCATGCTGGCCTTCCAGAACCTGGACCGCGGCACGCTGGAGCTGCCGGGGCTCTCGGTCTCCGCGCTCGACCTGGACGAGGCGGTCGCCCGCTTCGACCTCCAGTTCACCCTCGCGCAGAACAGCGCGGGCGGGCTCGCGCTCGGCCTCACCTACGCCACCGAGCTGTTCGACGAGGCCACCGCGGCCGCGTTCGTCCGGCGCTGGCTGCGGGTGCTCACCGCGGTCGCCGCCGACCCGTCGATCGCGGTCGGCGGGATCGACGTGCTCGATGCCGACGAGCGCGCGGACCTGGTGTCGCGCACCGGAACCCCGGCGCTCGCCCCGCGCCCGCTGCCGGAGCTCTTCACCATCGGCGCGCCGGAGGCGCCCGCGGTGGTGTTCCGCGGCGAGACGCTCACCTACGCCGAGCTGGACGAGCGTTCGAACCGGCTGGCCAGGCTGCTCATCGCGGCCGGTGTCGGTACCGAGGACCTGGTGGCCGTCGGCATTCCGCGCTCCGCGGACTCGGTGCTCGCGGCCTGGGCGGTGGCCAAGACCGGCGCCGCCTTCGTCCCGGTCGACCCGAACTACCCGGCCGAGCGCATCGCGCACATGGTCACCGACTCCGGATCGCCGCTCGGGCTGACCGTGCGCGAGGTCCGCGAGGGGCTGCCCGAGTCCGCGCGCTGGCTGGTGCTCGAGGAGCTGGACCTCACCGGGTGGGACGGTGCGCCGATCTCCGATGCCGAGCGGCTGCGGCCGCTGCGCCCGGAGCATCCGGCCTACGTCATCTACACCTCGGGCTCCACCGGTGTGCCGAAGGGCGTGGTCGTCACGCATTCGGGTCTGGCCAACTTCGCCGAGGAGCAGGCCGAGCGCTACGCCCTCGACGCCGATTCGCGCGCCCTGCACTTCGCCTCGCCGTCCTTCGACGCCTCCATCCTGGAGTTGCTGCTCGCCCTGGCCCGCGGCGGCGCGCTGGTCGTCGTCCCGCCCGGGGTCTACGGCGGCGACGAACTCTCCGAGCTCATCCGCGCCCAGCGGGTGACCCATGCCTTCATCACCCCGGCCGCGCTGGCCACCTTCGACCCGAGCGGGCTGGACACCCTGCGCGTGCTGGTCGCCGGCGGCGAGGCCTGCCCGCCGGAGCTGGTGGCGAAGTGGGCGGTCCCGCTGGCGGACGGCACCGTTCGCGCCTTCCACAACGGGTACGGGCCCACCGAGACCACGATCATGACCAACATCAGCGCTCCGCTGGTGCCCGGTGAGACGGTGACCATCGGTGGCCCGACCAAGGGTATGCAGTCGCTGATCCTGGATTCCCGGCTGCGGCCGGTTCCGGTCGGTGTCGCGGGTGAGCTCTACCTGTCCGGCATCCAGCTGGCGCGCGGCTACCACGCCCGTCCCGGGCTGAGCGCCGAGCGCTTCGTGGCCAACCCCTACGTCGACGGGGCGCGGATGTACCGCACCGGCGACGTGGTGCGGTGGACCCGGACCGGCGAGGTCGAGTACGTGGGCCGCTCGGACTTCCAGGTCAAGGTGCGCGGTTTCCGCATCGAGCTGGGCGAGATCGACGCCGCGCT
>NZ_JBHSAX010000029.1:0-788 GCF_042650385.1 Nocardia jiangsuensis
ACGCTGGTCGCGTTGCTGGACGAGCAGATCGCGCGCACTCCGGAGCGAACGGCGTTGCGGTTCGAGGGGACGAGTCTGTCCTACGCCGAGTTCGGTGCGAAGGTGAACCAGCTCGCCCGGTATCTGGTCGATCAGGGTGTGGGGCCGGAGTCGCTGGTCGCGCTCGGTATGCGGCGGTCGCTGGAGTTGGTGATCGGCATGCACGCGGTGCTGCGGGCGGGTGGCGCGTATGTGCCGATCGACCCCGACCATCCCGCTGACCGGACCGCCTACATCCTCGACAGCGCGGACCCGGTCTCGGTGCTGACCCTGTCCACCGACGGGCTGGAGCTGCCCGAGGGGGTGGTGCGGGTCGAACTCGACACCCTCGACGTCTCCACCTATCCGGCCGGGCCGTTGACCGATGACGACCGGTGGGCGCCCCTGGTCCCGGGCAACACCGCCTATGTCATCTACACCTCCGGCTCGACCGGGCGGCCCAAGGGTGTCGCGGTCACCCACCACGCGATCGTCAACCAGCAGCTGTGGATGCTCGACGAGTACCGGTTCACCGAGCACGATGTCTACCTGCAGAAGACCGCGACCACCTTCGATGTCTCGCTGTGGGGGTATTTCCTGCCGTTGATGTCGGGTGGTGAGCTGGTCGTCGCCGCCCCCGACGGGCACCGCGACCCGCTCTACGTCGCCGAGACCATCGCCCGCCACAGGGTCACGGTCACCGATTTCGTGCCGTCGATGTTGACGGTGTTCGTCGCTCACGCCACCGCCGAGCAGGTCGCGACGCTGCG
>NZ_JBHSAX010000030.1:0-659 GCF_042650385.1 Nocardia jiangsuensis
CAAGGGTTCGCTGTCGATCGCCGAGGTGGCGGCGTATCTGGATATGCCGCCGTCGGTGGTGAAGATCGTGGTGTCGGATCTGCTCGACAGTGAGCATCTTTCCAGTCCGCGGCCGTTGGAAGCGGTGCCGGATATCGCTCTGCTCGAGGAGGTTCTCAATGGGCTCCGTGCTCTCCCGGCCTGACCGGTCGGTCGATTATGTGCCGGAGACGGTGACGCGGTCGGTGAAGTTGCTGGTGGCGGGGAATTTCGGGGTCGGGAAGACCACGTTCGTCAACAGTATTTCCGAGATTCGGCCGTTGCGGACCGAGGAGACGATCACCGAGGCCAGTGTCGGGGTCGATGACATGGCGGGGTTGCCGGGGAAGTCCTCGACGACGGTGGCGATGGATTTCGGGCGGATCACGTTGAATCCGCAGTTGGCGTTGTATTTGTTCGGTACTCCGGGGCAGCAGCGGTTCGTGCCGTTGTGGGAGGAGTTGGCGCGGGGTGCGTTGGGGGCGTTGGTGTTGATCGATACGCGGCGGATCGACAAGGCCGATGAGGTGTTGTCGGTGCTGGAGGAGCGTGGGGTTCCGTATGCGGTGGGGATCAACGAGTTCGACGGGTCGCGTACCTATCCGCTGGAGGAGGTCCGCGACGCACTCGACCTCGCTCCG
>NZ_JBHSAX010000031.1:0-588 GCF_042650385.1 Nocardia jiangsuensis
ATGCGGCGGCACGGCCGCTCTTGGAACCGGACTGCCACGCCGCCGCGATATCCGGCCGCGCCAACCCGGGATCGGTCCGCGGCCCGCCTGCCCCGACGGCGGGCGCGACGGCCCGCCTCCGGCGCTTGGGCAGCCCGCCGCTGGTGATTTCGTGCACCGAGAAGGTGTGCTCCTCGTCGTCGTCGGCGGGTTCGGCCGGCTCGGCACGCAGCGCGACCGGCGCCTCGGCGCGCGCCGCGGCCACCGGCGGCTCGGCACGAACGGCGCTGACCGGCGGCTCGGCACGGACGGCGGCTGCCGGGGCCTCGAACCGGGCGGGCTGCGCGCCGAACCGGTCGGCGCCGCCACTGCCGTTGCCGTTGCCATTGCCGTTGCCGTTGCCGGAGCGCACCGCCCCCGCGGCGACCGGCTCGGGCGCGGCCTCGATCGGCTCGGGCGCGGCCTGCGGCGGGGTGATCAGCAGCGCCTCGGGGATGTAGACCATGGCCCGCATACCGCCGTACGCGTTCGGCCCATCGATGTACACCGTGAACCCATACCGCCGAGCCAACGCCGCCACACCCGGGAAACCCACCTTCGGCGACGGCC
>NZ_JBHSAX010000032.1:0-673 GCF_042650385.1 Nocardia jiangsuensis
AGTCGCGGGTCGCGGTGCAGTCCGCCGAGGAGGCGGTGCGGGAGCGGTTGTCGAGTTCGGCGCGGGATGCCACGAGTGGTGCGGTGCGGTCGTTCGGGACGTCGGTGGTGAGTTTGGGTGCCGATGTGAGTCAGGTCGTGTCGGCGGCGTTGCGTGAGCATCGTGATGACGAGGTGTATGCGACGTTGACGCGGATCGATCATTCGGTGCAGCAGATGATCCGGCAGGCGCAGTCGTATGTGATCGTGTGTGGTGGTCTGCCGGGTCGTCGGTGGCCGTCGCAGTCGTTGACCGATGTGGTGGGTGGTGCGACGGGGCGGGTGCGGGATTATCTGCGGGTTCGGTCGAATCAGTTGGATCGGATGGTGATCTCGCGGGCGGTGGAGCCGTTGGTGCACACCCTTGCGACGTTGCTGGACAACGCGTTGCGGTATTCGCCGCCGACGTCGTATGTGGATGTGGGGTTCCAGGAGGGGCATCACGGGGTGACCGTGATCGTCGATGATGCGGGTGTTCGGATGAATTCCGAGCAGATGGAGGAGGCGCGTCAGGTTCTGGCGGGGGAGCGGTCGGTGGATATCCATCAGTTGGGGCCGTCGCCGAAGGTGGGTTTCCCGGGTGTGGCGGCGTTGGCTCGGCGGTATGGGTTCACGGTGTACATCGATGGGCCGAA
>NZ_JBHSAX010000033.1:0-23596 GCF_042650385.1 Nocardia jiangsuensis
CGCGGTGGAGGCGCTCACCGCCGAGCTCGGTAAGCACGTGGCCAAGGAGATCAGCCCGATCGCCAAGCCGCGGGAGATCCACATCGTGCCGGAGCTGCCGAAGACGCGCAGTGGGAAGATCATGCGCAGGCTGCTGCGCGACGTCGCGGAGGGCAGGGAGCTGGGCGATACCAGCACCCTGGTCGACCCCACCGTCTTCACCGCCATCGCGGGTACCAGGGCCGACTGATCGATTCGCGCGCGACCCGGCCACCGACGAGAGGTGGCCGGGTCGTTCGCCTTTCGGGGACACGCCGACGACACGCCGCACTCGGAGCGAATTCCCGAGTGCGGTGAACCATCGGGGGCGGCCGTGCCGTGGTCGGGGTGAAACGCGGTACCGGTGCTCAGCCCGCAGGCACCGGTCACTCCCGCGTTCGTCACCTGATCGGAGCGAACGATGACACGTCGTGGCCCGCTGCTCACTCTCGCAGCGGCCGCCGTGCTGGGCCTGGCCCTGCTCGGCGTCAATATGTCCAAGGAGGAGCCGGCGCCAGCCGCGGCGACAGCGCCCGCGGCGTCGGTGGTTCCGCCCACCGCCGCGCCGAGCCCCGCGGCCGCAACCGGTCCGGCGCCTGCCTCGGCGCCCTTCCCCGCGAAGGCCGACTACGTCGGCACGATCACCAGGGCCGCCGGACCGCCGCTCACCCTGGCGATCACCGTCGAGGACGGCGCGGTCACCGCGTACGCCTGCGACGGCGCGGCGGTCGAGACCTGGCTGCAGGGCCGGGTCATCGATGACGTCGCGAAGCTGGAGGGCAGGAACGGGGCCCGGCTGGAGGGCAGGGCAGGCGGCGGCGCCGTGCGCGGCACGCTCTGGATCGGCGACAAGAGCTGGGAGTTCACCGCACCGGTCGTGACCGGCGAGGCCGGGCTCTACGCCGCCACCGACAGCGGCGTGCGGCAGAGCTGGATCGTGGACGGCTCCGGCGGCGTGACCGGCGTGCGCCGCGGCGCCGACGGCGCGACCGCCCCGGCGGGTCCACTGCCCACCACCGCGACCCGGATCGGGGGTGGCGACGGTGTCGGCTGAGCAGCGCACCGCCGCCCCGAGCGTGGTGATCCTCGGCGCCGTGCTGATCGGCGCCGCCGTCGCGGTGGCGCTCGGGGCGTACGGCACCCTGCACGACCCCCGGTTCTTCTCGGTGAACGTCGCCGGGTTCTCCAGCCCGACCTCGGTGAAGTCCTGGCTGGCGACGCTGGCGACGGTGCTCGCGGTGTTCCAGCTCGGCTCGGCCGCCGCCATGTACGGCCGGATTCCCGGGTGCACCGCCCCGAGCTGGTTCGGCGCGGCGCACGCCTGGTCCGGGCGGCTCGCGGTGCTCGCCGCCACCCCGGTGGCGGTGCACTGCCTGTACGCGCTCGGTTTCCAGCACGGCGAGCCGCGGGTGCTGGCGCACTCGCTGTTCGGCTGCTTCTTCTACGGCGCCTTCGTCGCCAAGATGCTGCTGCTCACGCGCAAGGGGTTGCCCGGCTGGGTGATCCCGGTCGCGGGCGGCGTGCTCTTCGCCGGGCTGGTCGGCGTCTGGCTCACCTCCGCGCTGTGGTTCTTCCAGAACAACGGCCTCGTCCTCTGATCCGAATGGAGCTTCCCATGACCACATCCCCCACCGTGAGCAGGCGCGGCGTCGTGCTCGGTGCCGGTGTCGCCGCGGCGGCCGCCGCGGTCGCCGGGTGCAGTACCTACGGTGCCGAGCCGGCCGCTCCCGCCCCGGCCGCACCGGGCACCGCCGAGCCGGGCGCGCCCATTCCGGCGCTGGCCAAGACCGCGGACGTTCCGGTCGGCGGCGGGGTGATCGTCGGTGACACCGTGATCACCCAGCCCACGCCGGGCAACTACGTCGGGCTCTCGTCGACCTGCACGCACGCGGGCTGCACGGTGACCGAGATCCAGGACGGCGCCATCGACTGCGTCTGCCACGGCAGCAAGTTCGCGCTGGACGGCACGGCGGTGGCGGGTCCGGCGAAGAAGCCGCTCGCCGCCAAGGTCGTCAGGGTCGAGGGCGATTCCATCGTCGCGGGCTGACCCGCGGCGACGTGCCCGGCGCCGCGGGCGGCGGAGCGTCCGACGTCAGGGGCCTGCGATGCCGCGGAGCCTGCGGACCTGCTGGGCGGTGAGCGCGCTCAGCACCTCCGGCTGGACCGATTCGGGGGCGGTCACCGCGATCTGGGTGAGGGTGTCACCGACCTGCACCAGGGCGACGGCGGAGTGCAGCGTCAGCTCGTCGGCGCGGACCAGGACCTGGTAGGCGGTGCTGCTGTCGCCGGCGGCCGGCTGGTCGAACGGGGCCACCTCGTAGCTGATCGACGGGTCGCCCGCGTTCTCCGGCGGGGCGATGTCGGTGAAGGTCACGCACTCGCGCAGGGTGCGCTGCACCGTCGCCAGCGCGGCGGCGACCCCGTCGGCCGGGTAGGCGGCGGCGTCGATGTCGATGCTGGAGAAGTCGGGGCCCGCGTACTGCACCGCGGCGTCCGCGCGGGCGCCCGGCGCCTGCGCGGCGACGGGGGTGAGCACGGCGACGCAGGCGGCCGGGTCGGTGGCGTCGGTGCTCGCGCCGGCGCCCGGGTCGCGCGGCGGCAGCGGGGTGAAGCTGCCTGGCAGGTCGGTGCTGGAGAGCAGCCGGTTCAGCAGCTCCGCCGACCCGGCGGGGCCGGGGCCGGTGACCGGCGCCGCGGTGACGGGAGCGCCGAACGACGGCAGCCCACCGGACGGCGCGGGAGCCACCGGTTCGTCGTCCCCGCACCCGGCCAGGACGAGCGCCACCAGCACGGCACCGGCGGGCCCGCGCGTGGCACGCCCCGCCCTCCGGACGAACGCGGGCGTACCCGCCTGTCTCACTCGCCCCACGAGACCTGGGTATTGATCGTCTGCTGCAGCATGCTGTCGCTGCGCGCGTCCCGGTACGCCTGGTGCCCGCCGACGGTGATCGAACCGGCCACCGGCAGCGGCAGCCCCAGGTCGACGGTGATCGTGCCGGACCCGGTCATCCGGTAGTCCTCGATCTGCAGCGTCCCCGCGTCGTTCGGCAGCGACCAGACCGCCGACTTGGGCGTCTGCGAGACGTCGAGCTGCAGCGTGAGCCGGTCGCCGTCGCGCTCGGTGAGCGTCGCGGTGGTGACCTGGTCCAGCAGGACGCCGCCGGTCACCTCCTGCCGCACCGTCCACATGGCGCCGACGCCGACCGGCTCGTCCGGGAAGGTCACCGAGCGGTACACCGCCTGGTAGAAGGCCTGTTCCAGCGCGGCGCGCGCGGTGTTCGAGGTATCGGGGGACGGGGCGAGCCGGAGCGCGGTGATGGCGCCCAGCTCGCTCATCTCGAAGCCCGCGTGCGAGCCGCCCGCGTCGGTGAGCGCCTTGGCCAGCACCGGGTCGTCGGTGGTGACATTGCCGAGCACCAGGTCGATACCGTCCGCATCCGCCTCGGCGGTCATCGGGATGGTCATCTCCGGGTTCGAGAAGTCACGCGGCTGCTGGTCGTTGATGATCTGCTCGATGTTGTGGTCGGTGCGCAGCGTCACCTGCTGCACCGTGCCGACGGCGTAGTGCGGGCGCAGCGGCGCGCGCGGCTCCTCGCCCGGGTACACCAGCGTGGTGACGGCCGCCGAGATCGGCACCGTCACCTCCTTGCCGTAGCCGAGCGGCTCGGTGGCTTCCAGGTCGCTGCCGGGCTCCCCGCCGTCGCTGCACCCGATGCCGAGCGCGGAGAGCCCGACCGCGAGCACCATCAGAAACACCCCCGAGCGGGTCGCCCGGGGAGCCAGGGGAGAAGACAACACCGTCACGTGCATCAGCGTACGACCGGTTCCTGAGCGCAGCCTGGGACATCCGGGGCGAATCGCCGGGCCGGCTCGAGCGATGATGGTCGTCGTGACCGACGACCGCCCCGCCGACAACGAGCCGGCCGCAGCCGGCGACAGCCGAGCGAGCACCGAGCCCGCGGCCTCCGGGCCCGGGCCGAAGCGGCTGCCGCTGCTGCTCGTCCTGGCCGCCGTGCTCTACGGCCTCGACCTGCTCACCAAGAGCATCGCCGTGGCGAAGCTGACCCCGGGCGACCCGGTGTACCTGATCGGCGACGTCGTCCGGTTCTCCCTGGTGCGCAACCCGGGCGCCGCCTTCTCCATGGCCACCGGGATGACCTGGCTGCTCACCCTGGTGGCGGCGGGCGTTGTGGTCGCGGTGATCCGGATCGGCAGCACGCTGCGCTCGCCGTGGTGGGCGGTCGGGCTCGGCATGGTGCTCGGCGGCGCGCTCGGCAACCTCACCGACCGGCTCTTCCGCGCGCCCGGCCCGCTGCAGGGGCACGTCGTCGACTTCATGGCGGTGGGCTGGTGGCCGGTGTTCAACGTCGCCGACTCGGCCATCGTGTGCGGCGCGATCCTGCTGGTCGCGCTGACCGTCTTCGGTTTCGAGCCGGACGGCACCAGGAGTACCGGCAAGGCGGCTGCGGGCAAGGAGGATGCCGCATGAGCGAGTCAGGCCCGGAGGCGGGAGTGCAGCGTGGCCACGGCGGGCCCTCGATCATGCGAGAGGATGCGGCGTGAGGGAGACCAGGACCATGCCGGTTCCGGACGGGCTGGACGGCATGCGGGTGGACGCCGGGCTCTCCCGGCTGCTCGGGCTCTCCCGCACCGCGGTGGCGGCGCTCACCGCCGAGGGCGCGGTGCAGCTGGACGGCGTCGCGGCGGGCAAGTCGGATCGGCTCATCGCGGGCGCCTGGCTCGAGGTCGAGTTCCCCGAGCCGCGCCGCGAGCTCACCGTCGACGTCGAGCCGGTGGACGGGATGCGGATCCTCTACGCCGACGACGACATCGTCGCGGTGGACAAGCCGGTCGGCGTGGCCGCGCACACCGGGGTCGGCTGGAGCGGCCCGACCGTGGTCGGCGGGCTGGCCGCGGCGGGCTACCGGATCTCCACCTCCGGCGCGCACGAGCGGCAGGGCATCGTGCACCGGCTCGACGTCGGGACCTCGGGGGTGATGGTGGTCGCGCAGTCCGAGCATGCGTACACCGTGCTCAAGCGGGCGTTCAAGCAGCGGACGGTGGACAAGCGCTACCACGCGCTGGTGCAGGGGCACCCGGACCCGTCCAGCGGCACCATCGACGCGCCGATCGGCCGGGCCAGGGGCAACGACTGGAAGTTCGCGGTCACCGCGGACGGGCGGCCCAGCGTGACGCACTACGACACGGTGGAGGCGTTCCAGGCGGCCAGCCTGCTCGACATCCACCTGGAGACCGGGCGCACGCACCAGATCCGGGTGCACTTCTCCGCGATCAGGCACCCCTGCTGCGGCGACCTGACCTACGGTGCCGATCCGCGGCTCGCCGAGCGGCTCGGGTTGCAGCGGCAGTGGTTGCACGCGCGGGCGCTCGGGTTCCACCACCCGGCGGACGGGCGGTGGCTGGAGATCACCAGCGAGTACCCGGACGATCTGCGGCACGCGCTCGACGTCCTCCGGGATGCCTGAGCCCGGCGCTCGCGCGGCGGGGCCCGATCGCGCGGCGGGGCCCGGCGCCGATGCCGTGCCCGGCGCCCGAACCGAGCGCGGCGCCCACGGCGAGCCCGGGGTGGACGGCGAGCACGGCACGGAGGTTCCGGATTCGGAGCCCTTGGATCCGCGCTGGCGCAAGGGGCTGATCGCCGGGGTGATCGGGCTGCTCGTACTCGCCGGCGTCGGGATCGGCGCGCAGACCCCGCCGCGCTCCACCGGCATCTCCACCGACCGGGTGGGGCCGGAGCGGGGCGAGGCCGTCTCGGCGTACCTGACCAGAGCGCGCGCCACCCTGGAGCGGACCGACGACGCGCCGCGCTGGGCGCTGGTCTCGTTCACCGAATACCTCCCGGCGGAACGGGTTCCGGCGCTCGCGGGCGAGATCAGGGTGGCCAGGGTGCTGGAGCACGTGCCGCTGGAGCGGGTGCAGACCCCGATCGTGGCGATCCCGGTGCCGGACTCCGCGAGCGCGATCACCGCCGCCGCCGCGGCCGCGGCCGACATCCTGCGCGACCGGCTCGACCGCCAGCCCCTGGATCAGCGCGCCGCGCAGGTGCACGAGGTGGCCGTCGCCCGGCTGCGCGCCGGCTGCGCCTGCACCGCCGGACTGGTGGTGCGCGCCGCCCCCGCCGCGCTGCGGGAACTGGCCGCGCACAGCGATGTCCGCGCCGTCGAGGCGCTCCCCGCCGACACCGTCGCCGACCGCTTCGCGGTCACCCCGCTGCTCCCTGGCACCGACGGCACCGTCGGCCCCGAGCCGGACGACGGCCAGGTCCCCCCGCGCTGACTCAGCCCGCACCATCCCCCCGCGCCGCCGTGACGTACCCGTCCGGCACCTGGACCACCCCGTCCAGATAGCGCCTGCACCGCCCGGCCACCAGCACCCGCTCCCCCACCAGCTCGACGCGCAGCGCCCCGCCGCGCCGCGACAACTGCCTGGCCCGGAACATCGTGCGCCCCAACCGCTCCGCCCAGATCGGCGCGAGCTGGGCGTGCGCCGACCCGGTGACCGGATCCTCCGGCACCCCGATCCCCGGCGCGAACATCCGCGAGACGAACTCCACCGCGGCACCGGGCGCCGTCGCCACCACCCCGCGCGGCACCGCCGGGAACGCCCCGAAATCCGGGCGCAGCGAACGGATCTCGGCCTCGCTGCCGAAGACCAGCACCTCGTCCGCCCCGGAGAACGCCGCCACCGGCTCGGCCCGCAGCGCCGCCACCAGCGCCGGATCCACCGGCACCGGCACCGACCCCTGCGCGGGCAGGTCGAGCACGTACTCGTCGTCGTCGGTGCGCTCCACGTGCAGCCACCCGCTCCTGGTCCAGAACGACACCGCGTCGATCCCGGGGTGCAGGTCCTCCAGCACCTGCGCGGCGGCGGCGAGGGTCGCGTGCCCGCAGAGCGCCACCTCGGTTGCCGGGGTGAACCAGCGCAGGTGGAAGGCGGGCCGGTCGGCGGGCGGCACCCCGGCGGCGGCGGGCAGCGCGGGGGTGAGGAAGGCGGTCTCGGAGAGGTTGTTCTCCTCGGCCAGCCGGTGCAGCAACCCGTCGGGCAACCACGCGGTCAACGGCATCACCGCGGCCGGATTCCCGGTGAACGGTGCGTCCGCGAACGCGTCGATCCGGTGCAGCAGTACCTCCATGGCTCCAGAAGGTACACCGAGCGCGAATGCCCGCTTGCCGCAAGGTTTCTGGTGGCGGTTCGGGTCTACTTCGCGGAGCTGCGGCGGCCGAACCACTGGGCGATCTCGACCAGCACCACGCCGACCGCGCCGCAGCCGAAGGCCGCCGCGGTGAGCCGCGGATTCGAGGGGTCGAGCAGGAAGAACTCGCGGGTGGACGGCAGCGAGAAGAGCAGCACGTAGGCCAGCACCGAGGCGGCGATCAGCAGCACCTTCCACCACACGTAGGGCCGGGCCACGATCGCCAGCACCCACACCGCGATCACGATGAGCGTGATCAGCGCGGTGGTGCCCGCCTGGATCCGCTGCTGCTCGCCCGCATCCGGACCGGCGTAGGCGATCAGGTAGGCCACGAAGGTGGCGACGCCGATGATCACCCCGGACGGGATGGCCAGCTTCATCACCCTGGCGACGAAGCCGGTGCGGGCGCGCTCGTTGTTCGGCGCCAGCGAGAGCACGAAGGCCGGGATGCCGATGGTGAACCAGGCCGCGATGGTGACGTGCCGCGGCAGGAACGGGTAGGCGATCGGGTCGTAGCCGAAGATCTGCGAGCCGACCCCGGCCAGCCCGACCAGGAAGGCGAGCAGCACCGAGTAGACGGTCTTGGTGAGGAAGAGGTTGGAGACCCGCTCGATGTTGCCGATCACCCGGCGGCCCTCGCCCACCACGTACGGCAGGGTCGCGAAGCGGTTGTCCAGCAACACGATCTGCGCCACCGCGCGGGTGGCCGGGCTGCCCGACCCCATCGCGACGCCGATGTCGGAGTCCTTCAGCGCGAGCACGTCGTTCACGCCGTCGCCGGTCATGGCGACGGTGTGGCCGCGGGACTGCAGCGCGCCGACCATGGCGCGCTTCTGGTCCGGGCGCACCCGGCCGAAGGTGGTCTCGCGGTCGAGCAGGCCGGCCAGCTCGTCACGGCCGTCGGGCAGCGTGCGGGCGTCGACGGCGTGATCGCCGCCCGGCAGCTCCAGCGAGCCGGCGACGGCACCGACCGAGACCGCGTTGTCGCCGGAGATCACCTTGATGGCGACGTCCTGCTTCGCGAAGTAGTCGAGGGTCTCGCGGGCGTCCGGGCGCACCTTCTGCTCCAGGACGACCAGCGCCTCCGGGGTGACCTCGCCGGGGGCGCCAGGCGCGTCCACCGCGCGGTCGCCGCGCGCGAGCAGCAGCACCCGCAGCCCGGCGGCGCCGAGCTGCTCGGCCCTGCGGGCCGCCGAGGACTGCGGGTCGAGCAACACGTCGGGGGCGCCGAGCAGCCAGTTCCCGTGCTCGCCGTAGGAGTGGCCGCTCCACTTGGTGGCCGAGGAGAAGGGGGCGACCGCGGTGGAGCCCCACTCCGGACGCTCCGGCAGCGCCTCGGCCAGCGCCTGCACGCTGGCGTTCGGGCGCGGGTCGTCGGCGGCGAGCGCGGCGAGCGCGGTGCGCGCGGTGCCGCCGTCGTCGCCGGTCAGGCTCTCGATATCGGCGAGCCGCATACCGTTCTCGGTGAGCGTGCCGGTCTTGTCGGCGCAGACGACGTCCACCCTGGCCAGCCCCTCGATCGCGGGCAGCTCCTGCACCAGGCACTGCCGCCTGCCGAGCCGGACCACGCCGACCGCGAAGGCGATGGAGGTCATCAGCACCAGCCCCTCCGGCACCATCGGCACCAGCGCGGCCACCATGCCGGTGACCGCGGGCTGCCAGCCCTGGTGGCTGGAGAACAGCTGGTTGTAGATGCTGAGCAGCCCGGCCGGGACGAGCAGGAAGGTGATGAAGCGCAGGATCCGGTCGATGCCGCTGCGCAGCTCCGAGTGGACCAGGGTGAACTTGCTCGCCTCCTCGGCGAGCCGGGCGGCGTAGGCCTCGCGCCCGACCTTGGTGGCCCGGTACGCCCCGGAGCCGGAGACCACGAAGCTGCCGGAGAGCACCTCGGCGCCGATCTCCTTGTCGATCGGGTCGGCCTCGCCGGTGAGCAGCGACTCGTCCACCTCGAGCAGCTCGGCCTCGAGCACCTCGCCGTCCACCACGATCTGGTCGCCGGGGCCGAGCTCGATCAGGTCGTCCTGCACCACCTCGCCGGGCGGCACCTCGGCGGCGACCCCGTCGCGGCGGACGAGGGGCCGGGCCTGGCCGACGATGGCGAGCTCGTCCAGGGTGCGCTTGGCACGCACCTCCTGGATGATGCCGACCGCGCTGTTGGCCACGATGAGCAGCCCGAACATGCCGTCGATCGGCGATCCGGCGGCCAGTACCAGCACGAAGAGCACGCCGAGGATGGCGTTGATCCTGGTGAAGACGTTGGCGCGCACGATCTCCCGCACCGAGCGCGACGCGCGGGCCGGGACGTCGTTGGTGCGGCCGTCGTTGCGGCGCTGCTCGACCTCGGCCGCGGTCAGCCCGGTCGCGGCATCCGCTCGGACGGAAACAGACATGCCGCAAGGCTACGGGGGTACTGTCCGCGGCCTGCAACGCGGCGCGGCGCGGCGAACTACCGTGGATCGGGTGTGGCGGAAGCGGTCGGTACCCGGGGTGGCGTTCGGCGCGTCGGCGTATCTGCTCTGGGGGCTCTTCCCCGCGTTCTTCGGGCTGCTGGCCTTCGCCGGGGCGGTCGAGGTACTGGCCGAGCGGATCGTCTGGACGCTGGTCGTCGTCCTGATCGTGCTCGCGGTCACCGGGCGGTTGCGGCAGTTGCGCGGGATCGACGCCCGCACCTGGCGGCTGGCCGCCGGCGCGTCGCTGGCCATCTCGGTGAACTGGGGCGTCTACGTCTTCGGGGTGCTCTCCGGGAACGTGGTCGAGTGCGCGCTCGGCTACTTCGTGAACCCGTTGGTCACGGTGGCGTTCGGGGTGCTGATCTTCCGGGAGCGGCTGGCGCCGGCGCAGTGGGTCGCGCTCGGGCTCGGGACGCTCGCGGTGCTCGTCCTGACCGTCGATCTGGGTCGCCCGCCCTGGATCGCGCTCGTCCTCGCCTGTTCGTTCGCCCTCTACGGGCTGGTCAAGAAGGTGATCCGGCTGGACGCGCTGCGCAGCGTCGCCGCCGAGGGGGTGGTCGGCGCGCCGATCGCGCTGGTCTTCCTGGTCGTGCTCGCGGTGCGCGGCGAGAGCTCCTTCGGCGACGGTCTCGGGCACACCGCCCTGCTCGTCGCCACCGGCCCGGTCACCCTGGTCCCGCTGCTGCTCTTCGCCACCGCCGCCCAGCGGGTCCCGCTCTCCACCATGGGCCTGCTGCAGTACCTCACCCCGGCGCTCCAGATGCTCTGGGGCGTCGCCGTCCTGCACGAACCCATGCGGCCCTCCCGCTGGGCCGGCTTCGCCCTGATCTGGTGCGCCCTCCTCATCTTCAGCACCAACGCCCTCTTCCGCGCCCGCACCAACCGCCGCCCCCGCGAGTCCCTCGAAGGACGCGATCAGTAACCGGTGAGGACAGGCCCCGGGCTCCACAGCCCGGACCGGCTCTCCTGCACCACTTGCGGCCGCGCCGGGACAGCACTCGGATCGATCCGGCCGAACCGCTGCAGTTCACCCCAGTCCCGCCGCCAGTCGTGCGCGAGATAGGTCGGCAGCGTCTCGGCGCGCAGCAGCAGCCCGGTCCAGCCGAGCGGCCCCCCACCGTCGTGGTTCTGCCAGAGGCTGGTGATCTCGGCGCCGGGGCGGTCGGGCAGCACCCGGTACTCGGGCACCTCGGCGATGCCGTCACGGTGATCGAACGGCCGCTGGCAGGGGAACTGCAACCCGACCATCCAGTCCAGCAGCACCGGCGCGGACGACCCGACCACCTCGTTCAGGGTCGACGTGCGCGGCACCCGAGGTGGCGTCAGGGCGATCCACTGCGCCGGATTCCGGTCCCGGTCGACAGCGACGATCCGCACCACGTCCGCCCCGGCGGGGATGTCCGCGAGCGGCACCCGCAGATTCCGCCAGGACGGCGCCGGACCGATATCGATCGGCAGCAGCCGCCCACCGGGGACCCCGTCGGCGGTCCCGTACTCCAACTCCACCGTCTGCCCCGGCGTCACCACCCCGTCGCTGTCCACCGAGCGGATCCGCCCGGCCGCGCCGATGGCCACGATCCCGTCCCGTTCCGCGGGCAGCCGGTACCAGCCGGTGGTCAGCTCGGCCGGACCCGCGTCACCGGAGCCATAGCTGCCGAGCATGGGCACCCGCGCCGGATCGAGCCCGAAGGGCAGCGCGGCCGAGCGGGTGCCGTTGGCGGTGTCGGAGTTGGTGGTGCCGCTGAGCGCGTCCGCGATACTCCCCGATGCGCTGCTCTCGTCGTCCGGGCGCAGATCGGCGGCGACCCCGCCGGGCACGAACCCGGTCCCGGTCCCGGCCAGCGCGGCCCCGGTGTCGCCGGTGAGCGGCGCCAGCACGGACCCGTTCGGATCGGTCTCCACCAGCACCTCGTCCGCCAGCCCGCAGGGCGCGCCAAGCACCGCCGAGATATTCGAACTCGCCAGCGTGAACGCCGGATACCGGCTGACCGCCGCCTTGCCGAACGAGGCCACCTCCAGCAGCACGGCCAGCGCCAGCGCCAGCGCGAGCACCGGCATCGCCGACAGACGCCGCGCGAACCCGGAGATGTGGTGCGGCGTCCCCGGCTCCGGCGCCCGCACCTGCCACCACGCCGCCACCGCGAGCAACCCGGCGGCCAGCAGCAGGAACACCGTGCTGAGCTGGATGCCTGCCAGCGACACCGGCTTGTCCCACCAGGGGATGCCGTACGAGGAGACGTACCACCAGCCGTTGTCGCCGGTGAAGGCCAGCGCGAGCAGGAAGGCGACGACGGCGCCGAAGAGCGCCCGGTTGCGCGGCGCCTTCATGACGGCGGGCGCCACCGCGACCGCGGCGAGCACCGCCACCATCCCCGCGACCCCGGCGAAGACGCCGAAGTGGTGCGTCCACTTGGTCGGCGTGACCATCACCAGCAGCAGCGTGCCGACGGCGGTGCCGAGCGCACGGCGGGTCGGCCCGGCGGCCGTGGTCGGGATCCGCCCGCCCTTGCGCAGCAGGACCAGCACGCAGGTGAGCACCCCGGCGAAGAGCAGGAAGATCCCGGCGCGGCGGGCGAAGGAGCCGTCCACCTCCGGCTGCAGCAGGTACTGGTAGCGCAGGTACTCCTGGAACCACTTGACGTCCGGGCCCGCGATGGCGTGCACCCGCTGCATCTCGCGCATGGCGCTGAGCGGCTGGTCGGCGAAGGCCACCGCCAGCACCAGCGTGCCGGCGGCGCCGATCGGCGCGGCCGGTGAGAGCCCGGCCAGGAACCGGCGCGGGCCGGTCGCCCGGCGCCGGACGATGTGCGCCAGCGGCCGCAGCCCGGCCAGCAGCGCGGCGATGCAGAGCACCCCGGACGGCCCCGCGGTGCAGGCGAAGGCCGCCACCAGCACCGCGACCGCAGCGGGCAGCAGCCGCCGGGTGGCGATGGCGCGCTCCATCGAGCACCAGGTGAGCACGATGCCGAGCGCGACCACCGGCTCCGGGCGCAGGCCGTTGTCGTAGGGCAGCCAGACGGCGAGGAAGGCGAGCGCGCCGGTCCAGCGCGCGACCCGGTGGTGCCGTACCGCGACCCCGAACCGCGGGATGACCTCGCGGCTGATCAGCAGCCAGATCAGCAGCCCGGCGAAGAGCGCGGGCAGCCGGACGAACGGGCTGGCGGTGCTGATCTCGGCCAGGATCCGGATCAGGTCGTAGTACGGCGTGCCGACCGGGTTCTCCGGCACCCCGAAGTAGCGGAAGTAGTTCGCCATGTAGCCGGCCGTGCCCGAGGTGCGGGCCATGCCGAACTGGTAGCCGTCGTCCGAGGTGGTGGAGCCGATGAAGTACCAGAGCACCATGACCGCGGTGACGAAGCCGTCCAGCGGGGTGAACCGCCACCAGCGCGCGGGCAGCACCCGGCGCGGGCGCAGGCCGTCGCGCCGGTCGAGGACGGACAGCGCGGCGAGCGCGAGCACCGTGCTCAGCGCGGCACCCCAGATGGCGAGCAGTTTCAGCGTGCCGGGCGTGGAGGAGAAGCGGGAGTCGACCTCGGCGCGCATGCTCGCACCGGCCGGGTCGGGGAGGTCGCTGAAGAGCCCGGCCACCTGCGGGCGGAAGTCACCGGTGAGCGTGGCCTCGGTACCGCCCGCACCGGTGAAGGTGGCGGCGTCGCCGTCCGCGTGCAGGGTGAGCACGCAGCCCGGCGGCAGCTCGGTGACCGGGGTGCTCAGCAGGGCCTGGTTGCGCAGCACCACGTCCAGCCGAGTGGTTTCACCGGGCCGCACCTGGGCGATGAAGCCGTAGCGCTCGAGATCGGGGGCGCCGACCGGCGCGGTCGCCGCGAGCACCCCGCCCTCGGGCAGCTGCTCGACGGCATCGCACGGGATGGTGGCGTCGAAGGTCAGCGGGGCGTAGGCGACCAGCGGCGCCTCCACCGAACCGGGGGTACCGCGCTGCGGCCACTCCAGCGTGGTGACATCCATCCGTACCGGGAGCAGCGGGACCGCGATGGCGCAGAGCATGCCGAACAATCCGGCGATGAGGGCGACCGGAGCGGCCCACCGGCGGGCGCCGCCGGGGGATCGAGCGGGCTCCGGGGCGTTCACGGAGGGCTCGCGCCCGGCCCGCACCATCGTTTCGGCCACGGGGCTCGATCGTGCCACGCGCGATCGCCCGCCCCGGCCCCGGGGTCCGGCCCCGGAACGGCGACCGGCCGGTCACCCCGGGAAACGAGGTGACCGGCCGGGCCGGTGCACTGCGGCGATCAGGCGGTGCAGGCCGCCGACTGCTGGCCGAGCGCGGTCAGCATCTGGCAGGCCCACTGCTTCTGGACCTTCCACTTGCCGTCCTCGGCGACGAACGGCACGTCGACCACGTTGGTCTGGCCGTTGAGCACGAAGTTGGCCTTGGCGTTCACGCTCTCGCCGAACGAGGTCACGTCGGTCACGGCGACCGTGACGCCATTCGCCTTGGCGGCTTCGGCGAGCCGGTTCGGCAGCTCCGGATCGGCCTCGATGCCCTGCACCAGCTCCAGCTTCTCCGAGCTCGGGATCGACGGATCCAGCGCGGTGCCGAGCTGGGTGTTCAGCTGCTCGACGGTCGGGACCGGGGGCAGCGCGGCGCTCGACGCGGAGGTGCTCGCCGCGCTGCTCTTGCTGGTCGTGGTGGCGGGCTTGTTCTCGGTGTCGTCGCCGCCGCAGGCCGTCAGGCCAAGCGACGCGACGATGGCGAGGCCCGCGATCGCGATTCGTCCGGTCTTACGAAGCTTCAACTGCTCGTCCTTCACATATCGGGGAGGTTCGCTGCACGAGCCACCCAGGCTACCGTCAGCGAAGGCTGCCGAGCGGGTCGGCTCGGGACAGCCTCGGGTCGTCGGCAGCGAACGTACGCGCCGGACCGGGGCCTGTCGAGCGGGTCTCGAACCGCACCGTCACCCGCCCGTGCCCGGCCCCCTGCACCCAGCCGTGCCCGTGCTCGGGGTGCGCCACGTCCAGCCCCGGGTACCAGTGCGGCAGCGCGGCGTTCGCCGCCGGATCCCGCGCCGCGACCGGAAGCGGTTGCGGCACAGCGCCGCCGGGGAAGTAGCCGGGCTCGGCGTCGTCCGGTGCCGCCGAGGCGGGCAGGTCGCGGTCCAGCTCGGGAAAGAGCGACTCCTGGCGCACCGTGGAGAGCCCGGCGTACCCGACCCCGACCAGCCGCACCGCCCCCAGCTCCATCGGATCGATGGCCGAACGCTGCGCGGCGGTGGCGAGGGTGGCGGCATCGGTGGTCGCGTACGGCAGCGTGACCGAACGGGTCACGATGCTCATGTCCGCCTTCCTGAGTTTGAGCACGACGGTCCGCGCGGCCCTGCCGTCCCTGGTCAGCCGCTTGTACGCCGCCGCGGCCATGGCGTCGATGGCCGGGCGCAGCTGGGCGAGCGTCACCAGGTCGTGCTCGTAGGTGGTCTCGGCGCTGATCTGCTTGGCCTCGGCGCGCTCGGCGACCGGGCGGTCGTCGATGCCGCGGGCCAGTCGGTGCAGCGCGGCGCCGACGCTGCCGCCGAGCAGCGCGGCGGCCTCCTGCTCCGGCAGCGCCGCGAAGGCGCCGACCGTCTCGATCCCGGCCGCGCGCAGCCTGCCGTCCGCGACCGGCCCGATCCCCCACAGCTTGCGCACCGGCAGCGCGGCGAGCAGCACGTCCTGCTCGGCGGGGGCGATCACCCGGATACCGTCCGGCTTGGCCAGCCCGGAGGCGATCTTCGCCAGCTGCTTGCCGGTGCCTGCGCCGACCGAGGCGACCAGCCCGGTGCGCTCGCGGACCAGCGCGCGCAGCTCCGCGCAGAACTCCGTCACCGCGGCGGCGGTCGCGCCGGCCAGCTCGACCGGCTCGCCGAACGCCTCGTCGAAGGAGAGCGTCTCCAGCACCGGGATCCGCGAGCGCAGCGCGTCGAACACCTGTCCGCTCACGGTGCCGTAGACCGCGCCGCGCGGGGGGAGCACCACCGCGGTACTCCCCACCAGCCGCCTGGCCTGATGCATCGGCATGGCCGAGCGCGCGCCGTAGACCCGGGACTCGTAGCTGGCCCCGGCCACCACCCCGCGCTGCCCGACCCCGCCGACCAGCACCGGGCGCCCGCGCAGCGTGGGCCGGGTGAGCTGCTCCACCGAGGCGAAGAAGGCGTCCATGTCGATGTGCAGCACCCAGCGGCGGGCCGCCTGACCGGTCGTCACCGGTGCCCCGCACCCGGGAGCCGGGCGTACGGCACCGCCGGTACCGAGGCGGGGCTGCGGGCGGTTCGCACGGCTGGAGAATCTACGCCCGCCCACCGACAGCGAACGCCGTGACCAGGCCGGAAAACGGGGGCGGGTGCCGAATCCCCGCCCGGATCGGGGGCTCCGCGCCGACCGGTGGTCGCTGTGTGATGATCGGCGCATGAAGATCCGCAAGGCCGTGATTCCGGCCGCCGGAATCGGCTCCCGGCTGCTGCCGCTGACCAAGGCGATCCCCAAGGAGATGCTTCCGGTCGGCGACAAGCCGGTCATCGAGCACACCGTGCGCGAACTGGTCGCCTCGGGCATCACCGACATCACCATCGTGGTCAGCGGTGGGAAGTCGCTGATCCAGGACCACTTCCGCCCCAACCCCGCGCTCGTCGCACAGCTGCGCTCGGACGGGAAGACCGCGTTCGCCGACGCCGTCGAGGAGGTCGGGGAGCTCTCCCGGCGCGGGCACATCACCTACCTGGACCAGCACGGGCCGTACGGCAACGGGACGCCGGTGCTCAATGCCGCGCGGCACGCGGGCGACGAGCCCATGCTGGTGCTCTGGCCGGACGACGTCTTCGTCGCCGAGGTGCCGCGGGCGCAGCAGCTCATCGACGCCTACGAGAGCACCGGGGCGCCGGTGCTCGCACTGCTGCCGATGGATCCGGCGGATTCGCAGCGCTACGGGGTTCCGGTGGTCGCCGAGGATCGGGGGGCCGGGTTGCTCCGGATCACCGGGTTGCGGGAGAAGCCGAAGTCCGCGGACGCGCCGTCCTCGTTCGCCGCGATCGGCGGGTACGTGGTGACGCCGGGGATCGTCGACGAGCTGCGGGCGCAGACCACGGAGTGGTATCGGCACCGGACCGGGGAGATCTACCTGACGGATGCCATCAATACCTACGCCGCGGCGAATCCGGTGTTCGGGCAGGTGATCTCGGGGCGCTGGTACGACACCGGCAACCCGGCCGACTACCTGGTCGCGCAGTTCGCCTCCGCGTTGGCGCACCCCGAGTACGGTGCGTTGCTCCGCGACCTCTGCGTGCCGCAGGACTGAGTCCCCGGGGGAACCCTGCCGCACCTGGCAGAGGGTCCGGGGGGACGTCAGTCCCCCCGGAAAAACCCTCTCACACCTTGGCGACAGCCACCCTGACCCCACCGCAGACGACGGGCGCGTCATCCCCGGCCGGACCGAAATCCAGTGACGTGGCGAGGATCTCGCCGCCGATCAACGCCGCATGGCGCTCGGCCCACGCCCGCTGCTCGGCGGGCACGTCGAGAACGACGCTGATCCGATCGGAGACGTCCAACCCGAGCGACTTCCGCGTCTCCTGCAGATCGCGGATGAGATCCCGAGCCCACCCCTCCGCTTCCAGCTCCTCGGTGACGGTGTCGTCCAGCACGACGAGCCCGGCATTCCCCGGCAGCGCGGCAGTGGACTCCGGCGAGGCCGCGACCAGCCGCCTGCTGTACTCCTCCGGCAGCAGCGCGACATCGGCCACGCGCACCACGCCGTCGGCGTCCTCCGCCCAGTCCCCCGCCTTGACCGCCTTGATCACCGTCTGCACCTGCTTGCCGAGCCGAGGCCCGGCCACCCGCGCGTTCACGGTCAGCTCGAACCGCCCGTGCGCGTCCACGTCGGTGGTGAGCGTCACCTTCTTGACGTTCACCTCGTCGGCGATCACGTCGGCGTAGTCCCGCAGCCGCTCGGCGTCGGCCGCCGCGATCGTCACCTCGGAGAGCGGCAACCGCACCCGCAGCTTCTTCGCCTTGCGCAGGCTCAGCACGGTGGAGCAGACCACCCGCACCTCGTCCATGGTGGCGACCAGCTCGGCGTCGTGCGGCAGCTCGCCATCGGCGGGCCAGTCGGTGAGGTGCACCGAGCGCCCGCCGGTGAGCCCGCGCCAGATCACCTCGGTGATCAGCGGCAGCAGCGGCGCGGCCAGCCTGGTCACCACCTCCAGCACGGTGTGCAGGGTGTCGACCGCGTCCCGGTCCTCGCTCCAGAACCGGTTCCGGCTCCGGCGCACGTACCAGTTGGTGAGCGCGTCGGCGAAGCTGCGCAGCTCGTCGCAGGCACCGGCGATGTCGTACTCCTCCAGCGCCGCGGTGACCACGTCGCGGGTGGCCGCGAGCTTGGCCAGGATGTACCGGTCGAGCACGTGCGGCGAGTCGGTGCGCCAGGTGCCCGGCTCGGTGGCGTAGAGCTGCAGGAAGGTCCAGGCGTTCCAGAGCGGCCGGAGCGCGTGCGAGACCCCCTCGCGGATCCCGCGCTCGGTGACGATGAGGTTGCCGCCGCGCAGGATCGGCGAGCTCATCAGGAACCAGCGCATGGCATCCGAGCCGTCCCGGTCGAACACCTCCTTGACGTCCGGGTAGTTGCCCTTGGACTTGCTCATCTTGAGCCCGTCCTCGCCGAGCACGATGCCGTGCGCCGCGACGGTCTCGAACGCCGGGCTGTCGAAGAGCGCGGTGGCGAGCACGTGCAGCGTGTAGAACCAGCCGCGGGTCTGGCCGTTGTACTCGACGATGAAGTCGCCGGGGAAGTGGCCGTCGAACCACTCCTTGTTCTCGAACGGATAGTGCACCTGGGCGTACGGCATGGAGCCGGACTCGAACCAGCAGTCGAGCACCTCCGGCACCCGGCGCATGGTGGACCTGCCCGTCGGGTCGTCCGGGTTCGGCCGGGTCAGCTCGTCGATCATGGGCCGGTGCAGGTCGGTGGGGCGGACGCCGAAGTCGCGCTCCAGCTCGTCCAGCGAGCCGTACACGTCGAGCCGGGGGTGGGCCGGGTCGTCGGAGCTCCAGACCGGGATCGGGCTGCCCCAGTAGCGGTTCCGGCTGATGTTCCAGTCCCGCGCGCCCTCCAGCCACTTGCCGAACTGGCCGTCCCTGATGTGCTCGGGCACCCAGGTGATCTGCTTGTTCAGCTCGACCATCCGGTCACGGAACTTGGTCACCGCGACGAACCAGGACGGCACCGCCATGTAGATGAGCGGCTGCCCGGAGCGCCAACTGTGCGGGTAGGAGTGCTCGATCGTCTCGTGCCGCAGCAGCTTTCCGGCCGCCCTGAGGTCCTTGATGATCACCGGGTTGGCGTCGAAGACCATCAGCCCCTCGTACGGCGGCACCATCGAGGTGAACTTGCCGCCCTGGTCCAGCGGCTGCACCAGCTCGATGCCGTTGGCGACGCAGACGTCCATGTCCTCCTCGCCGAACGCGGGCGCGAGATGCACGACGCCGGTACCGGAATCGGTGGTCACGTACTCCGCGGCGAGCACCCGGTGCGCGTTCGGGTGGCCGGCGAAGAAGTCGAAGGCCGGGGTGTAGGCGAGGTCGACCAGCGCGGCGCCGACGTGCTCGGAGAGCACCTCCGGCTCCTCGCCCAGCTCGCGCGCGTAGTGCGAAACCCGCTCCGCGGCCAGCAGGTAGCGCTTGCCGTCGGCGCCGCGCAGGTGCACGTAGGTGAGGTCGGGGTGCACCGCGATCGCCAGGTTCGACGGCAGCGTCCACGGCGTCGTCGTCCAGATGACCGCCGCTGCGCCGTCGAGTTCACGCAGCGGGTGGTCGTCCGGCACCCGCAGCACCATGTCGACGGTGACCGCCGGATCCTGGCGCATCTTGTAGGCGTCGTCGAGCCGGGTCTCCTGGTTCGACAGCGGCGTCTGCTCGTACCAGCTGTACGGCAGCACCCGGAAGCCCTGGTAGATCAGCCCCTTGTCGTACAGCGTCTTGAACGCCCACATGACCGACTCCATGAAGTCGAGATCGAGCGTCTTGTAGTCGTTGTCGAAGTCGACCCAGCGGGCCTGGCGGGTGACGTAGTCACGCCATTCCCCGGTATAGCGCAGCACCGAGGACTTGCACGCCGCATTGAATTCGGCGAGCCCCATGGCGTCGATCTGTGATTTGTCCGTGATACCGAGCTGCTTTTCCGCTTCGATTTCCGCGGGCAGCCCGTGACAGTCCCATCCGAAGCGCCGGTCGACGCGGTTTCCGCGCATCGTCCGGTAACGCGGAACGAGGTCTTTCACGTATCCGGTGAGCAAATGGCCGTAATGCGGCAGCCCGTTGGCAAACGGCGGTCCGTCGTAGAAGACGAACTCCGGTGCCGCGGAACGGTTTTCGATACTCGCCCGGAAGGTGTCGTCGGCCGCCCACGCGTCGAGCACGCGGCGCTCCAGCTCCGGGAACGCCGAGCCGGCGCCCGCGGCGAGGTCGACGCGCGGGTACGCGCTGCGGGAAGTGTCGTCCGCCATGGCGGTGTCGGGTCTCCTCCGTGCCGCCGCGCCCATCGGCGCGGTTCGCTGGCACGGGGACGACCCTGGCGCGGATGCGCCGAGACCGCGGTACCACCCCGCTTGCCCTGGCCGCGCTGCGGCCGGACCTCTCGTTGCGAGCTGTGACGGGCTCACCCGTTCGGTTCTACTTGGCGCGGAGCGCGCGCCGTTCTTCCGAAGGCTCCCCGGTGATGGCCGGATCGATGCCGTACAGGTTTCAGTCTATCGGCGGCGGTCAACTCTTTTGGGAGCGGGTTCGCGATCGCCCTCCGCGGCGCCCCCGCCGCCGAGCGCACTCGCCAGCAACAGCACTGCCCCGAGCACGCACACCACGATGCAGCCCCAGGCCCAGAGCACCGAGCCGGTGGTCAGGGCGGTCACGAGCAGGGCGAAGCCGATCGCCGCGAGCACCAGCGTCAATACCAGCACGGTGACCCCCAGTGGAGACTCGACAGGACGCGCTACCGCTCGGCAACTGCCGAACGGACCCTGCTACAAGTCTACTTGCCGCCCTTGGCGAAGGAGGCGGGCGCGAGGCTGTTCGCACCGGTATCGAAGCCGCCGTCGTCCACCGGGACCGCGGAGCCGCGGTTCTCCAGCTCCTCCAGCTGCGATTCCAGGTAGGACTTCAGCCGCACCCGGTACTCCCGCTCGAAGGTCTTGAGCTGCTCGATCCGGCTCTCCAGCACGCTGCGCTGCTGGGTGATGGTCGCCATGATCTCGGTGTGCTTGCGCTCGGCGTCGGCCTGCAGCGCGTCCGCCTTCTCCTTGGCCTGGCGGAGCTGATTGTCCGAACGGGTCTGCGCGTCGGAGAGCATGGAGTCGGACTTCTGCCGCGCGTCCGCGATCATCGAGTCGGAGCGGTTGCGGGCATCGGCGACGAGTCGCTCGGAGTTCGCTCGCGCGTTGGAGAGCAGGTTCTCCGCCTCGCTCTTGGCGTCGCTGGTGAGCCGGTCGGCCATCTCCTGGGCCAGGCTGAGCACCTTCGCCGCCTGCAGGTTCGCGTCGACGCCCTGGCTCTCCGCAGCCGGTACCGCGGGCATCGGCGGCTGCGGGGCGGGTGGTATCGGCTGTTTGATCGGTTCTGGCGGCGGCGCCTGCTGGACCGGGGGTTTCACGATGCCGGGGCCGGGGCCGCGGTTCTTCTTGGCGTCCGTCAGCTCGGCGTCCAGCTCGGCGACCCGCTGCCGCAGATCGGCGTTCTCCTCGATCAGCCGCGACAGCTCCTGCTCCACCAGATCCAGGAACGCGTCGACCTCGTCCTCGTTGTAGCCGCGCTTCCCGATCGGCGGTTTGCTGAACGCGACGTTGTGCACATCAGCTGGGGTCAGCGGCATCGAAGGATCCCTTCACGCGTCTTTTGGAGATCTGGCAGATCTGACATCTCGTTCCCGGACCATTCTGTCACACGGGAGCTACGGGCTGCCCGAGCCTGCCCACGATGGACATCAGGATGAACACGATGAATAGCAGGACCATAATCGACAGATCGAGCCGAATTCCCCCCAGCGACACCGGTGGTATCAAGCGCCTCAGGAGTTTCACCGGCGGATCCGTGATCGTGAAGATCACCTCGAGCACGACCACCACGAACCCGGTCGGGCGCCAGTCGCGGGCGAAGCTGCGGATGAACTCCACGATCACCCGGCTGATCAGCAGCAACCAGAAGATGAACAGGACGAAGTAGAGCACCGCGAAGACCACCACGACATCACTCTGCCCGAAAATCGGCGACGCGCAAAACGACCGCGCCGGTCCGGCTCGGCCGGACCGGCGCGGTGCCCGCTGGCAACGCCGTTACTTCTGGTTGTAGAAGCCGGTTTCCGCGATCCGGCGACGCTCCTCCGCCGAGACGTCGACGTCCGCCGGTGAGAGCAGGAACACCTTGGTGGCCACCTTGTCGAACGAGCCACGCAGCGCGAACGCCAGCCCGGCGGCGAAGTCGACCAGCCGCTTGGCGTCGGCGTTGCTCAGGTCGACCAGGTCCATGATCACCGGGTTGCCCTCACGGAAGCGCTCGCCGATGATGCGCGCCTCGCTGTAGTCCCGCGGGCGCAGCGTGGTGATCTTGGACAAGGGACCTCCGTCCTCGAAGATCCCCGGCCGCCTGGTGGCGACCGGCTCGGCGCGCATGCGCTCCTCGAGCCGGCGCTCCTCCGCCTCGGGATCGACGGCGAGCGCGCCGCGGGTGGCCCCCCGCATCATCGGCGCGCCGCCGCCCGCCGCGCGGAACCGCCCCGCCGCCGCGGAGTCGATCCGGGTGGGGCGGCGCGGTGGCGGCTCGTACCGGTCGTCGGCGTACCCCTCGTCGGCGTACTCCTCGCGCCGGGGCAGCGGCGGGTAGCCGCCGGAGTAGGGCGACTTGTAGGCGGGCTCGGGGTAGTCGGATTCGGCGGCGTAGTGCTCGTCGCCGTAGCCGTCGGAGGGGGAGCCGTAGCGGCTGTACGCGCCGTACTCCCGGTCGAATTCACGCGCGCGCGAGCGCCGGGGGCCGCGGTCGTCGATGCCGTGCGGGGCCCGGTCGTCGACATAGTCGTCCTCGTACTCGTCGAGTGGAACCATGCCGAAGTACGCCTTGAACTTGTGCAGCGTGCTCATCTGGTCGACCTTCCTTCGGCCCCGGTGGCGGCCGGGTGTTGAAGTCTTGCTCAGCACCCCTCGTCAGTCCCCAGCATATGTGTCGAATGTGACTGATGAGGTTTCTTTGCTAGCCCGAGGTTATCGGGCGTGTACCCAGGAGCGCGGTACCGACACGCACACAGGTGGAACCGTGTGCCACAGCTGATTCCAGATCGCCCGACATGCCCGCCGAGAGTTCGCTCGCGCCCGGGTGATCGGCCCGCAACCGGGCGTGCAGACTCGCCAGCCGCGCGAAGGCACCGTCCGGCTCGGCGTCCAGCGGCGGAATCGCCATCAGGCCAGCGAGTTCCAGCGCGGGGGCGGCCGCGACGCGGTCGGCCAGCGCGGGCAGATCGGCGGGTGCAACGCCGCCCCTTCCCGGGTCGGTGTCCAGGCTGATCTGGAGCAGCACCCGCAGCGGGGCGGTGCGCTCCCCCGCGTCCAGCGCGGCGGCGGCCGCGGTGTCCAGCGCGGTGGCGAGCCGCTCGCTGTCCACCGATTGCACGGTGTGCGCCCAGCGGGCCACGGTCTTCGCCTTGTTGCGCTGCAACCGGCCGATCATGTGCCAGGCCACCGGCTCGGCGAGAGCCGGTGTCAGCTCGGCGACCTTGGCGGTCGCCTCCTGTTCGCGGGATTCGCCGAAGGCGCGACAGCCGAGGCCGTAGAGGATGGCGATATCGGTCGCCGGGTGGAACTTGGTGACCGGCAGCAGCCGCACCGCGCCCGGTTCGCGGCAGGCGGCGGCCCGAGCGGCCTCGATCCTTTCGGTGACGGCGGCGAGCCGGGCGGCG